>CAYFGK010000006.1:0-102241 GCA_964342305.1 uncultured Saprospiraceae bacterium | reverse complement strand
GCCGTCAGCCGTCAGCCGTCAGCCGTCAGCCGTCAGCCGTCAGCCGTCAGCCGTCCTTTTTTTGGCGAAAGCCAACAAAGAATCCGGCTCATTTGTATAGTTGTCATTATTTCACAAGAACTGGCCGGGACCTATGCCTTCCAAAGAAGAACTCATTCAAACGCTTCCCCAGACCGGCGAATTAGCCTGGATTAGTTTTCGACCCGAAAAAGACCAACCGGTCCGGGAAACGGAGTCGATTTCAGTGGATACCACCGACGGATTGGCAGGGGATCACTACCGGGGGCAATCCGGGAAACGGCAGGTCACCCTGATCCAGGAGGAACACCTGCCCGCCATTGCTGCCATGCTCGGCGTGGACTGCATTGAACCGGCTGATCTGCGACGGAACCTGGTTATTCGCAAGATCAACCTGCTGGCCCTGCGCGATCGTACATTCCGGATTGGCGAAGAGGTGATTTTGGAAGGTACGGGGGCTTGTCATCCCTGCTCAAAAATGGAAGCAGCGCTGGGGCCCGGAGGCTACAATGCCATGCGGGGACACGGAGGGCTGACCGCAAGGGTGATCCGGGGCGGAACCATCCGGGTTGGTGACGCAATCCGGGTCGTTGCTGATTGAGTTGCAGGTAAACCCGCAAATTCCCAGAGGAATAGTACATTTGGGGCACTTTTTCTGACCTAAGGATAAACACATGGAAGATAACGTGGTACAAGTTACCATTACGGACCGCCAGGGGGTGGTGCACGAATTGGAAGCGCCAACAGATATGAACATGAATATTATGGAGTTGTGCAAAGCTGCTGAATTGCCGGTAAAAGGTACCTGCGGTGGTATGGCTCTGTGTTCAACCTGTCATGTGTATGTATTGAGCGAGCACGAACTGCCCGAAATGTCGGAAGACGAGGAGGATATGCTCGATCAGGCCTTTTTTGTGGAAGATAATTCCCGCCTGGGCTGCCAATTGCATATAAGCAATGACTTCGAGGGACTCAAGCTCCAGTTGGCTCCCGAATCAGAGGAATAAAGAAAACCGGATGCAGGTTACCTGCATCCGGTTTTGTACGCTAATCGAGCTTGATCAGCTTCTTACTGGCCCGGTAGGGACCTGATTGTATGATCAGAAAGTACGTGCCGGGTGCGAAGGCCGACAGGTTCAGTTCAATGGTCCCTTCTTTGTGACGCCCCGCTTCCCGGTGAAGTATCGCCCTGCCTGCAATATCGGTGAGGGTAAAACCAAGCGGACGCAGATCATCGAGTGCGTAGTGAATAGTCGTTCGGGATTGCACCGGATTAGGACTGATCGTTACCTGCTGCGCCAAACGCCTTTGCTCGGCCGTGCTGGTGACATTGTCCACCGTAATTTCCCGGATAGTCGTATTCTCGCAACCATCGGCATTCGCAATGGTGAGTGATACTGTGTACGTGCCGGTGGCGGTATAAGTATGCACGGGATTTTCTTCGTCGGATTGGCCACCGTCACCGAAATCCCATTGCCAGGACATGGCGCCGGTCGATTCGTCCTGGAAACTCACCTGGGGACCGTTTCCACTATCTTGCGTAAAGGAAAAATTTACCGGAGGAGCGAGGTCATCCGATACAGATATGGGTACCGGAATGCGTCCACACACGTATTCATAAGTAACGTCCCAATCGTAAAAGAATGGATAAAAGGTGGATACCGTTCCCACTCCTTTTTTGATTCGAACCACGTTATCCAGAGTTCTCGGATAGTTTACGTTGGTAGTGGTAATTGATAAACCCTTACCGACCGTAACTACCAATTCGTAGTCGGTACCGGGGTCTATGTTAAAATTGAGATCAACTCGTTGCTCTCCGGTCTTGGTTATATTGACTATACGCTGTTGCGTTTGGCCATTAGGCTCCCGCAAAACTACGATCCTAGGGCCTAATTCATCGGCGTAGACCTTGACGGAATTCAGGTTAAAAGAGGTGAGGGCATCGAATTGCAAGCCTGCTTCCGGGGTCAGCAAGGTGGTCGTTCCCACATTTCGGTTTTCGAGGCCGGCACTATTGTTATAGAAAAGAGAGGAGTAATAAATACGATCGGCATTGAGCGAAGGGGTGAGAAACTCGTTTTCCTCAGCAATGACGGAACCTCCCGTAGGTTCATCGTACCAACGTACATGGCCACCGCCATCAGGCTGAGCCCTCAGCAAAACCTGACCACCGCGACAAACGGTGGCACTGCCGGGATCGACCACCGGGAGCAGGGGATCGTTGGTAACGTTAATATTCATTTTCAGGCTATTGTTAAATGATCGGCGATCCGCGCTGCCATTGGGACTTTCCAGCGAAACCTGGATTGGATAATTCCCGAGGAAGGCCGCGAGGCCACCCGGTCGTATGGTTTTTACCTCGCCCGGCTGAATTTCGCCATCCCAGGTGGTCTGATTGATGAGATCAAAGGTGTTAGCCTGACGAACGGTTATGGTAAAGGTGCGAATGGTGGTGGTACCTTCATTGATGACCGTCAACTCCAGGTCGGTCTGGCTGCCACAATCCTGATTGCGGGTAGCCGCTGATGCCAAAATAACATCGTTGTTTGCGCTGATAGGATCCGCGGGGTTAAAACCCTGATCCACCAGGTAATTGAAGGCCGCCAGGGCATCCACTTTCCCAAACCCATAGGCATTATCGACACCAGCTGTTCCGAGGTCTTTCGCACTCTCGATAACCGCTTCCTGGAGCTTTTGGCCATTGAGGGTGGGGAAGGCTTCTTTGAGTAATAATACCACACCCGAGGCGTATGGCGTAGAGAACGAGGTTCCCGAAATACGGCTGTAACGTCCAAACGGAGTGGTGGTCCGAATTTGCTGTCCGGGTGCAACGACCTCTGGTTTAATGGCCTGTGTGCCGGTTCCGCAATTCGAAGGACCACGACCCGAAAAATCCGAAACAATATCTCCGGCATCCGTGGCACCTACCGACATCGGGACGTAGTCATTAAGCGATAGAGCGCCCGGGAAATTGACAGAGCCAGGATCGGGACCATCATTGCCGGCGGCGAAAATAACGCTTACTCCGACAGCATTCAGGCTACCGATTACGTCGCGGTAAATACTATTGTTGCAATTAAACTGACTTGAATTATCAGCTAATCCCCAGCTATTATTAATGACATCGGGGATGTCATCACTGGTCGATACGTCACCATCGGGATTTAAGGCATACTGGAGGTTGCTGTAGGCAGTCCGCACCGAGCCTTCAAAATCGCCGGCAGAATTGACGAGGTTCGAGGAAGGGCCATCGATATAGCGGGCATTGAAGGCCGGGCCAATGGTGTCCCGGTTGATACGATCTAACCCCAAGATGGCGCCCGCAACTGCTGTACCGTGTTCATCGCTATAGTCACCGACAATAGAACCGGACGTCGAGCGGGCCCGTGATTCGGTGTTGTAATTAGCTTGGCTGCGTAAGGCGGGATGCATGATATCCACTCCGGAATCAATGATCATCACCTTGGTGCCGTAGCCGGTATAGCCCTTGGCCCAGAGTTTATCAACATTCATGGATTTCAAGGCTGGCTCAGCTATGCCCGGCTCCAGGAAGGCGGCCACACCCTCACTTTTTTCCAGCCGGACGGGTGCATCCCATTCAATGTACCGTACCTGATCCAACCCGCCGAGGTAGTTAATAAGGGCGGAAGATGCTTCGAGGTAGAGACCATTGGCAATCCAGAGGGAGGATATGGATCCCTCCCGGAATCCTCCGTACGACCTAATCTTTTGAATGAGAGCGGGTTGCGTTTGTCCGGCTTTGGCCTGAAGTTGTTCCACGAGAATGGTTGCCCGCTCGTGCTTGCCGGAACGGAGTCTGGTAAAGGATTCCTGCAGTGCCTGCACATCCACCCTATCCTGGAGACTCACCAGGATAGGATGATACTGGCCGGGCTTTTGGGCCATTTGTTCTTGCAGCAGGGCATCTATCTTGTGCGAGCGGTCCTGTGCAGATCCGGTGTGAACCATCAATCCGATGATCAACCAGATCAGTGAGGGAACTAAAGATTTAGACATACGTCAGTCTGTTTATTTTTTGGATCATACGAAACGACGGGCCATCGGATGCATTTTCCTTTTTATGCTTTCGCAAAAAAGGATACAAAACCGGATGTCCGTTCGCGGGCGTAGTGGTGTGGTGGTCTGTTGACAGCTCTCCCGGATATCCAGGCAAAACCAGTGCCAGATGTTTTCGGAACGGGTTATTAACAGACATGGGAATAGAATTGCTAAATAGAAAAAAAATTGTCTTTCGCACCTAATTTCCATGTAAACAAAAATCTGGAAAGGGTGGTTTGTCGGCCATAATCCACAAGATGCATTTATACCGTTTCCGAAAAGGTTAGGGCTTCGCCTACTCTTTTCACGCGAGTATATACTCGACCCGAAGTGGTTTGGCATCCCAGCACGAAGTACTGCGAAGCAAAACCACTTCGTTGTCGGTAGATCGGCAATGATTTATTGCACCAATCCGACCAGTGTCCGGTAATCGTCGAAGGGAGCATCATTGGTTCGCATTTCCAGGAGGTCAAGCATGGGCTCATCCTCATAGCATTCCTGCAGGGCGTCGTTTGTTTCCGAGCATCGGACCTCTACCCGGCCTTGATCCAATTGTTGCAGGCGCCAGCGGTAGGTTTCTTGCATACGCCCGAAGATTATTTGGTTGGTTTCAATGAAGTCGGCATCGGTTACGACCGGCTCTAATTGCGGGAAGGCTTCGTTGGATCGCGCCAGCAATTCACCGGTGGATAATATGTAATAGGCCGATTGTGCCCAGGATTGATCCTTGCTGATCAGCCGGGCGTACAGGACCAATTGGAGATCTTCCTCGTTGCGAATTAATTGACGGCGATAACTCGCTCCCCTCCATTTCAGGTCCAGGACCAGAAATTCACCCTTGCGTTCTACCACCAGGTCAGCTCGTCCCCGAATTTTATTGCCGGATAATTGTCCCTCGAGTTCTACCTCCGTGCCGGACACGGACCATCCATTCGCATGCAGCAGGTCGATCAGGTTCCAGGCGGCGAATTTCAATTGTTTCACAAATCGGGCACGGGTCGGTTCCCGGCCGTACAACAATAAAACGGACCCCTCCCGTTCAAACAGTTCGGCGGCAGCCGCATCGATCCATGCTTCCACCCGCTCCCGGGGCCAGGTTATTACTTCTGGTTCCTGGAATAGGGTTTCAAATAAGCGATGTGCCAGGTTACCCAGGAGGGTCCGGTCCGGAACGATCCGCAAAATAGGAGAGGGGCGCCAGCGGGCCTGATGCCGGAAAACCCATTGGTACGGATAGTAGAACAGGGACTCGAGGCTGGTGATGGTATCCTTGTCGCGTGGTGGGATCGCCCGGTTGCCGGGAAGCGTAATGAAAGGCTCCGGCCTGGCCAATGGATGATGGGGCACCGATGGCCATGCCGGCGGTTTGAGGTAAGGTCCCAGGTTACGCGGTGGATCCTCGCTATCAATATGTACGGTAATACCCGCAAGACTTTCAAAGCTGGCTTCGAGATCACCGTAGAGGGGATGTGGGATTACATCTTGTCCTTCCGCGATTTCCGGCATGACCAGGACCAGTCTTTTTTGGGTACGTAAAATAGCCTGTTTGCGAAGTTTGACGAGACGTTGGTTGGCCTGTGCGGGTGTTTCCAGCGAAATGGGCACCGACCGTTGGGCAAGCCATTGTTGTTCGTGTTCGTACCATCGGGAAAAGAAGTAATCAGCCTCGTACTGCACGAAGTTCCACCAGCATAGATCATCCACCGGGGCAATGAGGGCATGTGGATGATGAACGGGCTGTCGTGCACCTTCCTGCAGCGGTTGGAACTGGATGGGGGCTGGTTCGTAGATGGTGCGAACTAGGCGCTCTAACTCCAGCCGCGACAATGCCTTTTCGGGCAAGCTGTTGAGTAATTCAACCAGTTGTCGCGCCTGTTCGGCCAGGACCGCCAGCGCGCTGTGGTCGGCGTGCTCTTCGCGGAGTTCCCTGGCCCAGTGGTAGATGTACTGGTATAAGCGGATAACCTCATCCGTTGGTGCTTCCGAAGAGCTGTCGTATCGAGGGCGTTCAAACCAAAACCGATATTGGTGCAGAATTGCTTCCTGTTCAGTTTGGGGACGGTCCTCCAGATCCTTACGAAAGGCTGCCAGCATGCCTCGCCAGCGGTCACTTTGCGTCCCGGGTTGATCGGCGATAAGGATAGCTATGCGCTGAGCGAGGTCGTCATGTAGGGGTTTTAGCGAAAGCGATACAAACTCCATCAGCTGGTAGGGATCAAGGGGTTCCCATAGAAAAACCGGTGCCAGTTTCAGGATCTGCAGGCTGGGTCGGGCCAGGGAGTTGGAGGGGATTCCCAGACTTGGTAACCCTTCTGCAACCATGGCGTTATCGAGTATACGCGATTTGTCAGGTATGAGGTGATAGGGATTATAGTCGGGGTTTTTGCGCAAGGTAGCCGCCCAGGTAAGTGCGATATCGGTATCGCGTTTGGCCCGCAGTACGAGCAGGGAACCATCGCCCGCCGGGGTCCGCCGGGGGGTACCGGTGATCAGGCTTTGCTGGAAATGCGCCAGATCGGAATCCCCGGTAATCTGGTGTTGGTTAGCCTCGGCAACGGGAATACCCTGTTCGTGCATCAGCTCAAAAAATCGTCGGATATGGGGTGGGAAAACGTCGATAGGGTCGGTACACAGAACGGATTGAATAGGTTGGTGCCCCTTTGGCAATTCCCGGAGGATAGTGCACCACCTTTCGGCAAAACCCGGTGAAATGCTCAGGCCGGATGAGTTGCGAATGCAGTCCTCGACGCTGGCCAGGGTTAGCAACCGAACGGGCATTTCGGGATCAACCCGGAAATCCCAGCCATTCAGTAATAACTCATCCCGCCGATCGAGTAGTTCCGCAGCAGTGGCAAAAGCATCGGCCTGAAAGGAGCGATAGTAAAAGGGCAATTCGGATGCTGATTGCAGGTGGTGGTGTAAGGCCTGCCGGTACTGTTCAATCCGCAGGTATTCATTCTGTCGCTGGGGGTACGCATACCCGAGGAAGGTTTCCAGTCGATCCAAGAGGAGCTGAGGACCCACGTACAGTCGATTACCTTCTGCCAGATTGGGTAGCGGTATGTGCAATTGATCCAGCGCGAGACCAAAAGTGAGGTGCATGAAGATTTTTTTAGTTGTTGGGGTACATCCGGCAATGTACACAATCCTTTCTACCTTTCGATAGAACGAAACCCTCCATCATCCGTTAGGTTAATAGTACAACTAAATTGCGAGGATCAGACCGGGATTATCCACCGGTAGCTTTCCGGAGTTTATCCATGAGGTTATCCCAGTATTGTGTTTGATCGTCGACCTCATCTTCGTCGCAGAAGTCAGAAATAACGAGGATGGTTTCGGAGGTAACAGGTGACCGGGAGATATGGAACTCGAGATACTCTTCCTCATCTTCGGCATCTTCCCACTGGAAGCGAATCAGTTCGTCCTCTATTTCATCGATCACCTCGGCAATTTCTTCCGAGCCCTGCCAAACGAAGGTGTACTCACTCTCGTTGATGTCCACTTCATCGCAAAACCAGCGGATGAGGCAGGAGGGGGTGGTGAAGAACTTAAATAAAATAGTAGGCGAAGCCCGGAAGATGTATTCCAGATTGATTTTGACTCGTTCCATAAATGGTAGCTTGGTAAATGAATTGTCAGACGAGTGGTGGGAATGCTAAACAGTTGCTAAAATCGCTGGGGACCCGAAAAATATTTGGTGGATAGGTCGCAATAAAAAAGAAAAAAATGATTTTTCCAAGTACGGAATCTTTTTTCCCCGTCATGTGTTTATTTAATGTTAACAATTTTCAGCTTAAGAGCGGGTTGCCCTTGACTTGCGTAGCTTTTTCCGGTATTTTTGTTCGCTGTAAAAAGTCGTGAGCAGCGGTACTAAAGGATAAGAACCATTGAAGGAACACGGAACACTGGCACATCAATTCTACTGACTGGTTCACGCAGTCACCAACCCAATCCCATTTACAGATCCTACCGACCCAATCTTTTCCGTTCGCGGATGTCACTTTGTTGGAAAACAATAAAAACGTAATAGTTAGATGAGACAGCTTAAGATCACGAAGTCTATTACCAATCGAGAAAGTCAATCACTTGAAAAGTATTTACAGGAAATAGGAAAAGTCGATCTCTTAACCCCGGAAGAAGAAGTTGAACTGGCCAAACGGATTAAGCAGGGCGACCAGGCTGCCCTGGAAAAACTGACCAAAGCCAACCTCCGCTTCGTCGTTTCCGTTGCCAAACAATACCAAAATCAGGGATTGTCCCTTAGTGACCTGATCAACGAAGGTAACCTGGGCCTGATCAAAGCCGCCCAACGTTTCGATGAGACACGCGGTTTTAAATTTATCTCCTACGCCGTTTGGTGGATCCGCCAGTCAATTCTGCAAGCACTGGCCGAGCAATCGCGAATCGTACGCCTGCCGCTCAATAAAGTAGGATCACTCAACAAGATCAATAAGGCCTTCTCCGAGCTCGAGCAAGAGTACGAGCGCGAACCTTCTCCGGACGAATTGGCCGAGAACCTCGATATCGGTACCGAAGAAGTCGAAACAACCCTGGGTGTTGCTGCCCGCCACGTCTCTATGGATGCTCCATTCGTAGAAGGGGAAGATAACTCCCTGCTCGACGTGCTGGAAAACAGCAGTACTCCAGGCACTGACCAGGAACTGGATTATAACCAATCCCTGCGACAGGAAATCGAGCGCAGCCTGAGTACCCTGACCGAGCGTCAGTGCGACGTGATCAAACTGTATTTCGGCATCGGCGTGGAACACCCCATGTCGCTGGAAGACATTGGTGAGAAATTCGGACTGACCCGCGAACGCGTCCGTCAGATCAAGGATAAAGCCATCAACAAACTACGTTCCGCGAACCGTAGTAAATTGCTCAAGCACTATCTGGGAGCTTAGTGATTGCGACAGATTGGTAATGACAACAAAAGGCGCACGGTGTATTCCGTGCGCCTTTTTTCTTAGGCTGGGTTGATGATAAAGATGGCATCGCCGATGCCATCCCCGATGCCATCTCAATTGCCACTCCCCGACAAAACCATCACTTATCAGATCTTCTGGGAACTTTTCTTTTCGGTCATTCCCCGATCGTCCTTCTCAAAAACCCTTCCTACCTTTACCCGTATATCACCATTATACCGCTTCCGAAAAGGTTTGGGCTTCGCCCAACCTTTTCACGCGAGTATATACCCGACTCGAAATGGTTTTGCTCCGCAGTACTTCGTGCTGGGACACCAAACCACTTCGTTGTTGGTATAATCTATTGTTTTCGGAGCAGCTACCTGCTCCTCAATGCCCACCAAATATGAACCAACAAACCACCCTCATCCGCCAGGAGAGCGATTCGGCTATTCGCGACTGGCGTGAACAGGAAAAATTAGCCCTGGATCTGCTGAGCCTGACCGGCGAGCTGCGTTTCGACCGGTCGATCGAACTGGTCCTTTTTCGCCAGGATATTTACGACACCCGTCCCAGTAAAGTGCTCGATGCCCATCGGTTAGGTATTGACTACCAGGGATCCCCGGTTTCCGTGCGAACCACCTGGCAATTAGCAAAAGCTATTCATCGATTTACCGAATTAGCCCCTGCCAAAATAGATCTGGGTAAACTCGCCCTGGAGTGGAAAAACCAGGAAACCTATTCCAATCTGGATGAATTTGTGCGCGATCGCCTGCAAACCTTCACAACCGAACACCGGGAACGCCCCGAGCCTCGCGACGTCGTACTCTACGGATTTGGCCGGATTGGCCGCCTGCTGACCCGGCGCATCATCGACCAGACCGGTCGTGGGGAACAACTGCGCCTGAAGGCCATCGTGATCCGCCCAAAGTTGAAGGATCATTTGGCGGAAGCCTTAAAAAGAGCAGCCCTCCTGCAATCAGATTCCGTGCACGGCGATTTTCACGGTACCGTTGAGGTGTTGGAAGATGGCCACGTGTTGATGGTTAACGGCAATCGCATCCAATTGATCTACGCCGGACAACCCGCGGATATCGATTATCTTGGATACGGTATCCAGGATGCCATCCTGATCGATAATACCGGTGTATGGCGGGATAAGGAGGCGCTATCGGTTCACTTGCGCCCCGGAATCGATAAGGTAATGCTGACGGCCCCGGCCAAAGGAGTACCCAATATCGTCCATGGTGTCAACCACGGGGATATTGATTTTGAGCAGGAACACATTTTTTGTGCTGCCTCCTGTACCACCAATGCGATCGCACCGGTCATAAAGCTCGTGGACGACGCCTTCGGTATTGAGAAAGGCCACATTGAAACGATCCACGCGTATACCAGTGATCAGAATTTATTAGATAATTTTCATAAAAAACCCCGACGGGGTCGCGGAGCGGCCACCAATATGGTGCTAACCTCTACGGGTGCGGCCAAAGCAGTCGCCAAAGTACTGCCCGGACTCGCCGGAAAACTTAGTGGTAATGCGGTTCGGGTCCCAACACCGGATGTGTCGTTGGCTATCCTGAACCTTCAATTGAATAAGTCGACTAATCTGGAATCTCTGAACGGCCATTTCCGGAAAGCATCCCTGCGTGGCGACCTGGTCGAGCAGATCCACTATTCCACCAGTGAGGAATACGTTTCCACCAGTGCCGTAGGTATGACCTCCACCTCCGTTATCGATGCCCCATCAACCATCGTATCGGCCGATGGGAAAAGCGCAACCATCTACGCCTGGTACGATAACGAATACGGCTATGCCTGTCAGGTAGTACGCCTGGCCAAGCAGGCGGCTAAGGTGAGGAGAGCATGTTATTATTAGGTTTGAGGTTTGAGGTTTGAGGTTGGAGGTTGGAGGTCCGATTTATTCCATCAGTCGCTAGCGCTCGTATCCGATTTTCGACTTCCTTTCAATCCTCGTCCTCCACGATATCCAGCGGACGATGAATGCTTTCCTCCAGTGAGATGAAGGTTTCGGTCCGCTGGATGCCGGCGATATTCTGGATCTTGTCGTGCAGTACACTGCGCAGGTGGTTGGTATCGCGGCATACAATGCGGGCAAATATGTTGTATAGCCCGGTAGTGTAGTGAGCATCGACAATTTCCGGTATTTGCTCGAGGGAGTCGGCTACCTGATGATAAAGGGAGCTTTTGTCGAGATAAATACCGAGAAAAGCTGAGATGTCGTAACCGAGTTTGTGGTGGTCGACGGCCAGATAGGTGCCGCGAACGATTCCTGCCTCCTCCATTTTTTTCATGCGGACGTGGATGGTACCTCCCGAAACGAAGAGCTTTTTAGCAATTTCGGTATAAGGCATTTTGGCGTTGCGCATGAGCAAGGCCAGTATCTGCCGGTCGAGATGGTCGATGTCAGCTGTTTTTCCCATTGGCTCTGAATTTTTAATAAGTGGAAGAATACACGGGTAAATCTATCATATTTCAAATGAAAGCTCCTTTTTTTTGGCGAAAGCCTAAAAAGTATACCGACAACGAAATGCTTTTGCTCCGCTATACTTCGTGCTGGGACTCCAAACCACTTCGAGTTGAGTATATTTCCGAAAAGACGCAGTTGTTGTATTTAGCTTACGCAAAAAGGGAGATACTTTTGCAACATTAAATTGCTTATGTTTGTACTACTGGTACCTTATGCCGGGCGTAAAGGAAGCAAACGGAAAAAGGTTAAGTGAAAGGCCTCAGGATTGCTCCTTCATTATAGTAGATGCAGGCTTTTTCCTCAAAACTCCGCTGCGTACTTACCCGACAATCTGGCGGGGCAGACACAAACTGCGCCGCAATCCGGAATTGAAGTTGATCAAAGAAAGCGATGCCTGGACAAAGACCGAACAATCGAATTACTGTTTTACTACCCCTGCTCTTTGCGGTAGTTCTTATCTTTGGTATTCTGCTTGGAATGACCCTATCCACGGGGCAGTCGGCAGTGTTATTTGAGACGGGTAACACCCCGAAAGAAACCTACACTGGTCAGACCAAGATCGAAGAAATGCTTCGCTATATCGAGGCTAAATATGTCGATTCCGTCGATCGTGATAAATTGGTCGACGAGGCCATTCAAACAATACTGGAACAACTCGATCCTCACTCTTCCTATATTTCTAAAGAGGAATTGCGTCAGGTTACCGAACAGCTCGAGGGTAACTTCGAGGGTATTGGTGTGGAATTCATGATGGTTGACGATACCGTCGTGGTAGTTGCTCCGATCTCAGGAGGTCCAGCCGAAACCATGGGTGTAATGGCCGGCGATAAGATTGTCGAAGTGGAGGACTCTGTTATTGCCGGGAAGAATCTCGATAACCAGGATGTTATAAACCTCCTGAAGGGAGAGAAGGGAACGGATGTAACGATTGGTGTACTACGTGGAAATCAGAAATCCATTCGCCGTTTTACTATTACCCGTGATGAAATTCCCCTGCAGAGCGTCGATGCATCCTATATGTTGAGCGACCGGACGGGCTATATCAAGATCAGCCGGTTTTCAGCCACCACCGATAAGGAGTTTCTGGAAGCCATGGAACAACTGGTCGACGAGGAAGGTATGGAAGATCTGGTCATCGACTTGCGGCATAATCCCGGAGGCTACCTCCAGAAAGCTACCAATATTCTGAGCCAACTGTTTCCCACTGATGGCGAGCTGCTCGTCTACACCGAAGGCCGGGCCGTCAGCCGTTCGGAATACGAAAGTACGGGAAGGTCTTTTTTTGATATCGACGACGTAGTTGTGCTGATCGATGAGGGAAGTGCATCGGCTTCCGAAATCCTGGCCGGAGCCATTCAGGATCAGGATCGGGGATTGATCATCGGACGGCGGTCCTTCGGAAAAGGGTTGGTACAGGAGCAGTATCGCCTGAGCGATGGTTCCGCCCTGCGGCTTACGGTAGCGCGGTACTATACCCCAAGTGGGCGCTCCATTCAAAAATCCTACGAAAATCTGGATGCATATCGCAATGATTTCCAGGAGCGATACGAAAGCGGAGAACTTTTCGCTGAGAATAAAATTCCCATCGACGACTCAACCCGTTTCTACACCAATAATGGCCGTATCGTTTACGGTGGTGGTGGTATCATTCCGGATATTTTTGTGCCGCTGGATACCACCCTCATGACGGAAGCATTTTCTGGGCTGCGGGCCATGGTTCCCAACTTCGTTTACCGGTATCTGGAAACGGATAATCCCGGATTACAGGAATGGACACTTGCGTCGTTCCGGGATTCCTATCGCATTTCCGAGAATGTATTTCAGGATTTCGTAGCCTTCGTCGCAGAGAAAGACAAAGAGCTCGCCGGTACTGCAGCTACATATCGCACGGACCTGAAGCGATACATTAAAGCACGCATCGGCAGGTACCTCTTCGAAGAAGAAGGATACTATAGTGTGATCCATACTTCCGATCCGATGATCACGAAAGCACTGGAGGTACTCAGCCAGCCAAATCCACTAAAAGAGCAGGCCCTTTTCGAAAAGCACTAGGATGTCTTCAGGACCGCAGAAAATCCAACTCCCCTTTTTCACCCATCATTGCCATAACGGAAAGCGTTCCCATTTCTGTTTCCATTTGTCGGTGTTTGTCGACAAAGTCAATTTTGGTCAGGATATCGGAGCTTACCTGGCCGAAATGACCGGCGATGGCACCTTCAGCAGTATAAGCAGGAGTGGTAAACAGGGGAGCGTCCACTTCTTCGATCAGGTCTTTTAAATAAGCATCCCGGACGACGCGCACGGCAATTTGCTGCCGTCCCTGATGGGCGTACTCCGGAATGTTCCGGTAGCCTTCCACCAAAAGGGTCAGTGGGCGCTGGTGCACTAATAAAAGTGTTTCGAGACGCGGATGCAGTCGTGGAACGTATTCTTTGAGTTGATCCACGGAAGCAAACAGGAATTCTGGGGTTAAGTCTTTACGGCTGATACGTTGTACACATTCAACAGCTTCCTGGCTGTGGAGCATACCCGTCAGACTCCAAACGGTGTCAGTGGCCAATAAAACCATCTTTTCCGCTAATAGCGCTTTAACGGCAATTTCCTGGGGGTGGTTATCCGACAGGTACGGGGTGTTCGAGAACGAGGTTGTCATAGTATGCAGTATGTTGTCGTGAACAAACAGCATGTACACTTAAGTGGTTGTATGCTGGTAGATAGATTCCTTATTTGGCGGATTCGCTGTACGGAAATCCCATTTTTTTTCGTTTTTTCTAAAAAAAGTCTTGTGAAGGAACTCCGAATCGCTCTTACTTCGACCCTATTACTCTTTTTTTTAAGTGTCCCGGTCCTGGCCAAGCATATTATTGGCGGGGAAATTTACTACGAATGCCTCGGTCCGGTTGATGGTGATCCGACGGTCAAACGCTACCAGGTCTATATGAAGATCTACCGTGATTGCCTGGGGTCAGGCGATGTTTTTGACTCTTCGCCGGGTTCCACGACAACTGCTTCGGTCAGTATTTACCGGGGCAGTGAATTCGTACGCACGCAATACCTCGAAGCCCCGGTGGTTACTAGCGTAGATCCTAACCCGGGTAATGAATGTGTTCTGGTTCCGCCCGATGTTTGCGTGGAAGAAGGGCTGTATACCTTTATTGAGATCGAGTTACCCGTTTCGGATGAGCCCTACCACATCGTTTATCAACGTTGTTGCCGGAATGAAGCCCTGACCAACATCAATGACCCGGGTATCTCCGGGGCTACCTACACGATCGATATTACCCCCGAGGCTCAGCAGGCCAGCAACAACAGTCCCGTATTTAATGAATTCCCGCCCTTTATTATCTGTGCGGGTGAGGAGTTTGCGTTTGATCATTCGGCTACTGACCCCGACGGGCACCGCCTCGAGTATCGCTTTTGCAGTCCCTATCTGGGTGGCGGCGCCAATAACCAAACCCCCGATGCGGAAGACGGCATTGCGCCCGACCCCGATAATCCGCCACCCTTCGAGGAGGTCTCCTTTGTGCAGCCTACCTATTCGGCCGACAATCCGCTTGGCCAGAATTCCAACTTCCAGATTGACGAGAATACGGGGTTGATCACCGGTGTACCCATGCAGAGCGGTCAATTTGTAGTCACGGTTTGTGTCGCGGAGTACGATGCTAATAATGTTTTGTTGTCGGAAGTACGGCGCGACTTTCAGTTTCTGGTAACGGAATGTGAGCGTCCCATTACCATTGATATTTCTAGCGACGAGGTAGCCCCCGATGGTACATTCGTGCTGAATAGCTGTAGCGCCGGGAATATCACCATCGATAATCAGAGTCAGGGACAGGAGAATGTGGAATCCTTCCGCTGGGAATTTGAGGTTGACGGCAATACCCGCGTATACGAGGAGTGGAGTCCGGTCGTCAGTTTTCCCGATGCCGGTACCTATACCGGGCAGTTGCTGGTGGCTACAACCACCGGATGTATGGATTCTGCTCAGGTTTCCGTAAATGTGCTGTCGAGCCTGGCGGCGGATTTTACCTTCGTTGATCCGGGATGTGATGAAGGGGCTATTTCGTTTACCAATCAATCTCAGGTAGCTTCGAATCCGACCTATGCCTGGGATTTTGGTGACGGATCCACCAGTTCTGAAGCCGATCCTTCCCATACCTACGCAACGGCCGGAACGCGCCAGGTCACGCTGGTAATATCGGACGACAATGGCTGTGTAGATTCCACCATTCAGACGATCGATTACTATCCCTTACCGGCCACGACCTCCATTGCCGTATCCTCAATGGATGTTTGCTTGCCGGAAGAGACCACCTTATCATCTGATCTGCCCCCACTGACCACTGATTATACTATTACCTGGGACCTGGGCGATGGTTCGGTCCGTACTGATCCAAGTCCGGTCTATACCTACTCGCCGGGAACCTATACGCCTTCACTTCAGGTCAGTGCGCCCAATGGTTGCCAGGTATCTGCTACCCTTGCCAACCCCATTACGGTGCGGGAAGCGCCCACGGCAGGGTTCACCTATTCGCCGGATCCCCCCACTACGCTGAACAGCACCGTTGACTTCGCCAACACCAGTGAGGGTGGGGATTCGTATTCCTGGAATTTTGGCGGTCTGGGAACTTCTATGGAGGAAGCGCCGAGTTTTACCTTTCCCGATTCGGGGAGCTTCCGGATCGTACTTACGGTGGGTAGTAGCAACGGTTGTACCGATTCGGTGAGCCAGGTGCTTAGCATTTTGCCCGTAGTTGCTTATTATGTACCCAACGCCTTTTCGCCTAACAACGACGGGCGCAATGATGTATTTCGGGGTTTCGGACCCGGCGGCGGACTGGAAGATTTTGAATTTGCGGTCTTTACCCGCTGGGGAGATCGTATCTTTTACACTCGGGACCCGAATCAGGGGTGGGATGGTACCCATCTGAGTACGGGCGAACCGCTTCCTCAAGGTGCTTATGTCTATTACATGACTTTTTTAGGACCGGAAGGGGATCGCATTCAAAAGAAAGGTCTTGTAAATTTGGTCAGATAGGCTGGTTTTAGCCTTTCGGCAAAAGAATACCCACAATACTTATGTTCAAGCGACTACTACCTGTACTGTTTTGTTTGTTACTGCCTTTTTCGGACCTCTTGGCCCTGCACATTGTCGGGGGAGGGATTACCTACGAATGCCTGGGCAATGGCCGTTACCGGTTCACGATGAAGGTGTACCGCGACGGGAATACGCAGGGCGGTGCCGAATTGGACCAGGAGGTAGTCATAGGTATTTATCGTTGTCCCCCCACCGGTTGTGCGGGCTTAACCCAGGCCTCGGCCTACGCTGTCGTGCGGGCCCGCCTGCAGTTGCCCATCGTAGAGGTGGAAAAACCGGACTATCCCTGCCTCATACCTCCCGACGTGCGGGTAGAGGAAGGGACCTACGTTTGGGAAGCCGAACTTCCGGTCAGTGAACAGTCCTACCACATCACCTACCAGCGCTGTTGCCGGAATGTCACCATCAGTAACCTCATCAACCCGCGCGACCAGGGATCGACCTATACCGTTGAACTTACCCCCGAAGCACAGGCTGTTTGTAATTCCAGCCCTCGTTTTAAGCAATTCCCACCCACCATTATCTGTGCGGATGAGCCCCTGATGTTCGATCATAGCGCCATCGATAGTGATGGGGATCAGTTGGTCTATGAATTTTGCGCACCGCTGGATGGCGGCGGTGGTGGTGCATTTGGAACAAGGGCCGACATTGTCAACACCTGCCAGGGAGCGGCCCCCCAACCCGGTTGTCCGCCCCCGTACCGCCAAGTAACCTTTCGGGCACCTGCCTATACCTTCGATAAGCCATTGGCCGGCCGGCCAACCATTGAGATCAATCCGAATACAGGAATGATCACCGGAACCCCCACCGTCCAGGGGCAATTCGTGGTCGGGGTTTGCGTGAGTGAATTCCGGGATGGCGTACTTATGAGCCGGACCTTCCGGGATTTCCAGTTCAACGTGGCCAGTTGTGATCCACAGGTCGTAGCGGATATTGAAGAGGATTTGCTGATTGAGGATGAAGAGCTTGAAGACCAGTTGTACCAGGTGAATTCCTGTGGTGTCACTGATGTGTCGTTCATCAATCAAAGTTACCAGGAACGGTTTATCCGGGAATACGAGTGGTCCTTCGATATTGAGGGTGAAACAGTCACCTCCCGGGAATGGGAGCCTACCTTGTCGTTCCCCGGCATTGGGGAATATTCGGGCACGCTCATCCTCAATCCCGACACGGAATGTGGCGATACGGCTTTGATCACCGTCAATATTTACCCGGATATCACGGCTGATTTCGCTTATGAATATGATACTTGTCAGGCGAACCCGGTGGTCTTCACCGACCGGTCGGAAAGTGGCAGTCAATTTATTACGGGATGGGAATGGGCGTTCGGTGACGGAGAATCCTCAAACCAGCAAAATCCTGAACATCTTTACCGAAGCCCGGGAGATATTCCGGTATCTTTGACCGTACGTGATACCAATCAATGCGAAGCTACGTCGATACAGGAGGTGTCTTATTTCCCGGTACCCAACCTGATTGTGGTGGCGCCCAGTGCCTTCGATGGTTGCCAGCCCCTGGGGGTGTTTTTCAATAATTTATCATTCCCGATTGATTCCACCTATGATATTGAGTGGAATTTTGGCGACGGAGGGTCCAGTAATGTGATCAGCCCCACCTATACCTACCCGGATCCTGGCTTGTTTACGGTCGACGTGGCTATCACCTCGCCAATTGGCTGTAAAACGGATACCACCTTCCCGGATCTGATCCGTGTATCGCCTTCGCCTATGGCGGGTTTTAGCTTCACCCCCGACGTGCCGACCAACCTGGATTCCCGCGTGTCTTTTTTCGATGAATCGGAGGATGCCAACAGTTGGAATTGGGACTTTGGGGGCGCTGGTACTTCCCGGGAACGCAGTCCGACCTTTGCCTTTCCAGATACCGGGCGGTACGTGGTTACCCAGCGGGTTACGCACCCGTCGGGTTGTGTCGATACCCTGGCCCGCCTGGTCGATGTACGGCCGGAGGTCCGTTTCTTCCTGCCCAATGCGTTTAGTCCGAATGCCGATTCGGTCAATGATGAGTATGTGGGCGTAGGGATCATGAAGGGAGCCCGGAACTTCAATATGAGCATCTGGAACCGATGGGGACAAAAGGTCTTCGAAGCGACTGACCCACTCACCGGGTGGAACGGGCGCACCTTTAATACTGGTCAGGACGCACCCGCAGGGGTCTACGTTGTATTGGTGACCTTTAACGGTCCGCGCGGAGAGCCCTTTGAGTACAAGCAATTCGCGACCCTGATTCGGTAGCACCCGGTTTTTTTACGTGAGGTTGGGGCTAAGGTGTTTTGCTAAACAGCTGAATGTCAAAACCTCACGTTGTATTTGGTAATGGGTGTCAGGTATAAGACACGATTTACCCCCGATACCCTATACCTTCTACTCTATACCGGGAGGTTGGGCTTTGACTATCATCACTTTATTGATATGTCAGTGCCCAACCTCACGTTTTTTTTAATAAACCATCAGCTTCTAAAACTTGGGCTGGGTTTTTTTGGAAAAAACACTTACCTTTGCACGGCTAATACAAGACGAGTCACATTTTAAACCATAGAATGATGGATGCAATTAATTTTGTCCACGAGCAGCTGTCAGAAAAGAAAGACTTTCCGGATTTTCGTCCCGGCGATAATATTGTAGTCAGCTATAGAATTGTTGAGGGTGACAAGCAGCGGATCCAGGATTTCCGCGGCAACGTTATCCAGATCAAAGGTGAAGGATCTACCCGCACTTTCACGGTACGTAAAGTATCCAATGGTATCGGCGTGGAGCGTATCTTCCCAATGACTTCGCCCAATATCACCGAGATCAAGCTTCTGAAGCGCGGTAAGGTACGTCGTGCCAAGTTGTATTACCTGCGGGATCTGGTTGGTAAGAAATCCCGGATCAAAGAGCGTAAGCGCATTAGCAACTAACGCGCTGTTTCAGCACGATCCTGAACACACACTTCCGGCTGCTTCCTTTTGGGGGCAGCCGGTTTTCTTTTGTCCGGTGGGTATAAGAATAGGGGGGGTATTAGGTAAAGGGTATAGAGTAGTTGGTATAGGGTATAGGGTGTAGGGTATAGAGGTTAAAGGAAGTCTTTCTACCTACTACCTAATACTCTGTACCGGGAGGTTGGGCCTTGATTATCTGAATTTTACGAAATCATTCGAGCCCAACCTCACGTTGAATTAGGAACCAGCCCGCCCAGCCTAAAAAAGGCTCATTCCAATCGGAATGAGCCTTTCTTAATGGGATAAGAAACGCCCGATCATGGCCGTGCTTTCAGGAAACGACCCTGATGGATCGTCTTCCCATTGGTCAGGCGTACCAGGTACATGCCCTGCTCCAGTTGGTCAATGGATACATCAAGGCGATTGCTGCCAAGTACCACACCGACTTCCCGGTCGATAATCACCGAACCGGTGAGGTCAATGATTTGCAGGCGTACATCTTTGGAAAGATCACGCTGTTCCAGCGCGAATTGCAGTTGCAGGTGGTCGGTGGCCGGGTTGGGTGACAAGCGCAGGTGACGGTTTGTAGCCACCGGTGTCTGTATGGCTCCCGGTACCGGATTGCCCACTGATAAACTGACAAAGTTATCGGAAAGGATAAAGCAATTATCGGCCAGCAAGTCGGCATCGGCCTGGCTTCCGGCTTCCGCCAAAAGGTTACCCGTATAGTTGAGTCCCCAAACCCGGTACGACCCTTCCGCCAGGGTGTCGGTTACCAGTGTACTGTCTTCAATGACCTGGATAACCGTATTATCGGTGTCGGTCAGCAGGTAGCGATAGGCCGACAGGGGCGTGGCTCCCTGTTGTGAGAAATCAATAGTGGCGTTGCCGTCAGCGGACACTTCGGTCAAACCGTCAGACGTACTGACCAGGCTGCTGCTGGGGGTGAAATTAAAAATCTCAATGAAATTCCCCGAGGGTTCATAGCACTCCGACGAAATATCTCCACCGAAGAGATCCTGGTTAAATTGCGGAATGAAGTTACCGGTAAAACTTACACCGTATACGCGGTAGATTCCGGGATCAGCCCGGTTAAAGTCAATCACCGGGTTTTCTACGTCCGGAAACTCAATACGGTCGTTCTCGTCAGTAATGATCAGACGGTATTCAGCAGCCAGCGTATCGCTGGGAGCGAGAACGACCACCGCATCGCCAATGGTGTCTCCCGGGCAGGTGTAAAAGGTGAGATCGCCGCTGGAAGTCATCAGCATACCCCCGTCGACCAGGCCACCCTTGCGCAAGGTCATGACATTGTCACTGACTACGAAGCAATTATCACTGATGATTGTCGTAGCGGGATCAATAGTGTCTCCTTCATTGATCAGGATCTGGCCTGTGTAGGAAACACCAACCAATAAATAATCTCCTTCCTCCAGGGGTGCCATATCCAGCGCATTCTCTTCGATAATTTGCAAAAGCACATTATCGGTGTTCATTAACAGGTATACGTAGCCAGCGGAAGATGTGCTGGTTTGGAAAAGATTAAGGGTGTCGCCATCGGGCCCCGGGCAGAAGGTAACCTCCGATTCTCCCGCCAGATTGGAAATCCGGCTGGCCTCCGGTTGATCCCTGACCACCGTCACAAAATTATCAGATAGCTCATAGCAACCGTCGGAGAAGACAATATCCCGAATGTTTCCGTTGATTGAAGCAGCGAGGTTACCTGCGTAAGAAACCCCGTACACCCGAAGTTCTGTGAAGCCTGTATTTTCGAAATCCTGCATGTTTCCACTAAGCGTGGCAACAACCAGGTCATTATCGGTAGTTACCACGTACAGGTACTCCGAACCGGCACTTTCTCCATCGTTCACAAAGGTGAGTTCATCCGGATTACCATCGCCGGTACAGGCGTAAGCAGTGGTGCGACCATCATCGGTACTGACCATGCCGCCATCAACTTCCTGGCGTTCCACCAGTACCGAATTTGCGGACAAGCTGAAACAGTCATCCGAAAGATTGGCGTTGGTTACCGTATCTCCGTCCTCCAGGGTCAGATTACCGGTATAGGATAATCCCCAAACTTTCATATTTCCGCCCAATTGGGTTTCAAAGTCAAAACTGGTGCTATCGCCCAGATCAAACAGAAATACATCGGCGGTATCGGTTACCAGGAAGATGTAGTTGGCCTGCGGAGTGGCTCCCGTAGCGGCGAATTTTAAGACATCAGGTGTTCCATCACCACTACAGAATACGGCTCCGCCTTCCGAGAGGCTCACGGTGCCACCAGCCGGCTGGATGGCGTCCAGTGTCAGGAAGTTAGTGCCCAGCTGGAAGCATTCATCGGATAGTGCGGTGTTGGTAGCGTCCTGCCCCGGAATGGCTGTCAGATTACCAGTGTAGGCCAGAGCGTGGATGCGGTAGATGCCGGGAGAAAGCGTATCGGCATCCATCGAGGCGTTGTCGGAAACGGCTACGATCTGGTTGGTCGTGTCGGTAAGCAAATAGGTCAATGAACCACCCGCTGACTCGGAAACGGACCAGCTCAGGCTATCCGCCAGACCATTCTGGGCGCAAAACACTACTGAATCGCTTCCGTCAGTAAAAGAAAGGTCACCGGCAAACGGTGCTTCCCAGCGGATGTTTATTCCCTGCATACTGAGGGCAAAACAATCATTCGAGACAGGGTTCTCCGCCAGCGATTGTCCCGCCTCCAGGGTCAGCGTGCCGGTATAGGTGGCTGCCCACAGTTGGTAGTTACCTTGCTCCAGACCGGCGGGCAACGAAAAGTCGAGTCCCTCCTGGATAGTTATTATGGTACCCGCGGTATCGGTCAGGATCGAGATGGTCGTCCCGCCGGAAGCATCGGGGGCAAGCACGGGCAAAGCAGTGCCCATACCTTCCGGGCAGAGCAACGTATCAGTCGATCCGCCTACGAGGGCAATGGCGCCGGTATTGGGTCGGACGGCCGTTACGAGTACGGAGTTTTGCGAAAGCGTAAAGCAGGCATCCGAAAGGGCGGCATCCGTTATGAATTGTCCTTCGGTGGCCTGCAGCTCACCGGAATAGGCCAGGCCATAAATGTTGAGGGAATCAGCCGCTATCGTTCCGATGGCCAGGAGGGTGTCGGCTGAAACCTCCACTATTCGCCCATCGGTAGTGGTGGCAATGTAGGCGTAGTCGCCGGTACTGGAACCGGAAGTGACGAACGACAAGGTATCTGCTTGTCCCTCCGGGCATATCTGGGCCGTCAGGGAGCTATCGGGAAGGCTGATCTCGCCGCCGATAACCCGGGATTTGATAATGGTAACAAAGGTCGAAGACAGGTTAAAGCAACCGTCCGACAGGGTAGAGGCCATAATGTCCTGCCCGGTAGAAAGGTTGAATTCACCGGTATAGGACAGTCCCCAGACCCGGTTAACCCCGGTGATGAGATCAACGTCGAAGTCGATGCGGTCCCCAAACAACGGCAGGATCACCTCATTGTCTTCGTTGGTGAGGATGTATATATAGCTGGCATCTTCGGCCGTACTGTTGTTTACGAAGATCAACTCGTCAGCTTCTCCATCCTGTACACAGACCTCAGTCATCCGGCTACCATTTTCCAGGCTTACCTGGCCGCCTTCCACGAATTGAATGGTCACTTCCACAAAGTTGTCACTGATATCAAAGCAATCATCACTCAGGGTAGCGGACGAAAGGGTGTCTCCCGCATTAATGCTGGGGTTGCCCGTAAAGGAGACTCCGTAAATGCGGTAACTCCCCGGATCCTGGGTGCCGAAATCAACGGTATTTGTTTCCAGTACCTCAATCACCACATCGTCTCCATCCGTCAGGACCAGTGTGAATGGAGTAGGTGCAGCATCGAGATTCTCGATGGCCAGCATAGCTTCCTCACCCGGACAGAGCAGCGCGGTGGTCTCCCCATTGGTTCGTTGCACCGTACCGGCCTCCGGGGTTGTCTGGATCACCTCCAGGAAGTTGTCGGAGATATCAAAGCACGCATCGCTCAGGGTGGCCGACGAGCTGATGGTGTCGCCAATATTCAGCGTCAGGTTGCCAATGTAAGCGATTCCGTATACCCTGGACGTTTCCTGGTCGAGGGTGTTAAAGTCGTAACTGTTGGAATCGGGTATAGCTACCACCACATCGTTGGTATCCGTAATGGCGTAGGTGAATGAGCCCACGATTTCGGTCTGTTCAAAGGCGATGACATCGGATTGATCATCGGGACAAATGTACCGGGTGCCCAGTCCGTTGAGGTCGGAAATCATGCCTGCTTCGGGTTCCTGGGTATTGATCGGGACAAAGTTGCGGGTCGTTCCGTAGCAATAGTCCGACAGGCGGGAGGTGTCGAGCGACATGCCTGGCTCCGCTAATAGATTGCCTTTGAAAAACAGGCCGTAAACGCGATACGCGCCCGGACCCAGTTCGGAAAAGTCGATTTTATTGTTCCGCGTAATTGCCTGTATAATGTTATCGGTGTCCGTTGCCACCATTACGAACGGTGTTGCAAAGGAGGACAGGCGGAATTCGATGACGCCGGTAGCCGACGATTCGCAGGTTACCTGGTTGGCGTCCCCGTCGAAAATTCGAATAGTTTCCCGTCCGCCGCATTCGCGGTCCTGCGAGATAGCAGGCGTTGTTGCCAGTAGAAAGCACAAAAAGGCTAGTAAACAGCTCGGTCTCATGTGGTCCTGTTTGATGATCGAATTGAAATCAATGCCAAAAAGGGCTCCTACGGGGTACCACAACCGTTTTTACGTGATACACCTCCGGATCCCGTGGGAAAGTCCATTAACACAGACTCGTTCAGACCGGAAAATCGACCGCAAACGAAATGATCGCCTGACATCGAAACCAGTCAGATGGATAGCCGTAATTTTTTATACTCAAAGCTGTTTTATTCATACTGGCGGGTTGGCCAGAAGCTGTGGGGGGTAGATTCGCAAAGGAATCAATGCGAATATACGGTAAAAGTCGGAGTTTGGTTTACGTTAGACTACCTCTAATTGGGTAATCTTCAGTTGCCTGGGCAATTTAGATAAGCCTTAGGCAATTTAGGAAATTAACAAATACGACGAAAGGTTTTGGGCATTAATTACACATTAAGATAAATGTAATGCGCAAAGTGTTAACCTCTTTCCGTTCTAGCAGAAAAAGTGCTACTTTGAACGTTGGTTTGACGATCTTCGTCCGAAATCCTTCCGGACCTCTCCATTTCGGAAAGAGTCTGTACGTGCAGGTACCTTCCCGCACCTCGTTCCAATACATTCGCAAATCACACAAATAACAGGTATGTACGCAAAGGCTGGACTGGTAAGTGTGTTGATGCTGGCTACCGTTGCCTGGCCCCGGATAGCAGGGTCGGAGCGCTTTGCTAATCAGGGGATTACCACTAGTAGTGAGTACACAGTCGAAAGCCTGGTACAAGATATCTTCGTCGGAGGGGCCTGCAAGAATATTTTTAACATTCAGTACGCGGGACACGAAAAAGGGGTTGGCTATTTTGAAGGTGGTCAGGATATTATGGGGATCGACCGGGGAATCATTCTGGCTACCGGTCCCATCGACAATGCCGAGGGGCCCAATAGTTCGGGTAAGGAAAGCGGGAATTTCCGCACCAATAACGGCGATCGCGACCTAAATCAGTTGACCTCGGCGCCAATCCGGGATGCCGTTGCACTGGAGTTTGACTTTGTACCGTTGGATAGTGTCGTTACCTTCCGCTACGTGTTTGCCTCCGAAGAATATTGTGAATTTGTCGGTAAGATCTTCAACGACGTATTTGGGTTCTTTGTCAGTGGGCCGGGTATTGAAGGCGAGTTTTCGAATCAATCGATGAATGTGGCCCTGATTCCCGGCACCGATGATTACGTTTCCATCAATACGGTCAACCACGAATCGAATTCCGATTTCTACATCAACAACACCAACCGTACGGACTCCGAAAACTGCGGAATCGAATACGACCCGGATAACCCGGCCCGCCAGAATATTGAGTACGACGGCTTCACTCAGGTACTCACGGCAACCCTCAATCTGATACCCTGCGAAACCTATCACCTGCGCCTGGTGGTCGCGGATGTAAGTGATCCGCACTACGATTCGGCCGTTTTTCTGGAGGCTGAGAGTTTCAATATTGGTGGTGCTGTTAATCTGCAGGCTCGTGCAACCACTGGCTCCGATACGATTCCCGAAGGTTGTGATTACGGCTTTTTCCGGTTAAACCGCCTCAATCCGGAAGATCTCACCGATTCCATCTCCATCGGACTGAAGGTGTCGGAGCAAAGTACGGCAGTGGTGGACGAAGATTTTGCACCACTGCCACGGTCGGCAACTATTCCCGCGGGCCAACCCTTCGTAGATATCCCGGTGCAGTTGCTGGTGGATGATAATTACGAGGGTACCGAGACTCTTTTCCTGGAACTGGATTTTCCCTGTGCCTGTATCAGCGATACCGCCCGGTTATATATTGAGGACCCGCCGCCGCTGGAGTCCGGTCTATTCGATCGTTTTATTTGTGTCGGAGATGCCTTCGACCTGAGCATTATTCCCGCAGGCGGTATTCCCGGTTATACCTACGAGTGGGAAACCGGATCCAGGGATTCTACCATCACTATCATGCCGGAGGGTGATCAGGCCTGGTCATATACCTTAACTGATGCCTGTGGGCGCACCCTGCAGGATAGCGTCTGGATACGATTGCGGGAAGCCCCCGTATTGCGATTGCCCGGTGAAACCCTCGAAGAATGTATTGGTAATCCAGGAGTTTTCGACCTGGCCCTGTCGGGGTCACCACCGTTTTCGTTTACGTACCGGATCGACACCTTTCCACTGCAGACTGTCACTAATTTTTCGGGAAATACGTACCCGCTGGAAGTGGAACAGGAGGGGGTCATTACCGTCACCAGTTTTAACGATGATATTTGTGAAGGGACCGTTGTGGGGACGGCTGAACTTCGAAACTACCACCTGCAAACATTGGCGAAAACGGTACCACCCTCCTGCTTCGGCTTCAACGATGGGGAACTCAGCGTCAGTATTGCCGGCGGAACGGCTCCCTACACCTTCCGGTGGAGTCAGTCACTTCCCGATACGCCGACTCCGACTCAACTCGTAGCCGGCATGTATGCCTGTACTATTACCGATGCCAATAACTGTGAAACAGAGCTGGAGGTAGAACTCAATCAACCTCCCGAGTTGAAACCCCTGACTTTCAGTTGCCGGGAGATAGGCGGTAACCGACCAGTCTTTTCAGCCAGTGGGGGTACGCCGCCCTACTTTTATTCCATTGACGGAGGCCCCTTTCAGGATAATTCCATTTTTTACCAGCTGGAAGCGGGGAAAGAGTATGAGCTGCTCATTGAGGATGCAGCCGGGTGCACCTTCCGGCAAAACTTTGTCATGCCCGCTTTTACTGATGAGATGGCCACTTTGCCAAAGCGGCTAAAACTTGAATTGGGAGAACGCCGCACTATCGTTCCCGAACTCAATATTCCCGAAAACCTCATCCAAAAACTGGAATGGTTCCCCGCCGATCAATTATCGTGCGCTGATTGCCTGACTCCGGAAATTCACGCCTTGAAGCCCGGAAAACTCAGCCTGCGGATCGACGATGTGTTCGGTTGTACGGACATTATCAGCGTCGATATCGACCTCGACCGGCAAGCAGCTATTTACGTACCCTCGGCCTTTTCGCCTAACGGAGATAACATCAACGATCGCCTGGTCATCTACGGGGATCTGCGACAGGTAGAGGAACTTCAATTCTTTGAGATATACAATCGCTGGGGCACCCGCGTGTACCAGCGCAATGCCTTTCAGCCCAACGAAGAAGGTATTGGCTGGGATGGTCATTTCGGAGGAAAAAAGATGGATCCGGGCGTGTATTTATACCGGCTGTCCTACCGACTCACTAACGGGGAAGAAAAAACGATTACCGGTGATATAGCTCTGATTCATTAGGGGCCATCTCGAATCTGCCTTTTATGGTGAACAAGCAGGTTCGAGATGGAGAAGACGCAAAAACCGAGCCTCCAGCACCCACGTTCATAGCTAGGTCCAGGTACTGAGTGCTTTTTTGGCAGCAGCCACGACCTTCGCGTGGGTGTTCGCCGGGAGTTCTTCTAATGCCCTCTGGTACACGGGGCTTTTTAATTGAGCCATCAGGTAAATTACCGCAAGTTTAGTCCGCAAGTCACGTCCGTTCAACAGTTGGAGCAGGCAGGTTTCTTCCCCGGGGACTTTTCCGTTAAGCCGTCGTATAGCTTCTTCGGACAGTATTTCCAGGATAGCCGATTCGACAATAGGGATAAGTATCCGTTTTAAGTTTGGTTCCAGAAGGTTGTCTAAGTATTCCAGTGCATTTAAGCGGAGGTCAGGTTGCTGGCCCTGGATGTTGCGGTAGATGGGAATAATATCCGCCGGGTCATAGCGTAGTCCCAGCAATCGGAAAATTCGTTCTAGGTTGTTATCCAGTCTTCGCTCCAACACTTTGATTAATGCCTGCCGCGCTTCCCGCAAGACCGGGTCCGTCGAATGTTCATCGTCGCTGATGGTTTGAGTGTAGAGTGCCGCCAGGGTATTCTGATAAAGTTTCGCTTCCCCCAATATGCGGGGGTAGAGATCTTTGGCCTCAAATTTTAGTCGGGGGGCATTCATGCGCAGGGTATTAAGGGCTCGTAAGGACTCAAGGCGTACTACAGCGTCTTCCGAATCCAACCACTCAAACAGCGTCTGTACGGATTCCTGATCAACAATGGTCTCGGCAATTAAAGGCAATGCCCGAAAAATGTCGATCGGAGTACCGCCATCCCTGGCTTTTTGCCGTAAGGCAGGTAATAAGGATCGTCCAAATAAGGAAAGGGCTGCGATGGCTTCCCCTCGCACCTGCGGTTTTTCGAGGAGGGCCAATAGGGATTCCTGATGGGATTTATGGAGTACGTTACCCGCTGCACGACAGGCTTCACGGACGAGGTTAAAATCCGGATCATTCAGGCCGTCGGTAATGACCGGGTAATAGGGCGAATACCGGGCTTTACTAATAGCCTTCAGCAGCACCTTACGGTAAAAGACAACCAGCGCAGGGTCGTTCAACCGGTCTGTTTCCGCTTTCCATTCCTGCAGGTGTTTCTCCAGTGAATAAGTTTGACGCAGCACTGCGTTTCCCAGGGTTTCTTCTGCAAGACCTACCAGTGCCGCTCCCCGGACATTAGGGTCGTCATGGTGTAGGAATTGGTGTAATCGGGCAGGTGCCATGGCCGGATCGTGCAGGATCAAATACTCAAAAGCAACCACTTTGACTCGTTGATCAGGATCGTGAATCAGGGGTCTGACCTGCTTAACCAGATCTTCTCCGGGAATAAGGTATAACCACTTCAGGGCTCCCAGCCTGATTTCGGGATTGGAATGCTGGACCAGGGCCGTAACGGGCTCCAGGAAACGCAGATCTTTGACATCTAATAGCTTTTTCAGCACAAATATTCGCTGCTTGTCCTTGCCTGACCACAGGACTTTTTCCAGCCCGTCTAATACGGAACCGTCCTGCAGGTTTGGGTGATTGCCGGGTTTGGTGCCGGAGTCCGGTTGTAATATTTGTTGTTTGAACGTTTTTAAATATTCGCCACGAACCTTCCAGGCCAGGTAACCCCAGCAGCCAATCAGCAATAAGGTAATCAAACTGATATACCGGATAGGGACATTGAGTAAACTCGCAACGATGAGCAGGATCAATCCACCCAATCCGGTAGCAATACTATCGACAGTAACGTCAATGAAAGTCTTGGTTTGGTTCTTGATATCCCTGGGGATCGGGAGGGCCAATAATTCCATGGAGGCTTTGTTGACAGATTGCTTTAGGCTGCCGTCGTTGATCTTGAGAATAATGGCCGACCACAATTGCGGACTTACAAAAATCAGTAGGGAGCCGATAAGAATACCTGCCGGGAGAAAAAACAAGGCCCAGCCAACTCCCAGTGAACGCATCACCTGGCGGGTAATAAAAAGCTGTACCAGCAGGGAGACGACATTCAGATTGGATAACCAGAAACCAAAAAAGGCAGCCAGGGCGTCGGGATCTTCAATACGGGCGGCAGCTACTGCGCTGAATTGATAATCGACGAGTTTAGCTACCAAAACGGATACTCCGGTGATGGCAGCAAGGTAGCTCAAATGAGCTGATCGCCGGATAAGTCGCCACGGGCTGATGGCGGGGTGTGATACTTGTTTAGCCCGTTGGCGGTGGGGTTCGTTTTGGTATTCCGTGACGTGGCGGCGCCACACCCACCGCACTATGGGTAAGCAGGCAATGAGCAAAAAGGCCGCACAAAAAAGCAGGTTTTCACTACCCAGAAGGGGCGCGAGCCAGGATGTAAGATAACCGCCGAAAATACCCCCGGCGATAGCCCCCGAACCAATGAAGCCAAATAGCCTTCGCGCCTCCCGGGCATTGAAGACCATATTGGCAAGTATCCAGAATTGGGAGGCTGTCAGCAATCCAAGCAAGGCTACAAAAACATAGAAAATGTACAGTATGCCGCCACTGAGCAGATTTGCCCGGAGCATTATACCGAATGAGATCAAGAGCAAGGCGGATACCGCAAGGGTGCCCTGCATAACCTGAGACAGCGTTCGCCCCAACAAAACCCTGGTGTATTGCCGTATTACCCAAACGGCTATTATCGCTACCAACAAAAAGACAACCGGTAACTGATCAATGCCCAGTTCGGAGATAAACAGGGCATTGGCGGTGGGTTTTACAATGAGCAAGGTGGTGATGATCAGGAAGATCAGTAATTGCATGAGCAAAGCGCGGGAGGTCTCACCGGTGCGAATATCGAATACACGCCGGAAAAAGGGCTGCCAGGTCGGTTCGACCTTGTTACTCATAGGGATGTGCTTACATAGACTTAACTGGGGGTGAAAATACAGATTCCGGCGCGATTTTTTTGGTGCCGGAATCTGTATTTAGTACGGGATCTTACCGGCTCGCGGAGGCTGGTGTCTGATGCAGGACGGTTTCAACTTCCTGCACCAACTGGCGGAGTATCATTTCGCCTTCCGGATTCTGTAGCAAACCCACCAGGATATACCGGTTTTTTGGCCCCCAGACGAGAATACTGTCCGAATGGAATTCCCTCCAGGATCCTGATTTTCGGTACAACCTTGCCTCGGGATGCAGGCGGTCGAGGGTATTCACAAATTTGTGGTGCAACTCGGGGTTTCCCATGAGATCGAGCATTTCTTTAGAACGCTGATAACTAACCAGTCGACCGTTTATCAGGAGGTAGTAAAAGCGGCACACCTGGGACGCGGTCGCCGCGTGGCTCAGGCCCTGAATAGGATCGGGATAGCGGGCACCGGAAGCAGCGTAACGTTTGCCAACCCAAAGGCCACCACCGTATTCCTCGTCGTACAATTCGTACTTGGGATCGGTCAGTACCTTGGCGATCTTTTCGTATCCCAGCCGGTCGATCATCCGGGTAGAAGCCTGGTTATCCGATTTACTGATCATAATGCGCAAATCCCGGCGGATCTCGGGTGTGTCGGATAATTCGCCCTTTTCAATGGCATCCATTGAAGCCAGCAGGATGGCAATTTTGGGCAGGCTGGCAGCGTACATCATCTCGTTGCCGTTAATGCGGGCAAACCGTACCTGATGGGGGTTACTCAGGTCGACGAGGCCTACCGACATATGTTTTCGGGCGATCAGCTCCTGCCAGTGGGGATTGCGGTTAAGTTGCCGCAGGAGGGCCTTTTCCAGGGTGGGATCGACTTGATCCCGCAGTGGATAAAAAGAGTGGTTTTCGGGACGAAGGGGAAGGTTAGACCGGGACCGGCTTTGTGCCGTTCCGTTTGCCAGAAAGGCAAACAATGCAAGCAAAAAAATGCCCGTAGTTTTCAAAGAGATTTTCTTTTTTGTCGCCCGGCACACGACCCGGCAAAACATTCTCGCAAGTTGTTCTTTTTTTGGGTGTAACGCACAAAAAAATGTGACCCCGGGCCTTTAAAAAAGTCTTAAAGTTTTTGGTGTCATTACCTCCTTGTCAGTGACTTTTGCCGGCAAGGCAATGGATAATTGTTTATCTTATCAGGGCTACCAAGCCCACAAAAATATTGCTTTCGCAAAAGCAAAAAGTCGCATGATGTCCCCGAAACGTTTTTTCCTGATTTTTGCAATGTCAGGGCTCTTCTTCCTGCCCTGCCTGTCCAGCGCTCAGAATACCTCACCGGAAGCCCTGCGGGAACTGGTGGTTTCCTTTCAACAAGATCCGCGTGGCCCGTACCGGGATATTCGATGGTTTTGTCCCGACGGTACGATGGCCCTGCCTCAGGAGCGATGCGAGGAACCGGGCGGAGTACAACGTGCCCGTTATAAGGAGCGCGTAATCGACCTGGCCGAGAACGAACACCTTTTTCTGGGGCAGATCTTATCAACTACCGAATACCAGGATTTCTGGGATGCAGGCCAGCGCCAATCCCGGCTCAAACAATACCAACTCGGTAAATATCTGATGGCGGTGAATGATGGCTGGATCCTGCGGCGTGGTCAGTATTACCGCGGTGCGTTCCAGGCCGAGGATGAGCAGGCCTGGGGACAGGCGTTCCTGACCTGGTTGCTGGATCGGGATGAGGCCCTGGAGCAACACTATTTTCTGGTGCGTCAGGCGGTACGTGATATCCCGCACTCGCTCGATGATAACCGTACCCTCCGCATCCGCGCCGTCTCGAAAGCTGTTTCGGATGCCTACCCGGCGTTTCAGGATCTGCGCGTCAAGATCCACGGGCAGCCCGAAGCTGCTGATATATCCCGGGTACGTCGGTTTTTAGATACTCACCGTACCCGCATGTCAGCAAAACAGCGGGAACAGATGGATCAATTGCTGGCCGATATGGAGGTCGCCTTCGCTCCGGTGGATATTCGGGAATTAACCAAGCTCCTCGACCAGCTACCTGCCGATGCTCCTATCCGCGGACAGCTGTCGACCTTCTTCGATCAGGTTGAAGGGGAAACGAATAGCGCTACTATCCTGATCGGTGCGGCCGAGCAAATGTGGGAAATCCGCCAGGCAGTAAATGAAGTTAAGGGCGGCAAAGCCAGGCTGGCACTATTCGATCTGTCCCTTGGGCTGGAAGAGATGGTCTTCCGGGAGGCCGCCAACTGGGCACCCACCGAACTCGACCAGTTGCTGGAAAAGATATGTTATCTGGGCCTCTCCGCTGCCGGAAGCGGATTCGTCGAGTCCTGGGAATGGCAAATGATCCGGGAGTACGTCAATCGGCCCGACGGGGACCAGATAGGACTTTCCGATTTGCAGCAACACCTGGAGCGGGCACGCAGTGTGGTCGAATGGGGGGCTAATATGACGCGGGCCGTCTACGGTGAAACGGTAGAGCAATACCAGGTTTTTGAGCCCCTGGCTTACGGCTTCCTCGATGACCGGATCCGCGCCTCAACTTTACTGCCCATGGGACAGGCCGTGGGCCGACTCGGTGATTTTATCGCTGACCGGGGTAATCTGAAAAATCGCCTGACGGGTGTGGATAATCCGGCCACCGTGCGCGGTATTAATCCCGGCTATGCGCGGGGTAAGCTGATCGTGGTAACGGGTTCACCGGAAGAAGTGGAGGTGAATAGTGGCCATATCTATGTATTTAACCGCCCTCCGTCTGATTTGAAGCCCGTGGCCGGCATCGCAACCGTTTCGGAGGGCAACATGGTGTCTCACGTACAACTCCTGGCCCGGAACCTGGGCATCCCCAACGCCGTTATCTCCTCGGATAATATGTCGGATCTCCAATCACTGGACGGACAGGAGGTGTTTTACGCCGTATCGAACCGGGGCACCGTGCTTCTGAAGCGGGCCAGTGCCATGACCGCCGAAGAACAAGCCCTGTTTACTACCCAAACCCGCGATGAGAGCCGGATACGGGTTCCCGTCGATAAGATACAGCTCGACCAGCGCGAAGTGCTCAATATGCGTTCCGTGCAAGCAGAAGCTTCCGGACGGGTTTGCGGTCCAAAGGCTGCGAATTTAGGTCAGCTCAAGGCTATGTTTCCCGAACACGTGGTCGAAGGGATTGTCATTCCGTTCGGCATTTTCCGGATGCACCTCGATCAACCCATGCCCGGGCAGGATGGTTCCTATTGGGAATTCCTGCAAAGTGTTTTTGCGGAAGCTGATCAAATGCGGGAACAGGGGCAAGAGGAGGCCTCCATTGAATCCTTTATGCTTGCACAGTTAGGGACTTTGAGAAGCGCCATCAAAGATATTCAATTATTACCTGCCTTCCGGGAAGACTTCCGTCAAAAATGGCTGGACGCTTTCGAAAAACCACTGGGTGAAGTACCGGTGTTTTTGCGTAGTGATACCAATATGGAAGACCTGAAAGAATTCACGGGTGCCGGCCTGAACCTCACGGTCTTTAATGTGGTCGACCCCGAAAAGATCTTCCAGGGCATCCGGGATGTGTGGTCTTCGCCTTATACCGAGCGCAGCTATAAATGGCGCCAAAAATACCTGTTGAACCCGGAAAATGTATTCCCCTCCATTCTGGTTATTCCCAGTGTTGACGTGGACTATTCCGGGGTAATGATCACCAAGGGGATCACGACTGGTGAGGACAGCGATATGACCATCGCCTTCAGCCGTGGTGCCGGCGGGGCTGTCGACGGGCAAGCAGCTGAAACCTATTTGAGTACCGCCGATCAAACCCTGGTGTTGTTGTCACCTGCCCGCGAGCGTCTGTACAATCGACTGCCGATTACCGGGGGTACGCAGCGCCAGACGGCCAGCTTTGACCAGCCGGTTCTCAACGACCAGAATGTGTACGACCTGCGGGTGATCGCGCAGGAAATCCGGCAGACACTGCCCAGCGCACCAGGTATTGAAACGGACGGACCCTTCGATATTGAGCTGGGCTTTCAGGATGATAAATTGTGGTTGTTTCAGGTTCGTCCCTTCGTTGAGAATAAAAAAGCGGTTAGCTCCGCGTACCTGGAGTCGATCACGCCCGCATTACCTACAGAAAATATTCCCCTGGATACCCGCCTTGTCCGGAATCCGGGATAACAAATACCGACCACATGAGCCGTCGCCTGCTTCTTCTTTTATTTTTTATTAGTGGTGCTGTTTCACTGCGACCTTACCCGATTGATGGATACGAGCGGACCGGCATTCGCCGGTTGCTCCAGGTCCAAAAAGTGGTTAACGGAGAGATTGCCGGAACCCCTCCCGGCCCGGGGGCACTGTGGTCGATCGATAGTATTACCCTGAATCTGACCGGTGAGCGGTTCGACAGCATCCGGAGCCTGCCACCGGCAGATCCCGATCTGCAGAAAGCACTGAACGGCTTGTTCCCCAATCTGGATGAAAGCTACGCGGTTGCACTGCTGGACATTACGCCCGGCAGGCCCGTTCGCTACGCCCAACGCAAAGAAACCCGGACATTCCAGCCGGGCAGCGTGGGCAAACTCGCGGTGATCACCGGCTTCATGTGTGAATTGGAGACCATTTTTCCGGATTCGGTGTCGGATCGGGTCAATTTGCTGCGGACCCACCAGGTAACGGCCGGTCGCTGGGCCCTTCCCAATGAGCATACGGTTCCTTTTTACAATCCGGAAACCGGCGCTTTTCAAAAGCGAATCCTGCAGGCCGGTGACGTTTTCTCGCTGTACGAGTGGCTGGATCATATGCTTTCGGTGAGTTCGAACGGCGCGGCCAGCGTGGTCTGGCGGGAAGCTGTCCTGTTGCGCTGGTTTGGAAGGAAATATCCCGATATGACGCAGGCGCAGGTGGATTCCTTCTTTGCCAATACCCCCAAAGCCCGGTTGTCGGAGATTGCCATGTCGGTGGTGAACGAACCCCTGCGCAACATGGGCATTGAGGATGACGAATGGCGCCTGGGCAGCTTTTTTACCCGGGAAGCCAAGGCGATGATCCCCGGCATGGGCGGTAGTGCGGCCAGCCCGGAAGGTATGATGAAATTCCTGGTGGCCATGGAGCGCGGCCAGTTGATCGATCCCTGGACCAGCCTGGAAGTCAAGCGCCTGATGTATATGACGGATCGGCGCATTCGCTACGCCGCCAGTCCGGCCCTGAAAGATGCGGGCGTCTATTTTAAATCGGGTAGCCTCTACAAATGCAAACCCGAAGAAGGCTACACCTGTGCCAAATACCAAGGCAACGTAGACAATTACATGAACTCCGTGGCCATCGTCGAGCATCCGGATAGCACCACCTACATGGTCGCCTTAATGTCGAATGTGTTGCGGAAAAACTCCAATGTAGACCACAATGCACTAGCCTCCCAGATCGATCGGATCGTACGGAAGTAAGGGCCGCGGGCCAAGGTTCAAGGTCCACGGTCCACGGGCCAACGAGGCTGACCGGGAACTCAGAATTATTATTGATTACCAATGAGGTAAAGAGTTAAAACAGGGGGGCTATTCCCGGTCAATCTGCACGGACCGTGGACCTTGAACCTCGGACCAATACCACACTGCTAATCCCTGGCCTGGAACCGTACTCCGAAGCTTCCGGATGCCTGTTCCCCGGGTTGAAGATTGATGAGTCCATCCTGGTTGTTGAAGGCATCCACATTACAGCTCATGGGCTCAATGGCGATACTCTTGCGGTCGGGGGGTGTGAATAACTGGGTATAATTGAGCTTAGCCTCGCCGGTTTCCTGCCAGTAGGCCAGCTTTCCGTGTTCTCCTTCGAGCAGGATCTCGAGCGTATCCGAGTCCTTTTGACTGGGCACAAAGCAGTTATCCAGTACAGTGGCCCCAATCAGTTTGGGTTGGATAAAATCGGTGAAGGCATATTTTTTCCCGGTTGGGATCATCTGTTCATCCACCCCCACCATGTCGAGTGGAGGAGTTTGCAAACGGGTGTCCTCCACTTTTTCGCTTACGCAAAAATAGGGATGCCAACCAAAGCCCCAGGGTAGCGGGGCCTCACCGGTATTCCAGCAGGTGTAGCTCACGCGAAAGTCACCCCGGTCTGATAATTCGTAATCAACCTGAATGGCGAAGGGGAAGGGGTAGGAGTCGAACTTTCCATCGTATTCGTACCGGCAGGCAATGCGCGCAGTTTCTCCTTCCGTTTGGGCGGTTACCACTTTGAACGATTTATCCATCCCGAAACCATGCAAGGCAGTACCCGTGGTGGGGTCATTGATGGGAAAGCGGTAAGCTATTCCGCCCCATTCGTAGAGGCCATTGGCCAGGCGGTTGGGAAAGGGGAACAACAGTCCGCTTTTTCCCCATCGGTTCAAGTCGAGTTCGATGGGCGTCGTATAACCGTCGAGTACCTGCACTCCGTGCAACTGCAGGCTTAATATGCAGGCTCCGTATTCGGGTACAAATGCGATTTCATGTTTTCCGGTGTCGTCGGACAAGACGTGCTTTTCGAATTGTCCAAATGGCTCGGTGCGGTACTCGTACATATCGTTTGGGTTGGTCGGGCGGAAAAGTAATAAGATTGCCCGACTTTTTTATCGTGAGGCTGAGTACTCTGTAACCTAAGTAACTTTGACTTATGGCTGTGCCTTTCGGCAAAATACTTCGTTGCTCGTCGGTCGCGTCCGTACGGATGCTCCGATCCAAGAGTAGGGCCCCTTCACCCCACTCTTGGATATACACCTTGTCTTTTACCAAAATGCCCTACCCATATTTTCAAATAACTTAGATTACAGAGTACTGGGCACAGACCAGAGGATAAAGTGAAGATAGGTAAGTCCCAGCCTCCCGGTACAGGGTAGTAGGTATAGGGAATATGGATTTCAGTAAGCCCTGCCACTATATACCCTATACCAAGGTGAGATGCTATGTTTAGTAACCAACTAATCCATGACCTCACGTTTTTAGTAGCGCATGAGTTTCCGGGTATAAGCGTAGCCATCCGAGTAGATGGTAATGAAGTAAGTCCCCCGGGGCCAGTTATTAACCGCCAAGGAGGTGACCGGATTCCCGGTCTTCCAGACCGTACGCCCCGTCAGGTCCCTCACGGTGATCCCCTGGATGGGGCGTTGAACTGGCCAGTCGATCTGCACCTGATCCCGCGCCGGATTGGGAAACACCCGCCAATCGACTTTCGGAGCATCTCCATCGGAAGTGCTGGTAACGTTGGAGCAGGGCGAACAGAATCCATAGCAAGGAAAGCCAAGGTCTATGGGCTGTCCTCCGACGATCAGCAGCCGATCGATGGAACCGGCGTCATTTCCCAGACCACATTCCAAAAGTGCATCGTCGGGTTCGCGAAGCTGCATCTCGTTGAGATAGGCAAACCCAATGGTGTCTCCGGCAGGTAGTGTCAGGGTAGTAGTAAACTGGCCATTACCTGCGGGTTCCATGAGAATAGGGGTCCAGTCATTGAAAGACCCGACCAGGTAGGCCTGATCACTCCCCCGGGGCAACCGACTCAGGTCAACCCCGAAAGTTACTTCGGATTGTAATCCCGGCAGACTGCGCAATTGGATATCATCGACCCAAAATTGACCAAAAGCATTGGGTACAAAGAAGGACAGGTAGCCCAAATTGTTTTTGCGAAAGCGAACCCCCCGGACGACGGTTTCTCCATTGAGTTCAACATCAATGGTTCGCAGGGAAAAATCGATTACCAGGCGGTAATCCATCCATTGTGATTCCGGATAGGCATAGAAAGCTTCGAAAGCACCGACCATGGCTTCTCCACCCCGCTGTCCGTTGCGGTTGTGCAGGAGCCGAAAGAAGGGAAGGTCGTCGCTACCGCGTAATTCCAGTCCGCTGGCCTGACTGCTGGGCATATACTGTTGCCAACGCAGTTCGAACCGTCCCTGCTGAAAACCACCTAAGAATAAGTCGGATCGTTCGAAGGAGCCACGCTGAAAATACAAACTGTGCAGCCCGGTACCCGAGCGGTCATTGGTGACGATACCGGAAGTGTCGGATCGCAACCAGTCGCTTGCCGGTCCCGAGGGCGCCTGACCGGCAAAATACCATTCGAAGGATTCACAGACCAGAGCATCCGACCGGCAATTGCCGAGTTGACGGATGCGGACATCATCCACGAAGAACTCCGTTGAACGGTTCGGGGAGAAAAAACGCACTTCGGTAGGTGTTTCCGACAGGCTGACTTCGTCGATGAGGTTTCCGTTCAGCGTGCAACGCAAACGTCGTCGGTTCATGTCGAACAACCAAACCAGGGTAAACCACTCCCCGGCCGGATAGCTTAATCCCAGACGATTGGGCAGCGTGTATCCTTGCCCGCTGGAGGATGCTTCCCCCCGGGGATCGGTACCCAGCAATACACCAAAAAAGGGCGCCATATCGGGACTACCTGCACTAGTGAGTTCCAAACCGGCACTGGCACCCGTCGGCACCTGTACTTGCATCTCTACCCGATAAATTCCTCCTGGTGACAGATCGGGCAATTGCAGGGCGGTCCGGGTGCGGCCGCCGGGGTCAAGGTAAAGGGCATGCGGGGGACTCACGGACTGTTGAGCGGTGATAACTCCGTCTTCGGCTGGTCGCCGGGGCATCCACCAGGGAGCCTGTGTGCCGGGAGGTGTCCCCAACGTATATTGATCGAAGGTCTCACAGCGTAGTAAATCGGGTCCTATGCAGGCCGGGTCCATCGAGCAGGGCGTACATCGCGACCAGCACACCAGGCCGGCAGTGGCCTCACCACCCTGGGGAATAACTAACTGCCGCCAGTTTTCTCCGTCGGGACCGGTGACTGAACAGGCAACAGGAACTGGTTCGGCAAGGCCGTTTCCGCTCCGTACGAAGCGATAGCGGACCGTATCGCCCACCGACCGGTTGGTTTGGTATTGCCAGGTAGAATCATTCACTGCTTCCATGGGCCACGGGCCAGTTGTATCAGATCCGGTAGCCAGGATGACCATGGGAACTTCCGGTTTCAGACTATCGGGCCATTGCACCGGGAGGGTAACGGGTACGGTGGGGATGTCGAGGTGTTGCCGGATAAGCCAGTTGGCTGGTAGTCCGGCAGACGCATTGCTTTGCCAATCGCCGCCTCCGATCTGGCGCCATCCGCCTGACGTGGCTGGTTCGGATTGGGAAATACCTACCTGTAACCGATGGCCGGAAGGGTGATGCTCTACGGCTATGAGGTAGGGGAACCCCGCGGTTGTGGACCATGCGGATTCCAATGGTAGCCATTGCCAGGCTTCGGAATTGCTTGTCAGCAAAAAGGGCCCTGCGGTGCGCAATTTTTGCCCCGGCCCTGATTCGGTGACCTCGTAGAGGTGGAGGTAGAGGGAATCGCCTTTGGTTCCGCCACTGCGATACATGCTGATGCCGCGCAGGAGTTCGGTGCGGTCGAAGCGTATCACCTGCCCGAACCGGGTGATTTCATCACCGGTGCCCGCCAGTGAGCCGGTTAGGCCTTCGTCCTGAGCATAGGTGTTTTCGGTGGTGCGTATCGTTTGTCGGATGGTATCATTATCCGGGTAGGTGTCGATGGGGTCACTCAGAATAAATGTGATGTGGTATTCCGTATTTGGGATTAACGTTAGTGTTGCCGTAGTTACGTCGCGCTCTGTTTTTCCGGGCAGGGTGGGCAGCGGAATAGTCTCATTGAAGAGAGTGGAATCCGACGATTGTACACGGGTTGAAATCAGAGCCTGGTTTAAAGCCCGGGAACCGCGGTTTGCTAATCTAACCCGTAATGCATAACCCTCGGGGTATCGGTGAGCGGGAATTTGCCGTAAGGCTGAAATCGGGGCCAGCCCCCCATCGGTTGGTTGTTCCTGAAAGAGGAGTTCCCAGTCAAATCCATTATTATCCCAGTGGTCGTCCCATTCGATGAGGAGGGTGTCGCCGCCCTCCACATACAAACCTTCAACGGCGGCGGCGTAGGTGTTCCTGGTGGCAGCAGTTCCATCAATATCGCAGGCGTCGTCGCTGGAAACCCACCAGGTTTCTCCACTACAATTGTTTCGGTAGATCTGAAGGCGGGTGTCAGCGGCACCCCCGCAACTGGTGATCGATAACAAACCATTGGCAGGAGGCACGTACGCAAACCAGCGAGCGTGGCGGGCATCGGAGCGGAAGGCACCATTACCGGAAACCAGTCCCTCCGTACGGTGGGTGCCGGGGGCAATGAGTTGGGCCGTAGAGCAGGTGCTGCCTCCCTGGGCACGCAACAGGCTTGGAAACAGACAAGGTATTACAAGAGACAGGAGGCATGCCGGGCGAAGCATCCGGAGAGGGGTAGCCATGAGGTTTGGGTTGATTGCTGTTTGAACAAAGATGCCAGCTACCGGAACACTACCGGTAGCTGGCATTTTGTACGGAAAAACAGCAAATCGGTTCCGCTCCGTGCACTATTCCTTGATCAGTGCCTGCAGAACACCATTGGTCCAGCCAAAACCATCCTGGACCGGGTATTCTCCCCCGCCTGATTCAAGGGTTATGTCGACCACATTATACTTTTCGACCAGCTTTCCGGTGTCTTCGTACACCCGGCGATTCAGGGCGACCCAACGGTCGCGGATTTCCGTGGCAAGTTCGCTTTGTCCGGTGCGGCGCAGCCCCTGGATGGCCATGTATTGGAGAGGAGCCCATCCGTTGGGCGCGTCCCACTGTTGACCGGTTTCATTGGGTGTCGAGACCAGGCCACCGGGATACAAAAACGCTTCCCTCAGGGTTTGTGCTACCAGTTCGCCCTGTTCGTTATCAGCAATACCTACGAATAAGGGGAATACACCGGCCAGGGAGCGAACGGGGGTGAAGCGTTGTTCGACAAAGTGGTAATCGCGGAAGAACCCTCCTTCCTCGTCCCAGCAATAGAGCTGCAAAGCCTCTGCGCGTGCCTGCGCTTTGGCTTCGAAGGCTTCCGCTTCCTCCGCTGACCCGGCTTCGCGGTGAGCGCGGGCAATGGTACTCTCCAGCTGGAATAACAAAGCATTCAGATCGACCGGTATGATGCTGGTCGTTTGTACCGTCATGAGGGTCTCGCTATCGGAGAACCACCGGCTGCTGAAATCCCAGCCCGATTCACAGGCTGCCCGCAGGTCGGCATAAATGTCTGATTCGGACCGCCCGCTGGCTTCCGCTACTTCCACGTCGTCCTTCCACATTTCCTCGCGCGGGTAATCACCCTGGTCGTAATAACGGTTGAGAATAGCGCCGTCGGGCATGCGTACTACGTGCTCTACCATAGGATTTTGCTGGGAAACTTCCTGGAGGCCGTTCATCCAGAAAGCGTATTCGCGTTCCAGTTGCGGCAGATAATTCTCCAATACTTCCGGGCCTTTCTCCTCCGCCAGTAATTCGACCATAAGGGCAAAGAAGGGGGGCTGGGAACGGGTCAGGAAATAGGTGCGGTTCCCGTTGGGGATAAAGCCGATGGTATCGATGAGATAGGCAAAATTATCCACCATGTTTTCGACCATATCCGTGCGATCATCGGCAATGAGCCCCAGCATGGTAAAATAGCTGTCCCAGTAGTAGATCTCCCGGAAACGGCCGCCGGGTACAATGTAGGGATTGGGTAACGGAATGAGTGTGCCCGCATCCTGGTCGTCGGGTTGGCGGGTCAGTACGTCCCACAACACCTCGATGTGCTCACTGACCGAGCGACTGGATTCACTGGCGAAACCCGTAGCGTACTGAGGAGGTTCCTCGAAGTGGGCCAACCAGAAGGCCTCAATGTCGAAATCCTCCTGCTGGCGGGCTTCATTATACTCCTCCATAATCTGGTCGGTAGGATATTTCGGAATACAATCCACCACGGTTTTGCCGTCGGGAAAGATACCGGCCATTTGCGCTTCGATGAACAGGTCTCCGAATCGTTCCCGGGGTGGCAGTTCTTTTTTATCCTCGGAGTAGGTGGTTGCGGGAGCCTCCTGCTGACAGCCCCAGGCGGTGGCTAGCAGGAGCACGAAAAATAGATATCGGTACATGGCTTTTTTCTGGAAAATAAAAAATCAATTGTAACCGGTTTCCATGATTCAGGTCTTTCGGCCAAAAAAAGTTGCTGCGACGCGAGCGGCAGTCTGTTCCAGGTTGTCGGTGGTATTGGCTAGTGCGTCCCCGAGGGAGACGGGGCCGGGTTGGATGGGGAAGGCGGCCAGCAGACCAGATGATTGCAACTGCCGGGGGGATAATACCAGGCGACCACAAAGAGCGATAATGGGGATTTGTTGCCGATTTGCTCTGATAGCCAGCCGTTCGATCAACTTGCCATGCAAACTCTGTTCGTCGAGGCTACCTTCGCCGGTAAGGATGAGTTGTGCGCGGGCCATGCGCTCATCTATATTTACCAGATCCAATACGGTCTCGGCACCGGAGACTAATGCGCCGTTTAAGAACAGGAGGGCCGCTGCGCCCAAGCCGCCGGCAGCCCCAGCTCCGGGTTGTCGGGAGACGTCCCGTTCCAAAGTCTTCTTCCACAACTGGTGTATCGCTTGCAAACCGTCGTCGAGAAGTTCGACCTGTGCTCCGCTGGCTCCCTTCTGAGGGGCATACACATGGGCAGCTCCCTGCGGACCAAATAGTGGATTCCGGACATCACACAGTATGCGGAAGGTAGCTTTCGCCAAAAGCGGATGCATGTCTGATCGATCGATCTGATCAATGCGCGATAAGTGTTCACCGGCAGGATACTCGATAAGTCTGCCCCCCGAGAATGACCGGATGCCCAGGGCCGATGCCATACCCATGCCGGCATCGGTCGTAGCGCTGCCGCCCAGGCCCAGATATATAGTACGTGCACCTCGCTCGAGGGCGTGGCGAATAAGCTGCCCGGTACCAAAGGAAGTAGCCTGCAGCGCATTGCGTTCACCGGTTTCCAGGTGCTGTAAGCCCGATGCTTCGGCCATATCGATCAGGGCCGTGGTGTCGTGGGCAAGCCATCCGTAGCCGGCGGTTACCGGTCGCCCCAGCGGGTCAGATACCGATACGGCTGTCCACTCGCCGCCTAAAGCCTGAGTAAGGATACGGGCGGTACCCTCCCCGCCATCGGCAAGAGGACATTCATCGACGTTGGCCCCAGGGTATACCAAGCGTACTCCCCGAGCCATAGCCGAGCAGACAGTTGGAGCGTCGGCGCCTTCCTTAAAGGCGTCCGAGCAGACCAGTAGGTGCATGCATTACGAAGGTTGTTCGACACTTTGGGCTCTCGCTCCAAAGGTAGCAATCTTGTCGAGTTCCTCTCCGTGTTGTTGCTCCCAGATGGGACCGTGAAAATGGGTTAGTTTGCGCAGGCCCGACAGGGTATGCCGTTTTTCGCGCAAACTCAGGTTGCCGGCCAGGATTTGCTGGACCAATTCCATGGATGGACGCACTTGCTCTAGCATGTTGCGTCCACTCGTGGTCAATCGTACTTTCTTGGAACGCCCATCATCGGGATCATCGTAATCCTCGATCAGGCCGTTGCGAATGAGGCGGCGAATAACTTCCATGCCCGGTGAAAACTCCACGGTATTGTAGTGGATGAGATCAGATTTCCTCAGATCACCCATCTCGTCGAGGGTACTCAGGAAGGTAAAGTCAAAAATGCCTTTCAGGGGGGAGTTTTTAAGGGCGGTTTTGATGTAATGGCGGGCGTGTTGGTAAAGGTCAACCAATTGCTGCATAATGGATTCATTCAATTCCTGATGAATGCGGGGGGATCCGTGTGCTTCGGAGTCGGTTGCTTCGTGATGTTGTTGTTCGTAGAGCCAGGCAGAAAAATCGGATAAAGTGGCTGATCCGTTTTCCGCCTCGTACTGCTTCAGTACGTCAATTAGATCCTCTAACAGCGAATAGTTCATAGGTGTAAATTCTGTGTTAGGGGGTTATACGGGCATACATTCAAAATGTTGTCATTGTAGTTGGTGTAATTTCAAGTCTTTTTACTGAGAAACTGGTAGGAGATTTACCAAAAACATAGTGAATGCCATAAGAAAAGGTTGTAAGGCGTCGTCGGGAGATTCCGGGCAAACCGGTCCTGACTACTGCTTACAACCATTTTGTTTGGATAGAATCGCTGTGCAGAACACTGTACCAGACACTATGGCCTGGCTTCTAATCTTTTTGCCGTAAGGCTATTGTTATGCCTACCCTTCGTAGGAGGAAGTTGGCATGCTGGATTCCTCCAGTCGGGCGTCGATGATGCGCGTTATGATATAGGAGCCAACGAGAGTAGTGGCAATCCCTTCCGCAATGACCATGACACCGGAGGTTACGGGATTAAATCCTGTTTTAGCGGTATCAAGTGGAATATGGTCGTTAATTGCCTGCATTAACTGCGGATCAAAACTCAGGAAGATCATCATGAAAACACCGAAACCAATCACACCAAATGCAGAGGTATAAAAGGCGGTTCCCACGCCGGACACATAGTTATGCACGGTATCGGGGCGAAGCTTGCGGTATTCATTAATCGCCAGCCCCATCAAAGTTAAATGAATGACACCGTTAAACAGACGGAGGTAGGTATTGTCGGCTTGTCCAATCAGATACATGATTAGAAAAAAGGCGATAAATCCCGCCAGCATCCACATTCCGTATTTAATAGCAATCTGTTTCATGTCAGGTGTTTTGTAGGTAAACATTCACTTTTAGAAAGGGAAAAAAGCCGAATTGTTCGCGGATTTCCGGAGTAATTCCCGGCGTGGGGAACTAGTAAACAACCATTGACCTATTGCGTTTCACCTGCGTATGGAGCACAACGAGCACATTGAATCCGTCATTCTGGGCCTCTGCCGAAAAAGGGGGCCCGGGAAGACGATTTGTCCATCGGAGGTCGCCCGCAATCTATTCCAATCTGATTGGCGGCCCCGTATGGAAGAGGTTCGAATAGAGGCGCGGCGCCTGGCCAACCGGGGAGACATAATCATCACTCAAGGCCCCAACGTCCTTGACCCGGCTAAGTCCTTCCGGGGTCCCATTCGGTTACGCCTCGCAGTGCAGTGACCATTTAGTCAATCATTCGTCTAGAAATAAAAAGTCATATCCTTATGTTGAAGAGATGTACCCTGATATTCCTGTGTTTTATAACCTGGGTCACACCCGGTTTAAGTCAATACAGCGAAGTGTTATTAGATTACGACAAAAATATATTTGCCAATAACCAGGAATTGCCGGCCGGTGAAGATCTCCTGATTAAAGGAAAAATACCCGCAGCCATTGAATACGTCCAATTGGCGATCTACCCGGAGAAGGGGATGGAAAGCCGGAAGCCCCTGCACGAAGGTTCCTGGAAGAAACCCATGGAGCAATCCGGAGGTGAATACACTATCCCGGTTCACTACCGACTGCGACCATCCACCCGCTACGATATCCGTCTGGCTTTCTACCGCGCTGCTTCGGACAAGGAGATGCGGGAGATCACCGATCGCCTGCGATACCAGATGGAGGAATATTTGAAAGCCCAGATACTCGTTTCGGGGAAAGATATTGATCTGGACGAGCGACCAAAGAACCTGCGGGAAAAGATGGAAAGCCTGATCCGGGAAAAATTAGCAGGCTATCACCGGTCCCTCAAACGCCAGGACCGGATATTCTCCGATCTCCTGCTCGAGCAACTGAATGCTCTTGAAGAAGCGGAAGTGCCCGCCCTGAAAGACAGGCAGGAGGCTGCCCTGGGATTGATGCGGGAAGAGTTGATCGATTACCTAAGTGATACCTGGTATACGCTGGCCGATGAGCGCTACCTCGATAACGTCCCTACGGAGACCAAGCAGGGCGCCTTATCCATCAATGCAGGTTACGGCGGTATCGGGCTGGCCGGCGATTCGGAAGACGATTTTGAATACGACACGTCGCCCTATGTTGGTGTGAGCTTTCCATTCGGGAACAGCGCTTTCAGCGGTAAATTCTTCAGCAATTTGTACGTGGGAGTAGGTATTATGCTCAATGATCTGGAACGCGAATCCGGACAAACATTTACCGGTCCGGTAGTAGGCCAACCTATCTACGCCAGCTTTGACTACAAGCTTTTTCAGTTCGTCTACCTGAATGCCGGAGGCGTCTTGCTGGAACGCTCCGATGCGGAAGCCCCCAGTAACTCCCTGTACGTTCGACCTTTCGTCGGATTGAGTGCCAAGATCAATCTGAGCATTGGGTTTGATAAGTAATATAACAGGTTTGAGGTTTGAGGTTTGAGGTTTGAGGTGTGAGGTGTGAGGTGTGAGGTGTGGGGTGTGGGGTGGAGCACTGATCCTCTGGATCGCGCCAAGAACACGTCCAAAATAAAATACGGCACGATAATGGAATCTCTGTTGGGTATAAGTACTAAACAGGTTTGAGGTGGCTTCCTTTATACTTTACTTATTTTCTCAAGTCGGGCGATGGCGGCCATTTCTTGTTACCGGTGGGCCTCTTGCTGCAAAATGAGGGGCTGGGCCATCCGCTCCCGGCAATCCATGATCGGGCAGCGTTCGCAGGTAGTATGGACCACGCGTTCAGGTAGCGCCGGGTCGTTCAGAAAGCGAATGAGGGTGCGGGCCGGTTCACTGATCAATATACCCAGGGTAACGCTGACGGGAATGGGGGGGGGCTTCGCCATTGACAGGCAGAGATACCGTCCAGCCAACTCAGTGCCAATGGTGGTGCGCCGGATCAATAATGTATTATTGCGCAGAGACCAGATCCAGTCGGTCACGGGAAGCGATGACCGGGAGTACCTGGTACCCATTATCGCCGATGCGGAAGCGGGCTTCGGCGGCAATCTGAATGCGTACGAGCTAATGAAGGGAATGATCGAAGCCGGAGCGTCCGGTGTGCATTTCGAGGACCAGTTGTCGAGTGCTAAAAAATGCGGGCATTTGGGCGGAAAGGTCCTGGTTCCCACCCAGGAGGCGATCGACAAATTAACCGCTGCCCGCCTGGCAGCCGATGTGATGGGAACTCCTACTATCATAATTGCCCGTACCGATGCGGACCGGGGGCGACAGAAAGTAGCCACACTCTGCAGTAGCACGGCGACGCTGATCAAGTATAAGTTTTTCGTACATTAGTCCGAAAGACGCAAAATCTATGACAAGACGAGTTCTGTTCTGCCTGGCCATGCTTATGGTTGCTTTTTTGGCGAAAGCCCAATCCCCTGATGTTCCTAATAGCTCCACCCTAACCATTCCTCAGATCATGCAGGGGGATCGGTTTGTGGGATTTTTGCCCTCCAATATCTACTGGAGTGATGATAGTGAAACGATCTACTTCTCGTGGAATCCCGAAATGGACACCATTAGCTCCCTGTACAAGACCGATAGAAACGGTAGCGATCCCGTATTGGTGTCGGTGGAAGAACAAAAGATGCTTCGGGGAGGTAATGGTGGTTACTCCTCTGACCGCACTTACAAAGTGTACTCGGATAACGGTGATCTTTTCCTCCTTAACCGGGAGACCGGTGAAGAAACACAGCTTACCAATACCAGTAGCGGAGAGTCCGGTCCTTTCTTTGCCCGGCAAGACCGGGTGATCGTTTACCGGTCGGGAAATGACCTTTTCTCCTGGGATCGGGAAACGGGAGCGATCGAGCAACTGACCAACGTACAAAGTGACGGCCCCCGCCGGTCGCGTCCCGATCCGGAGTATCAGCAATGGTTACAGGAACAACAGATGGACCTGTTCGAGGTGCTTCGCTGGCGGGATGCACAATCGGAGGCCAGGTCGGCTCAACGGGAAGCACTGCAACCCGATCGTCCCGCGCCGGTGTATTTGCAGGGAAAACGCCTATGGGGCATGGAAGCCAGTGATGACCTGCGATTTGTGACCATGATGATGGCCAAGTCGGCCGACGCCAAAAATACCCGCGTTCCCAATTACGTAACCGAAAGCGGCTACATTGAAGACTTGCGTTCGAGAGCAAAAGTGGGAAGCCCCCAGACAACTTATGAGATGGGGATCTTCGACCGGGAGCGGGATACCTTTTATACTATCGATCCCGCACAGCTGCCGGGCATTTACGACAAGCCCGCCTATCTGGAAGAGTACCACACGGGATCGGAGGAATACGTAGATACGTTCAAAGAGGCCCGCGAAGTGACCTTTGCCTCGCCCATTTTTAATGGCGAAGGTCAGGCCATCCTTACCCTGCGCTCCCAGGATAATAAAGATCGCTGGATCACCCTGCTGGATCCCGCAACCGGAGAGCTGACCACCCTGGACCACCAGCACGATGATGCGTGGATCGCCGGACCTGGTATTGGCTGGTCTTTTGCCTCGGGAACGGCCGGCTGGCTTCCGGATAACCGGACCATCTATTACCAATCCGAAGCAACCGGGTATTCCCACCTGTATATTATGGATACCGAAACGGGACGGAAAACCCAGCTTACCACCGGTGAATTTGAGGTTCAATCAGCTGCCCTGTCCAATGACGGATCCACCTTCTATATTACGGCCAGTGCCGAGGGCCCCCACGAACACCATTTCTACCATTTGCCAGCCAGCGGTGGAGAGCTGACCCGCATTACAACTATGCCGGGTAACCACGAAGTGGACCTGTCGCCCGACGAGGAATACCTGGCCGTTCGCTATTCCTACAGCAATAAACCCTGGGAACTCTACGTGATGCCCAATGAGGCCGGGGCCGAAGCGATACAGGTGACCGAATCGACCACCGATGCCTTCAATACCTACGATTGGCGGGAGCCGGAGATTATCCGCTTCACCGCCCGCGACGGTGCCGAAGTGCCGGCTCGACTGTACCGTCCTGAGAATCCCCAGCCCGATGGCCCCGCCGTGATCTTCGTACACGGTGCCGGGTACCTGCAAAATGTACACCGCTGGTGGAGTAGCTATTACCGCGAGTACATGTTCCACAACCTGTTGGTGGATAATGGGTACACTGTGCTGGACATTGACTACCGTGCGAGTGCCGGCTACGGCCGCGACTGGCGCACGGGCATTTATCGCTATATGGGTGGTAAAGACCTGGACGACCAGGTGGATGGTGCCAGGCATTTGGCGGAAGCCTATGATGTCGACCCCGACCGGATCGGTATTTATGGTGGATCCTACGGAGGGTTCATAACGCTGATGGCCCTGTTTACGGAGCCGGGCACGTTTGCCGCCGGTGCAGCGCTGCGCTCCGTGACCGATTGGGCACACTACAACCACGGGTATACCTCCAATATTTTGAATACTCCGGTAATGGACAGCATTGCCTACGCTCGCTCTTCACCCATCAATTTCGCAGACGGGCTGGAGGATCAATTGCTGATCCTGCACGGGATGATCGATACGAACGTGCAGTTTCAGGATGTAGTCCGCCTGGCACAGCGACTGATCGAGCTGGAAAAAGACAATTGGGAGTTTGCCGTATTCCCGGTAGAACGACACGGATTCATCGAGCCTTCCAGTTGGAGTGATGAGTATAAACGCATCTTCAAATTGTTCCAGGAAACCCTTAAATGATGCTGGGATTATTAGAAGTGGTAATCGGGCTGGTCTTTGTCTTGCTCTTGCTCAGCCTGCTGGCAACCACTATTATGGAATTGCTGAGCTCCGGTTTGGCCCTGCGGGGCAAAAACCTGGAGAAGGCGTTGCGCAATATGCTGGCTTCGGCCGATGCCGATGAAAAGCTGTTTAAACAATTCAAGGACAACTCCCTTTACAAGCAGTTGTCCCAGCGCTACGGGAAGAGTCGCCGCCGCTCGCCATCCTACCTGAGTGCCGATTCCTTCCAGTCCATTCTCTTTGATGTACTGTTGGAAGGGGAGGGCGTGGACCGGATTCAGGAACGAATTGACAGCCTGCCCGACCGCGACCTCAAACACGTTTTGAACCAACTCCTGAACGATGCCGATTACCGGCTCGACGAATTTCGGAGTAACATCCGGAATTGGTACGATAATGTTATGGACCGGGCATCCGGTTGGTATAAACGCAATATCCAAAAGATCCTCGTGGCAGTGGGCTTGGCCATCGCGGTCATTTTCAATGCGGATACCATCGCCATTTACGAGCGACTGGAATCCGATCCCGAGGCTTTGCAGCAAATCCTGGCAATGGCGGAGGACTATCTGCTGATTCAGGGTGATTCCCTGACGACCACCGAAAATCCCTTGATGCGGGAGTCTCTTGACAAGATCAATTACCTGATCAATCAGGAGATCGACGAAGCTTCTGCGCCCCTGGGTTTGGGTTGGGGCGGAGTGGATGTACAATCCCTTTCCTGGCAAGACTGGGCACTCAAGGTGCTGGGTTGGATCGTTACTGCCCTGGCGGTATCGCTGGGAGCTCCCTTCTGGTTCGACTTGCTGAAAAAACTGGTAAATATCCGGGGATCTGGTAAAAAACCGAAGGCCGAGGCATAACGAAGCCCACAATTGTACGTTAATGGTGTACTATGAGGATAATCCAGATCACGGACCAACATGTGGGTACAGCGGGAGAGCAGCCTTTTGGGGTGGATGTACGCAGCAATTTATTGCGACTGTGCAGTCACATTAGTAAGCTACAACCCGACCATCTGGTTATTACCGGTGACCTCTGCCTGGAAGATGGAAATGCCGACGTATACCGGTGGTTCCGCGAACATATTGAGGCGCTTGCCATTCCCTATGAGGTCCTTTCGGGGAATCACGATAATCCTTGTCTGTTGGCGAGGGTATTCGAGGTAACCGAAGACCTTAAGGATGAAGAGTTGTACTACCGGCGCCAGTGGTGTGGTGAACGCTTTCTCTTTCTGGATTCCTCCCCGGGTACCCTGAGTGCCAACCAATTGTCGTGGGTGGAAGCTGAACTAACCCAGCGGGAACAACGCTGCCGTATTCTGTTTATGCACCATCCGCCGGTTCGGGCGGGCGTGCCGCATATGGATAATAACTACCCGCTTCAGGCGCCCTTTCGGGAAGCCCTGGCCCGGATTTTTGCGAAAGCAGCAGAACCCCTGCATGTTTTTTGCGGTCACTATCATCACGCCCGGACCATCCTGGCCCCTTTTGGGTCGGTATTCATTTCTCCTTCTTCCTACGTACAAATAAACCCCTACGTCGAGAATTTTGAGCCGGAGCATACAGCCCCCGGTTTCCGTCTGATCGATATAGACGGTGATCAGTTGCGTACTTCCGTTCATTTTATGGTGGATTAATCATGGCAAAAACGCGTACCAGTACCGGAACGACAGTTGATGATCATCCCGAACTAGCCTGGCTGGATAAGATGGCGGAATTTCTGGATGATCGTTTCCGGATACCTGGCACTCAGATACGTTTTGGCCTGGATGCGCTGGTGGGGTTAGTACCTTATGTGGGCGATGTGATCACCTTTCTCGTATCCGGGTTCCTGATCGTCGTGATGGCCCGAAGAGGAGCCTCCGGCCGATTGTTGATCCTGATGCTGGGTAACCTGTTCGTTGATGGTACCCTGGGAACCATCCCGGTATTGGGCGACCTCTTTGATTGGCGGTACCGCGCCAACAAGAAGAACGTTCGCTTACTATTGGCCCATTACGGGGAAGGCCGCCACCGGGGTAGTGCCTGGCCGGTAATCGGGTTGGTCATTTTAGTCTTGGCCGGACTGTTGATCTTGTCCTTTTGGGTAGTGGGGCGTATCTTATCGGCGCTGGGCATGGCCCTGGGAACTGTTTTTTCCTAATTACCGCGAGGTGGGGCTTAAATGATTTTTTAAATAGAGATAATTAAGGCCCAACCTCCCGGTATAGGGTAATAGGTATCTGGATTTAAGCAAGTCTTACTACCTTATACACTATACCTATTACAACGTGCGATTCTGACCCTCAGCTATTTAGCAAACAGGTCGGCCCCAACTTTACGTTAATTACAATCACCTTTGGTATGCTGGTAGGACAAGAATTCGATAAGCTCGAGGACGGTTACACCGACAAGATTCGCCGGTGGGTACCGCATTACGACGACCTGATACTCTCACTGGTAGACGGGTTGCCCAAGGACTTTGAGCCGCAAACGGCGCTTGATCTCGGTGCGGGAAACGGCAATACGACCTTTGTTGTTCGCAAGCAATTTCCGGAGGTCGATATGGTGTTAGTGGATGCTTCCGCAAAAATGATTACCTCCTGTGCCGACCGGTTTGGAGCATCAGAGGCCTTTACGTACGTGGAAAAGTACATGCAGGAACTCAGCTTTTTGCCCCGGACTTTTGATCTGGTAGTGGCCGGATTGTCCCTGCATCATTTGGAGGCGGCCGACAAACAAGCTCTGTTCGGACGAGTGCACGAATGGTTGCGCCCGGGCGGCCGATTCCTGGCCAGTGACATTTTTGTGGATACGAAGGATGACGATACACACCAGCACGCTCTGTCGGAATGGGAACGGTTGGCGAGGGAGCAGGGTAGTTCGGATGAAGACTGGCAATACCTGATGGAGCACTACGCGGAGTACGATCACCCCGACTCCTTCGACGACCAGATGAAATGGTTGCGGGAAGCTGGTTTTCCGCAAGTATCGATCGCTTTCAGCCGGGGCTATTTTGGAACGGTCCAGGCTATTAAAACAATGGTCTAGCCGCCGGGTGGCCGTGCGTTATATTCTTTCAGGACGTGCATATGAAGTTCCCGGATGGCCATAGCCTGGTCGTATGCATTTTGCAGATTACTCGTTTCCAGGTATTTACTGATCGGGGTTTGACAATTGGTGCAAGTACCCTCCACAATGAGGTCACCAATGTGGTTTAGCCATATTTCGGATATATCGATAGTCGCATTATACCGGCGTTCGCACCCGGTACAGGTGGCGGTATGCATCTGACGGATGAATTCCTGTTCAAACCGGTCGCCTAGCATCAGCCGCACATCATCCAACGATATTTCCAGTTCCAGATTTAAAGCCATATTCCTTATTCTGTTTTGTACAACAAGCTTTCGCTAAAAATGATCTGACTATGGAAAGCCCGCTTTCGCAAAAACAAGTACGATCGGTCCGTGTCTTCCGGCATACCAACGGGGGATGGGCACCGGACGAAGACGAGGTGGTGGTGGAGGAACCTCTGGAGATCCGGTTGTCTGTAGCCGGGGGAGGGGAGCCGTTCCGTACCATATCCATAACTATGCGTACTCCCGGCGACGATCAGCATCTGGCATTGGGGTTCTTGTTTACGGAGGGCATCATTGGCTGCCGGGCGGATGTAGTCCGGATGGATCAGCCCCGCCGGAGGGTAGGGAATATGGTCCACGAAAATACCCTGGATATAACCTTACGGAAGAATTTGGACCTGGACTGGTCGAGTCAGGAGCGTCATTTTTATACTGCCTCCAGTTGCGGTGTATGTGGTAAGGGCAGTATGGAACTGGTACGTCAGCAATCCGTGTACCTGTTACGGCCGGGGTGGCCCAAGGTACGGATCGAAGACATCCAGTTGTTACCGGAGCAATTGGGCGATAGTCAATCGGTATTTGCCCGCACGGGAGGCTTACACGCTGCTGCCCTGGTCTCGCCGGATGGGAACGTACTGGCTGCTTTTGAGGATGTGGGGCGGCATAATGCTCTCGACAAAGTGATCGGTTATGCGTTGGAGGAGAACCTGCTTCCCCTGAGCAATGCACAGATTGTTCTCAGCGGCCGCATTGGTTTTGAGCTGGTGCAAAAAGCCTGGATGGCCGGAGTCCCTGTATTATCGGCGGTAGGTGCACCATCCAGCCTGGCGATTGACCTGGCGGAGGAGTGTGGCATGACGCTGATCGGGTTTGTCAGAAATAACCGTTGTAATGTGTACGCGGGAGCGGAGCGGGTGAAGGGGGGAAAGGGAGAAAGGGGGATAGGGAGAAGGGGGGATAGGGGGAAAGGGAGAAAGGGAGATAGGGAGAAAGGGAGATAGGGGGAAAGGGAGAAAGGGAGATAGGGAGAAAGGGAGATTGGGAGATAGGGAGAAAAGGAGATAGGGGGAGCGGTATCGTTCCGGTAAAACCCAATCCGGGTAGAGACGCGATTTATCGCGTCTGCCGCGATCCATGAAGTGAATTGCCAACCTGCATGAAAGGTGGCATCGGCAATCAGAGGGGGAAAGGGAGAAGGGGGGATAGGGAGAATAGGAGAAAGGGAGATAGGGGGAGCGGTATCGTTCCGGTAAAACCCAATCCGGGTAGAGACGCGATTTATCGCGTCTGCCGCGATCCATGAAGTGAATTGCCAACCTGCATGAAAGGTGGCATCGGCAATCAGAGGGGGAAAGGGAGAAGGGGGGAAAGGGAGATAGGGGGCGATTCCTACCACAAAATACCCGCTACCAAATACAATCTTTCAATTAAGGGGAGACCGGTACAAACTGTTGCCGTTTGCTCATTTATGAGAAGGAAATACGTCCTGCATTTGAAGCCCGGTACTATATGGCCGGCGCAGGGAGCGGGCTGTCCAACAATTTCAAGATCTACCTTGTATTTTCAGAATTAAAGCTTTACCTTTGCAATCGCTTTTGAGCAAGCTGTGTCCATGTGACACTTGGATGTTTATTAAGCGAATGTATCTGAAAGGTTAAGTTTTATAAACAGTATTTAGAATATGCCTACAATCAACCAGTTGGTACGCAAGGGCAGAAAGAAAATCGTGCAGAAGAGCAAATCTCGTGCACTGGAGTCATCTCCTCAGCGTCGTGGTGTGTGCACTCGTGTATATACGACCACACCCAAGAAGCCGAACTCTGCTTTGCGTAAGGTTGCCAAGGTACGTCTGACGAACGGTATCGAGGTTATTGCCTATATCCCGGGCGAGGGTCACAATTTGCAGGAACACTCCATCGTACTTGTACGAGGTGGTCGTGTAAAAGATCTACCGGGTGTACGTTACACGGTAGTTCGCGGAGCACTGGACACTGCCGGTGTTACCGATCGCCTGCAAAGCCGTTCCAAGTACGGTACGAAGCGACCTAAGAAGTAATTATGTTTCAATCATTCAAGAAACCGCTGATTCATGCGTAAAAGAAAACCAAAACTAAGAATTATTGATCCCGACCCCCGGTACGGTGATCCGATTGTGACCCAGTTCGTCAATAATATGATGTTGCAGGGAAAGAAATCAACTGCATTCTCCATCTTCTACGAGGCGATGGATCTTATTAAGGAGCGCACACAACAAGATGAGCACCAGATCTGGAAAAAAGCGTTGAACAACGCCATGCCCCAGGTTGAGGTACGCAGCCGTCGTATTGGAGGTGCAACCTTTCAGATTCCTACGGAAATTCGCGCCAAGCGGAAAATGTCGATCGGTATGAAATGGCTGATCAAATTTGCCCGTCAGCGCAGTGGAAAAGGCATGGCCGAGAAGTTGGCTGCTGAGTTGATGGCCGCCAGTAAAGGTGAAGGTGGTGCGGTTAAGCGTAAAGAAGATACGCACCGTATGGCCGAATCTAACCGGGCCTTCGCGCACTTCCGCGTGTAATAATTTATTTCAAACATAAAACTCTCTTTCGAGGCGTAGTCATGGCACAGAAAGATCTCAAATTCACACGAAATATCGGTATTGCTGCCCACATCGATGCCGGTAAAACAACGACCACAGAGCGCGTTCTGTACTACACCGGTATCAGTCACAAGATCGGTGAGGTGCACGACGGTGCGGCCACTATGGACTGGATGGAACAAGAGCAGGAGCGTGGTATCACCATTACCTCTGCTGCCACCAAAACCAGCTGGCCATGGAAAGATGATGAATATACCATCAACATCATCGACACTCCGGGTCACGTGGACTTTACCGTAGAGGTAGAGCGCTCCTTGCGCATCCTGGACGGTGTAGTTGCCTTGTACTGCGCGGTAAGTGGAGTAGAGCCCCAGTCTGAAACGGTTTTCCGTCAGATGGATCGCTACAAAGTTCCACGTATCGGTTTTGTCAATAAGATGGACCGATCCGGTGCTAACTACTTCGCTGTTATCGAAGATATCAAAGAGAAGCTGGGTGCCAACGCTATTGCCATGCAGGTGCCCATCGGTTCGGAAGAAACCTTCGAAGGAGTGGTCGACCTGATCACCAACGAAGCTCGTATCTGGAATGAGGACGACATGGGTATGACCTATGAGATCGTTGATATTCCCGAAGATTTGCTGGAAACAGTAAATGAGCGTCGTGAAGCTCTTCTCGAATCCGTTGCTGAATACGATGAGACCCTGTTGGAGAAATTCTTTGAAGATCCCGACTCGATCTCCGTTGAAGAAATCCGTGCGGCTATCCGCGCTGCGGTTTGCGATATGAGCATTATGCCTATCTATTGCGGTTCTGCCTTTAAAAACAAAGGAGTTCAGGCTGTACTGGATGCTGTATGTGCCTTCCTTCCCTCACCAGTTGACGTAGAAGCCATCGAGGGTATCAATCCGCACACGGAAGAAGCTGAAAAGCGTCGCCCGTCAGTAGATGAGCCATTTGCTGCCCTGGCGTTCAAGATCGCTACCGACCCATTCGTAGGTCGACTGGCGTTCTTCCGCGCATATTCTGGTCGTTTGGATGCCGGTTCTTACGTGCTGAATACGCGTACTGATAAGAAAGAGCGTATCTCTCGTTTGTACCAGATGCACTCCAATAAGCAGAACGCTATTGAATTTGTCGAAGCAGGTGATATTGCTGCGGGTGTAGGTTTCAAAGACCTGCGTACGGGTGATACCATTTGCGACGAGAAGCACCCAATCGCGCTGGAATCTATGACCTTCCCCGATCCGGTGATCGGTGTGGCCGTAGAGCCTAAGTCACAAAAAGATATGGATAAGCTGGGTATGGGCCTTGCCAAACTGGCCGAGGAAGATCCCACTTTCCAGGTACGATACGATGAGGATACCAACCAGACCATCATTCGTGGTATGGGTGAGTTGCACCTGGAGATCATCGTCGACCGTCTGCGTCGCGAGTTCAAAGTAGAGTGTAACCAGGGTGAACCTCAGGTGAACTACAAAGAAGCACTGACCAATTCTGTAACGCACCGCGAGCGCCTCAAGAAGCAATCAGGTGGTTCTGGTCTGTTCGCCGATATGGAATTCGAACTCGGACCAGCCGATGAGGAGTTCCTGGAGAGCGAAGAGTTTAAGAATGGTAAGGAGAAGCTGCAGTTCGAATGGGGCATCGTTGGTGGATCCATCGACAAGAACTACCAGAAGCCAATCAAGGACGGTTTCGTTTCCTGTATGGCTAACGGTATCCTGGCGGGCTACAACATCGAGAGCATGAAGGTACGGGTATTCGACGGCTCAATGCACGCCGTTGACTCGAAGCCGATTGCCTTTGAATTGTGTGCCAAGGAAGGGTTCAAGGCTGCTGCAGCAAAAACGAATCCGAAGATCATGGAACCGATCATGAAGCTGGAGGTAACTACTCCGGAAGAATTTGTTGGTTCGGTGGTTGGTGACTTGAACCGTCGTCGTGGTTTGCCGAAAGGCCAGACGCCCCGCCCCGGTGGTGCGGTGTCCATCACGGCTGAAGTTCCCCTGGCGGAAATGTTCGGTTACGTTACCCAACTGCGTACGATCACTTCTGGACGTGCCACCTCTACTATGGAGTTCAGCCACTATGCGGTTGCTCCGGAGGGCATTGCCAAGGAGGTAATGGAAAAAGCTAAAGGCGAAGTAAAAGCCTAGCAATGAGATATGTGGTCTGCTGAACGAAGCAGGCCACTCTTTTAACTTTGAAAATCGTAGATACTAAGGCATGAATCAGAAGATTAGAATCAAGCTTCGTTCGTACGACCACAATCTGGTCGATAAGTCAACGGAGAAAATTGTGAAAACAGTAAGGAATAGTGGAGCTGTTGTCACTGGTCCGATTCCGCTGCCCACCGAGAAGAAAATCTTTACCGTGCTCCGTTCTCCGCACGTTAACAAGAAAGCTCGTGAGCAGTTCCAGTTGCGCACCCACAAGCGCCTTATTGAAATCTACACGCCCACCCAAAAGACAGTCGATGCATTGTCTAAGCTGGAATTGCCGAGTGGGGTAGATATCCAAGTTAAGTTGACGTAAGCAACCAGATTCAAGTAACATCGTTCTTCTGCTGCGCTTTTTAGCGAAAGCGCCGGCTCAGAACAAACCTAAGTCTCCTTAGGTTAATCGGAAGCCCACCACATCCTGTGATGTGGTGAAGTGACCACCCCCGCCAACCCACGAATGGGTGCCAGGAGTGGACACTTTCAAGGGCTTTTCGTTTATCGGGGACGTTAACCATTAAATGTAAAATCTGATGAACGGACTATTAGGTAAAAAGATCGGTATGACCAGCATCTTCGACGAGGCTGGCCGTAATATTGCTTGTACCGTAGTCGAGGCCGGACCCTGTGTTGTAACGCAGGTGAAGACCGAAGAAACAGACGGTTACAACGCACTTCAGATTGGTTATGGTGAGGCAAAAGAAAAGAATACCTCCCAGGCCTTGCAAGGGCATTTCGAAAAAGCAAGTACAAGTCCGAAGCGGAAAGTTATTGAGTTTCGCGATTTCGATATCGAAAAAGTGATCGGCGACCTGATTAAAGTAGACGAAGTCTTTAATGAGGGCGATATGGTCAGTGCTGTTGGTACTTCCAAAGGGAAAGGCTTTCAGGGGGTTGTCAAGCGCCACGGGTTCCGCGGTGTGAACGACGCTACCCACGGTCAGCACAACCGCCAGCGTGCTCCGGGTTCTATCGGTGCCGCCTCTTACCCGGCTCGTGTATTCAAGGGAATGCGCATGGCCGGCCAGGATGGTGGCCGTCGCGTGAAGGTCCAAAACCTGCGCGTAATGAAAGTATTCCCGGACAAGAACCTGATTTTGGTGAAAGGTGCTATCCCGGGACACAAGGGATCTTTCGTGATTTTGGAAAAGTAATCTATTCATGAATCTCTGCCCCGCGGTGGAGTTTCACTAAAAGAGTAAGCAATGAAACTCGAAGTAGTAAATATCCAGGGTCAGCCTACCGGACGCGACGTGGAGTTGCCGGAGGATATCTTTGGAATCGAGCCCAACGAGCACGCGGTATATCTCGCGGTAAAACAATATCTGGCTAACCAGCGCCAGGGTACGCATAAATCAAAAGAGCGGAACGAAGTTGCGGGCTCTACCCGCAAGATCAAGCGCCAGAAGGGAACGGGTACAGCCCGTGCCGGTGATATCAAAAACCCCATCTTTCGCGGTGGTGGACGTATCTTCGGCCCTCGTCCGCGCAACTACGGCCTGCGCCTGAACAAGAAAGTGAAGCGCCTGGCTCGCTTGTCAGCCCTGTCGGGTAAAGCCAGTGCCGGTGAGATCGTGGTCGTTGAAGATTTCTCGTTTGAGTCGCCCAAAACCAAGGAGTACGTCAATATTCTGGATGCCCTGAAGGTGAAGGATACCAAGTCACTCCTGGTAACGGTTGACCACGAAAAGACGCTCTACCTGTCGAGCCGGAACCTGAAGAAATCAAACGTCGTTCGCGTATCGGATCTGAACACCTACGACATCCTGAACGCAGGGTCACTGATCCTGTCGGAGGGCGCTATCGATAAAATTAAAGAATCCATGGCCTAAGGGTCCTGAGAGTGGCATGACTGCCACCGGATCATAAACTAAGTGATATGGCAAAGAAGAACATACTGATCAAGCCGCTGATCACGGAGAAGTCGGAAACCCTCTCGGAGGATCAGAACAAGTACACGTTCGTGGTCGATAAGCGTGCGAACAAGATCGAGATTAAGAACGCAGTGGAGGATATGTACAGCGTATCCGTGGAGAACGTACGCACCCTGATTATGCCGGGGCGTTTCGTAAGCCGTTCCACCAAGTCGGGTATTTTGCAGGGCCGCAAATCAGCATTTAAGAAAGCGATCATTACCCTCAACGAAGGGGAAGAGATCGACTTCTTCGGCGACCTGTAAGCACCGATCGTTAGAAACACATTTTATCAAGGTTCGGGTCGGGAGTAGCGCATGGTTTTACTCAGCCGGCGATGAACCACAAAACCAATACCATGCCAGTTAGAAAGCACAGTCCAGTAACTCCGGGTTTGCGGACCCGAATGAGTAACACCTTCACTCAGGTGACTACGGATAAGCCGGAAAAAAGCTTGTTGGCCCCTCAGAAGAGAACAGGTGGCCGTAGCCGTACCGGTAAAATGACCATGCGGAATCGTGGTGGTGGCCATAAGCGTCGCTACCGTGTAATTGATTTCCGCCGCGACAAAGAGGGTATGGCCGCAACGGTTAAGACGATCGAATACGATCCGAACCGCACGGCGTTCATCGCCCTGGTAGAGTACACCGACGGTGAGAAGCGATATATCATCGCTCCCGACGGTCTGAAAGTAGGTGATGAGATCCAATCCGGCAAGGGTGTTGCTCCCGTCACTGGTAACGCTATGTATCTGAGCGAGATTCCGCTTGGTTCTACGGTTCACGCCATTGAAATGCGTCCCGGAAAGGGAGCTTCTCTGGCACGCAGCGCCGGTACTTACGGTGTGCTGATGGGCCGTGAAGGAAAATACGCTATTGTGAAATTGCCTTCTGGTGAAGTTCGCCGCGTGTTGCAAACGTGCAAAGCGACGATCGGAACGACGTCGAATGCCGACCACGGTCTGGTAGTTCTTGGTAAGGCCGGTCGCAAGCGTTGGTTGGGTCGTCGTCCTCGCGTACGAGGTGTAGCCATGAACCCGGTAGATCACCCGATGGGTGGTGGTGAAGGTCGTGCCTCCGGTGGGCACCCCCGTAGCCGTAACGGACAGGCTGCTAAGGGTCTGAAGACGCGTAAACCCAAGAAGTTTAGCGATAAGATGATCATCAGTCGTAAGAAGAAGCGCAAATAATCATTAACAGATGAAAAGGCACGGGGAACCTGCGTTGATTTGACCAGTAGCCTCGCTCCTTAAATCCAAATAATCATGGCAAGATCAATTAAAAAAGGGCCTTACGTCTTCCATAAGTTGCTCACGAAAGTAGAGAAGGCGAAAGAATCTAAGAAGAAGACGGTCATCAAGACCTGGTCGCGTTCTTCTATGATCATTCCGGACATGGTCGGTGAAACCATTGCGGTTCACAACGGAAAGACATTTGTTCCGGTATTTGTTACCGAAAACATGGTTGGGCACAAGCTTGGTGAATTTGCACCAACTCGCAGCTTTAAAGGCCATACCGGTAACCGTTAAATCGAATTGTTGAGCCGGCGTACCGGATGGTACGCCTTATAACTAAGGACATGGAAGCAGTAGCAAAACTCAAAAACGTTCCGATGTCGGCCCGCAAAATGCGTTTGGTGGTCGACAATATCCGCGGTAAGGACATTGACGAGGCCCTTTCCATCCTGCGGTTCACCAAGAAAGAAGCAGCTGGCTGGCTGGAGAAATTGCTGATGTCGGCAATTGCCAACTGGGAGCACAAATTGGGTGGACTGGAAAATGCGGAAGACTACGATTTGTACGTAAAGACCGCCTTCTGTGATGAAGGTTCTATGCTGAAGCGTTTCCGCCCGGCACCGCACGGACGGGCACACCGGATTCGCAAGCGCACTAACCACGTGACCTTGATCGTAGAGAACCGCATTCCGGTTGAACAGGATGAAACGGCCGACGATATAGCTGAGGTTGAAGAAGTTACAACCGAAGAAGACGAATAAGATTAATTAAATATTCATACCACATAACATGGGTCAGAAGACAAATCCAATCGGCAATCGCTTAGGGATCATCCGTGGCTGGGAATCCAACTGGTTTGGAGGAAAGGACTTCGGTGATAAAGTGGTCGAAGATGAAAAGATCCGCAAGTACTTGAAAGCGCGGGTTGCTAAGGGTGGTATTGCCCGCATCATCATCGAACGTACGCTGAAGCGCATTACCGTAACTATTCATACATCTCGTCCGGGTATCATCATCGGTAAAGGTGGTTCGGAAGTGGACCGCATCCGGGAAGAGTTGAAAAAACTGACGGGTAAGGACGTCCAGATCAACATCATGGAGATCCGCAAGCCTGAATTGGATGCCAACATCGTAGCCGAGTCTGTCGGGAAGCAATTGGAAGCACGGATCAATTTCCGTCGCGCTACCAAGATGGCTATTCAATCGACGATGCGTGCTGGTGCCGAGGGTATCAAGATCCGTATTGCCGGTCGTTTGAACGGTGCCGATATGGCTCGTACGGAGGAGTTCAAGCAAGGCCGCGTGCCATTGCACACGTTCCGGGCGGATATCGACTATGCGCTGTACGAAGCACAGACCATTTACGGTATCATTGGGGTAAAAGTATGGATCTGCAAAGGTGAAGTATTGGGTAAGCGCGATTTGTCTCCCCATGCGGGCATGAAGCCCAAAGACAAAGGAGGCCGCGGAGGTGGCCGACGTGGCGGAGGAAGAAACCAACGCCGCCGCTAGAATTTGTCGGATAAATGCCGTACCTTTGCCGGGCTTTTTTCAGAGAGGAAAGGGTCCCGGCCCCTTAATTATTTGAAAGGCTTTCAAATACGAGAGTAATGTTACAACCAAAAAGAACAAAATACCGCAAGCAGCAGAAGGGCAGAAACAAAGGCCTGGCGCACCGAGGCAGCAAGATTTCTTTCGGAGATTTTGCGCTGAAGACAATGGATGGCGGCCGGATTACCAACCGCCAGATCGAAGCTGCTCGTATTGCAATGACGCGTTTCATGAAACGTGAGGGGAAGACCTGGATCCGCATTTTCCCGGACAAACCGATTACGGCCAAGCCGCAGGAGGTACGGATGGGTAAAGGTAAAGGTGCTCTCGACCATTACGTAGCTGAGGTCAAACCCGGCCGCGTATTGTTTGAGATTGACGGTGTATCGGAGGAAGTAGCTCAGGAGGCATTGCGCCTGGCAGCTCAGAAGCTTCCGGTCCGTTGCAAGTTTGTGGTACGTCCTGATTACGCTGGATAAGCATACGTTGAGGAAGCGAGATATTAGGTCTGTTCGCGGGCCCCAATCTGCTTCCGGTAGAATATATTTTTAGATCCATTAATTGTCCAACATCATGGCAACAAAGAAATACCTGGAACTACAGGAGTATTCGGATGCCGATCTGCAGAGCGAGTTGGATCAGACGGAAGCACAATTTAAAAAGCTGAAGTTTGACCACGCCATTAAGGGGCTTGAGAACCCGCTTGTTTTGCGTGAAGTACGTCGCGACCTGGCTCGTTTGAAAACGGAGATTCGTCGCCGCGAGCTCGATCAGGCCGATGCGGAAACTATTGCTAATCGCAAGAAACTGCGTTCGAGAAGACGTCGTAAAAAATAAGTTTCGCAACACGCGCAACAGGCTGGGTGCCCAGGTAGGTAGTCCAGAACCGTTGCGGCTTGCAAATCAATAACCATGGTAGAAAGAAATCTAAGGAAATCCAGAACTGGGGTTGTAGCCAGCAATAAAATGGACAAGACCATCACGGTACTTGTTGAACGTCGCCTGCGTCACCCTATTTATGGAAAATACGTGAAGAAGACCACTAAACTCGTAGCGCACGACGAGCAGAACTCCTGCAACGAAGGGGATACTGTCCGGATCATGGAGACACGTCCGTTGAGTAAGCGCAAGCGCTGGCGTTTGGTCGAGATCCTCGAACGAGCTAAATAATTTGCTGACTTTACGATTTGCCCGGCCCCGGTGAGGGGATGTGGTATAATCCTCTAAAAAATATTAGGCGTCATGATTCAACAAGAGTCCCGTTTACGAGTAGCGGATAACAGTGGAGCGAAAGAAGTACTGTGTATTCGCGTGTTGGGAGGTTCCAAGCGTCGCTACGCCTCCATCGGTGACACCATTGTCGTGTCGGTGAAAGATTCTTCACCGGGTGGCGGAGTCAAGAAAGGTTCTGTTTCCAAGGCCGTGATCGTCCGTACCAAGAAAGAGATTCGTCGCCGTGATGGTTCCTACATCCGGTTCGACGATAATGCCTGCGTACTGCTCAACGCTGCCGATGAGCCTCGTGGTACGCGTATTTTTGGACCAGTTGCCCGTGAATTGCGCGAGCGCGATTACATGCGTATTGTATCGCTGGCACCAGAGGTCCTCTAACATTGTATAACACAGCACCGGTCGGAAATCGGTTGCTGTACTAATGAGCTAACAATGGCTAATAAATCTAATAATCAGAAGCGCTTCGCCCCGAAACTGAAGATCAAGAAAGGGGATAAAGTGGTGGTCATTTCCGGAGCCTATAAAGATCTGGATAAGTCACGGGAAGTACTGGAAGTGTTTCCCGATCAGAACCGCGCCATCGTTGATCAGGTGAATATGGTGAAAAAGCACCAAAAGCCAACACCCGACAGCCAGGGTGGTATCCAGGAGGTACCGGCTTCCATTCACTTGTCCAATCTGATGTTGGTCGATCCGAAAACCGGTGAGCCCACGCGCGTTGGCCGTAAGAAGAACGAAGACGGGCAAGTAGTCCGCTATTCTAAAAAATCCGGAGAAATTATCAACTAATGAGCTACGTACCAAGACTTCAAAAGAAATATCGGGAGGAAGTGGTCCCTGCTCTGATGGAGCAGTTCCAATACGGTTCTATTATGGAAGTGCCCCGCCTGGTGAAGATCAGCCTGAACCAGGGTATTGGCGAAGCCACTCAGGATAAAAAACTGGTAGATACTTCGATCAACGAAATGTCGATGGTCGCCGGCCAAAAAGCCGTTCCTACCCGCGCCCGCAAATCGATCTCTAACTTTAAGTTGCGCGATGGTATGACTATCGGTACCCGTGTAACCCTGCGCCGCGAGCGCATGTATGATTTCCTCGATCGCCTGATCTCAGTGGCGTTGCCACGGGTACGTGACTTCCGGGGAATCAATGATAAGAGTTTCGATGGCCGCGGTAACTATTCCATGGGTATTACGGAACACATCATCTTTCCGGAGATCGATCTGGATAAGGTAAGCCGTATTACCGGTATGGATGTAACCTTCGTGACGACCGCCAAGACGGACGCCGAAGCACTGGCCCTTCTGAAAGGATTGGGGCTACCATTTAAAAATCAGAATAAATAACAGATACCATGGCAAGGAAATCAGTCATTGCTCGGGAAAAGAAACGCGAACGCATGGTGGCAAAGTACGCCGAACTGCGTAAGCAGCTCAAAGAAGAAGGCCGCTGGGACGAACTCGACAAACTGCCCCGTAACTCCAATCCGATTCGCCTGCACAATCGGTGTAAGCTGACCGGACGTCCGAAAGGATACATGCGTCAGTTCGGCATTTGCCGGGTGAAGTTTCGCGAGATGGCCTTGGAGGGCAAGATTCCGGGTGTCACCAAAGCAAGTTGGTAAGCATATTTTAATAAACCGTTGGTCAGGTTCCGGATACCGAGTAAACTACCGGAAAACCGGCCGACGCAACCCATTGTATAATGGCAGTTAATGATCCTATAGCAGATTACCTGACGCGTGTACGCAACGCGCAGCAAGCAGGGCATCGCGTTGTCGAAATTCCTGCCTCCAAGCTGAAAAAGTCGATTACGGAAATTCTGTACGACCAGGGCTTCATCCTGAAGTACAAATTTGATGACGAAGCGGGAAAAGGAGGACAAGGTGTAATCAAGATCGCATTGAAATACGAACCCGGCACCAAGAATCCGGTTATTCGTCAATTGGGCCGTATCAGCCGTCCTGGTCTGCGTAAATACGCTAAAGCTGATGAACTCCCTCGAATCATCAATGGCCTGGGGGTTGCCATCATTTCAACGTCACGGGGACTTATGACCGACAAGCAGGCTCGTTCGGAGCACATCGGTGGTGAATTGCTGTGCTACGTATACTAATTGTTAACCATCTCCAAACCGCAGAATAATGTCTAGGATAGGAAAAGCTCCGATCACATTGCCTAAAGGAGTGGACGTAAATGTCAGCAAAGGCAACCTCGTTACGGTTAAAGGACCGAAAGGAGAACTCAGTCAACAGATCGATCCCGATCTGATCATCAAAACGGAAGATGGTGAACTGGTAATCGAGCGCCCGACGGAACAAAAACGCCACCGTGCTATGCACGGTTTGTACCGGTCATTGATTCAGAATCTGGTCGATGGCGTTTCCGAAGGATACGTCAAAGAGCTGGAGCTGGTAGGTGTGGGTTTCCGGGCCGCTAACACCGGACAAATGCTCGAGTTGACCATTGGCTACTCGCACCCCATCTTTTTCATGCTGCCCGACGAAGTGAAGGTTGAAACCAAAACGGAAAAAGGTAAGGCGCCGGTGGTTCGATTAGAGTCGAACGACAAACAGCTTATCGGGCAGGTTGCCGCGAAGATCCGTTCGCTGCGGGCACCAGAACCGTACAAGGGCAAGGGTATCCGTTTTGTTGGCGAACAAATCCGCCGCAAAGAGGGTAAATCTGCTGCCAAGTAATTGAATAATGCCCTTTTAAACTGCTTCGATATTATGCGGGGTAAGTACTTGGGCAGGTTTTGCTATACATTAAAGGGTTTTGGGAAGGATGAAACAGTTTCCTTCACTAAGGCCAAAAATTAAAGCATCATGCAATTTTCAAAAGCAAGACGCCGGAAAAAGATTCATTCCCGCGTGCGGCAAAAGATCAGAGGTACGGCCGAAAAGCCGCGCCTGAACATCTACCGTAGTAATAAATATATCTACGGCCAGCTGATCGACGACATTTCCGGTCGAACGTTGGCTTCGGCTTCTTCTCTGGAGACTGAAGTAACGAACGACGGAAATAAATCTGATCAGTCTAAGGAGGCTGGAAAACTGCTGGCCCAGCGGGCAAAAGCAGAAAATATTGAAGCGATCATATTCGACCGGGGTGGCTATTTGTATCATGGCCGTGTGAAATCCTTCGCCGAAGGAGCCCGCGAAGGTGGTCTCAATTTCTAAATCATAACCCGATAGAATAATGGCTAAGAGAAACTCCAATCGAGTTAAACCAACCGAAACGGAACTGAAGGAAAAGCTGGTACAGCTTAACCGGGTTGCCAAGGTAACCAAGGGTGGTCGTACGTTCAGCTTCGCGGCTATCGTGGTTGTGGGCGATGGTAACGGAACCGTTGGTCATGGTCTGGGTAAGGCCCGCGACGTATCCGAAGCGATTTCCAAAGCAGTGGATGACGCCAAGAAGAACCTGATCCAGGTACCGATCTATAAAGGGACTATTCCCCACGAGATCAAAGGGAAATACAAAGCTGGTAAAGTGCTTATCAAACCGGCCAGTGATGGTACGGGAGTAATTGCCGGTGGTGCGATGCGTGCCGTTCTGGAAAGTGCCGGCGTACACAATGTATTGGCAAAATCACAGGGATCTCCCAACCCGCACAACGTGGTCAAAGCGACCATCAAAGCGTTGTCGTTGTTGCGCGACCCGGCGGCTGTTGCCAAAACCCGCAATATCTCTGTAGAAAAATTGTTTAACGGCTAATCCAGGGACCCCTACCGGTTCCCGGCTACATATAAACGATATACGATGGCCAAGGTGAAAATTACGCAGGTGAAAAGCATCATCGACCGTCCCAGGAAGCAAAAGGATACCCTTAAAGCGCTGGGCCTGAGCAAACCCAACCAATCGGTTGTGAAGGAGGTAACTCCCCAAATCCAGGGAATGCTCAATAAGGTGAGTCACCTGGTAGAAGTAGAGGAAGCGTAAGCTTTGTTAAAAACTGAGGTGCTTTCCCGAATCGTAGCGGGATTATAGTATCTTTATCGTTCCAGCATTTTAAAAAATTGCGATCATGAAATTGCATAACCTCAAGCCTGCTGCGGGCTCCACTAAAGGTAAAAAACGCATCGCGCGTGGCCAGGGTTCTGGTCACGGTGGTACTGCTACCCGTGGACACAAGGGAGCAAAATCACGCTCGGGCTATAAGATCAAACGCAACTTTGAAGGTGGTCAGATGCCCCTGCAGATGCGTTTGCCTAAAGTAGGGTTCAAAAACCCCAATCGCGTTAAGCACGTTCCACTAAACCTGGAACAGATCCAAGCGATTGCTGATAAATACAAACTGAATAAAATCGACCTGGAAGCCCTTCGCGAACACGGTTTGATTCGTCGGAACCAAACGGTAAAAGTTCTGGGCCGTGGTGAACTGACCACCAAAGTCGATTTGACTGTAAATGCCGTTTCTGCCAGTGCCAAGGAGGCTGTAGAGAAAGCAGGCGGAAGTGTTAATCTCGTATAAACTCGAACTATGAAGAAGTTCATCACTACGTTGCAGAACATTTGGAGTATTAAAGAGCTGCGCAATCGGATCATTTTTACTCTGGGTATCCTGCTAGTCTACCGTTTTGGTAGCTATGTGGTACTTCCTGGCGTTATTCCTTCTGTTCTCAAACAGCAAGCGGCCAACAGTTCTAATGATCTGCTCAGCCTGATCAATGCATTTACTGGTGGTGCCTTCTCGAACGCAGCTGTATTTGCCCTGGGTATTATGCCCTACATTACAGCTTCGATCATCATCCAGCTCTTGGGTTTTGCGGTACCTTACTTCCAACGTCTTCAACAGAAAGAAGGGGAGTCGGGCCGAAAGAAGATCGGACAGATCACTCGTTTGTTGACCGTGGCAATTACCCTGGTACAGGGTGGTGGTTACCTGACGTACGTTAATACCATGGGTGCTGTTGATCCGTCTATTCCTCAGGGTATTTTCTGGTTTTCCAATATCATCATCCTTTCGGCGGGTACTGTTTTCGCCATGTGGCTGGGTGAGCGGATTACGGACCGGGGAATCGGAAACGGTGTGTCTTTGTTGATCACCGTTGGTATCATCGCAACCTTACCACAAGCTTTAGCCTTCGAATTCCAGTCTCAGATCGGTAACGGTCGCCTGCTGGTATTCGTTCTGGAAATGGCCATGCTGTTCGCTATTGTAATGGCTACGGTGCTGATCGTACAGGGTGTTCGCCGGATTCCCATTCAGTTTGCCAAGCGTATGGTCGGACGCGGCAGCAGCAGTCTTCCACAGGCTGGTGTGCGCGACTACATTCCTCTGAAGGTTAATGCTTCCGGGGTAATGCCGATCATCTTTGCGCAGGCTCTGATGTTTTTGCCGGCAACGGTAGCTCAATTCGTAACCCAGGATGGCGCAGTTGCTGCCAGTCCGATCTTGCGTGCACTGAACGACCCGTTCACCGCACCGTACAATGCGATCTACTTCCTGCTGGTGGTAATCTTTACCTACGTGTATACCGCTCTGCTGGTAAACCCGCAGAATTACGCTGATTACCTGAAACGTCAGAATGCCTTTATTCCCGGGGTAAAACCCGGTAAGCCAACGGCTGACTTTATCGATGCCGTTACCAGCCGGATCACCCTTCCGGGTTCTGTTTTTCTCGGATTGATCGCTATTCTGCCGGCCTTTGCCGTAGCTTTCGGTGTGAACCGTGTGTTTGCCATGTTCTTCGGCGGAACTTCGCTGTTGATCCTGGTGGCAGTGGTACTCGATACGCTGCAGCAGATTGAGAGCCACCTGTTGATGCGTCGCTACGATGGTCTGGTAAAATCGGGACGCCTGCAAGGTCGTAGCCGGGTACAGGGCATCGGTGCCAATATGTAGAAATACTGAAATACGAACGGATCCGGATACAATTCCGGTCCGGGAATGATACGCCCTTCAGGGCCTACGCACATATGAGACGTCAGCACATCGGTTGCTGAGGTCTCATATTGCGTGTAACGGAGTACATACAACCTGTTGAAGGAACCGGTTGTTGGATATGATAAAAGAGGCACACAATGATTTATTACAAGACGGAAGAAGAGATTGAATACATCCGCCAAAGCTGCCTGTTGGTTTGCCAGGCCCTGGCTGAAGTAGGACGACTGATCCGTCCCGGTATTTCGGGTAAAGAGATTGACGAGGCCGCCGAGCAGGTCATTCTTGACCACGGCGCTAAGCCCGGTTTCAAGGGACTCTACGGTTTTCCGGCTACGCTTTGTGTTTCGGTTAACGAACACGTGGTACACGGTATACCCACAGCCGACCAGGTCTTTGAGGATGGCGATATAGTTTCCGTTGATTGTGGTGTGTTCATGAATGGTTTTTTTGGCGACAGTGCCTTTACGTTTCCCTTGGGAGAGGTTTCGGAAGACGTGATGGAACTGTGCCGGGTCACTAATACGTCCTTGTATCTGGGTATCGAGCAGGCAGTTGCCGGCAACCGGCTGGGTGATATCGGCCATGCTATTCAGCACTACGTGGAACGTGAGCACGGCTACGGGGTTGTACGCGATCTGGTCGGACACGGTATCGGCCGCGAATTGCACGAAGATCCACAGGTGCCCAACTTTGGCAAGCGGGGGCGTGGTACCCTGCTTAAGGACGGCCTGACAATTGCCATCGAGCCGATGGTTAATCTTGGACGTAAAGAGGTTCGCACATCGAAAGATGGCTGGACCGTTCGCGCCAAGGATCTGAAACCTTCAGCTCACTACGAGCACACCGTAGCTGTTCAAAAGGATAAAGCCGATATCCTTTCGGATCACAGCCTCATTGAAGCGGCCATCCGGAATAACCCGAATGTCCGGGAGGTAGCCTTGAAGACGGTAAATGCCTAGGTGGCAATAGTTTTTCGGGTTTCAGTTAGGCATTTGTCTATAATTTTATCTATCTTTGCACTCCGAAAATTGAGTTATGTCGAAGAAAAATCTGATCAAACAGGACGGTATCATTGAGGAAGCATTGTCGAATGCTATGTTCCGGGTACGTCTGGAAAATGATCACGAAATTGTTGCTACTATTTCCGGTAAGATGCGGATGAATTACATCCGGATTCTGCCTGGTGATAAGGTAGCAGTTGAGATGTCACCCTACGATTTATCGCGGGGTCGAATCACGTATCGTTACAAATAAGCATTTGCGCATCCCACCGGGATGTTTCGCTGGCTCCGACTGGGTGCCGGCTCATATTTTGTTGAATTTGGGAACGTGTAGCCCGCTCCAAGATCAGTTGGATGGCCCGTCCCGCAAACGGAAACATAATGAAAGTCAGAGCATCCGTGAAGAAACGTTCTGTGGATTGCAAGATCGTTCGTCGCAAAGGAAAGATTTACATCATTAATAAAAAGAACCCGAAGCTGAAGCAGCGTCAGGGCTAAGATCGCGAAGCGGTCTATAACCACAAAAATTAGCATTTTCTATGGCTCGTATAGCAGGTGTAGATTTACCTAGGAATAAGCGTGGCGTCGTTAGCCTGACCTATATTTACGGCATCGGCCCTTCCCGCGCACAACAGATTTTGGCGAAAGCCGAGATTGATGAGAGTACTAAAGTCCAGGATTGGACGGATGACAACATTCGTGAGATCTCCAATATCCTGACGAATGAATACACGGTTGAAGGTGAATTGCGAACAGAGGTACAGACCAACATCAAGCGTTTGATGGATATTGGTTGTTACCGCGGTGTTCGTCACCGTAAAGGCTTGCCTCTGCGCGGACAGCGTACGCAGACCAACGCCCGTACGCGTAAGGGTAGAAAGAAAACAGTTGCGAACAAGAAGAAGGCTACGAAATAATTGAGGCTGCTGCCGCCAATTATTCCAATGCACTTCATACGTCAATAAAAGTAGTATGGCTAAGGGAAAAAAAGTCAAAAAAAGAAATGTCAAGGTGGATCCTGAGGGATACGCTTACGTACAGGCCACCTTCAACAATATCATTGTTACCCTGACTAATAAGCAGGGTATGGTTATTTCCTGGGGTTCGGCTGGTAAAGCTGGTTTCCGTGGGTCAAAGAAAAACACACCTTACGCAGCTCAGGTAGCTGCCGGTGATGCCGCCAAGGTTGCATACGATGCTGGTCTGCGCACCGCTGAGGTGTTTGTGAAAGGTCCTGGTTCCGGTCGGGAGGCGGCTATCCGCGCTCTGGATTCATCCGGTATCAAGATCACGAAGATCAAAGACGTGACCCCGATTCCGCACAACGGCTGCCGTCCACCTAAGCGCCGTCGCGTATAATCATCAGAAAACAAAGGTAAGTAATGGCGAGATATACAGGTCCAAAGACAAAAAAATCGAGATCGTTCGGAGAATCGATCTACGGATACGATAAGTCCTTCGAAAAGCGTAAATACCCTCCGGGGCAACACGGAAATACCCGTCGTCGTCGCCAGAAGTCGGATTATGCGCTTCAGTTGCAGGAAAAGCAAAAAGCAAAGTATACTTACGGGGTGCTTGAGCGTCAGTTCCGCAACCTCTTCGAAGCAGCCAACCGCAAGTCAGGCGTTACGGGTGAGATCCTGTTGCAAATGCTGGAAGCACGTCTGGATAACGTGGTTTTCCGTATGGGCATCGCACCTACCCGCCGCGCAGCCCGTCAGCTGGTAACCCACCGTCACATTACGGTGAATGGAATTGTAACCAACATTCCTTCCTGCCAGTTGCGTGCCGGTGATGTTGTCGGTGTTCGCGGCAAATCACAGGGAATGGAAGTGATTAACGATAGCATCGGTAGCAAATCCGATGTTCGTAAATACCAATGGCTCGAGTTCAACGCAGATAAGAAAGAAGGCGTTTTCCTCGAGATGCCGGAGCGCGATGCGATTCCGGAAAAGATCAACGAGCAGCTGATCGTCGAGTTGTACTCGAAATAATTAGCTGGTACGTTGTTTATTCGGTTTTGGCAGCCACGTCAGTGGCAGCCAAAACCTTGTTTTGTATCTGACAGACTGTTTTGGTCGACGCTGTTTTTCTTAAAAGTCTTATTGCAACTATATGAGCATTCTAAATTTCCAAAAGCCCGATAAGATCGTAATGCAAAAAGCCAACGACTTCGAAGGGCTTTTTGAATTCAAACCGTTGGAGCCTGGTTTCGGGCAGACCGTCGGTAACTCATTGCGTCGGGTATTGCTTTCTTCTTTGGAAGGCCATGCTATTTCTGCCGTTCGGATCGCCGGTGTTGAACACGAGTTCGGTACCATCCGTGGGGTAGTGGAAGACGTAGTAGAAATCATCCTCAACCTGAAACAGGTTCGCCTCAAGCAGGTCATTAGCGACGAGGAAGTTACCAACGAGAAGATCTACCTCACCATTAGTGGTAAAGAAGAGTTCCGTGCCGGCGATATCGAAGCCCACACCAACATCTTCAAGGTCATGAATCCCGACCTGCTGCTGTGCACCATGGAACCTTTTGTGAATCTGGAGGTGGAGCTTACGGTCACTAAAGGACGTGGTTACGTTCCTGCCGACGAAAACCTGCCCAAAGATGCTCCCATTGGTGTAATTCCGGTGGATGCCATCTATACGCCAATCAAGAATGTGGCTTACCACATTGAGAATACGCGGGTTGGACAACGAACCGACTATGAAAAACTTACCATCGAAGTAAAGACCGATGGTACCATTCACCCCGAAGAAGCTATCAAAGAGGCCTCTCGCATCCTGATCCAGCACCTGATGCTGATCACTGATGAGAATATCACCTTTGATGATGCTTCCAGCCGGGAAGATAATATCGTGGATGAGCACATCCTGCACATGCGGAAACTGCTCAAGACCTCCCTGGAGGATCTCGACCTGTCGGTACGGGCGTATAACTGCCTGAAGGCAGCTAAGATCAATACACTGGCAGAACTCGTGCAATACGATACACACGAACTTCTCAAGTTCCGGAACTTCGGTAAGAAGTCACTGGTCGAGATCGAAGAGTTACTGCAGGACAAAGGTCTTACCTTCGGGATGGATCTCTCCAAGTATAAATTAGACGAAGAATAAGAAGTCCCCTCGGGGGGACTTTCGATTTCGAGCCTGCATTACTGGCCATGCGGGCTCCATTTATAAACCCGGCAATAACTAACTGCGACTGAACACGCCAGTTGTTTATTCCCCTTCACGGGGCAGTCAGTAGAAGGTGTTGCGATGAACTTCTGTTGTCATGAGACACGGTAAAAAATTTAACCACCTCAAGCGTAAATCAGCCCACCGCAAAGCATTGATGCGGAACATGGCTTCAGCGCTGATCGAACACAAACGCATTACCACTACTTTGGCGAAAGCCAAAGCGCTGCGTCAGTACATCGAACCGCTGGTAACCAAATCGAAGGCTAATACGACCCACTCTCGCCGGGTTGTATTCACTTACCTGCACAATAAAGAAGCGGTGACCGAATTATTCGGAACAATTGCCGAAGCTGTTGCTGACCGTCCGGGCGGATACACCCGAGTTATTCGCACGGGATTCCGTAAAAGTGATGGCGCTGAGATGGCTATGATTGAATTCGTAGACTTTAACGATGTCTACCAGGGTGGAAAAAGCACCGGTTCCGGTGGCGGGCGTCGCCGTCGTCGTCGTGGTGGCCGTGGTGGTAACACTACCGGCACCGATACGGCTGCAACACAAACCAAGCAGACACTCCAATCTGAGGAAGAAGAATAGCACAGGATATACGACTGATCCAAGTCTGTGTTCTGTTCGATCAACGATCCCGAAGTCTGAAACAAGACTTCGGGATTTTTTTTGCCCCACTCCCAAGGTGGATTCCTGCTCAAAACGGGATCATTTTTAACAGATTGTCCTATATTTGCACCAATTTATTCAGACCCAACATAAGCACTTCCAAATATGAGTGATGTAAACCAGACACCCGCCGTACTCCTGCTGGAGGATGGCACGGTCTTTCACGGCCAGGCAGCAGGCAAGATTGGCACTACTACCGGCGAGATCTGTTTTAATACGGGAATGACCGGTTACCAGGAGATCTTTACAGATCCTTCTTATTATGGCCAGATCATGGTTATGACGAATGCCCATATCGGTAACTACGGGGCAAAAAACAGCGAGTCTGAATCCAAATCCATTAAGATCGCTGGTTTGGTTTGCAAAAACTTCACCGTTCCCTATTCCAGGCAATTGGCCGACCATTCTATTCAGGAATACTTTGAAGGAGAACAAATGGTCGGTATTTCCGATGTGGATACGCGTGCTATTGTACGTCATATTCGCAGCAAGGGAGCTATGAATGCCATTATCTCTTCGGAGACTACCGATATTAAGTCACTCAAGGAACGCCTGGCGGCAACTCCTTCTATGGACGGTCTGGAACTTGCTTCGCAGGTGAGCACTAAGGAGGCTTATACCTTTGGGCACGAAGATGCCGATTTTCGGGTAGCAGCTCTGGATTACGGCATTAAGCAATATATCCTGGAGTGCATGCGCGATCGCGACATTTTCGTGAAAGTCTTTCCTGCTCATACGGAAATGGAAGAACTTCAAGCCTTCAATCCCGATGGGTACTTTCTCTCTAACGGTCCCGGTGACCCCGGCGCCATGGATTATGCCGTGGATTTGGCCAAGAAGATCCTGCAGGAAGATAAGCCCCTCTTTGGTATCTGCCTGGGACACCAGTTGCTGGCTCGTGCCGTCGACATCCCAACCTATAAGATGCACCACGGTCACCGTGGGATCAATCATCCGGTCAAGAACCTGCTGAATGGCCACTGTGAGATCACCAGCCAGAATCACGGTTTTGGCGTAAGCCCCGAGGCCATAAAAGATAATATGGATAAGGTGGAGATTACGCACATCAACCTGAACGATAACACCATTGAGGGTATTCGTTTAAAAGATAAGCCGGCGTTCTCGGTTCAGTACCACCCGGAAGCTAGTCCCGGACCGCACGATTCACGATATCTGTTCCGGGATTTCGTAAAATTAATGGAGAATTAATCGCTCCTGAACATCTGACCAAGTCAGGCCTTAGTAATTTGGAGCGATGGGTGTGCCCATGAGCACGCCAATACATTCGAAGAACCTATACTACCTAATTCTAAAATCCCTATCGATTATGAGTTTAATTATCGATGTAACTGCCCGCCAAATCCTGGACTCCCGGGGGAATCCTACCATTGAGGTGGATGTCCTGACCGAAAGTGGATACATGGGGCGTGCCGCTGTACCCAGTGGAGCCTCCACCGGAAAATACGAAGCCGTTGAACTACGCGATGGCGATCCCAAGCAATTCCTGGGCAAAGGTGTGTTGAAAGCCGTGGATAATGTCAACAATACCATCGCTGAGGAACTACTCGGTCTGGATGTGTTCGAACAAGTATACATTGATAATCTGCTGTTGAAACTCGACGGTACCGAAAACAAATCCAAACTGGGAGCTAACGCCATTCTCGGTGTATCACTGGCTGCTGCCAAAGCTGCCGCCGAAGCTACTGCCCAACCACTGTATCGTTACCTGGGTGGTGTTAAGGCTAATACCCTGCCCGTACCGATGATGAACATTCTGAACGGAGGGTCACACGCCGATAACTCCATCGACTTTCAGGAATTTATGATCATGCCGGTGGGTGCTCCAACTTTTTCGGAAGCTATCCGGATGGGGGCCGAGGTGTTCCACAACCTGAAGAAAGTATTGAAAGATAACGGCTATAGCACCAACGTTGGCGATGAGGGTGGTTTTGCACCAAACATCAAGTCCAATCAGGAAGCTATTGAAACGGTACTTACGGCCATCGAAAAGGCTGGCTATAAGCCCGGCGAACAGATCATGATCGCCATGGACGCTGCTTCTTCCGAGTTCTACCTGTCCGACGAGAAAGTGTACCACTTCCATAAGTCTACCGGCGACAAGCTGACCTCGGCCGAAATGGTCGCTTACTGGAAAGAGTGGACCGAAAAGTATCCTATCTTCTCCATTGAGGATGGCCTGGACGAAGACGACTGGTCGGGTTGGCAGGATCTGACGGCCGCCATCGGCGATAAGGTCCAATTGGTGGGTGACGATTTGTTCGTAACGAATACGAAGCGCCTGGCCAAGGGGATTGAGGAGAAGAGTGCGAACTCCATCCTGATCAAGGTGAATCAGATCGGTTCCTTAACCGAGACCATTGAGGCTGTTGATATGGCTACCCGTGCTTCCTTCTCCTCGGTGATCAGCCACCGTTCCGGCGAAACAGAAGACACCACTATTGCCGACCTGGCCGTGGCCCTGAATACCGGTCAGATCAAAACCGGATCCATGTCGCGTTCCGACCGGGTCGCTAAGTACAATCAGTTGCTTCGCATCGAGGAAGAACTGGCCGAAGCCGCCGTTTTTCCCGGGAAAGACATTCTGAAGTAACACGAAAACCGGGAACAAAATCCGTTGTGGGTCTTGTTCCCGGTATAAACTTATATCCCGGCGAATTTTAGTTGTGGAGGAATTGGTGTAAATTGTGGAGCAAAACCGAGTGCTGTGAAGAATAATCCACTCCAAGATCTGCTCCGTGCCGTGCCCGCTCCACTCCGCAACAAATACATCCTGGTGCTAACCCTGTTCTTCGCCTGGATGATCTTTATCGACAAACACGATGTACTGACCCAGTTCAAACTCCAGCGGACGGTGAAGAAATTGGAGGAAGAAAAAGCACTCTACTCCGAGCAAATCAAAGCCGCCGAGCGCGAACGCCTCGATCTGGAGGTAAACAAGGAGAAGATCGCCCGTGAAAAATACTTCATGAAAAAGCCGGGCGAGGATGTGTTCATCATTGTCGATGAAGAAGACCAGTAGACCAAATTAACAGACAAATAAACGCAAATATGTCAGTTCTTGTCAACAAAGACTCCAAGATCATTGTGCAGGGCTTCACGGGAAAAGAAGGTACTTTTCACGCCAGCCAGATGATTGAATACGGCACCAACGTAGTCGGTGGTGTTACTCCTGGTAAAGGTGGTAATGATCACCTCGATCGTCCCGTTTTCAATACCGTGGCCGACGCGGTCGAGAAAGTAGGAGCCGATACATCCGTTATTTTTGTGCCTCCTCCCTTTGCGGCAGATGCCATTATGGAAGCTGCTGATGCTGGTATCAAGGTTATTATTTGCATCACCGAAGGCATTCCGGTTCAGGATATGGTGAAGGTGAAGGATTACATTTCTACCCGTGATTGCCGGTTGGTCGGACCAAACTGTCCGGGGGTGATCACTCCAGATGAAGCCAAATGCGGTATTATGCCCGGGTTTATTCACAATCCCGGTAAGATAGGCATCGTTTCCCGCTCGGGTACGCTTACTTACGAAGCCGTGGATCAGGTGACCAAGGCCGGCCTTGGTCAGTCAACCTGTATCGGGATCGGTGGTGACCCGATCGTAGGAACCACCACCAAAGAGGCCGTGGAATTGCTGATGAATGATCCGGACACCGAGGGCATTATCATGATCGGCGAGATCGGTGGTGGCATGGAAGCCGAAGCGGCACGTTACGTAAAGGAGCATGGCACCAAGCCAGTAGTAGGATTCATCGCCGGTCAAACGGCTCCTGAAGGGCGTACCATGGGGCACGCTGGTGCTATCATCGGTGGCAAAGATGATACGGCTGCCGCCAAAATGGCGATCATGGAAGAATGTGGCATCCACGTGGTAAAATCACCCGCGGATATTGGAGCCACCATGGCCAAAGCGCTTAAAGGCTAATAGGTCTTTTCCATTCCGGAAAAGAAGGATGACAGGTGAGTGTGCTGAAAAGCCACTCACCTGTCTTGTTAAAACAACCTTAGTATGTCGGTAAATCGTCGTCCCTGGTTTGGGGCCTTTTTGGTTGTACTGGGAGCCATCTTCTTTTCTTCGAAGGCGGTTATCGTTAAATTGGCTTACCAATACGGGGTGGATCCAATCTCCTTGCTGACCTTGCGCTTTCTTTTTTCTCTGCCCATCTTTCTGGTAGTAGCTTACCGGGCGCGCCGTCGCCGCACCAAATCACTAACCCGAACTGAAAAGATCCAAATCGTGGTTTTTGGGGTAGCGGGTTATTACCTGGCTAGTTTGCTCGATTTTTTGGGGCTGCAATTTGTGCCGGCTAGTGTGGAGCGATTACTATTATTTGCCTACCCGACCTTTGTAGTGCTGATCTCCTGGTTGGTGCTCCGGCAGCCGGTCAAACGCATCCAATGGCTGGCCCTGATCATCACGTACATCGGCATTGGGGTCACCTTTGCGGAGGGGGCACAGCTCTCCGACGAGCCCCGGTTCCTGCTCGGGGCGGTACTGGTGATGCTGTGTGCGTTGACCTACGCCGTTTATTTGGTGGGCAGCGGACATCTGTTACCGAAGCTGGGAACCTGGCGGTATACGTCATTGGCCATGTCGGCGGCTTGTGTAGCCATTCTCTTTCACCATTTGGTGGCTTACCGCTGGGACCTTTGGCAATTTCCGATGCCGGTCTACGGCTTATCGGTACTAATGGCACTGATCGCAACGGTATTACCCGTCTTTATGATTTCGGAAGGGATCCGCCTGGTCGGGGCATCGAATGCAGCCATTCTGGGAAGTGTGGGCCCGATATCCACCATCATTCTGGCCAGTATTTTTTTGGGCGAAAGCCTGGGAAGCTGGCAGTGGGCCGGAGCGGCTCTGGTGATCTTCGGAGTGGTGCTGATCGCAACACAAAAACGCAGTACGGTGGACGGGTAAGGCACCACGCTCCACGGTTGACGCACCACGCTCGACGCTTCACACTAGCAAGAGCAAAAATTAAAGGGGAAAAGGGAACAACATTACTGCGTAGACAAAATCACCGCTACCGCCACGATCAGCAGGATGACCAGGGCAAGGATGATGTACATATTATTGTTGCTGCGGTAGGTATTGAACAGCAGTTCCATGGCTTCCCGCCATTCCAGGCGGCGGCCCACTCGCTCGTTGATCATGACGAAGTACTTAGCAGCACCCAGGCGACGCTGATCGCCGTGTTTGGCGAGAATGAAAAAATTCCGGTTCAGGAAGGCCAATTCGTAGAGTTCAGCCTGGCCGGCGATCTCGATCAGAAGCTTATTGGATTTCTCCAAAAATCGCCAAGAGCCACCATCTACGTTGCCATTGATAGAAACCAGGTATTCACCTCCTTCATTAAAGAAGTGCAGGACGGTTTCGTGGAACGTATCATCGTCGCGAACTTCCAGCCACGGGGTATCCTCGTAGTATTCCGACTCGTACAGATCTTCTCCCCACGGACGTACAATGGGTATGACCGTGTCCAGATACTCATCCAGGGACTCGGCGTAGGGCAGTTGTACTTCCAATGTTCGGGAGAGTCGATCACCCAGCTTGTTCTTCATCATGCTTTCGCAAAAATAGCAAATTCAGGTTATAGGTTTGAGGTTTGGGGTTTGAGGTTACCTAGAACCTAACCTCAAACCCCAAACCTCAAACCTCACACCTCAGATCTCACACCTCACACTTCACACCTAAGACCTGGTATAACGGCGCTTTTTGAAAAACTTGGAGTCTACCCACAAAAGGCCGAAGGATTCACAATCCTCTTTAGTCGTTTTGGCGTGGTGGGCTCCGTGAGCACGCAGGATGGCTCGAGAGTAGGTGCCATCGAGCTGGTTGAACCATTTGAAGCGTCGGTGAATGTATACATCGTGGATCAGGAAGTACACCAACCCGTAAATGGAGATACCGATACCAATGAAGGTAAGCCAGTACATGCCGGGCGTGGATAGGCCCACCATGTAGGAGGTGGCACTGGGTATAGCAAAAACCATAAAGAACAGATCATTCTTTTCAAAGAAACGCCCTTCCTTATGGGCAGGGTTATGGTGATCTTCGTGCCAGATCCACAGGGCGCCGTGCATCAGGTATTTATGAGCAGCCCAGGCAACATACTCCATGCCAACGAAAGTGGCTATCGTAATGAATACATAGAGGGCAATTTGCATACGGCCATCAATTTTTTGCGAAAGCTAAACTAAAAACAATATCAGGAAAAAGAGAAACTGCCAAAGGAACAATGCTACCGCCACTTTGTTTCGGACACCGCTGTGCCAGCGGGAAAAGGCGAGGGTAAGCGGAAGGGCAACCAGGAACCAGCCCAGGTAGTTCTGCAGAGGCACCTTATTACCGGCCCATTGCCAAAAGTTCAGTTCCATGGCCACCGGTTCGATGAGTACATCGAGGACAACCATGAGCAAAGCGGCCAGAATGCCGCGACCCCACCACGGCCGGGAGCCAAAGAGATGATTTACGGTGATACCACTACAATAAACCAGGAGCATCCAGTTGACCCCGATCATAAAAGGCGTTCCTTGCCACTGGGGCCCGAGGACCGGCCCATAGTGGTATTCACCAAAAAGCAAGCCGGTCTGGACGCCAAACCATTCGGCAAAAAATCCAACCAGATAACTTACGATCAGGATGAGGGGGGTGGCCCGTCGCCATCGCGGGTGAAATAGCAGTACCACCGCCAGGGAAACCAACAGGTTGACAGGCGTCAGCAGAATGAATTGGTCGGACAGTGGCCATGCTATTCCAACCAATCCAACCACATAGATAATGGTCAGAAATAGAATGCCTATCCACTCGGTTGGGATAGACCATGACCGCTGCTTCAAATGCAGGGTAAGCAGGGAAGTACTACCATTCCGGTTTATTTGGATCATTTGGATGTTGCTGGTGTCCTGGAAGAAACCGACGTACCGTGCATTAGTTCATCAATAATGCGGGCCGAAAGCAAACTCAGGGGAATACCACCGCCGGGATGCACACTGCCACCACAAAAATACAAATCATCGATGGAACTGCTGAAATTGGGGTGACGCATGAACGCAGCCATGCGGTCGTTGGAACTGGTTCCGTATAAGGCCCCCAGGTGGGATCGTGTCTTGGATTCGATGGTACGCGGTTCGAGGAGATCTTCGCAGTCGATGAGGTTTTCGATGTCCGTACCCAGCATCCGGCTCAGTTTGGCCAGTGTTTGTTGGCGGACACGCGGAATAATGGCATCCCAGTCCTGGCCGTCGTCGTACGGGACGTTCACCATGGTAAACCAGTTTTCACAACCTTCCGGTGCATCTTCGGGGCTGTATTTGCTACTGATATTCACGTACACCGTGGGGTCATCGTACACCTTACCGGCCGCCAGATGATCAAATTCGGCCCGGTAATCATCGCTGAAAAAGATGTTGTGCAGATCCAGCTGCGGGAAGCGTCGTTTAATACCCCAGTAGAAAATGAGCGCAGACGTTGATTTTTCCTGCTTCAAAGTGCGTTCGGGCTGCGGCTGATCGGCCAGCAGCTTCCGGTAAGCAAAAAAGACATCCATATTGCAGATAACCGTATCGAAATGTCGGGTCTGACCGTTGACGATCAATCCGGTTGCCTTTTTATTATCCACGATAATTTTAGTGACCGGTTGATCAAAATGGTACCGGACCCCCAGTTCTTTGCCGAGTTGATGCAGGGTATTGGTTATGGCCACCATGCCTCCTTTGGGGTAGTAAGCGCCCAGAGCGTGCTCAAAGTGGGGAATAATGGTCAGGAGTCCCGGTGCTTTATAGGGGTTGGAGCCGTTGTAGGTAGCAAAGCGGTTGAATAGCTGAACCAGTTTCGGGTGCTGTAACCGGCGCTCGTGCACCCGGTTCATGGTAGTGAAAAGGTCAAAAGAAGGAAGCCTGACTAGAGCCTGAGCTACCTTACGGCTCCACCAGGTAGATGCTTTATGCAGCGATTTTTCCAGAAAAATGCGTCCGGTACGGTCGTATTTCTGCTCACTGTCCCGCAGCATGTCAATGACCCGCCCGGCGGGGACCTCCAGCTTTTCTTCCACTTCACGGGCAAATTTTTGAATGTCGCCGTGCGCACTCAGGTCGGTGCCATCTTCCCAAAAATACCGGCAAACGACGGGTAGCCGTTCGTACTCAAAATAATCGGCAGGTTCACGGCCGCCCAACCGGATCAGTTCATCAACGTATTGGGGCATGGTAAACAGGCTGGGCCCGGCATCAAAGCGGTACTCACCGAGACTAAATTCGGAGAGTTTCCCCCCCGGGTAGCTGTTCGCCTCGTATACGTTCACTTCGTGCCCCTGGACCGCCATGCGAATGGCGGCTGCCAAACCGGCCACGCCGGCGCCTATGATGCCCACTTTTGCCATAAAGAATAATCAGGTTTGAGGTTTGAGGTTTGGGGTTAGAGGTAAGGTCTGAGGTTTGGTTGTAGGTAACCTCACACCTCACACCTCAAACCTCAAACCTCAAACCTGTCTCGGTATTTCCACAAAAAAAGTAGTTCCTACCTCGGGTTCCGTTTCAAAATAGATTCGTCCACCCGCTTGTTCGATCATCTGGCGCGACATGGCCAGTCCCAGTCCGGTACCGGACGATTTGGTGGTGAAGTTAGGACTAAAAACTTTGTGTTGAATGTCTTCGGGAATCCCATTACCATTATCGGTAACAGTGATCAGGAAATGGTGTTCATGTCGGGTGAGGGTTACCCGAATGATCCCTTCCCGGTTGTCGGGAATAGCTTGCAGGCCATTCTTGATTAGGTTGTTCAATACCCGGGTCAGGTGGTCGCGATCAGCACGAACCGGTGCCGTAGTGAGGTCACTGGCAAGCAGGACCCTACCGGCATCTTCCTCGGCAAAAACAGTCGTTACTGATTCCAACAGCTTTTGCAGATCAAAGTCGACGTTCTGGGGTTTGGGCATTTTCGCGAAACGGGAGAACTCATTGGCAATTCGGGTCAGCGTATCGATCTGTTCGATCAGGCTATTGGATACTTTTTTCACCATAGGAGCAGCCCGCTCGGGGTCCTGTTGGTACGCACGCATCAGATGCTGGATGCGCAGTTTCATGGGGGTGAGCGGGTTTTTTATCTCGTGGGCAACCTGTTTGGCCATTTCCCGCCAGGCACTTTCCCGCTCTGATTTTCGGAGTAGTTCGGTGCTTTCTTCCAGCTTGTGGATGGCGTCGTTGTATTCGCGGACCAGTTCGCCAATCTCGTCATTACCCTGGTAGGCGAGGGGTTCGTTGCTGCCGAGGCGAAGGTTGCGGATACCCGTTCTGATACTTTCCAGTGGTCGGGTGATTTGATTAGAGACAAACAAGGAGACCGCAACGGCAACCAGCAAGGCAGATACGTAAATGCTGAACAGTTTACCCATGAAAATGTACAGGTCATCCAGCATTTCCCGGTTTTGTGCGTAATAGGGTACACCGATGTATAGCCGGCTCCGCTCGCGCAGGGGAACATAAACGGTTTTGAAGGAGATATCACCCCACTGGTCCTCCACGATCCGGTATTCCTCGAGGCCCGTTCGCAGGCTTTCATAGGCCGAAGCGTGCATGAGGGTGTGCAGGTTACTCAGAAAGGGGATATCACCGCTTGAACTGGCAATTCTTCGCCCGTTTCGATTGTAAAAATTGATATCCAGTTGATACTCTTCCAGCATTTTGCGGGATATGCTATCTAACGACTGGGAAGAGGCAAGGATCGTGGGGTCGTCATCAATGGCATTGCTTAGGCTGGCCTGAATAGAGGTGATACGCTTTAGTAGCTGTGTTTCCTGCTCCGTAATGGTGCTCTGGCGAAAGGAGGAAATGGTCATCCAGGCAATTGCGGTAAAGGAAGTGACGATCAACCCCAGAATGGCAAGTTGGACCTTGGTGCGCAGGGAAGAGGTACTTCCAAACAAGGTTATCAGGTTTCCTTCGGCAATACGTAAAAAGGGATTACACAGGGCAATTACCAAGCTCAGGAGAAGCAGGGAAATAAAGAAAAACGCACATAAAGAAAGCGGTTTGAGAATACCTCCCGGGCCACGTTCCAGCAGCACCCACCCCTCATCGGCATAGCGGAAAAGTACTGCCTGACTCGACCAGTTTACCGTTTGGAGTGTACTGCCTATCTCCAGTCGGTTGGTTTCCTTTAATAGAGTCCGGTTGGGAATGCTCTGTTGGTCCACAACCCGCTGGTTACGAAATACCAGGTATCTGTACCGGTTTAATTGTGGTAAATCGCGGTACTGAGGTACCTGTAGCACATCTTCGTAAGGGCGGTAAAAAGAAACAGGACGGAGCGGGCGGTAGATGGATAGGGTATCCTGTTCTCCCAGAAACCAATAAGTATCCAGTCCCGCTGGACGTTGCTCGCGCAAAAAGGAAACGGTTGAATCCCTTCGATTGAAGAGGGGCTTTGTCTTTTCATCGATCTCGTAATGCCGTAAGATATAGGGATCAACCTGTACTTTCTTAATCCACTGATCAGTAGTTATAGTTGCAGTTTGATATTCTTCAATCCGTTGCAGGAGTATGGAGTCTTCGGCTTCTGACAATTTTTTGGCGTAAGCCGCCATAGCCTGGCCATCCCTGTTCAGAGAATGGCCGTACAGGATGATCGCATTAAAGAGACAGAAGGTAATTAACAGGAAAATAAACCAGGTAATATCAGATTGATTGCGATCAAAGAAAAGGTCAAGGATAATGAGGTATATCAGCAGGAGGGGAGGAAACGCCAGGTTGGGTACCCCGGTATCCAGTGCGATAAAGAGGGGGAGCAAGCCGATACTGACCACGACCATCAAAAGAATTCGTTTATTCGTTTGGCGGATAACTTGCCGGGCAAGTTCGGCAGCACGGTGAGAAGCCAGAAAAAAGGCAATGGACCACAAACTCATTCCCAGGCAACCAGCAATGGTGTATCCATCAAAGCGGAAGACATTATCAAGTTGCAGCCAGGCATCGCTCTCTAATACCAAATAACGTTGTACCCAAATCCAAATGATGAGGAAACCTCCGGTAAAGATGTACTGGGCAATGGCAATTATGGCCCTTAATGTATTCGGTATTGCCCGCAAATTTGGCTGTAGGAACTTTCGGAAAAGAGACATGGAAAGCACCAATAGGATCGATTGCCAAAGGTAATCGATGACGGTGGGGCCGATGAGATTACCGGTCCAATTGGGAGCAAATAGCCAGTGCCGAAAGGGAGCAGTTCCGAAGAGGAAGCTGGCACTTATCACCAGGGCAATCAGGCCAAGAGCCCAAAAGGAACCTCCAGTGAACCATTTCCCGGAACGTAAGAGTACCGAAGCTCCTCCAAAAAACAGGGATAGCAACACTATTAAGGCCGCCGCAAAGAGAAAGAACGATTGTTTAGCACTCAGGTATCCTTTATCAGAATCTGTTCCGGTGCCAAAGGTGAATTGGTAGTAGTTTCCCTTTACGGAGAAGGTCCCAGCTGGCAGGTCACAGGCCCGGGAGGTATCCAGGTTTATCCTGCTGATCCAAAAATGATCCGTATCGATCTCATGTCGGGCATACCATTCATTACCGACTAACCCGGGCGTTTCACTGACCTGATTAAGAGGGGGGAGTGGTCCAGAACCCGTCCATGCCACCAGGGAGTCGGCTTCGTACAGAAACATGGAAATCCGGGGGTGATTCAGTCCGGAAAGAGTTTCCACCGCCACCTGTGTCTCGTTGAGGTAACGCAATCCTTTGGCCGAAGAGAAGTAGCCGGGAAGCAGGGTATCGGAAACGTGTCTTTGGACCCATTTTTGATCCTGCAGGAAGGTTTTCTGCAGGTGTTGCCGGCACGGCAATGGCTGATCTCCGGCACTCGACCGAAAAACAAACCCCAGGGCGGTGAGCAGGGCAACCAGTATGGCTGAACCGATCAGGCGACGTCGCATCATCCGCAGTTATCTACGCTTTTGTTGTGTTTGCGTTGCAAAAATAGCATTTCTACCGCTTCCGAAAAGGTTTGGCAAAGCCCAAACCTTTTCACGCGAGTATATACTCGACTCGAATTGGTTTGGTGTCCCAGCACGAAGTATTGCGGAGCAAAACCACTTCGTTGTCGGTATATTGGCGCTTGTGCGGATCGGAAGCCGGTTGTATCTTGCAGGGCTCATCGAGGAACCTCACCGGCTTCTCCGGTGTTGAAGATATTAGCTGCGGGCCATCCTGTCGCTCGTGCGGTGCTACGGCCCGCACGTGAGGAAAGTCCGGACAACGTAGAGCACCACACCATCTAACGGATGGGCAGTCCGTACGGACTGACAGAAAGTGTCACAGAAAGCGATACCGCCCCGATCCGTCGGGGTAAGGGTGAAAACGTGCGGTAAGAGCGCACGCCGTCCCGCAGTAATGCGGGATGGGGATAAACCTTGTGGGTTGAAATGCCACGTATATCTCGGTCCGCTTCGGCGGTCGGCCTTGCTCGGGCTGTTTTCTCCGGAAAGCCGGGAGGGGTAGGCAGATAGACTCCGTTGGTGACGACGGAGCCAGATAAATGACAGGACCCGCCACGTGCGGCGACAGAATCCGGCTTACCGGTCCGCAGCTATTTTAACGATCACGAGGTTGGACATAAATCAATTGGTAGAGGGATGATAATCAAAGCCCAACCTCTTGGTAGTGAGTAGTAGGTAGAGGGTATTAGGACTGAACACGTCCGACTACCTAATACTCTATACCAAATACCAAATACCAACAGCTACTCACCTTAATAAAGAAAGGCCCCGTGCTTACACAAGGGGCCTTTCTTTATTGCTAAGTGAAGCCACTAGTTCTGTGCGACTTCACCAAAATCAAACAGCAGAGAGAACCGCAGGGTATTATCCAGCGGGTTCCGCTGATTGGTCGTGGGGATCAGGTAGCTGAAATTCAATCCGAAAATATTGTACTTCAGGCCGAGGCCAACGGTCATAAATTTCCGGTTACCTTTTTGCACGTGCTCATTAAAGTAGCCGGCGCGGACAGCGAACTGCTGATCGTACCAGTACTCGAGGCCTACGGAGTAGACAAACTCCTGTAGTTCTTCGCTAAATCCTTCCGGAGCATCTCCCCACGAAGAAAAGATTGCTGAAATGGGGGACTGATCTTTGTAGTCCGGGCGGCCATCACCGTCCTGATCGCAATCATTTCCCTGACAGGGAGTAGGTACCAGTAATTTATTAATATCAGCCGCTACGGTCAGGCTGTTGTACTCGTCGAAATCCACTTTCCAGGCGCCACCGATACCGAAATTGGTGGGGATGAAGTCCCGGTTCAATGAGTTCGTATACGTGATCTTTGATCCAATATTGGTGATCGCCATACCCAGCGTCAGCTCCGAATCTCCCTGGTTGAGGTCAATATCCGTTTTGTAGGTAAAGCTAACATCGGCCGCTCCGGCAATACCGGGCTCGATAGTTTCCCCTTCCACGATCTGACCGGCGGCCAGATTGGAGTAGATAAATTTACCGGTAACGGCAGCTGAGAAGTTTTCCGACAGCTTTCGGGAATAGGCCAGGGCCACTTCAAATTCGTTGGGGCGACCGGTATTTAGTGGCTGTCCGTTGGGGTCGGTAAACTGGATACTACCCAGTGAGAAATAACGCAGACCGAAACCCAGCGCCTGCAGGTCATCCAGTTTGTAATAGGAAGTAAGGTACGCCAGGTAGACATCGTTGAGTCCCAGCGCTCGCAACCATGGAGTATACGTGGCGGATACGGCAAAGTCTTCCTCCGCAAATACCAATTTGGAAGCATTGAAGTGCATGGCATTGGGATCCGCCGACAGGCCGATACCGACATCGCCCATCGCCCCGGAACGGGCATCGGACACAATGCGCAGAAATGGTACCGCCGTTACAACGGTATTGGTACATGGGGTCCCGTCGAGGTTGTAGTAGGAACCATCCTCTCCCTGGTAACACTGTGCCTGTCCGTCAATGGCTATCGCGCTGATAACCAACAGGGTGAGGGCAGCTTTAAGAAGTACGTTCTTCATGAGATCGCATTTATTTAACATAGTGTGGTGCAAATATAGCGACTTTTGGGTGGCTGCTGCCAAAAAAGAGGCCGGCCGTACCGTGCGTCTGTTGTTTTCCGCATAATATGTCCGCTGAGCCGCTATGTTAGTAGTAATCAAAAGTCTTGCCAAAAAAACGTGTATGCCTACCATACGCTAAAACCGGGGTCCTTATTTTAGCAAGACCATTTTTTCAAAGTCACTTTCTCCCTGGATTACATCCGAACCCGGGACCAATGCCTGAACCCGTACTTTATACAGGTATACACCCCGTGCCAATCGGTTGCCGAAATCATCCAGTCCATCCCATTCGATACAATCATCCTGCCGGATCGCACCGTCGCTGAACATCTGTTGCTCGATGGTTTTGACCAATCGGCCGGAGACGGTGAAGATCTGTACCAGTACCCGCAATTCCTGATTGGCGTAATTGTGATCAAACTGGAAGCAGGTGCGATTGGTAAAGGGATTGGGGTAGTTCAGTACGTGCCTTAGGGCCAGCTCGCTCGATTCGGATACCACAAATTCAGTATAACCTTCGGCGGAATTATTGGCCACATCCCAGGCTTTGATGCGTAGTGTGTGGCGACCTTCCTCCAGGTCCTCCAGCGGGAAGCGAACTCGCCCCCTGGTGAAATCACCCAGTTCTGTTTCAAAAAAGTCGTTCAACAGGATGCTGTTCTGGGTATCCTCGTCGAGAATGGCCTCCAGATCGTGGCCAATGCTGTTGCCCACCACATTGATCCCGAAATCGTCCTCCAGTAGTACCAGCAGGGTAGGGTCGGGATCGGTAATGCCACCAAACACAAAATCTTCCGTGTTCATGAATACGTCGATCTCGGGTCCTTCGTCATCAGCGATGGTCCCCTCGATATTTCCGCCGATCACGATATCTTCAAAACTACCACTACCGTCTTCCTGACCCTGGTCCGGTGCCAGATAATAGCTGATCTTACCCCGGCCGAAGGTGTAGTTGATGTCCTTCGGTACTACGAATTCAAAGGTGAACTGCCCCTGTGTGACTCGTGCGCGTCCGCGGAAGATGACGTTTTTCTGCACATCGTAATCGTAGGGATAACTCCCGGGGTCCTGTCCCAGCGTGGTGGTCTCCTGCTCTTTATCGAAGATGGTGGGGTAAACGATACCGTTATACGATTCGGCGAGCTGTCCATCGGGAAGCCGGACTTCACCGGTTATCATTACGCGTTGCAGTGCCCGCAGGGTGTCGGTACGGTTGCCGGCCACCCGGTGGGTATCTATTTTGGAGGTAATTACCTGGTAGTTCAGGCTGGGTATGGCCAGTCGCTGGGCCGGGTCACCGATCAGCGTGAATTTTCGGGAGTTGATGGTAATATTACTTCCGGAATAGTTGTTCTTGGCGCGCATAATGGCCTCGCCGAGAGTGGGTAACTGACCATTTACCGGGGTGTATAAGGCCGACATAGCCTGTCGGGTCAGGGCGGCATTCTGACTGGCAAATACGGCCCGTACCGCGGTCATGAGTGCAATGGCCCCTCCCCGCTGATTCAGGAATGCTTCTTCTCCGGCGGTAGTGAAGGCCGGGTCGTCGTATCCGGTGAAGGAGCAGGTGGCCGTCATGAGCAACACCAGGTTGTCGTAGTTACGCCAGTTGACAATGTCCGAGGTGCTGAGTACACGCTCCTGTGTCAGGCCCTGGGAACCCCCATGGCCGAGGTAGGTTAAAATGAGTGTACCCTTAAAGATTGCCTGGTTGATAGCTCTGGTTACCTGGGGTATCCGGTTTCCTCCGGGAGTGGAGACCTGAGGGTAGGCATCCAGGTATATTTTTTCGACGTTAATATTCGCGTTATTGCTGCTGAGGTTGTCGGCTATGGCATTGGCGTCCCGGGTATGCAGCATATTGTCCTCGTCATCCGCCAAAAAAGTAACCCGGTTGCGCCAATCGGCCAACACCCCTTGCCCCTCATCGTAATGGATAATTTTATCAATAGCTGATCGCGCCTGGTCTGCCGTTTGCACGGGTAGCCGGCCAATAGCCAGGTTTAATCGTCCGACCAGGGGTTCCTGTTCGTTTGGCTCTTCTAAAAGACCATAGTAATCATCGGCGGGAAAGGAAAAAAGCGGATTAAAGGACTGGCGCTGGTAGGTGGGGATCAGGTTGCCTCCCAGGCCGTAGATGTCGCGGGCATCAAACGATCCATCCCCAAATAAGAGAAGGTAGCGGAATTGCGGATCCCGTTGATAGAGCATGTGACAAAAATCACGAAGGGCCGTAGGATCGAGCTTCCCGGACGAGAACTCATCGTATACTCGTTCTATTGGCACGAGAGCTACTTCCAGGCCCGAATAGCTGTTCCGGTGATCAGCTAACCGCCGGGCTTCCCCGGCAAAGTTTTCCGGATACAGGATGACCATATCGGCCCGGTTTAGCCCGTGGAGGTTCTGGTTGCTAATTTGCCCCAGGGCTTCTAAGTTGGTTGAAGCGTTATTGGGACGAAAGACAATATACGTTTTCAGTTCCTCGGAGGCCTGGCGGAAGATCAGTTGTCCCCCGGAGGAGGCGAATTCCTGGCGTCGTGGTTGCAGCGGATTGGTAATGTCCCATATCTGATATTCACCACTACCCGCCTGGATCTGGTACTCGGTACGGATGGCATCCAGGCTGTTCAGATCCCGGAATACGACGGGTTCGTTGGTGATCTGGAGGGTTCGCCGGGCACGCACCTGAATGTAATCCAGCCAGCCCTGCGAACCGTCGCCCTGACCGAGGGGATAGGGATAATTTACCTCAATGGTAAGGTTCTCTCCGCTCACCTGCACCGTTTCGTCTAAAGTGGTCCGCTCGGCATAATTGATTTCATTGTCCCGTTCCCCACTCAGTATGCCGACCGCTCGGGCCCGGGGGCTGTCGAGGGTAGTCTGCCCGTTAATTGTGACCTGGAAACGCGAGCTTTGCTCGGCGCGCAGAGCCATGGAAGCTGTGATGTGAATTGGTTCCCCGGAAAGGCGCCCCGGAAAAGCGAAGGGTTGGCTGTAGGTATAGGAACGCGTTCGTAAAAAATAATCGCCAAACCAATCCTGACCGGAGCCCTGGGCTTTACCCAGTTCCTGGCCCCAGAAGTGCAACAGATTTACTTCATCCTCTTCAAAACGAACCAGGTCGTCAAAGGCATTGGTCTGATAGTCTGCACTGCCGACACTTGGTTGGGGCAGTACCCGTTGGCCGGTGGAGCCATCCACTTTCAAGTAGTAGTACGATTTGGAATCGTAAATATTCTTTTGGTAATCGAACGATCTATCCTCGGTATTGAACAGCCATTTGTCGGGACCTTCGGCGTAAAAAAGGATGTAGTCGCCGGAATTAAACTGGCCGTCGTCACCACCGACAATCCGGATATGGTTCTCGATCAGATCGTCGGGACGGTCGGCGCGAAGGTTTTCGGGCAGGTAACCACCGCCATTACCGAATAGTTGAAAATTACCGGGGTTGAGGCTATTGAGATTGGCGATGCCCAGTTCGTCTTGCAGAAAATCGTAGGTCAGGCGATAGATGCCGCTTTCTGATACGGCAAATTTATAGATGGTTCCGGTTGCTAGTACACTCTGATTCGCGAATGGGTCACTTCGCAGATTTGCCGGCCGGTTGGTGGTCCGGTGTTCAATCCGCAACCGCATCCGGGTTACCCGGCGGTACTGCTGACCTACCTTTATGATCGGAGCTACGGTAATTTCGCCGAAGTACTGCCCGCGGTGGGACTCGATAAACGTGTTGAATTGCAGTTCTTCGCTAATAACAGAAGTATTCCGTGGTCCGCCCGGCCAGGTGAAGGTCTCGTACTCGACGGATTCTACGGATACACTAATGGTACCCGGACCATCAACGGGTCGCTCGATCAGGAAGAAAGGCGTGAGTGGTGCTTCGTCGCTGTGGATAGCCCCATCAAACGTCACCATATTGATGCCTTCAGCAATGGATCTTTGCTGCCAGGCAAAGGATTGCTCCACAAAAAAGGTGGAATTGGCGTATAACGGACTTAAAAGAAGAAACCAAATGAAGGCCGTACCGAAAAACTTCATACTTTAGAATTGTTATATACCCCTGGAGAAGAAACCTGTGTTGTGCCGTGCGATTTTACGCATTTGGAACGTTCCCTACAAGTGCATATTGCTTCTTAACGAGCCAGCACCTTCCGGTTCCATACCGGAAATCTGAAACCCGCTGGCTGCCCGAACAGTTTCCACGGCAATTGTAAGAAAGTATCCTATGTCTAAAATTAGCTATATCCTTTTCCTTTCACTGATCACCCTGGTTCCTGCATTTGGGCAGGATGTGACGTTCAGCCAGTTTTTTGCCGCCCCCATCCAGCTGAATCCGGCTCTCGCCGGGGTGACCGGTGCTCCCCGGATCAATATTAACTACCGCAACCAATGGCCCAATTGGCCGAATGCCTATCGTACGTATGCGATCTCTTACGAGCAACCGCTCGATTTTGTCAACAGCAGCCTGGGAATACGGGCGCTCACCGATGATGCCGGCGACGGTATCTACCGCACCAATTCGGTAGCGGCCGTTTACGGTTACCACCTGCGGATGGACAATAATACCAGTGTCCGTTTCGGTATCGAAGCCGGTATTCTCCAAACCCGTCTGGATTGGGATAAGTTGTTGTTCGGCGATCAATTGGATCCGCTTCTGGGAGGAGATGCCAGCCAGTTTACCGAGGAAACCCGGCCTGACAACCTGCAGCGGACCGATCTGGATTTTTCCGCAGGCCTGGTGGTTAGCGGGGAGACTTTTTACGGCGGAATAGTGCTGCATAACCTGAATCGCCCCGACGAAAGTGTGCTCGAGATCAACGATAATCTGCGGACCGGCAGGCCCTTACGTTTGACGGTCCACGGGGGGGCGCAAATTAATTTTGAGGGAGGCAATAATCGATATGGGGAGTCGTTTATATCCCCGAGTATTTTGTATGCTCGCCAGGCCGATTTTTCCCAGCTAACGGTGGGGATGTATTCCGGGTACAAAAGTGTATTTGGTGGTCTGTGGTACCGACACACCGGCAACAATGCCGATGCCGCCATCGCGCTGGTCGGATTTCATTATCAAACCCTGCGCATTGGGTACAGCTACGACCTGACGATCTCCGGACTCTCCGTGGGAACTACCGGAGGGACACACGAACTCTCCCTGTCGATAAGCTTTGCCGATAGTGATGCCCGCCAACGACGCCGAAGTCGCACGCGTTACAACGATTGTTTCGGCCTTTTCAAATAAATCGGTACCAGCCTTCGTTAAAGGATTCGAGTCGCTTGCCGTACAGGACAAAATGGTTACTTTTGCTCCTGCTTTCGCAAAAAGGTTCCCGTTGGGGCTGAGCGACCTATAGATGAAAATGTTGGTCATTTCTTAAATAAACAACTCGAACGTAATGAGAACAGTGTTGAAGTTCGGTGCTTTGCTGTTGGTAGCAGCGGCCCTGCTCACGTCCTGTAAAAGTAAAGAACGATCCGCCACCACGGGTTGGAAGTACAACGATACCAAGTGGGGTGGTTTTGAAAAACTAGACTACGACGGACAAATAACCGGTCCCAACCTCGTTTTGATCGAGGGGGGTACTTTCCTGATGGGCCAAACCCAGGAAGATGTTATGTACGAATGGGATAATGTCCCACGCCGGGTAACAGTTACCACTTTTTACATGGACGAAACGGAAGTGGCCAACATCGACTATCGGGAGTATACCTACTGGGTCGATCGCATTTTTGGCGAAAGCTACCCCGAAGTATACCGGGATGCCCTTCCCGATACACTGGTCTGGCTGGAAGAGCTGGCCTATAACGAGCCATTCGTAGAAACCTACTTCCGCCACCCTGCCTACGACAATTATCCCGTAGTTGGTGTAAGTTGGAAACAAGCTAATGAGTACTGTATGTGGCGTACCGATCGGGTCAACGAAATGCTGTTGATCGAGGAAGGTATCCTCAATCCCAACCCCGAGCAGAAAGACGAAGACAACTTCGTTACCCAGTCTTACCTGGTTGGACAATACGAAGGTAACGTCCGCAAAAACCTGAAAGACTTCCAGACGGGTGAAACCCGCCGGGTACGTTTCGAAGATGGTATCTTATTGCCTTCCTACCGCTTGCCTACCGAAGCGGAGTGGGAGTACGCAGCCCTCGGTCTGAAAGGGAAGCTGGCCAGTGAGCAGGATGAGTTGTTGACCGATCGCCGCGTATACCCCTGGGATGGAAACACTGTTCGCTATCAGAAACGCGATAAGTACCAGGGTAAAATTCTAGCTAACTTCAAGCGCTCTGCCGGTGATTATATGGGACTGGCAGGTAACCCCAACGATAATGCTGCTGGTCCTGCCGGCGTTCAGGAATACCTCCCCAATGACTACGGCTTGTATAACATGGCCGGTAACGTAAACGAATGGGTCCTGGATGTGTATCGTCCGCTGACCAGTATGACGCTGGCTGATGCCGAAAACCAGGATATGAACCCCTACCGTGGTAACGAGTTCAAAGTCATGGAACGCGACGAAGACGGCCGTCCGGTTGAAAAAGACAGCCTTGGCCGGGTACGCTACCGCTACATGGATAAAGACGAATTAGCGGAGTACGATAATATCAACACTGCCCGGGCTTCTGATTACCGCGATGGTGACAAAGCCTCCAACGTGGTATACGACTACGGTAATCACTCTCTGATCAACGATAGTGCCCGCGTATTCAAGGGTGGCTCCTGGGCAGACCGCGCCTACTGGCTGTCACCTGGTGCCCGTCGCTTTAAAAATCAATTTGAGGCTGACCGGACCATCGGTTTCCGTTGTGCTATGCACCGCGTAGGTGGAACCGCTTCCAACGATGATACCGCCGGTAATACCTTCAAGACCAAAAGCCGCCGTAAGAGCCGTCGCTATTAATCGGCTTTCATACGGAACAAAGCAAAGAGGTGTGCGATCAAATCGCACACCTCTTTGCTTTTTACGGACCTGACACACCGTATTGCACATATACCGACAACGAAGTGGTTTTGCTACGGCAGGGACTGCAGACCTTTTCGGAAGCGGTATAGTCTCGCAAAAATGGCTTCAGGGTTACAGCCAGAACTTTTCGAAAGCGGTATATTTTTGGGGAAACCCAAAACAAAACACCAGATTGCGGGTCCCAGATAAAATACCACGCTTATGCCATTTCGAACCTTAGAAGAGATCTTGGGGCTTTTTGTGGCCGCAAAAGCAGTAACTATCGATTCCCGGCAGGTACCTCCGGGGTCTTTGTTCTTTGCCATCAGGGGGGAGCGCTTTGATGGCAATGCGTTTGCGCTCGGAGCTCTGGAGAAAGGGGCCGCTGCCGCCATCGTAGACGACCCGGCGGTAGCGGCTAAGCACGCCCAATGCTGGTTGGTGGAGGATGCCGAACGCACACTGCAGGAACTGGGTACCGCCTACCGGCAACGTTTTACTATTCCGGTACTGGGTATTACCGGCAGTAATGGTAAAACCACCACCAAAGAGTTGGTGGCCGCTGTCCTTAGCCGGCGCTACAAAACGCATTTTACGCAGGGTAATCTGAATAACCACCTGGGAGTTCCCCTGACCCTGTTGGCCATGCCCGTGAAAACGGAGTTTGCGGTCATCGAAATGGGAGCGAACCACCAGGGAGAAATTGCCCAACTTTCCGCCATCGCAAACCCTGATTACGGGTTGATCACCAATATAGGTAAGGCCCATCTGGAAGGATTTGGTGGTATGGAGGGGGTGAAGAAAGGAAAGTCAGAGTTGTATCGCCACCTGGAAAAAAATGGGGGAACTGCCTTCGTGAACCTGGGGGAACCTTTCCTGAAGGATTTGGTGCGCGGTGTACCGGAATTAATCACCTACCAGGCTGTAGCTGAGGGCGAAAAAAGTGAAGCGGCAATAGTGTGCACTGTACACGAAACTGCACCGTTTATCAGCTATTCCTTTGAGCACCGAAAGCAAACTTACCGTGGTAAAGCGCAATTATTCGGAGCCTATAATGTACAGAATATTGTCACTGCCCTGGCGGTAGGATTGCACTTTGGGGTGCCTCCCGACCGGATAGTGGAGGCCATCGCCGATTATCAGCCTGGTAACAACCGGTCGCAATTGGTCGAACGGGGTACAACCACTTTTCTGCTGGATGCCTATAACTCTAATCCCACCAGCCTGGAAAATGCCCTGCGGTACCTGGCATCGGTAAATACCGGGGAAAAGAAAATGGCCATCATCGGTGATATGCTGGAATTGGGAGATACCAGCCAGCAGGAGCACGAACGTATGGTGGAACTTACCAGGGAGCTGGCGTTGGATGAAGTTATATTTGTGGGGCCACTTTTTGCCGGTCCGGCCCGAAAAGGGGGTGCCCAGCATTTCGAGGACGTTGCTCAACTTAAAGCTTGGTTTGATGGCCGCACCTGGGATCACTATCGGATACTAGTGAAAGCGTCCCGCCGACTGGCTCTGGAACGCCTGCTGAAAAGTACCCCTACGGAAAACGCCTGAACGCCTGGAGCAGGCGATCGGGTAGTTGGTCCTGCCCGGCCAGCTGGTAGTCTTCGTACGAACAGGGGATAAGCCGGTGCCGCTGGTGTTGTTTTTTGGTCTTTACGGGCACTTGCAGCCACCAGCGTCCGCTGCGTTTACTTTTCCAAAAGGTTAGTTGGTAATCCAGCTGCTTTAGGGGAACAATATACTCAACCATGCCCTCGATAGTCACTGGGAAATCATTCTTACGGTGATGGACACCCTCCAGGAAATACCAGATCATTTGTGCCTGCAGCTGAGCTGACAACTGAAAGGAATCCCGGTCGGGATGGTAGCCAATAATACCCAGGGTGCGCAGTTTGTCGCTCATGCCTGCATAGCGGCATATCTGGCACATTTCTTCCCCCGAAAAGCCATTCGGTGTTGGCCGATCCACGGCCATGCAATCACCGGCTCGCAGAGCACTGAGATTCAGCGTAACCAGATCGGCATCACGGATGACCGGTTCAATGCCGGGTATGTTGGCCCGGGCCTGTCCCAGGCGGACTATCTCGTAATTCCGTATCCGGGCAGCCGCCATCACCTCGGGATTCAGGTAGTGGATCTGGGTGCCAATGAACCCGATATGGAAAGGTGCATTGGTGGGGTGAAAGACCAGTTCCTGCAAATAGTCGGACGCCGACTCAATTTGTTCCGACTGGAAGGCCACCCGCTCATCGACAACCACCATATTGGTTTCCCTGCGCACCTCCTGAAAAGCATGGTACAGGGCGGGGATATGGATAGACCCGGCGCCCAATAATATGGGAATACTGCCTGCTTCGATCAGTTCCTTCAGCAACGGGATCAGGAATGCAGTCTTTTGGTTGCGTACGTTCCCCAGATCCGCAATATTGGTAGCCCCGAAAGAATGTACCAGGGGATAGAGAGCCTCGCGGATCGGATTGGCCGCACGGCCATCCACTCCGATCAATACCGCTTTGGCGGATTCAATATTGGGGACCTTGAATTCATTGCTGTGGACACGCAACTGGTGGAACAGGGCAGTAGAAGCAAGCTCAGCAGAACTTTTCAGGAGATCGGAAGGTACGGGAGCCAGCCAGTTTTCAAGCATAGTAGTGTCAATTTAGAGCTTGTTGGGGTTTTGCTTTTGGCAAGAACAGCCCGAAGGGAAGATCCCAACAAGCTCTTGGCAGCCAAGATAGGCAACCCATCGGTTTTTGCGAAAGCCAGAGTAAGCCAAAAATAGAGTAGGAGGGAAGCGGCCATTCATGTATATTGGCATCCAAATTATTCGTGCACGAACTAAAGAGTATGCATTCCCTGTTAGAGACCTATCGCAACCGCCCGCCGGAGATCGTTTTTGAGTGGAACGACCGGCACACCGAAGCCAAAGGCTGGGTTGTCATTAATTCCCTTCGCAACGGAGCAGCGGGTGGCGGAACCCGCATGCGCGCCGGCTTGACCCGTGATGAAGTCGTATCTCTGGCCAAAGTAATGGAGATCAAATTTACTGTCAGCGGACCACCCATCGGAGGGGCCAAATCGGGAATCGACTTCGACCCTCAGGATCCACGGCGTAACCAAGTACTGCAACGATGGTACCAGGCGGTATATCCGCTCCTGCAAAATTATTACGGTACCGGAGGTGATCTGAACGTGGATGAGTTGAAAGACGTCATTCCCATTACCGAAGAGCTGGGATTATGGCATCCACAGGAAGGTATCGTGAATGGTCATCTCAATAGCGGACGCGGTGACAAGATCCATATTATCGGTCAGTTGCGGCATGGTTGTGCAAAGATCGTGGAGGATGCGAGGTACGTCCCCGATGGTCCCCGCAGATACGCAGTCGCCGATATGGTCACCGGTTTCGGGGTAGCGGAATCGGTACGGCATTTTTATCGGTTGTTTCACAACAGCAATCTGGAAGGTAAAACAGCCATAATTCAGGGTTGGGGCAATGTGGCCTCTACGGCCGCTTCCTATCTGAGCCTGGAAGGCGTGCGAATTCTGGGGATTATCGATCGGTCGGGAGGCATTATTGACGAGGACGGAATGGGCCTCGAACGAATCAAGGAACTCTTCGCAAAAAAGCAGGGTAACCAGTTGGTTGACGAGCAGATGCAGCCCTTTGATGATGTGAACAGACGAATATGGGAGTTGGGCGCCGACATATTTGTTCCCGGAGCTGCCTCGAAACTCGTCACCCGGGAACAGGTTGATCAATTATTGGCCGGGGGGATCGAAGTGGTTGCCTGTGGTGCCAATGTCCCCTTCGTTGACGATACCGTCTTTTTCGGTCCCACGGCGGCTTATCTGGATCGGCGAGCCGCACTCATTCCGGATTTCATTGCCAACTGCGGCATGGCGCGGGTATTCGCTTATTTTATGAAACGCGGGACAGAAATGACGGATGAGGCTATTTTTCGCGATGTTTCCGACGTAATCGGCCGGGCCATAGCGGAATTATACGAGCAAAATGCTGATCCGGCGGGGCTTTCGGAGCGGGCTTTAGCGCTGGCCCTGGAAAAGATAGGTTGATTTCACTGTATTTTGGCGGTTTTTAGTAGTGTATTCGCACCTTTTCTTTGGTTCTGTTGTAAAAATCAATATTTTTGTAACAACGCACATAGTGCGTCCTTCTACACGATTCGCTGGAACACTATTTTGATGCCTTAAGAGCGTGCTAGAGAGTTAGCTGTGGTAGCCCCTTATCGGGGAAATGGCCATAAAAAACGACTCTGGAACCCGCTGAACATCCAAATTTTGGACAAATAAGGTAAGTTGTACCGCCAAACCTGAATCCAGCTTGCCTTTTTTCCCGTATAGTACACTTGTAAACTGAATTAAGTACTACATAATTATTGTATAATCCCATTTCTAACATCTAACGTCCGATTACTATGATGAGATTCTGTACACTCGTAGCCGGCATCGTTCTTGTTTCGATAATCCCTTCGCTGGCTCAGGACGCATCCCAGAACAACACTGTTCCCACACCGAAAAGCATGTGGGAGGTCGGTATAGGGGGTGGTGCCATGTTTATCTCAGGCGACTTAACTCCCAACCTCGGTTTTGGAGGCGGTTTGCACATTCGCAAAGCCACCGATTACGTATTCTCCCTTCGTGGTGACTTCTTGTTTGGTACCATGGAAGGCGAGAAAATGAGTAATGGTTTTCTGCGCACTGCACAAACCGAATGGTTGTCAGGAACGGTCTTCGGGGTTTTCTCCCTGAATAGCCTTCGCTGGGATAAGCCAGTCCGCAAAACGAACTTATACGCCATGGTCGGTGGTGGTGCCAATTACTTCCAAACAGATTACGAAGTAGAATACGCACCGCGTTTCCGCACCATTGAGCAGGAGATCGCGCCTCACCTCGCTGCAGGTGTGGGGGTTTCCTTCCGCATTAGTCAACGCCTGAACGTTGGTCTCGAAACCCAGGCAATGACCGTTTTCGGCAGCCGGGCCGATCGCATCGATGGTATTACCATTGAGGCCGGAGCACCAACCGAAACGAATTCTGACCGGAGCCTTTTCCGCGATATTGTCAGCTATTCCGCATTGAATATCAACTTCAATATCGGTAACCAGTCTACGCTCAGTGAGCCTCTGTACTGGGTAAACCCACTGGATGTGGTCCTGAAGGATATCAACGACCTCAAACAACGCCCTACGGTATCCCTGGATGATACCGATGGTGACGGTGTTTTGGATGCACTCGATCAGGAGCAGAACACACCACCCAATGCTATCGTCGATACCCGGGGCCGTACCCTCGACAGCGACCGGGACGGTGTTCCCGATCACCTGGATAAGGAGCCATTCTACACTCCCCGCGACGGTGAATTGGTCGACGAGGAAGGGGTGGTCATTAACCCGCAGGCTCGTCCTGGTATGACCGGCGGTGTTACCGAAGATCGCGTAAAGGAGCTGATCAACGAAGCGCTGGAACAGCGCGGAGTGAACGATTCACGCACAACAGCTACCGAATGGTTCCTGCCAATGGTGCACTTTGGTACGGATTCTTATACCATCAAGTACTCCGATTACGGTAACCTGGCCTCGATTGCCCGCATGATGAAATCTAATCCGGAGATTCGTCTGGTAGTTCAAGGTTTCACAGATGCTACTGGTGGCGAGGCTTATAACAATCAACTGTCTTACCTCCGTGCAAAAGCAGTGATCGACCACCTGGTGGATACCCACGGAATTGGTCGCGGTCGCCTGGTCCTGCAATGGAAAGGCAGCGAGGAAAGCCTGGTTCCCGAAACCAGCTCCCTGATGAACCGTCGTGTGGAGTTCCGCACCGCAGGTGCCGGTGATTTCGAAATGGATCCACCTGCCTCCGATGGCGATGGTTACTAATCGATAGGTTAGTTTATTTTTTAGCCTTTCGGCAAAAGAAAACGCGATCTCGTACTTGACGGGATCGCGTTTTTTGGTCTTCGATCCTCCTACAGACGCTGAAGCCCGTACGGGCGCAGGCGGGGCTGGATCGAACTGAATGGAGTATTTTGATCCGTAGCGGTTTTTCCGCATAGCGTAGCTCAGGCAAGGCCCTCAGTTTACTTAAGTCTCTGCGTTCTGAAGGCAAATGCCTTATTCACGCGGCGAACGCAACGGCTCGCGGTGGTTCGCAGTGGCTCCATGGCATACAAATCGTGCGGTAGGCACTACGCTCCACGCTCGACCCTCGACGCTCCACGCTCTAAAGTCTCTCAGTTCTCGCTCGATCCGGAGGATCGAGCACCCTGGTCCCTCCAGTCTCCGTGCTCTATAGTCTCTCAGTTCTCGCTCGATCCAGAGGATCGAGCACCCTGGTCCCTCCAGTCTCCGCGCTCTATAGTCTCTTAGTTCTCGCTCGATCCAGAGGATCGAGCACCCTGGTCCCTCCAGTCTCCGTGCTCTATAGTCTCTCAGTTCTCGCTCGATCCAGAGGATCGAGCACCCTGGTCCCTCCAGTCTCAGCGCTC
>CAYFGK010000005.1:99296-106426 GCA_964342305.1 uncultured Saprospiraceae bacterium | reverse complement strand
CCGCTTTCAAAGGCTTCGGCAGGTGAGTAGGAGTAATACCCATCCCGATAACGGACTAAGTATCCTCCAACTTTGGCGCCTCGATCAATGAAGGATTGATTGACATGCCTACTGTACCCTTGTCCAGAGACTAAGTGCAGTCCTGAATCGTCTGTCTCAATGGATTCGATCTTAAAGGCTTCTACGATCTTGTGGCACTTGTACTTTGGTAGTTGCATAATTTCAATTTTAATGGTATCGCCAAAACTTAGGTGCGTCCAGGATTAGCCCTGTTTCACATCCAGTGCTGCCATCGGTAGCAAATCCTTCTCCGAAGTAACCATGGCCACCTGCTGAACCAGCGAGCATACAAGTTCGCTCACTTACATAGTCCATTGTCTCTCCAACTGTTAAGCCATCTTCACTTGTTTCCACATTGCTTCCTAAGCTGGGCTTTTCTTTTTCTGTTAGCTTCCAATCCATGATTCTACTTTGTGTCTTAAAATCGGAGCCAGCGAAAGGAACATGGCTTTAGAAGGCCGCCCTTGCTGACTCCGTTGGCGTTTCGTCCGCGTCCAGGATGCCAAACCTTTCCGCGTGGTCACTTCGTTGCTACTAACCTACTGACCGGGGCAATTCCTACGGCTGTATCGGATCTCTATTGCCTAAGTCAATCCGTACCCACGAAAACCGTCCGGCGGTCGGTCACGAAGGACCATTCCTAATTGGTTGTTGCAGGGGCGGGACTCGAACCCGCATGAATTATGAGCAATGTTAGTCAGCACCTTTTCAGGGATACTCGTTAATATTTTCATTGCCTTTATTGGATTGTCTGGGAGTATCCGGCTATTTATCTGACTTGTATTCCATCCCAGCTTGTTGCACAATCCATTCTAACCCGATAAGTGTAGCGTCTACCAATTCCGCCACCCTGCAATGTGGGGCTGCGTTTTCCGGCAAATACCCTCGGTTAAGGAATATTTCACAGCCCCGTTTCTCAGCCGGTCGTTTCCGGCTTACTATTCTTCTTCGCTAAGATCATAGCCAAGGCGCTTCAATTTTTGACGCGCTTCTTTAAGGTCATATTTAGCGTTGTGATATGTTTCTAGCCAATCGTGTATTTCCTCTTCGCGATCGATTTCTTCTTCCTCGACTTGCGCACAATTCCGGCAAATAGTCGTGTCTGGGTACCATTTGCGCGAAGGGCAACCATCTGGTAAATCGAAAACCTTATTGCATCGCTCACAATTTACCGGCATTGAATCTTCGTCAAACATTGTATAAAGGGTTAATTGCCCCGGTCGGCGGGGCTAAACTACTCTGTCTCATTCTAAGCAATCCGACTCGATTGCCCTGTTTGCATGCCTGGCATCACAGGCTTCGCTCTGAAATAGTTATGAGCCGGAGACAGGACTCGAACCTGCGTACGACAGACAATTGCCGACTGCATTAGCAGGACATTAGTGCCTCGCTCAACCAACTGAGCTACTCCGGCTTATGAGCCCGGGGAACCCTCATTCCCCAGGCGATCCCATAAAAAAAGCGATATACTAAACCATCTATTTGCACACATACTCCCCTTCCGGTTCGATACATGTTTAATAAATGATTGGCCCCTCTTTTGGGGCGCGTTCATTTGCAATGTACAAACTTTTTTAGTTTTTGGATAGTGTGGCTATGCTGCCAACACTACCGCGCCCGCATCAGGGCGAATGGAAATGTACGTGTTCAACTTCGCGGCGGCTACCTTTGCCAGATCAGTGAACAGGACGTTGCCATTGTTCATCACGTGATCCTGAACAGCCACACGGCGTACACGCTCCCCGGTGGAGCGCTTCACGAACTCTACAATGATAGCATCAGGGTGATCGTTTATCGTCTCCCATGCGCGAGACATAGCAGAAGAACGGTCGATGTTCAGATTGGATACCAGCTGATTTGCCAGGGTCATTACCTTCTTGAGTTTGTTGCGAATTTCCATGATTACCGTTTGTGATTGATTGATTTGTTCGACAATTCAAATATACAAATAATCCCGGTAAGTACAAATAATTGTACATACTATTTACAAGAAAAGCCCCGAACCAATTCAATGAAACGGGGCAGGTAAATGTAGTCTGCAAGTTATTATCCCTGACCAATCATACCCGATAGGTGTTGGGCAATATTTGTATTTGGGTTTTCGGCAATAGTCCTTCCGTTCTCCAATAGAAGCCAATCAGCAAAGACCACTTTAGGGCCGAAAATAGCCAACCGATTTACCCGGGCTTTCGTATCGTGGTATATCATCGTAGCGGCCTGCCTGGTGGCCGCTAACCTGTCGTTTGGATTCTTGGGTGGCAATACCGGCCAAGTCAGCTTAAACGATTCACCTGCAATAGTGAAGCCAATCATGATGCCTTCATTATGACCCGAACGAGCAACCACCCGTGAATGGATCGTTCCCCCATATTTCTCAATCAGGTTTTCAACCTTATCAAGCCAAGAATCTGGACTTGATGTTCCTGATTTCCAATAGGGCATTTCGTTAGCAATAGGAAGTTCATTCATCGCGGTTGAATTTTCTAAGATTAAGCTTTGAAATGAGGTATTTATATCGGCTTGAAATTAAATTGGCAACAGAAGAAAGAAACGCCAAGAAGAAGTAAGCCAACCCCATCCAAAGGGACCAATCGGGAAGAACTACAGTGATGTCCATTTTCGTGTATTTCAGTTAAATAATAACCTGTGATTCGTCAACTCGTCGGTCCAGCTACTGCCGCGCTATCAGTATCGCTGGTAGGACCTGGCGCAGCATCGAACAGTTTGATAGAAGCCGATTTCATTTTCATTTCCAGGGATCGCAGATGCGACACCCCATCAGCCCAGTATTCGTCATTCAGTTCGATTCCTACCCCCTTTCGGTCCATCTGCAGGGCCATGTAAGGAACAGACATAATGCCCCCGAATGGGTCAAGAACTATTTCACCTGGGTTGCTGTATCGCTCGATCAGGCGTTCGATCAAGTCAAGCTGTAGAGGGCATATATGCTTTGAGAGGTTCTTTCTCGCCTGAGTGCTGTTCAGCGTTTTCATCCGTACCACATCATCCCACACGTGATCTGACTTGCTCATAGGAGGCAGGGCCATGTACTTAGTTGGTAGCTTACCCATCGCGTCCAGCTTTTCGCAAAGGTCAATGTGCTTTTCGTAGTCGTAGTCCTCATTTGCTTGTAGCGCCTTCCAGATTTTCAGCACCTGGGACAGATCATACTTTGCCAGCATTTCAGAGGAAACGAGGCGTTCCCCATCGCTTTTCCAGTAGCTATGTGCGTCGATCTGCCAGCGCGCACGGGTGTAATCCTCTTTGGAGTGGGTTACCGGCTGGTCCGCATAGGTGTTCGATTTGTCCGTAGGTGCCTTTCGGAATAGCAGGATATATTCAGGCAGGCCTACGCCCATCTTAGTGCCATCCTTGCACTTCTCCGACCATCCCAGGCGGTAAGTCTGATTGTTCTCTTGAACCACGTCAGTAGTGACCGTGATACGGCCAATACACAAAAACCCATGCTTGATGAAATGCAGGTTGGTGTGATCGCTGAAAGGATCGATGAAGGTAGAGCCGCTGCCGGTCATTGAACTGTACCGGATTCTGTCCTTGACATGAATAGCAGCTATGCGACCGGGCTTCAATGCGCGGTACAGTTTCGGAGTCAGGAACTCCATTTGTGCGAAGAAGTCCTCATTGCTGACGTTGTGGCCGAAGCAGTTGTAGTTCTCTGAATACTCGTAATGGTTCCCAAACGGGATGCTGGTAACGATCAGATCTACGCTGTTCTCCTGGAAGTGGTCCAGTTCAAGTACGTTGTCATTGTTGATCGCCTTGAAATTGTCGCCCTCGTATTCCTGTCGGTTTTCAAACATTTCACGCGATAACTCTTGCTGGTACAGGTCTGAATTCAGGCCATGCTTTTTTATGATCTCTGTCATTTCTGATTGCAATTTTAGGTGGTTACTCCATTTCTCTTCTAACTTCTCAAGGACCTCAGTTTCAGCATCAGTGTAGATAATGTGGATTTCGCATTGATGCTTCTGCATAAAGCGGTATATCCGGTGTACTGCCTGTATGAAGTCATTGAACTTGTAGTCGATGCCCACAAAGATGGCTTTGTGGCAGTGATGCTGGAAGTTGCAGCCGCTACCGGCGATCTTAGGCTTGGTAGATAGGTACTTGTACTCGCCGCTGGAGAAACCGATAAGCAATTCCTCTTTCTGGTCTATGCTCTGCGACCCGGTTACCGTGCGCAGGTCATTATCACCTACCGCTTCGGATATCGCTTTCGCCTCGTCGTTTAGGTGATGCCATATCAGGTAATGGCTATCAGGATCCTCGGTGATGATTTCAGCCGCCTTTTCGATTCGGTGTGTAAGGCTTCGGCGTTTCTCCCGGCTTCCCTCGATGAGACTACCGGCAGCGTTCGCAAATAGCTGGGTCTGGCCATCGCGCTTATCGACCACGATGCCCCGGTCAAATGTGACCAGGTGGCGGGTGATCTTCAATGGAGGTAGTTGGTATCCTTCGTCAGAGTACCCCAGGTCGGACGGCTTGGTCACAAAGCAAGCCCAACTGCTCATCCAATACCAGAACTCCTTTTCCCTGCGACGGAGCAGGTTTAGGTTACCTGCCTTCGTGCTGTCTCGCTCAAAGAATCGGGTAAGTATTTGACCTCGGTCCATGATGCCCAGGTAGTGCGCGTAGTTGGTAAGCTCTAAGAAGCGATTCGGGGACGGGGTGGCCGTGAAAACAAAGCGGTAGGGAATCTTTCGGAACTCACGCATCAGCATGTCAACCGTCTGCGTTTCCAACCCACGTAATACGCTGGCCTCGTCAAAAGTTACAGACGTGAACTTGGAAGGGTCAATATCACCTTTCCGGATGCGCTCGTAATTGGTGATGTAGAGCCATCCTTTGCTGATCTGATCGGTGTTAGTGATGTAGGTAGGGCGATCAATACCCAGAAGGTCGCTATCCTTCGAGAACTCTTGTTTCACGCCCAAAGGACACACTACAAGGTGGTTCCCGCCTTTGTGCTTGTGTATCAGCCTGAGCGTTTCAAGCTGAATAACCGTCTTGCCAAGTCCGAAGGAAAGGAAACCCGCCCGGCGGCCCCCGAGAATAGCCCATTGGACCACATCTACCTGGTGGGGCTTCAATATAGGATTCACGTCAGCCCTGTCAATCTCAAATCCATCTTTGGATGCGATGGATATTTTTGATTTCAGGAAGTCTATGTAGTCGCTGTTTGCGCTGTGTTGTGCGTTCGTGGTCATCTGGTTACTTTGTTACGTTGTTCAATAATCCATTAGCCGCATCATCCTGACCTTGATCGAAGGCAATGTCGGCCATGATCAGCCGAGCAACATCTGGACCCATCACATCGGCAACACGTTCAGCCACAAATCTCACAGGGAGACCAGAAGCTACCATTTCACGCACAGTTTGCTTCATGGATTCGATGACTACATCGGCCAGGGTTGAATATTCAGGTTTTTGAAGGCTTGATTCTTGATTCATGGTTCCGTGATTTTGATTAATTATATCGACACCACAAGTATACAGTATATTGCTGAATAGTACAAATAATTGTACGAAATAGATTTAAAGCAGAAAGAAAAAAGGCAAGTGCCTATTGGCCGCGTCAGTGCCATCCACCCAGGTAGTCGATAAAGGCGGCGAAGGGAGGGACCAGGTACACACCGGTAACAAACAAGATGAATCCTCAAAATCCTATCGCAAGGATAAGCTCGAGCCATTTGGGAGCGTCCAGGAAGGATAAAATGAGATGTACCTTGGAGAGCATCCAGCGCACAAAGAAGAGGCCTAGTATGACTGCGACTACGCTACCTGAGGTGATCTTAATTCGGTTGTTAGCCATAGCCACTTGTTTGATTCTACAAAAAAGGACCTATCTGACAATAGGCCCCGGACAAAATTTCTGCATTTATGTATTTCACACACAAAGTAAGAAAATACTGGGTGTCAATCAACGATCCCTACGTATGCGCGGAATATCCGCCCCCTCCTTTATCCCCGTCCTCCATCAGTGTTTCGTGGCAAGCCATCACCAGGCAGTCTACTGATTCGTCGTGAGGCGCTTTGGGGAACATGGTTAATTCCTGAATAAACTTATCATTCCAGGGTCCGCGGACAAAGAAGACTTTACCGGCTCGCAGGAAAGGTGTGATTGATTTCAGCTTATTCATTTTGTCCCCTTCCGGCATCTTCCATTTGGTGATATTCAGGTCAGTGAATCGCTCAATGTACTGAACCAGGGAAATCCCGGATGACTTTGGTTCCACCACTACCAGGGAATTGGGGCTTCCGTGCTTATCCACAAATCCAACAACCGCGTCAACCAGATCAGGGAACGCCCAGCGATCCGCAATGTAATCGAATACGAATAGGTACCCCTTGAAATACTTGAAAGCCATGATCCCGGACGGGTCGCTCTTGTCTTTCGTTTCTTGGGCCGTATCGGCCACAAAGTCCATGACCACTTCTTCAACCAATTTTCGAGGCAGGTCGTGGAAGTCTACCACTTGCAACCAGTCTTTCTTGACCACCAAGCCACCGGGCGGGGACGGCTGTTGCCCGAACTGTCCGGCGTAGTCAGCTTCTCCCAGGGCTATCAACTGCTTATCCAGCACATCCTGCCCCATACGCTTCGGGTCGAGGTAGCCCCCTTGGTAGATTGATCGGAATTCTTCGGGGTATACGGGGTAGTCATCAGTGGCCGGCAAACAGATGTGCCGAACCTTTTTCCCCTTGTCATCTCGATCTTTCAGCCATGATCCAGTTGGATCCTCTTGGTGGAGGCGCTGCATAATCATGATGGTGGTTGATACCTTCTTATCAGTGAGTCGAGTTGGCAGGGTCTTATTGATGTAGTGCGTTGCTGATCCTATGAACGCATCCGAATCGGCCTTGCTCGCATCTATGGGGTCATCGATCAGAATGATATCCGCGTGCATACCGGTAACCGATCCTCCAGTAGAAGTGGTGAACCGTGCGCCACCGGCCGTCGTCTTGTACGTCTTTTTGTTATCCTCGTCTTTCCGGATCACCACCTCATCCCCGAAATAGTGCTGAAACTTATCTGAAGCGATAACGTC
>CAYFGK010000005.1:47344-99196 GCA_964342305.1 uncultured Saprospiraceae bacterium | reverse complement strand
TGATCAGAAAGGACTAGCGGGGAATTGGCATTGGCAGGGATCTCGTCCCAGAAGTCAATGAAGAAGGTAAGGTAATCATCTTGCCATATTGATTTTTGGAGGTCATCCAGGTCAACTGTTATCCCCTCCGTCTTCGCTTTCGCCATTCTTCATCAGTTCCAGTATCGCTTTCCTTGTCTCTAGTGGTAGTTTCTTCAACTGCTCTGCGGTGATCTGCCGTTTGGAAGTCTCGATAGGGCCTCCACCGGGGCCACTGATCTCGTGCTTCTGCTGGCTTAGCCGGTTCAGTTCGTCAGGTGTGGCGAGTAGCTTGTATAGTGCCAGCTGGGTGGTTTGATGGCCGGTTTCCCAGTTCTTTCGCAGCATTCGCTTCTTTGAAACCTTGTTCCGGGCAATGATCTCTTTTAATTCATGTAAGTTGTGTAGCTCGTGATTGTAGAATGTCTTTCTGCTACACTCCATCAATGACACCACATCCTCAATGAAACAACAGTCTTCTTCCTCTGCAATTCGCAGGGCTTCGGTCTTCAATTTATCTGGGTCATAAGCATTTGGCCCCCTTGATGTCTCTTTACCCTTCTTGCTTGCCATTGGCCTTGGTTTTACGCAGGGCTTTCAATCTAGCCTTTGCTTTTCTCGAGAATAAAGAGCCTATGATAAGTAGGAATTTCTGTACTGACCGGATGATGGTCAGAATAAGGCCAACAGCTTCGATGATTTCCCCTTCGGGAAGTTCGATCTTGGTGACCTCTCCTTTTGTATTAACTTCCGCTACTCGGGCTATTCCAGACTTGCCGGTTTCAGGGTCGATGTATTCAACCTGATCGTTGACTTGATATTTCTTGCTCATTTGGTATTGATTTTGACTTCTACACCGCCCTTACGAAAGAGTAGACGACGAATGAAACGCCATACGCGCTTATACAGTCTCTGCTCCTTGACGAATATCAGGTATCCATGACAATCATCGAGTGCAAGGAATCCGTGCAGTCGCAGTGCGCTGATGAATTGAAGGTGACCGGCCGGAACGTTGACCACTTTCACTGTACCATCTGTGTCATCCAGGTGGTAGCGGGTACGCCCTTGCTTTGTGATCACACCTTCTAGCAGGTAGTTGTCGGGTGTGTGATGATGTGGAGCCATGTAGAATCCTTTGGAAACCTTGAACTCCATTGTGAGGATGTAGCCATCTTGCTGGATCACTCGTTGGCGTGAGTGATGGTTGCCTATGGTTGTTTCCTCCCATTCGGAATCTACGTTGATCTCCAAGGACTCCGGCTCTGTCCAATCGCGGCGGCGACGCAGGACAGCTGCATCTAATTCTTGCCGCGATTGCTCGTATGCTTCGTAGAGCCTATCGGTGTGTGTCACTTTGGTGCTGATAGCCATGATCTCAATTTGTTACGTGTCCCAAGATCGCTTCGGTATCTGCTTTGATACTTTCCAGATCATTGGTGTTTTCTTCTAAGGCTGCGAGGAAGTTCAAGTTGTTTTTGGTCTGATCCACTAACAGCTTGTTGAGCTTCTTTTCTTTCGCCTTATTGTCGCGGTACAACGTGATTACCGCCACCACCAAAATTAGGACCACAAAACCGAAAACCGTATCAGGGCTTATCCCCCAGGCCTTTTCAAGTATGTTCATTTGGGGTGTTGAATAATTTGGGATTATACAATACCCCTACCCGTTTTTCTTACTGATTCGCTTTCTGTTGTCGCTGCCACTCTTTGAACGCTTCCAGGTCTGCCGGTGTCATCGGCTGATCAGGCATAGGCTCTGATGGCTTCTCTGTGGCTTTCTTGCGCCGGTCGTTCATGTATTTTTCTACCTCCGAAGGATCCACACCTTGTTTCTTGATAAGGAACTGTATGGCAGAAACCATATCGAAAGTAGTATTGGCTTCCGTTGCCCGAGCAGTGTCCAGCTCTTTTTCCAGATCTGCTACCTGAGTAGACAGTCCGGATATGTCATCGGAAATAACATCCAGCTTATTGCCAGGCTTGTCCAGGAAAAAATCGTGGATACCGATGGCGCAAACGATGAGCAATGAAAGAACTGTCAGAAAATTGTAGAACCCTTGTTTGCGATTCATGACGCTAAGTTTTGGTGTTGGTGAATTTCTTTGATGGGCAAGTCGTGCGGCATATTGCGCTCAATCATGGCGATATCAGATTCAAGCTCTAATACTCGCGATTTGAGATCACGTAGCTCGCGCTGCTTGGCCACGTAGTTACTCAATAGGTTAACCTTCAGTCGCAGTTTGCTGACGTAATTCTTTTGATCAGGTTGTGGTGTTTGTAATTCATCTTTGCTACAGTCCATTGGGAAAAATTTGCTAGTATGTTTGTAAATGGGTTACATAGTGAAAAATTCAAGTACAGTTTGGACCGTAGCCTCCGCGAAAAGGGAAACAATGGTCGGGTCAAATAATAGCCGTGCATCATCGATCTGATCATAAAAAAGGTGCTCGATCAATATGGCCGGCATGATGGTTTTTCGCAGTACGTAAAAGTTGGCTTCTTTGTCGAGGTCGGGGAAATCTTTTTCCCATTCACCTGGGCGGTAGGCTATTCTGTTGCCAAGCAGTGCCCTGGTCCTTTTGAAATGGATCTCTGCTGCGTAGTCAGATAGCGTTTGACCTGGGCTGGTGAATACCTCATAGCCTCTGGCATCGTGGCTAACACTTGCGTTCGCATGATTGGAAATGAATAGCGACCGCTTGGGTCGCAACTGAGTGTGATACCAATTAGCTTGCTGAACGCGAGTCTCCAGGGAAATGTCATGGTGAACCGTCAGGTAATTTCGATACACCGCTATCCAGGGGATGCCCAATCGGGTCAATTCCTTTTCAACCAGTGAGGTAACCCATCGATTCCATACGCCCTCAAAAAACCAACCATCCCCGTGAAATTGATCCGCCACCCCTACATGGCGAAACGATTTGCTTGGGTATGTACTGTACCGGGTAGGATCACAAACAGGGGAACCGAAGGTATACCCCTCGACTCCCCCGTGGCCAGCATCAAGAATAACCAGATGCCCGTTTTCAATTGAATCCAATCCAATCATGTCCCGGGATTATTAATAATGCAAAATATAGAAATCCGTGGACTTTTCAAATAAAAATGGATTACAAACAGTATGTTTGATTATCCTGATCGATAAAGATAGAGCGTTCCCAGTCGGTTTCTCGCTGAACCTGCTTGACAAAGCTAATGGTTACATTGGGATGTACAACAAAACGTTGGTTATTCAAACGCACGATCTCCAATTCATGTTGGGCCTCAATCCAATTTAACTGTGATTGTGGACAATCCGGATAAATCGCCCGGGCAATAGATTTCCGGGTTGCGGTCGGTATGCGCTCCTTTCGCTTAACCTCCCGGGGCTGTGTCTTTGTGATTCCAGCAAACATATTGTTATTTTTGTTGTGTGTAGTTGATTCGACTGTACTCTTCCTTAAGGAAAGCTACATCACCGGCTAAAGCATTCAGGTTTTCCCGGGCAGCGTTCCAAACCATCCGGGCTTGCTCAAACCGGCACTCCGCATCGATCCATTCTTGCTTCTCCTTCTGGGATGCTGATTCTGCGCGCTTCTTACTGGCTTCTTGTGCCAGGCCTTCGGTGCGAAATCCCTTGAACTTTTCATTCACAGCCATCTTGTACATCCACTCCGCACGGTCTTTATCGCGGCGGAAGTCGGTGATGTCATCAGACAATCGAACCATGGCGGTGGCAATGATTCGTCGGAAGTACAGTAGTCCGGTGATGGTTGCTTCATTGGCATCCATGGAGTAAGGCGCATTCTGGTAGCGCTCAATAGCCTCTCCGATGATCTCCATAGGTGGCCGGTCTTTCGTTTCTATCTTACCTGGCATTACTTTGGGGTTTGAGTTCTGAAATCAATTTCAGGGCCTTCTCCCGGACGAACTTCAATACCATGGAATAAACCACAGTGCCCACCGGGATCGCTATATCATTGGGTGGAGTGTTCGATAATGGGATCGCATTGGCCAACGTCATGATCGTGTATTCCTCACGGTCAATTTCGGCCTGAGTGAATACTTCCGCGTTCTCGAATTCATAAGTATATCCCCATCGGCCGCGCTTCCAAAACTTCCAATTATGTTCGGGAGATACCAGGATGTACGTTTGATTGCTTCGGGTTTTCATAAGTCCATTTTCATTTGCACGGAGAACCCCACCTGAGCCGGGGTAACCCTCTCGCCTGTTTTGTAATCAATTTGATGCGGGAATAGAGCAAACTTCTTGCGGTAGGTTTTCTAATCAATCTCCACCATGACCATATCGCAGTTCCTGCACCGGGTTTCCTTCTTCTCGATGTTGTGAGCCACTTCCTCACAGTATGGGTTGATGCAGGCTTTAATCATTGGTCTCGATTTTTGCAGGTACGAGGTATTCTACATCCACAATTTTCGGAGGCTTGTAACCCCAGTCGATTGAGTGGATGAAAGTCTTATCTGGGTCGGGCTTGGTTAGAGGTTTATTTTCCTCTATGTGGTGCCGCTTTGTTTCGATTGCTACTACCGATGTAGCCACAGCCACTTCGTACTGATTTTTTAATGAAAGATTATTGATCTTCGGGCTGAGCTCTCGCAACGACTCCCATGCTTTGGTTACCATGTGAGCCATTTTATGAAAGTTGCCTTCGCTCCCAAATCCTTCCTCCAAATACTTAGTGAAATACTTGCGTTCTCGGTCGGTTATTTTACTCATTCGATTCCGGTTTTAGCGGTGAAAAGCTCTGGTTTGGTAATCATCTTTTTAGACCCTTTACTTAGCACTTGTGCACTTTGGATCCAGCTCTTTTAACTGATCCTCGGTGCAATTGTTAAGATTGGACAGCACTACCTTCCAAGAAGAGTCAAGATCAGCCATTCCGTCGTCACCCCAGGTTCTTGTGTTGTTCCATTCATCAAGGAGACCAACAACATCTAGGTAATTTCGATGCCCATCATTGTCGCTTAGAACTCCAGCTATATTAAAGTGCCAGTATCTACACCAGCTTTTAATCTTCTTCATTCTTCTTCGGATTCAATTAAATCAACATATTTATTAAATGCATCTTCTATTTCGCCAGTCATGTCCCTATCTGCAATAGCATCAATTACAGCCTGATAAGCCGCTGCGATCTTTCCGATTCGTATATCTCTATATAGCTTGCTCATTACTTCTTCGTTTTTTGTTGGGCCACTTAAAAACCTTCGCTTCAATTCTTGAAATGAAAAATCCTGTTTTTCTATATCACTTGGATCTTCAAAAAAGGTGTACCACAGTTCTTTGTTTGACATATTTTGCACTGCCTCATCGTGAGCGTCAAATGCTGATTTAATTCGCTTTAGCAGCTTCCCCGAGGGTGGTAGCTCTGACTCAGGTTTATCATCAAGCATATCCCAAAAGTTGTCCTGAACTGCTTGGGCAATCTCTGGGTCCAAGTCCTTTTGGTCAGATAGCATTTCAAGCGCACGTTCAATCTTTTCATCCATTTCGCCATCTGATGAATTGACATGCTCTGGATTAGACTCTCTATACCATTCTAGTCCAGCCTGGGCCTGCACGATCACACTTCGAATTACCTCTGCTTTGGACTTCCACCATTGACGCGCCCATCTGGCCCCAAGTTTGAATATCCCATGGGCTGGCAACTCATTTGTATTAAGGTATATCCCTTGACGTAATCGCTTTTCCAGGTCTTTTTCAAATTGCTTGTTATTCTTCATCTTCAGCCATACTTTTAGGGGTGAAAAGTTCCGGTTTGGTGATGTAGAAGTTGATAAGTTGAAATGGGTTTAAGTAGTCATCTACTGTTTCAATGGGTTCGTCAATATCATTAGGATGGTGCTGAATCACTTTGCCGTAATCTTCCCCCAAATCCAGGCCGATAGGGAATTTTTCAATAAACCATTCGGTGGTAAGCCCTTCTGCCGGAACTTTGATAGTTTTGGTTTGGGCGGGTTTATGCTTGTAGATCCTCTTGCTATGTGGTTTGGTTATAAATTCCATAATACAACCCGAGACGCTTACTGCCCAATCGCCATATCCTTGATAATAAATAAGGCTACCAAACGCTTTTCTTTCTTCATCCCAAACCTCTTCGCCAGGAAGAACCACAAATCCGTCCGCAGTGGTGAATTCCGGTGATGGCGACTCCATTGGGACGGTTGTAGCGTCCTTTGGATCCTTGCTGCACTCACTCTGATCTGGTCGGAATTGAGGGTATTTGGTCAGGAATATCGCGTTGATGATGTCCATAAGATTAGGCCAAGCAATAAAATCATCCCTATTTCTAACACTTAATGGTTTCGACACGTCTTTACTATCATGTTCTAATACCTTACCCAATCCATACAGCTCCGTACCAATCGGTGCGGCTTCCAATAGTTTCTCGATGGTTAGTGGAAAAGACAGTAACCCTTCACTGTTACGACTTAAAACATCTTGAAGACCTTTGATTTGAATCGCTTCAATAATTGAGTCTCGGGATGGCCATAGATTCCAATTAGTCCCTGGGGATTGAACCCTAACTGGTTGAGATTTACTTGTTTCGTCATACATCAGCACTTTCCCTAAAACGGGCAACTCTGATCCGATCGGTGCTAATTTGAAAATCTGCTCGTTAGTCATATCCATGGATTTTTAGTTGTGTTGATGATTGAAACAGGGATTCCCTTTTTGAATGCAGCGTTGATACAATGCTTTGTTCCTTTGCTTTTCCCATCCCAAAAGGCAATCAAGTAGGATGCTTTTTCCACCATTCTCTGATTCCTTATTGGCCCAGCTTTCTTGCCATATTCATCCCAATCGGGGATAAATGTTAGAATTGGAAATCCCCTTTCCTTTGCATACCGTTCACCCATCTGGTCGGCCCCTTTTGCCATGCCTGAAAAGATCACAGCTTTTTCTACATGACCGATAAGTTGATCCAGATGTAATTTGGCCTTTTCGTAATCTGAAAAAGTCCTGGTGCCAGCAATTATGATTCGGTTCTCATTGTAGAACTCATTGAATCTTTTATGCTTGTTGGCTATTTTTTGCATTTGATCATCCATTATTACCGCTTTGTCATTGAAAAATTCCCCTTCTCCGTCCGGGTGATAGACACCTCATCATCAGTGTACACCTTCAACCCGTTTAGTTCCATTTCGGAAAGGATGATTCTTTGTTGTGCGCGTTTACGGTCGCGCAAGTCCTTGACCGCTGCGTTGTGGTACCCCAGTCGTCGCTCGATGTCCTTCATTTCCTCCACCAAGGTCGGGTCGAACATATTGTCAGACTGCTTCAGGTACTCGTTGTAAGCGTCAGTGATTTCCTCGGTAACATTCTGTAGATCCTTGATCAGTTTATCAATCCGGGCGGGTGTCGTTTTGTACTCCACCAATTCTGATTTTCCGGTGAACCGAACATTCTTGCCGGTCCATTTTGGCGGTTCCAATTCTAAGTCGCCTAAATCCAAATCAGATTCTACCTTTTTGTCGTAGGTCGTTTCAAACCATTGAAGGAAGCAATCAGGAATGCTCCCTGTGGTTACATAGGCAGCCGCTGAATAGAAGTCCAGCTGGCCATACTTCTTGATTCGCTCCACAGGGTATGGCTCTAATCCGGTCTTGTATTCACCGAATCGGGAAAGATCGGTACGGGCGGTATCCATGAATCCGCGAACTGGAACGTCTCCGAGGTAGGTTTCGAATCGGTATTCAGGTTCATCCAACTGGATCACATCAAGCAAAACAGGCTCTGGTATCATAGACAGGGCCCACTCATCCTTTTCGTCCAGAGCTTTCGAGAATATTTTCCCAAGGTCCAAGAATTCCGATTCGTAGTATTTGGTATCCCAGAAATACCGACGCACAAAAGCCTGCGGATCATCTTTCCACAACTTCCATTTTGAGTAGCTCATGAACCCGGTTCCGGGGATGTTGTATTTTGCCATTTTCTTCGATTTCAAAACCAAACCGATCCCGGAAGGACCGATCAACGGCGGGCTGCGTATAGACTTCCCACTTCAATTCTTCCAGGTCGATCTGGTTAAGTTTTTCAATCAATGCTGCCGTGCTACCCTTTGGCGGCCTTAGGCTGATCTCCTTTTTCCTCATGTTCCTTCTTCGCTTGCAGGTATTCGTTGAATAGTTCTTGGAGGGCTTTCATCGTTTCCTCATCCACCGCCATTCCAAAGTCTTTCATTTGGGCGTAGATTTCGATAGGCTCTAATCCTTGATCGAACTTCTTCTGGAATGAAGCCATCTGTGAGCGCACTTTCGTACGCGTGTACTTGTTGGCCTTTTTCAGATTCGCCAGACGCTTCGCCTCCTTGCGCTGTTCCTCCGGGGTCAGCTGCTTGTAAGCGTCCAGTATTTGCCGTTCATCGCCATCGACCACCACCGCGTCGGTATCCTCGTCCGAGACGATGCCAAGGGCCGCACAAAGGAAATACCGGCGGAAATAGGTGATGGCGGCACCACCGGCCTTTGCATCTTTGATGGCAGACTTTACGGTGTCCGGGAGGGCGGATTGAAATTCCAGGTGTTCGCCTGACTCGTGCGCGATGATCACCGAAATGTCGAAATTGCCAGTCATCGGGGTGAGTACCGAAAGACCGTGCTTTGACAGGACCGGGGTGATCGCTGCCATGATCCCCGAAAGCGGGGCGTATTTGTAACTGAACTTGCCGGTTGATACCGTCTTGCTCATTTCTACTACGGGAAATTCCCGTTGTGCCTGGGTAAAGGCAGCCAACACCTTGGCCTTACTGTTTGTCGTTTCCATGGTTATCGTGATTTACGTTTGTGTCTTGTAATTGAATTGCTGGTCCCGGAATAGCTTGCGCCTCCGGTTCATAATCGCTTTCATGCGGACAATCTACCGTGACCGTTTTGGTCATCAGAAACACCGCAAGGGCGATTTCAAAAGCCTTTTTTCGTTCTTGGATTTCGTCCATGATTCCGTGAATTGATTGTTTGTTTCGACACATCAAATATACATCGAATGATTAGATAATACAAATAATTGTATGAAAAGAATAATTCAGAAATGAAAAAACCCGACCTTTTCAGGGGTCGGGCAAGCAATGTTACTCGGTGAAAAAAATGTTCTTTGCTAAGGTATCAAAAGATTCACATACTTTTCGTAGTCCCCGGGTGATTGAGCCAGACGGTCCCACCGTAGTATTTCGATGATCGATTTCGTAGGCATGCCTGTATTTTTCAGATAGTATCCGAAAACGGCCGGGGCTCGGTGCATGCCATGCTTACAGTGAACAACCACCCTACCGGCGTCAAGCAGACGGGCGATAGCCTTAGCCTCTTTCTCCATGTAACCAGCGTCGATATTAATGTAGTAGAACCGCAGACCCAATTCCCGGCACTTGCGGGCTTCCTCGTCAATACTCATGTGGCCTGCATCCACGCCATCCCCATTTAGGCGAACGACAACCTTATACCCCCATTCAGCAAAGTTCTCAAGGTGGGCTTCCGTAGGTGAAGCTGAAAAAGCATTATCTCCATACGTCTGCCATCGAACCGGCGCCACCGGATTTTCCGGTATTTTCAAGGCTGCACCTGGCCGGGGATCAGGTCCGGCAGGCGCGGAAAAGTAGATAAGGATGAATCCCAGTGCGATCAGTAAAGGGGCGATCTTGATTAGTCTCATGATTCTGCAATTTGGTGTTTATGAATTTTGTCAATGTATCCCTGCCATAAGTCCATCTTGTCCCGTGCGTTGGAGAGCGAATTTATTTTGCGGACTAACTTAGACTCCAGCTGGCTGCGTTCGGAGCCATCGGCCTTGCTGATCTGCTCTTTCAGTTCGGCAATGTCATCCCGGTACTTCCGCTCCTTACTCCGATAGCTAGATAGCTGATTGGAGCATTTGCGCAGGTTATATTCCTTTGTCTGCTCAGTTCCGTTGGCGAATTTCACCGTGTGACGGACAACGATTTCGCCATTATCTTTTCTTTCGACTACCTCGCCGTCCAATACTTTTGTATCTGGATTGCGGTTCCGTTGGCGTTCGGAAGATTCGGTGTCGGATTCGTCGTCCTCCTGTTGTCTTGGGGTGTCGTCAGGCATTGGATCCTTGGTAGGCGTTGGCGTTGGATCGTCGTCAGCGTTTGGCCCTGTGTTGTCATCCTCGTCTGTTGGCACTGGTGGCGGGGGCAAGTTTATTGGCGGTGTTGGGGCCCCACCCCTCGGTACAGAAGGTTTTCCAACGTGCTTTCCAAAAGACTTGCCAACAAAAAAGTCAATAGCATGATCTGCCAACGCCAACAAACCAGTTTTAACCTCCAATCCGGCGCGGCCAACAATAGCCAGCGCGGAGTATGGGGAATCGTTGGAACGGATGCCAAAACCTGCCAACCGAAGAAGGTGGACCAAAAAGAAAATGAGTACCATCCAGAAGACATCCATCACGGCAAGCGTGGTGAAGATCATCCGGTCCCGAAGGTCGGCACGCTGGAGAATCTTGTTTTGGTAGTTGAAAGCGGCCACCTTCAGCGTATCGTAGGCCATAGCGGACGAAGCGGTCCAATCGGCTTTCACACCTTCCAGCTTATTGCGTTTAGCAATCAGAGCTTCTACCGAATTGATGGAGTCCTGACGGGCAGCCAGAATGCCTTCCCGGTACTCAATCATTTTCCCGTACTTGCGCCGGTCGTTCGTCGAGCGAATCCACCCGTTGCCAGACTTCCAGAGATCCACGTAGCTTGGTGAACCGGATTCGATGGCCGTCAGGATAGCGCGGTGCTTTTCCTTTTTCGTCTGGGCTATTTGACGTTCGATAGATGCCAGGGTTGATTTCAACTCCCTTGATCGCTCTGCATCTTCCTGATTGACCTTTTCCATCCGAGTTTCCACGATGTCGGTAGGCGGGGCAGGGGTGAGCCAATCAGCAATTTCGTAGTTCACGAAGAGCGTAAACATGCCAGAAACAAAAAGTAAGGTAAATCCAATGCGCTTATTCACCAGAACGAACCTTCGCCGGTTGTCTTTTTTGTCAGCAGCCTTGTACCACGATTCTGTTTCAGAATTGGTGGCGTATATGATCGCCGATTTCCCAAATCCATCAATGACCTTTGCTCCGATGTAGGCCGACAAGAAGCCTATGAGGTAAGTTATCCAGACAGCGAATCCTTGGTTTGTTGCGAACTGATATCCGACCTTGCCGAACCACAGTGCAGTAGTCATCATCAGCAAGTTGAATACCAGGTGTAGCAACGTTTCAATTCGCTCCCTGTGCCGGGCAGTGTAGTATTGCCAGTCCATGCTACGTTGTTTTGATTATTCAAAGAGTACAAATATTTGCACTATTCAAATATATGCCGAATTATCCAAAAAAGAAAACCGGAAGGATTTTACCCCCTCCGGTCAGTTTTGAACGCTGTAAGAAATTAAGGCCTATTTAGCTGCACCTGGTCGGGCGCGTTGCAGTTCGCGATATCGGTTAAGAGCTCGACGAATTGCTCGGTTACGAAGTTGTGCCCAGCGGGACAACTCCGGGTTTTTCTTGTGGTCAGCGATGATCTTTGAATTTTTCTGGAATGCAGATGAAAGCGCATCGGCCTCTGATTCCGTGGCCGGAACAGGAGTATATTTCTTGGCCTCCCAGTTTAACACCAAGACTTCCAATTCACGAATCTCTTTGCTGGCCTGAACCTGATCGCCATCGTAGCGACCAAGATTGACCTGCTCATCTGCCTGACGGCAAAGGATCTGAATTTGCTGAATAATTTCGAGCGTTTTGATTTCTAATGGTTCCATGAATTTGATTTGATTGATTCGACAGTTCAAATATACACATTATTTCATTAAGTACAAATAATTGTATGAAAAGAATTGGGAGAAGACAAAAAAAAGGCCGGGGTAATCAATCCCGGCCGGTGTCGAATTAAATCAAATTTCACGGTAACCATGTCCGGGAAGGACCCCGGATCAGGTTGGAATATGACAAAAGTAAAACTATTTTTTCTTACCTGCAAGCATCCCTACATCCTGAAACGCCTGAACAACGTCCTCCATTGATCTTGCAGTCACAACTACTGCACCCTTTTTGTTGGCCATCTGGCGGAAGTTCTTTTGGAATATGGATTCCTTATCTGTCCCGGCCTTCACTTCCACACCAATGAAACGACCACTGCCGCTATGGAATCCGATGATATCAGGTACGCCTTTGATTCCATGGTGCTTGCGGTAACATCCGGAAAGTAGTTTATGTACTTGGGAGTTGGTCTTGGGCTTCTCCTTGACGATTCGGGAAGCAGCCTTTTTCGAGTCGAATACTCCCATGGTGTTGTTCCTCCATGCCATGAACCCATTCGAGTTCAAGAAGGTCAGGATTGCTTTGGTAATTTCATTGGCTCTTGCCCCAGGCTTTGTCTTTCCGTGTCTTTTTGCGGTCATTGCGCGGAACTCCGCAGCTGTCATGCTCTTCTTTTCACTCATGGGAATACGGTTCTTTCGTAATGTCGAAGCATTTCCCCTGGGCCATCCAGTATCATTTTCACTGTGCCCGCCTCCATCATCATTTCGATGGATAGGGTAGGGAATGTGCCCGACAGTATGGTTTTCAAATTGCGTTCATTCCGGCTAATGAACCGGCCAAACACCTTATTGGTCGCTTTCGCTATCTCCTGCTTGCTCATGGACGAATTGCTTTAGGTCGGGGGGTGCACGCCCCGGGTTTTAAAATCTTTCCGTCACGCTTACGCAGAGCCACCAGGTGTCCTTCTTTCTCGTGGATCAGGAAAGGGGTGTCTGGGTACCGGCTTTTGATGGCGACCTCGAATTCATCACGCTGGTCGGCCGGTGGAAACTTCATCATGTTCGCCCGATGGATCTCCATGAATGCAGTTGGGAACACTTTGTCAAGTCCGTGAAAGATGACAGCTACACATAGCACATACTGTAGGTCGCCAAGCGCATCGAGGATCTGAGTCAAGTCACCGGCTTCCATCGCCGCTTTGAATTCCTCCAGTTCTTCCCGGATCAGGTTATACAGCAGTTCGCGTTCGTTGGGTGGCACGTTACCTGGATCGCGTTCACCGTGGGGCTTTCCACCCATACGGTTGAAGTCTCTAACCATAGTCATGTAGAACTGGCCTACAAATTGGAAGCCCTCAAATGGCTTTCCTGGGCAAGTGAGATCATCTTTTGTTAATGGCTTAATATTCATTTCAGACATAGGATAAGTATAATTATTGTTACTAAATGGATTATTGATTCGCTAAGAAGCCAGCATACCAGTAAAAGACTGATCACCGAAGCACGTTCCAGAAAGCCCAGCTTGAACCACTCTGTCTTTCCAGATCCTTTCCATTTCGTTCGTTTCGATTTATACCGCCGGTGAAACATGCTTTCGATGCTCCTGGCAAAAAACGTTTGAACGCAAAATGCGACCCGTTCCCGGGAACCCTTGATCGACCGGTCGATGTTTTTCGCTCTTTTACCGATGTCGTTGGTGATCCCTATTTTAATGATTTTTCTCCTGCTGGTCCTGATCAGATACACATACCGGAAGTCCATAGCCCCCCACTTCTCTATGGTACCGTCCAGGATAACCCAAAAGCCCAAATAAAGCAATATGGACCCTACCATCATCACACCGCTACCTCCCTGTAATAGTTTGAGTAGAAGTTGTTTACACGCTGAAAATGGCGTGAAACGGTGGTTCTGAATCTGTCCCGCGATGGACCCAAATTAAAAAAGACCCTGCCTCTCGGGCGGGGTCTTTTTTTGTCCTATCCGGTAACATTAAACGGGACCTATTTCTTCCGCTGTTCCGACAGCCACCTTTGGTAGGCTGTCTTCCCCTTGGCAAAATCCCTGGCGTTCGTGTAAAAATGATGTGATCCGTCGCCTGCCTCCACATTGAGCACGTAATACAGATAATCGGTCTGTGCAGGCTTAAGCGCAGCCTCTATGGCGGATTTACTGGCTGAACTGATGGGGCCGGGTGGTAAGCCGTATACCTTTCGGGTATTGTACGGATGCTCGATCTCCACATCACTTTTGTGAATGATACCATCCCAGCGGCCGAGCAATTTGGCTATGTATACATTGGTGGCATCAATACCCAGTTGGATTCGTTGCTCAAGCCGATTGTAAATCACGGAGGCGATCAGATCTCGTTCGTTATCCACTTTCGACTCGTTTTCAATAAGGCTGGCGATAATGACGATCTCGCGCTTGGTTTTACCGGCTTTCCGCGCCACCGCATCCCATTCGGGTTGCCAGGTGGCTTTAAACTGGTCTACCATTTTGGCGATGATCTGTTTGGGTTGAGCATCTACTTCAAACTGGTAGGTGGTGGGGTATAAATACCCTTCGAGGTTGTTGGCTTCGGGATCGATATCCTGGATGAGGCTGACATCATCCATCAACGCAAATACCTCTTCGCCGGTCAAGGCCGGATCACCCGGAAATTGCGCGGCAATGCGTTCTGCGATCTCAAAACGTGTCCAGCCTTCCGGGATGGTAAGCGTTTTGGTACGTTTTTTTCCATCCCTCAGGAACTGAAGCACCTCCAAGGGGCTGATCGGAGAGGGGAACAGGTAATCACCTGCTTCCATTTTTGCGTCTTTTTTGAACAGATACAGGTATATTTTGGTAGCGAGGGGGGCCTGTATAATCTGCTGATCCTCCAGGATGTCGAGGATACGATACGAAGCCAGCCCCTTTTCAATGGTTAGGTATTCAGTAGCCTTATCATGGGAAACGGGCCTGTGTAAAGAGGTATACAACCAAACGGCTATCCCGCCGGCCACCAGAGCCGAGAGAAAAAAAAGTACAACTAACCAGCGAACAAACTTCATAGTACAATCCTTTTTGACCGAAAAACAAATATCGGCTTTCTGGAAGTCTCCAGGGCATTTTTGACCGAATCACTTCTTCATTGGAATGATGAATGCTCAGTGCTCAATGCTGAATTGGGTTTAGTTTCGCCCGTACGGGCGGGCCCTTGCGGTCATCGGAGAATATCAAACGATCGGTCGACGCCAAAAAGCATAATCGCGTCTAATATTGTAGTAATCCAATTTTTTGGATGAACCACTATACCGACAACGAAGTGGTCTGGGATACCAAACCACTTCGGAAGCGTAATAAAAAACTACAACTATGCGACTTCTCTTGATTTTGGCGGCCATGACACTCACCATGCACGCTCAGGCTCAATCCAGCGACAAGAAACACCCCATCACCCGCGAGACCTTCCGCGTAACATTGAAGATCGATAAAAATCAGGAGGTCCAATTGGTCCGTTTTGCAAGCACAGAAGGCGAAAAACGCAAGGCAACGCTGCTTAACTGGGGCGATGTACCCCGTAAACGCCTGAAGCCCGGTACAGTGATCATCGGTGAATTCCGGTTTAGCACCTTCGCCAGTGATGGTGGGTTAGGTGGCACCCGGATATGGACAGGCGAAGGCACCGGAAACTTAAAAGTATCTAAGGTCATTGTGACGGAATCACTACCAATGGTCACCAAACTCGCGGGGGTAGGGGATATGGCTTTCCGTTTGGAATAGCTATACCTACACCTGCTCCATCGTCTACGCTGCGTTTCGGCTATCAAAAATGATGAATGATGAATGCTCAATGCTGAATTGGGCTTAGTTTCGCCTTGGCGGGCGGGGTGGTATATCCTACAGAAATAACATACCGCCGAGCCGGCAATACCTTCGCTGAAGCTTCGGCAGCCAGAGAAGGATTGAGCGCCAGTCTTACTACTAAAAGGGAGCTTGCTCCCGGTCCAAAAACGAGGGACCACCGGACCCGAGAGGTCTAAAAGCGATGGAGCGCAGCGACAGAGCGATCCTCCTCAGGCACCGCCAAAACTTTATGGCTCGAAAATCCTTTTGATGGAAACACTTCTTGCAGTCATGAGTCATAAAACACGCCGCATCTGGAAACGGGTAGGTATTGGCCTGCTTGCCATGCTGTTGTTGATTTTGGGAGGCATTCTTTTGGCCATGAAAACAGTGCACTTCCGGTATTCCGATGATCAGTTCCGACAACTGGTTATGGAAGCTGGATTTCCGGCGGATCTGGAGTACGGTTCGGTGGGGAACCAGAAAATCCGTAAGGTGATTGTCCCTTCGACTACCCGTCGGACAGTGGTATTTCTGCATGGGGCCCCGGGCTCCGGTAAAGACTTTGAGCAATACCTGACCGATTCCCTTTTGGCGAAAGCCGCAACCCTGATCACCCTGGACCGGCCGGGATATGGCTATTCCAATTACGGCGAACCCATCCTGGATATGCAGGAACAGGCACAATTGATTGCTCAGGTCATCCCCGATTCCAGTTTGCTGGTAGCTCATTCCTATGGAGGCCCCATCGCAGCCGCCCTGGCCATGTGTTGTCCGGAAAAAGCCGCCGGTTTATTGCTGCTGGCACCCGCCATTGATCCTTACCACGAAAAAGAATTTGCCTTTAATAACTGGTTGCGACGTCCACCGCTACGTTGGTTTACCAGCGGTGCCATCAAAGTAGCTATCGCTGAGAAAATCACCCATGCCCGGGAATTGGAGCGGCTAATGGATGATTGGCAGCAGATCACCTGTCCGGTCACCATCATGCACGGGCAAAATGACTGGATTGTGCCGGATGATAATGTGGCCTTCCTGGAAAGAATGGTCACAAATGCTCCTCTGGAGATCATCCACCCCAGAGAGCTAAACCATACGATGATCTGGGATGAATTTGACTTGGTGCGAGACCAAATCCTGCGGCAATTGGGCCAGTAGTAGAAGCACAAACGGTCCGGTATATGTCCGAAAGAAACTAATCGAAGCGCATTCCGATGGGGAAGCCTGTTTTCAGACTATATTCGTATATTGAAACGTTTTTACCTCCTCCTTTTTGATAATGCGCTGGATAACCCCGCTTCCCAAAAACTTATTTCAGTCCATTTACCAAACTGAGCTTGCTAGGCCCCGGGGCTTCACGTCCGGGATTCTTGATGTATGCGTATGTTCATCTACTTCCTTCAATCTTGGCCACTGCTATTGGCCGTTACCTATTTCCTGTTAGGTATACCCCAAACAGGTTTTAGCCAACAATCTCCGGAGGCGTTTTTGCAAAATCCGGAGTACACCCGATTATTCGATGGTTGCCTGGATACGACTTCCGATTCCAGGGGATTTGACGTTCCCTGTTTTACCAAAGCTATAAAGGCAAAATACCCCTCCGATCCGGAAGGTCAATACTTGGCTGCTGTATTTGCCATGGCCCGGCTGGAGCGGGCCTTTGATCTTAATGGCGCCACGGACATGGCAAAGCTCAGGGTGGAGATCTGTCAGCAGTTAGAGAATCTGGATTATATCGGAGATGCCTATCAAGACCTTTACCGTTTTCAGGATGCCTTAGGCAATAAGGATGTAGCCATGGAGTACCTGGAATTGGCCACCCAAACCTGGGAACAGGCTGGCCGTACCGGACAAGTACTTCGCAACCGATATGTTTTACTGGAAGATCGCGCCAAATTTCAACCTATTGACTCCATTTATCAGGAGATGTTACTACTCGTAGATAAAGCCGAAGAAATTGGGGACCAGGGTCGCTGGGGATACCTTCAAAACCGGATGAGTTTATTTACCCTCAATTATGAGATGTACGATGAAGCGGAGCGACACCTCGATGCCTTAGGATCCCTGCTCCAATCCGATTCACTCGATGCTTTGGATTATGGCAATGCCATTATTCATGCGCGGGGTATGGCCCTGGTAACTCAGGCTAAAAATCAGTTTACGGAAGCGGAGAGATGGTTTCAAAAAGCCCTTGACCTCGCCCGGGAGCAACCGGCCCCCTGGCTGGAAGTAATGTTGTTGTTGGAATTGGCGGACCTGGAATGGGCAAATGGTAATCCCGATAAATCGGAGATTTACCTGGATACGGCCGAAGTATATGCTCTGGAGCGGGAAATGTACGATCTGCTGACCACTAATTACGACATCAGGTACCAGCATGCCGAAGTACTTAACGATTACGAGGTTGCGCTGGCTTATTACCAGAAAAAGGTAGAATACGAATCGATATTACTGGCGCGTAGTGAAGGCTTCGATTTGAAAAACGCTATCCTGGAACAAGAAAAGCAGGAGCTGGCACTGGAAAAGCAGCGTCAGGACCTGGCCTTGCAAAAACGGGAGTATCAATTACGGACCGCTTTAGGGTTTGGACTCCTGGCCTTGTTACTGGTTTTAATGACCGCTTGGGGCCTGGTCAGTCAGCGGCGCAAAAAGAAGCAATTAGCCCGACAGAATGAGGTTATTAATGAACAAGCGGAGCGCCTGTCTAACCTGGATGTTCTGAAATCCCAATTCTTTGCCAATGCCAGCCACGAATTGCGCACTCCGCTGGGACTAATGCTGGGCCCTTTGAAGTCGTTGGAAAATGAAGGAACGCTCTCCAGCCGGCAAACTCAATTGGTAGACATTGCCAAAAAGGCAGGTCAGCAGATGAACCGACTGGTCAATGATATTTTGGATCTCACAAAATTGGACGATCACCATTTGTCGATAAATCCCCAACCCACCAAGGTTGGTAACTTCCTTGCCACCCAGTGTCGGCCCTGGTTGGAATCGGGCCGGCAACAAAGCAAATCTTTTGCGTACAACATTCATATTCCCCAGGATGTACAGGTAGCTCTCGACCGCAGAAAAGTGCAGCAAATACTGAATAACCTACTGAGTAATGCTTTTAAATTTACGCCGGCCGGTGGTACCGTCACCTTCGAAGCGCAGGAATTAGACGGGCAATTATTGGTGAATGTTCAGGATAGCGGTCCGGGGATTAGCGACGCGGACCTGCCTTTTATTTTTGACCGGTATTTCCAGTCCAATGATCCCCAAAAATCAAATACGGGTGGCTCTGGTATCGGATTAGCGCTGTCAAGGGAATTGGCCGAGCTATTAGGTGGGAGTCTGGAGGTGCAAAGTGCCCGGGGGGAGGGGTGTGTTTTCCAGTTATTACTACCTCTGGAAGAATGGAAGGGGGATTTGGTGCCTTTCGGCAAAAATGAATCACTTCAGCGAGCTTACCGTCCTTCGGAAGTAGCTAAAGCGACCGAAACCCGCCAGGTGAATCTGCACCGCCCCCAGATACTCGTGGTGGACGACAACCCGGACCTGCGTCAATATCTGGAAATGATCCTACTACCTGCCTACGAACTGACCCTTACTGCCAACGGAGCGGATGCCCTTACTCATTTGCGGGAAGCAGAAAAATTACCCGACCTGATCCTCACTGATCTGATGATGCCGGTCATGGATGGGTTTGGATTGATCGATGCAGTCAAGAAAGAGTCAAGGTTCAGACACCTGCCCTTCATTATGCTTACCGCCCGGGCCCAGTCCCGGACTAAACTGCAGGCCTTACGGGTCGGAGTCGATGATTACCTGACTTTGCCCTTTGATGAGCAGGAATTGCTGGCCCGTATCGACAATGTGCTTGCTCACCAGGCAGTACGACGATCTGTTGTGCAGAAGACAAACGGATCGGTGGCGCCTTCTCAAAGTGATAACCACGCAGAACAGCTTTCTGAGGCCGATCAGGAATGGCTGCAGGCTTTTGAGGCTTTCGCCAAAAAGAATCTGAGCGAAGTTACCCTGAACATACCCCGGTTAGCCCAGGAATTTGCCATGAGCGAATCGACCCTGCTGCGCCAGCTTAAACGTCTGACCGGACTCACGCCGGTCAAATACCTTCAGGAACTTCGCCTGGACCTTGCCCGGCAACTTATGGAAAACCACAATCAGATGTCGGTCCAGAAAGTAGCCAGTGAGATCGGCTATCAGGATGTGCGGTCCTTTTCGAGGGTTTTCAAAAAACGCTTTGGCGTTTCTCCCTCCGAATACAACGAGTCGAATTAAATAGCACACGAACTAGTGTAGTTGAGGCTATTCCTTGTATGCCGACAACGAAGTGGTTTTGCTCCGCAGTACTTCGTGCTGGGACTCCAAACCACTTCGAGTCGAGTCTATACTCGCACGAAAAGGTTTAGCAAAGCCCAACCTTATCGGAAGCGGTATGGTTTCCAGACGACGGAAAAAAGCACCTGTTTGACGGGAAAAACCTCCATTTGACGGAAAATATCACCTGTTTGACGGAAATGGTACAGTATTCTGCCCCATTTTGATGACCGTAAACACATCAAAGCATACCCCGATTCCAATCTTAATCCAGTTTCCCCAAAGCGACTGATAAGTCAATAGCTAAGTTTCCTCCAAATCATAAGACATTCTTCCAAGTGCTGCATGGCAGCACTGGAATCGTATTGCCATTAACACTCTTTACTATATGTGCGCTGAGCTTACTAGTACGGCGCCTAAAACGGTTTGTATGAAAGTCCCTGTACTCACTACCACCAATGGTGCTTCTAGTTTATTGTTCTTTCCACTAAAACCCACTCAAAAGATCACCACCTTGTTCGTGGTGTTGTTAACCCTGATCGGCTGGTCCCTCCCTGGACAATCCGGCCTGTGGGAGCCCATCCCGGACGGGGTGCAGGCTCGCCGGGCGCAACAGCAGGTGATGCCGGATCTGCCGGATTTGGAGGATAAGACCCTATACCGCTTGTCGGTTTCTAAGATGACCCGATTAGCCAATACCGCGCCTCTCGAAACAGCGTTAAAAGGTGAATCATCCCCAACCGTAGTTTCTTTGCCGATGCCCGATGGCAGTCTCCAGCGTTTCCGGGTGGTGGAAAGTCCAATCATGGAACCGGGATTAGCTGCCAAGTTCCCGGAGATCAAGACCTATACACTGAAAGGATTCGACCAGCCTGGTTTAAACGGGCGCATGATGGTGAGTCCGTATGAATTCAGCGCCTTTTTATCTGCGCCGCAATTGCAGACGGAGGTCATCATCCGGCAGGTCTATGCCAAAGATGCCAGTACTTACGTAAGTTATAAAGGATTGGATGATCCATTTAGGTACCAGGAATGGCAATGTGCCAGGGATGAGGCCGATGCTGATCCCCGGAGAGCCATCCTCGAGCGAAGCCGTGCCAATTTGCGTTCAAGCTACACCAGCGGAAATATTCTTCGGATTTTCCGTCTGGCCATTACCTGGCCGGGGCACCTATCGGAGTATTACGGCTATACGACCAAAGCCGAAGCACTGGCTGCCATCACCGGCTTTCAAATTCAAATCAATACGGTCTACGAACGGGATTTATCCGTGCGGTACGTTTTTCCGGACAATATGGACAACATCATCTTTCTGGATGATGCTACCGATCCTTTCTACACCAACGGGGGCGACCTGAGTATTTACGAAAACCAAGCGGTCCAGCGCGAATTGATCGGTACCGAAAACTATGATGTCGGTTTCATCTATGTGGATGGCGGATGCTGCGGAGCACGCGGTCGCACCTGTGGTACCGACAAGGAGGTATCCATGAACCAATTTCAAAATCTGCAAACTACAACCCACGAATTGGGTCACCAATTAAATGCCAGCCATAGCTGGGCTTATTGTGGCAGAGAAGGCATCGGAAATGAAATCGGAGGTGGTACAACTATTATGGCGTATCCCTTCATTTGTGGTGATGATAATATTCCATACCAGGGCGAGGTAACCTATTTCAGTGCTTATTCCCGGGAGGAAATGTTGAGCTACATTGACCAAACGGCCACTTGTGCTATCACTCTCAATACAGGTAATACCCCACCGGTAGTTTCGGTGCCATCCAGTGGTTTTACCATCCCGCAGGGTACTCCTTACCAATTAGTAGGTTCAGCTACCGATAGTGAAGGTGGTTTTCTGACTTATTCCTGGGAACAGGCCGATGAAGTGGTATACGGAGATCCGATCAGTACCGTACCGACCTCCGGTAATGTACCCCTGCAACGTCATTTTAATCCAACCACGGATCCGGTACGCACAGTACCCAGCCTTCCCCTGATCCTCAACGGGGTCGATTCCGACTACGACCGTCTGCCGACTTACACCCGGGAAATGAACTACGATCTGTACGTTCGGGATAACCAACCCGGTGCGGGTGGTACGGCGGTAGCCCGTCTGACGTTCGATGTGGATGGAAATTCCGGACCATTTACGGTAACCTCACAAAGTGCTTGCGGCGTATTGTCCGCCAATTCAGCACAAACCATAACCTGGAACGTAGCCAATACCGACCAGGCACCGGTCAGTGTTTCACAGGTCAACATTTTATTATCAGAAGACGGTGGGTATACCTGGCCTCATACCTTAGCCAGTGCTACGGCTAATGACGGATCAGAGCAAATTACCCTGCCCGCCAACATTTGTACGGATCAGGCACGCATCAAAGTAGAGGCCGTAGGCAACATCTTCTTTGCGGTCAATAGCGAAGACTTCTCCATTGATGATGGCTCATCCAACATCGATATCCCTTCGGCGGTATTACTGGACGGCATCGACGATGCGGTGGAGGTATCTAATTCCACGGTCGGAAACTTTGGTGCCGGCGATTTCACCATTGAAATGCAATTCCGTACCCGCACTCCGGGTAGTGTTCTGGCTTCCAAGCGCACGTCCCCTTTCACCGGAGATAAAGCCTGGGAGTTACAGATTAACGATGATGGCTATCTGGAAATGCGCCTGATCGATGGGGGGATCATTAACACCATCGGTAATTCCAACCTCGCCGATGGGCAGTGGCACCACGTGGCCGTGACCCGGGAGAGCAATACCATCACTTTATACGTGGATGGAACAGCTCAAACATCAGGTAATAATAGTTTGAATATATCCAACGACGCTCCCATCCGCATTGGCTACGCTGCGGGTGGGTATCCGAATCCATTCGGAGATAAGGATCATTCTTTTAAAGGGGAAATTACTGAATTCCGCTACTGGAGTCTGGCCCGTGCCGAAATGGATGTTTCTGATAAGCAGGCCTGCCGGTTGGTGGGTAATGAATCCGGTCTGGAGATCTACTACCCCATGATCGAGACTACCTGTGGGGGCTGTTCCGATGTGAGCGCTTCCGGTATCCTGGATGCCACCAGTAACGGGAATCATGGCTATTTAGTCAATGGGGCACAAATAGTGCTGTCGACCGCCGAAGTAGCAGAATGCCCCTCCTGCACCAATGGAGCCATAAGCTTAACGGGTAATCCAGCCAATCAGAATGTAGCTGATGAAGCCCAGGCTAGTTTTACAGTAACCGTTACCGGCAACAACTTATCCTTTCAATGGGCCGTAAGCACGGATGGAGGGACTACCTTTAATCTGATTCCCGGTGCTACCGGCCAGTCGTATTCCTTCACGGCCGTGAGTACCGATAATGGGAACCAGTACAAATGCTACATCGCCAACGGTTGTGATGTGGTGGAATCATCGGCAGCTAGTCTGACCGTTGCCTGTCCGACGCTGGATGTAGGTACGCTGACTGGTGAAACAGCTCCCTGCCAACAGGGCTACTTCTCATATTATGTAGCTCCAAACCACGAGGTTCAATCCTGGGAATGGACCATGCCTGCTGACTGGGACACCGTTGGCCTGTACGATAACATGGTGGTGGTTCGCCCCGGCAACACCGCCGGAAACATCTCTGTAACGGCAACCGATGCCTGCGGCAATATGGACTCTGAGTCCCTTGCAGTAACCCCGGTTTTAGTAGCCATCAACAGCCAGCCGGCCAATGCAACCGTGGCGGAAGGAATTGATGCATCCTTCACCGTTGGAATCTCCAATGGAACGGGTAATGCGACCTACCAGTGGCAAAGTAGTACCGACGGTGGTATGTCTTTCCAAAACCTGGGAACCAACGCAGCAACCTTGGATATCATTCAGGCTCCCATATCCCGGGACGGTGAACTGTTCCGATGCATTGTGGAAGACGGATCCTGCCTTTTGGATACTACTGCAGTGGCCACGTTGACCGTCACCTGTACTACCACGGCACCCATCAATGAAAACAATATCCAAGGACCACTGGTCATTTGTGGATCCTCCACCATAACCTACACCATCAAACCCATGCCGGGTGCGACCTCCTACAACTGGTCCTTGCCCAATGGTTGGACCGGTTCCTCCACCACTAACACCATCGTGGTAACTACCAATGGAAATGGGGGTACTTTATCGGTTACCGGTACCAATAGCTGCGGCACCACCGATCCCAGTGAACTGGAGATCACCGCCAGTGCGAGCTGTCCCGGAGCTGTCCATTTGGATGGGGACGACGATTACCTGACGGCTGCCCAAAATGGCCTGTACGTAGACGGGGATATGACCGTATCCTTCTGGGTGAAACCCGATCGGATCACCGGTGTACAATCACTGGTCAATAATGGTTCGGAGTTTGAAATTGCCCTGATCAACGGACAAGTTACCTACCGGCACACCATTTATGGCGGGGGCTATACCTCCGGGGTAGATTCCACCTTTGGCCATACACCCTTAGCGACTGGATCGTGGCACCACGTGAGCATCGTACGCGATGTCTCCGAAAGCAGCTTTAGCTTGTACCTAAATGGACAACTCTTCGAAACCAAGGCCTGGAGTTCCGATTACCCGGATACGCCGCGCGATAACGACGACTATCCGCTAACCCTGGGTGCGGGTGTAGGCGCGTTGCACACCTTCTTCAAAGGAGCGCTGGACGATATTCAGATATGGGAGGAAGCTCGCTCGGCTACTCAGGTTTTGGAAGACGTGTATTGCACACCCGGTGGTTCGGAACAAAATCTGATCGGCTTCTTCAGCTTCGATCAGGGTACGCCCAATGGTGATAACACCAGCATTAACAGCTTTACCAATGCCGCTACCGGTTTTGGCGATGCCACCCAAAACAATCTGGCCCGTACCGGGAATACCTCTAATATCATTGACGGCACCAAGGAAGGGGGCGCACTCACGGGCCCGAACAATTTCTGCACCCCCGGTGACCAATTGACCTTCAGTGTTGATTTTCCCGGCACACCGACGGTGACCTGGACCTTACCCAATGGCTGGACTGGAAGCTCCACCACCGAATCTATATCGGCTACTACGGGCATGAATGGGGGATACGTTACCGCCTCGGCGACCCTGACCTGCGGAACGGTAGAACTGCGGAAATTTGTTTCTGCTACTCCCTTGCCGTCCCCCGGTTCGGTGCTGCAAGGTGTTGGATTGGATTTTAGCGGAAGCGATAATTATGTATCCGTTTCCAGTGGAAGCATAAACTTTCAGAATGAACCACTGACCATTGAGTTCTGGGCCAAATTACCGAATACCAGTGGCTTTGAATTCTTTGTCAGCCAGGGAGACGATTCGGAAAACAACCACCTGCTGATCGGAGCAGTAGGGAGCGACGTTTATTTTGATTTCCGGGATCCCAGTGGTTTAGAGGCAACCGGTGCCCTTGATACGGAGTGGCACCACTGGGCCTTCGTTTACGACCCCACCATTGTTGGACCTGCCGATAACCGCTTCATTTATAAGGATGGCGTTGAAGTCGCAGCCGATAACTTCGGGGGGACCATTGATATTTCGGGGGCGTTTAAGATCGGAGATCATTTTGGCAATGGATTCGAAGGACAAATAGATGAGTTCCGATTGTGGAAAACGGCTCGTTCTGAGGCTGAAATACAGGCAAACATCTATTGCCCCATCGAATGCATTAATGATGATATCCGGCTGTACCTGCCCTTCGAAGATGGTATAGCTGATGGCAATAATACCGGACTAAGCACTACGGAAGATTTCAGTCCCAACGATTTCACCGCTAATCTGGTAGGTTTTGACCTGCAAAACGCAGCCTCCAACTTCACCACCGGCCTTGATTTCATTTTCTACGAAGATGAAGACGGGGATGGATTCGGGAGCAATACCATCTGGACCTGTGCTTCCGCTTTCGCAAAAGTGGACAATAACCTCGATTGTGATGACACCAAACCCTTCGTCAATCCGTTGTCTGATGAGATTTGCGACAACGGGGCAGATGATAACTGTAATGGCATCACGGATGAGAGCGATCTGGCGCTAAATCTGTCGGGGACGAATGATACCCTAAATCTAGGCACCACGCTCGGGAATTTCTCCGGCGCATTTACCATTGAAGCAAGGTTCAGGACATCAAAGAAGAACCAATTCATGTTCTCTAAACGTCCGGTTTGCGGAGCAAGCCCTGCATTCTGGAACATTAGGATTGATGAAAATGGGTATTTCAATTTTGAAGCCATAAGTCCGAATGGTAGTGCTAACAATACCTACTCCGATGCAGGTGATCTAGCTGATGGACAGTGGCACCATTTTGCTTATGCCAGAGACGCATCGAATAATTTCCGGTTTTATCTGGATGGTAATTTAATCCAGTTTAATGGGGCAGATTCACAATTCAGTCCATATGTCATTGATAATGATGATCCCCTATACGTAGGACCGAACATTTGCAGTGAGCAGTTTGAGGGAGGTTCCTTGAACTACGAGGGCGATATCGATGAGATCCGCATCTGGAACATCGCCCGATCCGCTGCTGAGATCGATACCTATAAGGATAAATCCATTGCCGGAACGGTATCCGGCCTGGAGGCCAATTACGACTTCAACAACCCAAATGCCGTTGGTGGCGGCAGCAATTCGGGCCAGACCACGGTAACGGACCGTACCGGCAATCACCCCGGCACTATGACTGGTTTTGCCCTGAGCGGTACCGCCAGCAACTGGGTCGATAACGGGGCTTGTAATCCCTGCACCGTGACCGCCAGCCTGACCAATGACAGTCCGGTTTGTGAAGATGAGTTTATCACCTTTACGGCCTCTCCCAGTGGGGAAACCAGCTACCTTTTTTTCCAGGATAAAAATGGCAATGGAGCCTACGATAGTGGTAATAATGAATTATTGCAAAACGGCAGCTCTAATACCTTCTCGATCGATACCCTCAGCAATGGGATCCAGATCGGGGTGCTGATCAACGATTGTGCCCTGGCCTATACCGATCCGGTGACCAATCCGAATCCAACCCTGGTCATCACCGATCCTGCGGCCGTCGAATCACCCAATACAGTGGACCTGACCGATCCGGCCATCACCGCGGGCAGTAGCTCGGGGACCCTTACCTATTTTACGGATGCGGGCCTGACAAATGCCGTTCCCGATGAAACCTCGGTCGGTGCCGGGACTTACTACATCCTCCTGACCGATGGGAATGGTTGTACAGCTTCCGGCTCCGTAACCGTCACGGTAAATCAGCCTGCGGATAATACACCGCCCACCATTACGTCTATCCTCCGCCAGGTACCCGTGGATGCGACTACGGATGCTGACCAGGTCACTTTCCGAGTCACCTTCAGCGAAGATGTGCAAAATGTAGGCACGGCTGATTTCATGCTTTCGGGCACCGCCGCCGGCGATGGAACGGTGAATGCAGCCAATCAGGTTAGTGCCGATGTCTACGATATCACCATTACCGGTCTGACCAATAGCAATGGCATCATTAATTTGGACATGGCCAATGGCAACGACATTGAAGACCTGGCGAATAATGCGCTGGGCAACAACCCAAGTATTGGTAGTGAAGAGGAGTATACGATGGAGAATGCCATGCAAAACATGGTATATACCGCAATCGGTTCATTACCAACGCAAACATCAGGAGAGACTGGGTTCTCTGTCGATTTGTCCCTTGATGGAAACAAAATAGTTTTTGGATTTCCCGGACAGCCTGCAGGAGGAGAATACGGTGGATTTTATTTTTACGGTTGGAGTAATGATCAGTGGAACTTACTTGGTGGTTCACAAGGTGCTAATCCTGCATTTACTAATGAACGAGATGGAACAGCTACGGCTGTTTCAGCAGATGGAAATCGTTATGGATCAGGAGGCCCGGGTATTGCTAACAACCAAGGTCGATTGAGAATCTACTACCCTTCGACATCACAAAATATTACCGGAGTAGGGGGCGAGCAACACCGTTTTGGTTCCTCCTTAGCACTAGATTCAGATGGAAACTGGGCACTTATTGGGGAACCACTGAATGACGATACAGGAATTGATGCGGGTTCGGTTAAGATTTATAACTTCTCATCCTCTTACACTCTGGACCAGGAAATTGTGAATTCCAACGACGATAGTGGAGAGTTTGGTTCTGCCGTTGCTTTAAGTGGAGCCGGCACCCTGGCATTAATCGGAGCTCCCGAAGCGGATAAAGCCCATATCTACTCGTACAATGGCACAGATTGGATTTTTGTGCAAACCCTCTCTGGTGCAGCGAATAGTGATTTCGGTCGTTCGGTGGATATCTCGAACGACGGTACCACCCTGGCTGTAGGTGCACCAGCAGGAAGTTCGAACGGACAAGCCTTCGTCTACACCTTTAACAGCGGTAACAGTATGTGGGAACCATCTTCTACTGGAACCGGAGGTTCCAGCGGGGATGATTTTGGGTTCTCCGTTAGTTTAAATGGTGATGGAAGTCTGGTAGCCGTCGGTGCTCCGGGTGCCAATTCTTCGGCTGGAACTGTTCAAGTGTTTAATACCACCCAAGCGACTCTGAGTACGTACTTTAACCTTATAAATGGTCCTGTTGCTGGGGACCTTTTAGGATATGCAGTAGCCCTGTCAGGTGATGGTGCAAGAGTCGCAGTCGGTTCTCCGGGAGCCAATAGTGGTGATGGAAAAGCTGAGGTATACGAACTGCAAATGCCGGCCGATGCTCAGGCCCCAACCATTACGTCCATCCTCCGTCAATCGCCAACCGATGCGACTACCAACGCCGATCAGGTCACCTTCCGGGTCACCTTTAGCGAGGATGTGCAAAATGTAGGCACGGCTGATTTCACGCTTTCGGGCACCGCCGCCGGCGATGGCACGGTGAATGCGGCCAACCAGGTTAGTGCCGATGTCTACGATATCACCATTACCGGTCTGACCAATAGCAATGGTACCATTAATCTGGACATTGCCAATGGCAACGACATTGAAGACTTAGCCAATAATGCATTGGGCAACAGCCCGAGCATTGGTAGTGAGGAGGAGTATACGCTAGACAATCAGGCACCCACCATCACCTCCATCCTCCGTCAATCACCAACCGATGCGACTACCAACGCCGATCAGGTCACCTTCCGGGTCACCTTCAGCGAGGATGTGCAAAATGTAGGCACGGCTGATTTCACGCTTTCGGGCACCGCCGCCGGCGATGGCACGGTGAATGCGGCCAATCAGGTCAGTGCCGATGTATACGATATCACCATTACCGGTCTGACCAGCAGTAATGGTACCATCAATCTGGATATTGCCAATGGTAACGACATAGAGAATCTGGCGAACAATGCGTTGGGCAACAGCCCGAGCATCGGCAGTGAGGAGGAGTATACCCTGGATAATATGGCGCCGACCGTTGCCATCACTTCTACCGAGAGTGGTACCACGGATATGTCTCCCCTCCAGGTCACCATTACCTTCAACGAAGCGGTCAGTGGTTTTACAGCAGGAAATATCTCGGTTTCCAACGGCGCTGCGGGTAATCTCCAGACAGGTGATAATACGGTCTTCACCGCTGAAATTACCCCTGCTGCCGACGGCATCGTGACCGTTGATGTGGCCGGTGCCGTTGCTACCGACGCAGCGGGCAACGGTAACCAGGCCGCCAGCCAATTCTCCATCACCTACCAAATGAGTGGAGGGAATAATACGGGGGCTGCGCTTAATTTTGCGACCACGAGCCCGGAAAGCTGGCTTCAGGTAGATGATGATCCATTGCTGAATTTCAATCAGGAGCTATCGATCGAATTTTGGTGTAACCCGACCACTCGCTCCAGCTATTCTCAGATCGTGTTGAAAGCTGATGCCTTCAACTGGTCACAGGGATGGGGTATTTACATCGACTTCAGCGGTCAGTTGATCTTCCACCCAACGGGTTGGGGTAACCGGATCAATACGGCACAAACCATCCCCCTCGACCAGTGGACCCACGTCTCTGCGACCTACGATGGTTCGCGCGCCAAAATCTATATCAATGGAACGCTGGAATACGATGAACCACACACGGGTACCATTAACCCAACCAGTGACCCAATGGGTATCGGCGTGGATCCGGGATACCGCAGCATTCGGTTTACCGGAACGCTGGACGAAGTGCGAGTTTGGGATAGAGCCATCACTCAGGCAGATGTGACTGCTAATAAAGACTGTGAAATTGCCGGCGCTGCTCCGAATCTGGTAGCGAATTACCACTTCAATCAGGGCATAGCCGATGGCGACAACACCAGTCCGGCAGTTAATACCCTCCTTGACGATAGTGGAAACGGCCTGGATGGAACCCTCAATGGATTTACCCTGAACGGTACCACCTCCAACTGGACAGCACCCGGAGGCGTCACGAGTGGCATTAATTGCGCCGACGCACCATTCGTCCAGAGCATCGCCCGCCAAAACCCATTGGATGCGGTTACCGATGCTGACCAGGTCACCTTCCGGGTCAGCTTTAGTGAGGATGTGTCTAATGTAGATGGAGCCGATTTTGGATTGTCCGGAACGGCTGCCGGTGATGGAACCGTGAGTAATGTAGCTACCATTGATGCAGGAACCTACGATGTTACTATAATTGGCCTGACCAGCAGTGATGGCACCATCAACCTGGACATTGCCTCGGGGAATGATATCGAAGATGGAGAGATGAATGCCTTAGGTGCTGCTCCTGCCATTCTCAGTGAAGAAGAATATACCATCAATAACAACCTGTCGGGAATCTGCGATCTGGCGGTTAATCTGTCCGGATCGACCGACACCCTGAACTTCGGTACGACCCTGGGTAACTTCAGTGGTGCCTTTACCATTGAGGCCATGGTTAGAACCACTAAGACCAATCAATACATATTCTCCAAACGAGCGTTCTGTGATGGCAGCGGCACCTGGTGGAATATGTATGTCAACCCAAGTGGCTTGTTGAATCTGGAGTTTTACGGTAGTAACACCACGGCGGTGACCTACAATTCGGGTAACCTGGCCGACGGTCAGTGGCACCATATTGCCCTCACCCGGGACGGTTCCAACCAGATGCGGTATTATTTGGATGGATCGCTGGTTCAATATTTTGGCAGCGATTCCTACACCAACAGCTCGACAATATCGAACAGCGCCCCGTTGATGGTGGGGGCTAGTGTTTGTGATGACCTGTTTAACAACGGGCCACGCCAATTTAAAGGAGATATTGATGAGGTTCGTATTTGGAATATCGCCCGATCAGCCTCAGATATCAATACCTATAAGGACCTTCCGGTTTTGCCAAGTGAAACCGGGTTGCAAGCTTACTATGACTTCAATAATGTCGATGCCAGTCCCGGTGGGTATAATATCACCGAGACGACGGTAGAAGACCTCAAGGGCAATTTTCCGGCAACCTTAGGTGGTTTGAACCTCAATGGCTTGACCAGCAACTGGGTGGAAGGTATGGGCATCGATTGTGATCCTCCGATTGAATTCACCAACTGTGAGCAGGTAGGGCAGACCCTGGAAGGGGACGCCAACCTGGATCTGTTCGGTCGGGTAGCCTTGTCCACCGACGGCAACCGGATGATCGTCGGAGCTTCCCAGAATGGCAAAAGCCAGACTGAAAGCGGATACGCTAAGGTGTACGAACTGATCAATGGTCAGTGGACACAAATGGGCAGTAACTTGATCGGGGAAGCACCTAATGATTATTTTGGTGCAGCCGTTGCCATATCTGGCGATGGGAACCGGATTGCTATTGGTGCCTATAATAATGATGGGATAACGTCCAATGGCGGACACGTCCGTGTATTTGAGTGGAACGGTTCTGACTGGCAGCAAATGGGACCGGATATCGAGGATGTTGGGCAGGCAGGTGTTAGTGTGGCGCTATCCGAAGATGGTTCCCGCCTCATTTACGGAGCCAATTCATTCTCGACCAACCGGGGTAAAGTGGTCGTCAAAGACTGGAATGGTTCCGCCTGGGTAGCAGCCGGATCAGAGATCGTAGGTACGGATGTAAATGGCCGGATAGGAACCTCGGTTAACATTTCTTCTGATGGACAATACATTGTACTTGGAGGATATGCCGTCGATGGCTTTCGTACCGACGGAGGTGAAGTGCGCGCCTACGAATGGACCGGCTCCGACTGGGCTCAGGTAGGTAGCTCCATCTTTGGCACCTCCTCCGATATGGAACTTGGTTTTTCCGTTGATATGGCGGACGGAGGTACTCGTTTAATTGCCGGTGTTCGGAATCCATTTTCAAGTGGCGGCATGCGAATCGCCCGGGTATACGATTACGACGGAGCGGACTGGGCACTGAATAATTCCTTCTTTAACGGTACGATTACCCGCTATGGTGACGTGGTGTCCATGACTCCGAATGGAAACCGGGTGGCTATTTTCGGGGATCGTTTCATCCAGGTTTTCGACTGGGATGGTGCGAATTGGGCGCAAGTCTGTACTGATTTCCCACGCCCGGCTTCCAATAGTGTCTTCTTCTCCCTGAACCTATCCGGTAATGGGGAACGACTCGGCACCGGTGGCTACTATGGATCCATAACCCAGGGCCCATCGAAAGGCTTTGCGGAAGTGTTCCAACTACCGGAATTACCGGAAGTCATGCAGGACCCGATTACCTCCATTCGCCGTCAGGACCCCATGCAAACCGTGACGGATGCCGATCAGGTGACCTTCCGGATAACGTTTAGCGAAAGCGTACAGAATGTAAACGCGGCTGACTTCGAGCTGTCGGGTACCGCTGCCGGTGACGGCAGCATCGGTACGGTGGCGATGGTGAATGGCAACGACCGCATCTACGATGTAACTATAACTGGCCTCACCAGCTCCAATGGTACCATCAATCTGGATATTGCTTCCGCAAATGATATACAGGACCTGTCGGCCAGTCCCATCGGAGCCACGCCGGGCATCAGCTATGAGGAGGAATACACCCTCGATAACGCCCTGGTCGACGGCGCGGCCCTGCATTTTGGCGGAGGTTTCAACAATGTGGTTCGCGTCGCCAACGATCCAAAGCTGGACGGTACGGGAGGGTACTCGATAGAACTATGGGTGAATCCCGATGACCTTTCAAGTAATGGTTGGCGCTCACTACTCAATAAATCGACCAATACCTGGTACGACGGGTACGGGGTAGCTACTTATGGCAATACCTTATACTTCTATCCTGCCGGCTGGAGCAATGGTACCCACGTAGAATCCGGCTTATTGCAGGCTGGTCAGTGGACCCATTTGGTCTTCACCTACGATGGAGCTACTTCCAAGATTTACCGGAATGGAGCCCTGGTTTCTCAAAAGGCAATCAATAGAAACGTACCCACCAATAATGGGCAATTGACCATCGGTGGTGGTGCTACGGGCTATTCCCTCTTCAAGGGAGCCATGGACGAGCTGCGGTTCTGGAACCGCGCGCTGGAACCCATCGAGATCCAATCCTACATGAACTGTGAAATTCCGGGTGGCTTCGCCAACCTCATGGCCAACTACCACTTCAACGAAGGGGTAGCCAACGATGACAACACCAACCCGGCCGTTGATGCGCTGCCAGATGCCAGTGGCAACGGTCTTGACGGCTCGCTTATCAATTTCACCCTCAATGGTAATACCGCCAACTGGATCGCACCGGGCGGAGTAGTGACGGGCACAGAGTGCAACCTGGCCTTCTACGTAACCAGTATCGAACGCCTCAACCCCGACTTCCAGCGCACCGACGCCGATCAGGTGACCTTCCGGGTGACCTTCAGCGAAGATGTGCAAAACGTGGATGTAACGGACTTTGAACTGTCGGGTACGGTGACCGGCACCCCGGCACGAGGTGTGCCCAATCAGGTGAGCGGTTCCGTCTACGACATCGACGTGACCAACCTCGACGAAGAGAATGGCACACTTGGATTGGATATCGCTTCCGCAAATAACATTTCCAATCTGGCCAACGATCCGCTGGGAGCAACACCCATTGTGGGGATCGATGAAACCTACATCATCGATAATATTCCACCGGTAGTGGGAGCTGCCCTGTCGTTCGATAAATCGGGTCAGGTAGTGGAAGTGCCGAACGATGCCAGCCTGAATATGACCGACGCGATCACGGTCGAGGCCTGGGTCTACACCGAGCAGTACTCCAGCTGGGATCAGCTGGTGATGAAGGCCAATCCGGGAAGCTGGCGCGGTGGTTTCTGCCTGTCGACCCTGAACGGATACCTCGATTGGGATCCGCTGGGCTGGACGGGAGCAACTTCCAGCTATCGCTTGCCACTTAATACCTGGACGCACGTGGCGGGTACCTACGATGGTGCGGTGGCTAAGCTCTACGTCAACGGCCAATTGATCAGTAGCACCCCGATGACGGGGGCCATCCCGACGAATAGCCTGGTGATGAGTATTGGTGGCGACAAGCCCTATGGCTACTGGAGTCTCAACGGTAAGATGGATGAAGTACGCGTCTGGAACCGGGCGCTCTCGGTCAACGAGATCCTGACGTATAAAGACTGCGAGATCCAGGGTGCCGCCAACGGACTGGTGGCCAACTACCACTTCAATCAGGGCATCGCCGAAGAGGATAACAGCGATCCCGCGGTGAATACGCTGCTGGACGACAGTGGTGAAAGCAACGAAGGGTTCCTGATCGGCTTCGAGCTGATGGGTACCGAATCCAACTGGATCGCCGAAGGTGGGGTCGTATCGGGCGTAGCCTGTAACGTGAGCGCTAATCCGGAAATGGCTGTTTTGGGCGGAAGCCCGCTCCAAGTCATCTTCAGTGGCGACAACAGCCCGGAGGAAGACGACGGAACCGACTTCGGACTCCAAACAACCAGCACCAATACGGACCGCACCTTCACCATTCGCAATACGGGCGACGGAGTGCTGAACCTGCCGGGTAACCCTACGGTAGCCTTTGCCAGCAATGCCAGTGGCTTCTTCAGTGTGGAAACCCAACCGGGATCAACGGCCATCAACCCGGCTGGCAGCGACCTGAGCTTCGTCCTTCGCTACTCGCCAACTACCGAAGGGGTACATACCGCCACGGTCAGCATCGAAAGCAACGACGATGATGAAGATCCCTATCTGTTCACGGTAACGGGTGTGGCCAATGCCAGTGCCTTTATCACGGAGTGGGCCATTTCTTCTGATGCTACCGTGGATGATCGCACCATCCGCATACCCACCTTCGGAGGGGGGTACAACTACACGGTAGATTGGGGGGATGATAATGTGGAGACCAATGTAACGGGCTTCATTGATCACACCTACGCTACGACGGGAACCTATACGGTTACCATCAGTGGTGACTTCCCGCAGTTCTTTATGAACGGTCGCCACAATACGCCTTATCGCAATCAGTTTAAACTGACCAAGATCAAGCAGTGGGGAGATCAGGAATGGCGCACCATGGACCGGGCATTTGCCGGTGCCCGAAACCTGGAGATCACGGCCACCGATGCTCCGGATCTGAGTCAGATGACCAATATGCTCGGTATGTTCCAGGAAACGGGGGATCTGGGTAATCCGGACCTGACCGGTTGGAATACCTCCACTATCACCAATATGCAGAATGTGTTCTGGAAAAGTGCCTTCAATGGTGATGTAAGTACCTGGGACATATCGAACGTAACCAATATGCAGGGGCTGTTTGCCTCCTCTCAGTTCACCGGAGATATCAGTGGATGGACGACCACCAGCCTGCAGAATGTCAACTATATGTTCTCCCAGAGTTCCTTCAACGGAGATCTGAGTAACTGGACTATGTCGCAAGTGACGAGCATGATCCACATGTTCTCCAGCAATAGTGTCTTCAATCAGGACATCAGCATGTGGACTACCGGTAATGTGACCAATATGGCGTTCATGTTCTACCGGGCACGTGCATTCAACCAGCCGCTCAACGACTGGGATGTGAGCAGCGTGACCAACTTTGAGGGTATGTTCAAGGAGGCGACGGTCTTCAACCAGCCCCTGGATGAATGGGAACTGACCAGTGCCACGCGCCTGGTGGCCATGTTTGCGGGGGCACCGGCCTTTAACCAGGACATCAGCATGTGGACGACCGGCGGGGTAACCAATATGGCTGGCTTCCTGAACAGCGCACGCAGCTTCGATCAGGATCTGGGTGGATTGGATATTACGGGTCTGACTCCGGGTGGATCCTTGTGGCCGGCCTTGTCGGGGACGGCGATGAGCCTTGCGAATTACGACGCCACCCTCATCGGCTGGGCGGCACAAAATGTGCCCAACGGGGTGCAGATCGGTAGCCACGGCCTGCAGTACTGCCAGGGCTTTGATGCCCGCCAGGATCTGGTGAACAACCACCAGTGGGTGATCGTGGGCGACACCTACGCACCGCATGCCTGCCCGCAGGAGCGGCCTTTCATCACTACCTGGACCACGACGGCTGGTGACCCGACGATTACCATTATTACCGATCCTACTTATACCTACGATTACACGGTTGATTGGGGGGACGGAATGGTACAGAATAATGTGAATGGTACCATAATGCATACCTACACGGACCATAGCCAACCGCACGAGGTGAAGATTTCAGGAACCTTCCCGGCTTTCGCAACGGCAGGTTACTCTTGGCCATTTGATAGGGATAATGCCCGTCAATTGGCAACCGTGAAACAGTGGGGCGATATAGGTTGGGAATCCTTTAGGTTCATGTTCACTTTGGCTGAGAATATGAACATCACAGCTACGGATGCACCTGATTTATCCAAGGTTACCAATATGAGAGGTGCATTTTCAACCTGTAGAAACCTGAATGCAGATCTGAATCACTGGGACGTATCCAAAGTGACGAATATGACATGGCTGTTTGAACGAACCAGCTCCTTTGATGGGGATATTTCCAGGTGGGACGTTTCGAATGTGACCGATATGAGGTATATGTTCGTTAGCGCCACTTCTTTTAATGGAGACATTGGTTCTTGGGATGTTTCGAATTCGACTAATATGTCCTATATGTTCAGTGGCGCTAGTTCCTTCAATCAGGACTTAGGTGCCTGGACCTTTGGGCCAGGGGTAAACCTAGGAAGCGCATTCGATAATTCGGGTCTTAGTACCGCCAATTATGATGCCACCCTCATGGGTTGGGCCAACAATCAAAATCAACCGGACAATTTAGGGTTAGGTGTTCGTGGTCTCACCTACTGTCTGGGCGAGGCGGCCATTACCACCCTGCAAGGTAAAGGCTGGACCTTCTTTGGTCATTCCAAAGACACTGCCTGCCCGTCCTTTGCACCGGACGATGAGGTCGAGGAAGAAGTGTTCACCTTCAGTAATCCATCCACTACGGCGACAGCCACGCGGCAGGACGTCCGCCTTAGCCTGTTCCCGAACCCGGCCAGCAGCGAGGTGACCATTACGGTCCAGGGGCCCGAAGAAACAGGCCGCCGTCTGCTGATCTTCGATCCACTCGGCAAGCTGGTGTGGTCGCAGGAACTGGAAATGGAGACCCGCTTACAGCTCACCCTGGATCGGGGTACCTTCCCGTCGGGCCTGTATACGGTGACCCTGCAGAGTAAGGAGGGCATACTGTCCAAACGACTATTAATAACACGCTAATAACCCATGGTGCTGACGCCCTGGCCGCAAGGCCGGGACGTCAGCGCTCTTTTTCCCCTCCCAACCACATACACCACTATTCAAATTCACGATCATGACATTGTCTACCAACCATATATTGACTTTCCTGCTGGTTTTGGTGCTGGGTACCCCGGGCTTGGCGCAACTGAGCGAAGATTTCGAAGGCAGCTTCCCGCCGGTGGGGTGGGCAGTGGCCGACAACGGGGTGGCCACGGGCCAGTCCTGGCAGCAATCGGGCCTGAACCCGAACGGCGGTTCCAGCCACGCCTACGTGCGCTTCAATAGCTCGGCCATCATCCTGGCCGAAGACTGGCTGATCACCCCGGCCCTGCAACCTACCGACGGGGATAATACCCTGACCTTCTTCGCTACCGACGATTTCGCTACCAACTACGGGAGCGTGTACACGGTACGGGTATCGACCACCAGCCAGACGGATCTGGGTAGCTTCGAGATCGTCCAGACGCTGCTGGAAACCGACCTGACGGCCGATACCTACCAGCAGTTCATGGTCGACCTGAGTGCCTACAACGACCTGGATATTTACGTAGCCTTCGTCCTGGAAAACTCCAATGGCGACAGCTACTTCCTCGACGATGTGGCCGGCCCGCCCCTGGCACCCATCACCGAAGTGCCGCTGTGCGATGCGGAGCTGGTATCACCGGCCAACGGAGCGACCAACGTAGACCTGGATGCCAGCCTCGACTGGGATCCGGCCACCGGTTTTGTGGATGGCTACCTGATCCAGATCGGTACGGCCCCGACCCTGATCGACGTGCTGGAACCCACCGATGTGGGCAACAACACCTTCTACGATCCGGCCTTCGACTTCGAATACGGCACCACCTACTACGTGCTGATCTCGCCCTACAACTCGGTGGGATTGACCGATCAGCGTTCCTGCACGGAATTCACCTTCACCACCGAGCCCGATCCCAATATCGAGCTGGACTGCTTCAACGGAGCCGATACGGTCACCGCCGATCTGTGCTACGAATCCGACGAGGTCTTCGAGTTCATCATCGCCAGTAACAACGGTGCCCAGGTGCAACTGGAGTTCCTGGCAGGTACAGTCGAGGTGAACCAGGATGAGCTCTACGTCTACGACGGTCGCGATGAAAACGGCACCCTGTTGAACCCGGGCCAACTGTACGGCAATGGCGGCGATCTGACGGGCCTGACCTACGTGTCGTCCAGCGGATTTCTGTACGTGCGCCTGGAAAGTGATGGCTCCAACGACTGCGCCAGTGGCGACCAGACCACCATCCAATACCGGGCCACCTGTGCGGATTGTTTACCCGCCGTAGGTTCAGCGGAGGCGGGCCAATGCGATGACCAAAACGATCAGTTCTTCATCGAGGTCAACATCACCGACGTGGGTGACGGCACGGTGATCATTGCCAACGATCAAAACCAGACCACCGAAGAGGTGACCACGACGGGCATCACCACCGTAGGCCCCTTCGCCTTCGGTACGGTGACCATCTCGTTGAATCACCCCACCAACGACAATTGTAACCTGATGTTGGCCCCGATCACGGTCAACGGCTGTGCGCCGGCCAATGATGATTGTGTGGATGCCCTTCCGTTAATGCTGTCGACCGACACTAATTGCAACAACGCCACCAGCGGCAGCACGGCCAATGCCTCACCCAGCCCGATCGGCCTTTGCGCGGGGGACGGACCGGATGTATGGTACTTCTTTACGGCCCCGACTACGGAAGACTACCTGTTCGAACTATCCAATACTGACCTGACCTCCATTGCCATCTACGAAGGTGATTGCACGGAAGGCTTACTGCTGATCAACGAAGATTGCCAGAACGATGGGGTAGTGGCCGTCCCCCTAACGCAAGGGGAGACCTACTACGTACAGGTAATCGCGCAGGACGATCAGGTCGCCGGAACCTTTGATCTGTGTGTGGCGGTATTGCCGCCGGCACCGGGCAACGATCTGTGCAGCAACGCTACGGTGCTGAACTGCCCGTCCACGTCCCTGATTAACGAAGATGCCACCTTTGCGGTGGGCAACGGCCAGGACTGCACGGGCGATCCTATCGGCCCGGGCATCTGGTACCGCTTTACGGGTACGGGTGGCTTTGCGAGCTTCTCGGTCGTGCCCGATAACTGGGATGCGGAGATCCAGCTGTGGAGCGGAGCGGATTGCCAGAGCCTGACCTGTGTCATGAACGTAGATGAAACGACCACGGGCGGTACGGAACTGATCGAGAACCTGCAGACAACCCTGGGCACCGAATACTACATCTACGTGGGGGCTTTCGCCCAAAACGAGCGAGCCGGGGAGTTTGATCTGAGCTTTACGTGTGCGGGCGTACCGGGAGCATCCATCATCTGTCTGGACGATCCGGTCAATGACCCGTGCGACGATATCCTGATCGAAGATGGCAACCTGGAAGGCATCGTGGAAGCCTGCGTTTCGATCGAAACGAGCAGCGAAGTGGTGGTGGAAGCGGGCAAGTCGGCGACCCTGAAATCGGGCGGCACGATTACGCTGAAGCCCGGCTTTACGGCCGAGGCCGGCAGCACCTTCCGGGCCTACATCGAAGACTGCCAGGTGAATAATGTGGAGCGCACGGATGATGTTTTGGCGGAAGCCAAGAAAACCCAACAACCCCTGGAGAACCTGAATGGCTTGTCGGTGGAGGTGATCCCCAACCCGGTAATTGACGCCACGCAGGTACGAGTGCACCTGCCGACCGCGGGCCCCATGGAAGCCCGCCTGACCAATATCAACGGGCAGGTGGTACGCACCTGGCAGCAGAGGTCCGAAGCAGGGTGGAACACCTTCCAGCTGGACCGTCGCAACCTGGCCGATGGCTGGTATTTCCTGACGGTGCAGACCGATCAGGAGCAGGTGGTGCGCAATATTGTGTTTGCGCAATAGCCTTCGCTGTGCTGCGGCAGATTAAGGTTTTCGCCCTTGCTCCGCAAGGGCAGGTTGAGACTGAGATGACATGGCCTCAGCCTAAGCCTCAACCTTAGTCTTAATCTGCCACAGGCAAAAACATCAGTCTCCACCTACCAGTTGGTAACACAGAATGTATAAGCTCCGCCTTATAGTAATCCAGTAATAATCCCACGAACGATTTACACCATCTACAAACCCTAGCAAGCACCGGTGGCACGCACCACCGGACAGCATCTACCCCGGCCAGGCGTGCGTTACGTGCGTCTGGCACATTTTGTTTTCATAAGATTTTAGACTTGTAGAAACTAGATAGAAGATTAGAGGCTTTTTATTTCCGGTCATCCTTAGATTTAGGACTATTAGAAACTAGATAGCAGATAAAGAGATCTTTTATCTAGCCTCTATTATCTTAGATCTATTCGACCTATGTGATCTCATTTTGTCCTTCCTGCCAAATGCCGATTATCATCAAATAAGGTTACTAACCTCCATAATCATCTACCTGGCCATCACGCTGCTCATTGGCTTTTGGGCTTCGCGGCGAGTGAAAAACACCCGGGACTTCGTCATGGCGGGGCGGCAATTGCCGACCTACATGGCGGCGGCGGCCCTGTTCGCCACCTGGTTCGGGTCGGAGACCATCATGGGGGCGTCGAGCGAATTTGTGGAGCACGGACTGCTGGGGGTGATCGAGGATCCCTTCGGCGCGGCCCTCTGCCTTATCCTGGTGGGGGCTTTCTACGCCCGGCCCCTGTATCGCCTCAATATCCTAACCTTCAACGACTTTTTCAAGCTGCGTTTCAGCCGGGCGGCGGAGGTGATCTCGGCCATTTTTATGGTGCCGTCGTATTTCGGGTGGATAGCAGCGCAACTCGTGGCCCTGGCCATTGTCTTTCAGACGCTCAGCGGACTACCACTGACCTACGGCATCCTCATCTGTGCCGGGGTGGTCGTGCTGTACACCTACATCGGGGGCATGTGGGCCGTTTCAGTAACCGATTCGGTGCAAACGGTACTGATCATCCTGGGATTGGTTATTCTGGCGGTCACCATGGTGCAACGGGTCGGTGGTATGGGCGTCGTGGTAGCGCAAACCCCTGACGGTTTTTTTCGGTTTTTGCCGAAAGGCAATGCCCTGGATATCACTCACTATATCGCCGCCTGGATTACCATCGGACTAGGCTCCATTCCGCAGCAAGATATCTTTCAGCGGGTGATGTCGGCCAAATCGGCCCGGGTCGCGGTGCGGGCGTCTTATTTATCGGGTGTCATGTACCTGACCATCGGTTTTATTCCCCTGCTGATCGGCCTTTGTGGCTCGATACTCTATCCCGACCTGGCCGAAGGCGATACCCAGATGGTCATTCCCCAACTGGTCCTGAACCACGGCAACCTGGCCTTGCAGATCCTGTTGTTCGGAGCCCTGGTATCTGCCATTCTGAGCACCACCTCGGGGGCCATGCTCGCACCGGCTACGGTTATCGGAGAGAACCTGATCCGACCCCTGCTGAAAGATCCGTCCGATGCGCGAATGCTGGCCATCATGCGGGCGTCGGTGGTTGTCATAGCCATCTTCTCCGCCTGGATGGCTGCGGTCCAGACCAATATCTACGAGTTGGTTGGCCAGAGCTCGGCCCTCAGCCTGGTGTCTTTGTTCGTACCCCTTACCGGTGGCCTCTACTGGAAGCGCTCTTCCAACTGGGGATGCCTGCTTTCCATTATTTTCGGCATGGTTGCCTGGCTACTGTTCGAGTTTGTTTTTCTCACGGTAGACATCCCTAGCCTCATCCTGGGCGGGTTGGCGAGTGTCGTGGGACTCGTAGTTGGCAGTTATGTGCTTCCGGACAGAAGCTTCGAGAAATTTTCAATGATGAATGTTGAGTGATGAATGTTAAATGGAATTCATCATTCAACATTGAGCATTCATCATTATAGCCTTACGAAGTTCCTCCGCTCCATTATTCGCATATCGTCGCCCGTCGAGCCACTCCAACCACTGCACACCCCGTACCGCATTGGTCAGGTAGATGGATTCGGCTTCCGCCAAAAAAGTGGGGGAGAGCGGTTGCTCGATAACCTCCCAGCCTAAGGTTGGCGCTATCTCCATTACCACCCGTCGCATCACGCCATCCAGCGGACCCTCGGAAAGGGGAGGGGTGTATAGTTTTTTCGCCTTTCGGCAAAAAAGGTTCCAGGCTGTGCCCTCGACTATTCGTCCGTGCTGGTTGGTGAGGAGCACCTCGTCCAGATCCTGTTTTTTGCGAAAGCGGGCCGCCAGGATATAGGGTAAGGCATTACAGGTCTTCAGGTTGGAAAGGGTACTGCCGGCCAGAGGCATAGGTTCCGGATAATACCCGATCCTCCATCCTTGCTCGTTGAGAGGGTATAGGTTGCCTTCCATTGGGGTGGCTTCCGCCAGAAGCTGGACGTCGTCGCTGGCAGGGGTGTACAGTCCACCGGGGCTGCGTAGTACCGTCAGTCGCACGCGGGCCTCCGGCCAATCGCCCGCCGTATCGAGGATCAACTCTGGTAATTGGTCAACCGACCATTCCGTCGGGAAGTCCAGGCCCAGGTATCCCATTCCGCGCAGCAAGCGCTCCCGGTGATACCGCCAAAAGTTGATCTGCCCCCGGTGGATGCGCATGGATTCAAACAAGCCGTCACCGTAATACACACCGCGCAGCAGTGATATGACGGGTAATTCATCGGGTCGGAGCAAACGTCCGTTGAGGGAGGTGCGTTGCATATCGTAAAGATAAGGTGCTCGATCCGGAGGATTGACATCCAATGGAAGTCGGTCCTCCGGACCGACCAATACCATGCCCGGAATACCGAATCTTGACCCGCCGGACTACCGAATCGACCAGAATCGAGCCTGAAACACAAATCAAGAAATTCCTGATGACCAGATCAAACGCTTAGCTTCGGAAAATAAGTAAAGACAGGAAGTTTTGAGTTGAAATCTTTGGTCGATCCGGCACACCTGCGCAGATGCTACGGTGGTCATAGGAGGATCGAGATCCAATGGTGTAAAGAAATGCCAATTGAGCATCTTCTGAATAACCAAGTCACCCAAATGGCTTTGATAACGGAATAGGAACAGGAAGTTTTGAGTCGAAATCTTTGGTCGATCCGGAGGATCGACATCCAATTTCCCTATATTCCACCCTACCCAACCAAAACAAAAACCTCATGTCGAAAGAAGCAAATGGCCGACGATTACTTTGGCGGCCCGATACCGATTTCATCAACCAATCGCGCATGGCCGACTTCCTGGCCTGGGTGCAGCGGGAATACGATGTACGATTTGAGACCTACCAGGAGGCATGGGAATGGTCGGTCGATGATGTAGCCGGATTCTGGGAAGCTATTGCCAAATATTTTGACGTACAATTCCATGCACCCTACGAACAAGTAGTGTCCGAAGACCCTATGCCCGATACCAAATGGTTTACAGGCAGCACTCTGAACTACGCCGAACATATTTTCCGACAGGCAACCACCGAATACCCGGCCATTCTGTTCCAATCCGAACGGCACGAATTACACGAAATATCCTGGGCCGACTTGCGTCGGCGAGTGGCCGCTTTGGCTCATCACCTGAAGTCGATAGGCGTAGGTAAAGGTGACCGAGTTGTGGCCTTTCTGCCCAATATTCCCGAAGCGACCATTGCTTTTCTGGCGGCGAATTCCCTGGGAGCCATCTGGTCGTCCTGTTCACCGGACTTCGGACTGTCAAGCACCGTTGATCGTTTCCAACAGATCGAACCCAAAGTCCTCATTGCCGTCGATGGCTACCAATATGGAGGCAAGCCTTACGATAAGATGGACGTGGTTCGCGACCTCCGGCAAGCCTTGCCCACTCTGGAACAGGTCATTCTGGTGCCCTACCTCGACGATGAACAAATAGCGCATACCATACCGGATGGTATGCTTTGGGCCGATGCCCTGTCAGAGGTAGAAGCACCCCTGACTTTCGAGATCGTACCCTTTGATCATCCCATCTGGGTATTGTACAGTAGCGGTACCACGGGTATACCGAAAGCCATTACGCATTCACATGGAGGTGTGCTATTGGAGCACCTCAAATACCTGGCCCTGCACAATGACGTTCATCCGGGGGAACGCTTTTTCTGGTTTTCCACCACCGGGTGGATGATGTGGAATTTCGTGCAGGCGGCCCTTTTGGTGCAGTCGACCATCGTTCTTTACGACGGCTCACCGGGCTATCCCGATCTCAACGTGCTCTGGGAACTCACCGAACAGGCGGGCATCCATCACTTTGGCACCAGCGCACCCTTTTTGGTAGCCTCAATGAAACGCCAATTGACACCAGGCTCAACCTATAACCTGTCGAGTCTGAGGTCCATAGGGTCGACGGGGGCACCATTACCTCCCGAGGCTTTTGATTACGTTTACGAGCAGATCAAGCAAGACGTTTGGCTGTGTAGCATGAGCGGTGGCACCGATGTGTGTACGGCCTTCGTGGGGGGCTGTCCTCTGGAGGCCTTATACGAAGGGGAGATACAGGCACGAGCCCTTGGCTGTTCGCTCTACGCCTACAACGATAATGGCCAGCCCATTCAAAACGAGGTGGGGGAGATGATCATCACCAAATCCATGCCCTCTATGCCCATCTACTTTTGGAATGATCCCGATAAAGAACGCTATCGCGACAGCTACTTCGAATTATTCCCCGGTGTATGGCGACACGGCGACTGGGTGGAGATCACCGATCGGGGCTCCCTGATCATCTACGGACGGTCCGACGCTACCCTCAATCGTCAGGGAATTCGCATCGGTACAGCCGAAATCTACCGCTCCATGAACAAAATATCCGAAGTGGCCGACAGCCTTATCGTCAACCTCGAACTGGAAGGAGGGCGACACTACATGCCGCTCTTCGTAAAAATGCAGGAAGACCAGGAATTGGACGATACCCTCCGCAAACGTATCAAGCAGCAGTTGCGCAGCGACTATTCGCCCCGTCACGTGCCCGATGAGATCATCACAGTGCCGGATATTCCCTACACCATCTCCGGGAAAAAGCTGGAAGCACCCATCAAGAAGATCCTGTTGGGTAAAGACCCGGGCAAGGCGGCCAATGCAGATGCCATGCGCAACCCGGAGAGTCTGCAGTTCTTTATTGACTTTGCGGAAAAACTGTAGGACGGATTACGGCGAACGGCTCACGGTTTACGCTGCACGGTTCACGGTTTACGGTTTACGGCCCACGTTGCACCTTGGTCGGGTAAGGCTCCCATTTGGGTCCGGTATGAAGGAGGGGCCAGGTTTAATGGCTGCTTTTTGTAATCTTCAGGACGAATTTTGGGAAAACACTTAATACTAGGTGTCAATCACAAAAAGCAGCGGAGTAAGGTAAAGAATAGTAATCACCAAATTCTGAATTAGTGATAGAACTGCCTAAAAAAGGGAGTAATCCATTCTTGGATCACTCCCTTTTTTTATCAAGCACGACGTAAGCCGTAGACCGTCTACCGTTGCGCGTGGACCGTAAGCAGTCTACCGTGGCGCGTGGACCGTCAGCCGTCTACCGTTTATCGTCGGCCGTCTTCACATCGATGCGCTCGTCTTTTTTCAGCCCTTTGTTGAGCTTCGGCAGCATGGTGTTCCGGTATTTCATCGACCGCTCGGCCAGTTTGCCTTTCACTTCTTTATAATAGGCATGCATACTGTGCTGATCGTCGGTCATGGGACCCATCCAGCCGCCAACGCTACGCAGTAGTGATTGGGTGCGGTCCACCAGCTCGTCGTACATGCGGGCGATCTCTTCAATCTCCGCAACGGCCTCCTTATCCAGATCGCTGTGGTGCTTTTTCAACGTATCGATCTGATTTTTTACCGGCATGATCGTTTTCATATCCTCCACGATGGCTTCGTAGAGGCCGCCGATCTCAAATTGGGTTTCCACCCAGTCGGTACGGTCGGCAATGTCGATGTCGATGCGGGGATCATCGGCTACCCGGAACGGTTTCTCGTACCTGGTTCCGTTGACGGTCAGTACGGCTTTATACAATCCCGGATTGACCAATGGTCCGCTGGGGCCGCCCCGTCGCCAGGAGGGTACCTCGGCTCCTTCCGGACGGTAAGGCGATGTAAAGTCGGCGTGGCGTCCGTTCCAGTATACCCGTTGGATACCCGCACTGGTGTCCACCCGCACGGTATTGATCTCTTCCCCGGTCATGCTATGGATGGCCAGACTGATTTCTTTTTTGGCGACAGCCTCCTGCAGGTAAAAATCAATGAGCACTCCCCGCCGTGGGTTTTCACCCCGGTAGAACATATCCCCACGATGGCCGCCCTGACGGGATTCGTCGATCAGTTCCGCATCGGGAATGGTAAACAGTGCCGCCTCCTGGGCCAGTAACTGCGGCGACATTTCCTGGATGGCGTTCAGGTTGTCGAGTATCCAGATACCACGGCCGTGAGTACCCAGCACCAGGTCGTTATCGCGCGGATGGACCACCAGGTCGTTAAAGGGCAGAGTAGGCATATTGCTCTTTAGTTCCACCCAGTTCTTTCCGCCATTAATGGAAACGAACAGCCCCAGTTCGGTACCCAGGTACAATACATCGGGGTTGCGCGGATCTTCGCGCATGGTGCGCACCACGCGTTTGGCAGGCAGGTCACCGGTGATGGAGGTCCAGCTGCGACCTCCGTCGGTTGTTTTGTAGAGATAGTTGCCGTAGTCGTCGTTGCGGTAATTATTTATGGCGACGTAGGCAGTAGCACCATCGTGGCTCGACACCTCGATCGTGTTGATCCAGGTCATCTCCGGCAGACCGGGCAGCCGATTGGTTACATCGACCCAGTTCTGACCATCGTCGGTAGAGATGTGCAGCAGACCATCGTCGGTACCGGCATACAAGTGTCCGGGAATACCTTTCGACTCGGCAATGGCCGTCAGGGTTGGCCAGTAGGGGATACCGTCGTCGAGGGAAGCGGTTGAGGTATCCGGCCGCTGATCCATGATCAGTAATTCCCGGCGATTGGTCTGGGTGGTAAGGTCGCCGCAGGCCTGCCAGGTATCACCGCCATCGGTCGATTTCCAGAGGATATTTGTGCCCGCGTAGATCTTATTGGGATCGTGAGCCGACAGGAAGAAGGGGCCATCCCAGTTGGCGGGTGCCATGGCATTACCCAGTTCGGGCTCTTCGATGCCGGGGCCCCAGGCGTCCCAGTTACGGCGTGGTCCGATGCGTCCTTTGGGATCACCCGGACGAATATCGCGTCGCTGGCCGGTTTCCAGATCAAGTACCGACAAACCTAAGTACTGGGATTCAGTATATAGCTTAGTGTGATCGTCTTCCTTCACGAGATTCAGAAAACCGTCACCACCGCCGGTCTTGACCCAGTCGGAGTTCAGGATGCCTTCGCTGCGATAGGTCTCACTAGGCCCCATCCAGCTACCATTATCCTGCAGGCCACCGTATACCCAGTAGGGTTTTTGCATATCCACACTCACCCGATAAAACTGACTAACGGGCAGATTTGTGCTGTACTTCCAGGTTTTACCGCGGTCGTAAGAGATACCCAGGCCACCGTCGTCGCCCTTCATAACGTGTTCCGAATCATCGGGATTCACCCAAAAGATGCGATCGTCACCGTGCAGGCTCTGTCGCGGACGTTCGAAGGTCTTTCCGCCGTCGTCGGAATAGCTGTACTGATTCATCATGTAGATCCGTTGGTCATCGGACGGATCGACCAGGATCTGACTGGCGTACATGGGCCGGGGGTTCCAGTCGCTCATGAAGGTGAACGACTCTCCTTTGTCTTCGGAGCGATACACACCCGCCTTGCGCCGGTTATAGGCCGTGGAAGCATTGTACTGGTAGCCTTGTTCCACGCATACGTACACGATCTCCGGATTACTGCGATAAATAGAGATACCGATGCGACCGTAATCGCCTTCCGGCAAACCATTGCGTAGCTCGTCCCAGGATTCACCGCCGTCGGTCGATTTATACAGGCCACTGCCGGGGCCGCCCCCGTGAAACCCGTAGGGACGGCGTCGACGCTGGTAGGTAGCTGCGTACAGAATATCGGGATCGCCGGGATCCATCGCAATATCCACTACGCCAGTCTCTTCATCAATGTAGAGGATCTTGTCCCAGGTTTCACCACCGTCGGTAGTTTTATACAGGCCGCGTTCTTCATTGGAGCCCCACAGATGGCCCATACCGGCTACGAATACGGTATTGGTATCGTTGGGATGGAGAACGATCCGTCCGACGTGTTTGGTGTCATCGAGTCCCACGTGGGTCCAGGTCTTACCCGCATCGGTCGATTTGTAAACCCCGTCGCCCCAGGAGGAGCTCTGGCGGTTAGCGCGTTCGCCGGTGCCTACCCATAGATGATCGGGGTGAGCCTGGTGTACGGCAATGGCGCCCACCGAGTGGGTGTTTTCGTTCTCGAATACCGGCTTAAAGGTGGTCCCGTTATTCGTAGTTTTCCAGACGCCGCCGGTGGCGGTAGCCACATAGAAGGTTTTAACATTACGCTCCACTACGGCCAGGTCGACTACGCGTCCGCTCATTGCGGCCGGACCTATGTTGCGTACGTGTAGCCCGTCAAAGGTTTCGGAGGTCAGGTTCTGGCTTTCGCCAAAAAAGGGAGTGAGGAGCACCAGAAGGAGTGCCCCAAGACGTAGGTGTGTGTTCATTATGTTCTTGTTTTTTCTCGAGTGGTTAAGGTACGGAATTTTGGGCAGAGGTGGTGCTCGATCCTCTGGATCGAGCTGGGGGCAATTTCAATCAACACGATGATTACCTCGTAACAGGCAAGACGGAAGGGATCGAAGAGACCGGAGAGAAATGAGAGACAGCAGGGAAGGGGTCGGTTGCGGTGGTGGTTCTTGGCTCTGATTTGTTGCTCTTGACAGCGTAGTGCGTAGAGCATCGGGCGCTATCGCGACCTTAGAGACTTTAGGGCCGGGCTTGGTTGCGGTGGTGGTTCTTGGCTTACGTTTTTTGCCCTTGATAGCGTCGAGCATCGTCTACTTTCGCCACCTCCTACACCTTGTCTCGGAGGTCGGTGAAGGCATACGCCCGTATGGGCTCCGAGAGGCATGCACAGTTAACGGTTTGAACGTCCCTGAATGAGGCCACAGCTTCAGCTGTGGTGTCGAAAGGGCATATACATTTTTACAAACCACTTTAGTGGTTATCCATGCACGAGTCAGACAGGCCCAGAATAAGGAGTTTTAATGAAAAAGTGCTGTTCCCCGGGCGCGGAAGTTACCCTGCGGAGGTGCCTTTTATTGGTTTCAATTCCGCTAGGTGCGATTGAGGCCCGGAAGGGAAGCGTGGCAACCTCAGTAAATATGGTTTCAATTCCGCTAGGTGCGATTGAGGCCGCCGCGCTCGGTTTAGACCAGCAAAAAGACACCAGGTTTCAATTCCGCTAGGTGCGATTGAGGCGTTGCTGATACTGATCTTTTCGACCAATTACTATGCGTTTCAATTCCGCTAGGTGCGATTGAGGCCCACGCCGTAGCTGGCCAGCATATCAGCCTTGTTCTGTTTCAATTCCGCTAGGTGCGATTGAGGCTTCTGAAGAATCTTGTCCAGGATGTACGCCTCAAAGTTTCAATTCCGCTAGGTGCGATTGAGGCCCTACAGCGATGAAAGCGTCCCGGTCGAGCAGACCGGTTTCAATTCCGCTAGGTGCGATTGAGGCCCTCCGCCTCGGCATCATCCGGAAGGATAAAACCTGTTTCAATTCCGCTAGGTGCGATTGAGGCTCGAATCAGATCTCCGTTCTCCTTATGCACGAAAGGTTTCAATTCCGCTAGGTGCGATTGAGGCGGGGAAGCTGTTCGTCGCTCCTGGCCGTTTCTGAGTTTCAATTCCGCTAGGTGCGATTGAGGCCGGGTAGCCGAGGAGACTCCCGACCAGATGTATCTGGTTTCAATTCCGCTAGGTGCGATTGAGGCCCACGCCGAAGAGCAGCGCGACGAGTTGTTCACTGAGTTTCAATTCCGCTAGGTGCGATTGAGGCCTGGCGTTTACTGTTGGTCTGGTAGTAGCTTTTGGGTTTCAATTCCGCTAGGTGCGATTGAGGCAAGAAGTGCTGGACGAAGTCGAGGTGGACGAAAAGTTTCAATTCCGCTAGGTGCGATTGAGGCCGGATTTTTCATTACGCGGGACACCTTCACCATCAGGTTTCAATTCCGCTAGGTGCGATTGAGGCATGGACCTCGACCAAATGATGAATGCTATTAGTCGGTTTCAATTCCGCTAGGTGCGATTGAGGCGCTGGATTTATTTTGCCAGAATTTAATATGATTAATGTTTCAATTCCGCTAGGTGCGATTGAGGCAAAAATGCCAATACCTACTGGTCCACTTGCTATATTGTTTCAATTCCGCTAGGTGCGATTGAGGCCAGCATGCGCAACACGCGTACCAAGACTGGCCGCAAGTTTCAATTCCGCTAGGTGCGATTGAGGCGAACGAAAAGAAAGGGTAATGAAGGAGGCCTGGTCAGTTTCAATTCCGCTAGGTGCGATTGAGGCTGAGGAAGAAGCTCAGACCATCTATCAGAAATACCCGTTTCAATTCCGCTAGGTGCGATTGAGGCCGGATTTTTCATTACGCGGGACACCTTCACCATCAGGTTTCAATTCCGCTAGGTGCGATTGAGGCGTATTCGTCCCAGAAACGGCCGAAGGTCAAATCCTCGTTTCAATTCCGCTAGGTGCGATTGAGGCAGGATGGTTACCCGATTATGAAGCCGAAGGAGTTAGTTTCAATTCCGCTAGGTGCGATTGAGGCTCGATATTTTCTGAGTGCTGCACTCGGTATTGTCGGTTTCAATTCCGCTAGGTGCGATTGAGGCAGTAATATTAACACGATGCATAACAGGGGCAAACAAGTTTCAATTCCGCTAGGTGCGATTGAGGCAATATCATCTTCGAGATAAACATTATTAGTACCACGTTTCAATTCCGCTAGGTGCGATTGAGGCTGCCTTCGTATTTGCCATCCCCATCATTCAAGGTGTGTTTCAATTCCGCTAGGTGCGATTGAGGCCCAAAGCAAAAGTACTGTAGAGGCTATAGCTAGCGGTTTCAATTCCGCTAGGTGCGATTGAGGCAAGAATGAAATTTAAAGAAACTACCGAATTAATTGAGTTTCAATTCCGCTAGGTGCGATTGAGGCGCATTTGACCAGGCTACACCAATTATTCAGCAAGGAGTTTCAATTCCGCTAGGTGCGATTGAGGCGAATTCGATTGTAAAACTAAGGTTGTCGTGCTGGCAGTTTCAATTCCGCTAGGTGCGATTGAGGCTATTTCTATATTTTCATTGTGCATTTGATAAATTAGTTTCAATTCCGCTAGGTGCGATTGAGGCTATTTCTATATTTTCATTGTGCATT
>CAYFGK010000005.1:0-47244 GCA_964342305.1 uncultured Saprospiraceae bacterium | reverse complement strand
ATTTTCATTGTGCATTTGATAAATTAGTTTCAATTCCGCTAGGTGCGATTGAGGCCTGGGGAGACTGGGCACAGACTATGTTGCAGATTTAGTTTCAATTCCGCTAGGTGCGATTGAGGCCGGTAGGTTGAACATATCATCATCGATGTCCAGGAGTTTCAATTCCGCTAGGTGCGATTGAGGCCAAACAATATCGAAAATGAACATCATCATACTACAGTTTCAATTCCGCTAGGTGCGATTGAGGCAAAGAGTTTGTCAAGGTTTTAACGCAAGTCAATAAGTTTCAATTCCGCTAGGTGCGATTGAGGCTATTTCCGCTTGCACTTCATCAGCCGCTGAATCGTGGTTTCAATTCCGCTAGGTGCGATTGAGGCCGTCTACCTTGCCGTTGTCTATTCCATCAATAAGCCGTTTCAATTCCGCTAGGTGCGATTGAGGCCGTTCTTTTACAAGTACGGCCAGGACTATGACAACCGTTTCAATTCCGCTAGGTGCGATTGAGGCTCACGCAGCTTTTTGGCGGCAGCCTTCAAATACTCGTTTCAATTCCGCTAGGTGCGATTGAGGCTTGCGCCCGGTTCTTTTCCACTTGGGCACCACCTCGTTTCAATTCCGCTAGGTGCGATTGAGGCCAGGATCCACATAGCAATCGCTATTGGCAAACAGGTTTCAATTCCGCTAGGTGCGATTGAGGCCGAGGTTACCAGCGACGTTCGCGAAGCGCTTTCCGAGTTTCAATTCCGCTAGGTGCGATTGAGGCCAATTGGTGTTCAGATGAACTCCTGGGTAAAACTCTGTTTCAATTCCGCTAGGTGCGATTGAGGCCCGCCCTGCAGCCACGAGTTGCTGCGCGACCGGAGCACGTTTCAATTCCGCTAGGTGCGATTGAGGCTCGACCCGGCACCGCTCAATAAGGCGGCGTACATCGGTTTCAATTCCGCTAGGTGCGATTGAGGCACGTAATGGACCCTTTGTTTTGGACCAAAGCAATCGTTGTTTCAATTCCGCTAGGTGCGATTGAGGCCAGACAATTTTTGATTTCGTAGAGCAGAGTTTCCCGTTTCAATTCCGCTAGGTGCGATTGAGGCGATTCGCTATTAATTTCCCAATCGCGCATAATGACGTTTCAATTCCGCTAGGTGCGATTGAGGCGTACCAGCAAACGAGCAATCACGAAATATTAAGGTAGTTTCAATTCCGCTAGGTGCGATTGAGGCATGAATGCTTGCCGATGCCTGGCCGCCTCTGGTGGTGTTTCAATTCCGCTAGGTGCGATTGAGGCGGCGTCGCCCTCGATTCCAGGAGCCACCACTTTAGGTTTCAATTCCGCTAGGTGCGATTGAGGCAACTTTCATCAGATACTGGCCAACGCCAATAATTTCGTTTCAATTCCGCTAGGTGCGATTGAGGCTAAGCATTGTATCAACTCCCATCTGCCTGAGATACGTTTCAATTCCGCTAGGTGCGATTGAGGCTAAGCATTGTATCAACTCCCATCTGCCTGAGATACGTTTCAATTCCGCTAGGTGCGATTGAGGCTGAGGCTCTTCACGAAATACACCGAGCTCTTAATCGTTTCAATTCCGCTAGGTGCGATTGAGGCCTTAATGCTTCAAAACCTAAAGCTATGTTGTTATTTGGTTTCAATTCCGCTAGGTGCGATTGAGGCGCACTACCGGTTACCGGTCGAGCCTTAGTCACCTGGGTTTCAATTCCGCTAGGTGCGATTGAGGCTCAAGATATCATGTCTGATTGCTGTGCAAGTCTGGGTTTCAATTCCGCTAGGTGCGATTGAGGCCGGTGTGAAATAGATATTCCGCTCCGTATCGGTCATGTTTCAATTCCGCTAGGTGCGATTGAGGCTGGCAAATTCCTTGAACGTACCCGCAGTGATCTCAGGGTTTCAATTCCGCTAGGTGCGATTGAGGCGAGGAGAAGCTGGCCGCACTCATCGATAAGTTTAGTTTCAATTCCGCTAGGTGCGATTGAGGCAGCGGTCGATTCTATGTATCACCCGCTGAAAATCAGCGGTTTAGTACGTGTTAAGTACAGGTCGCTGAAGGATTTACCAAGTCTATCGACGGTAAGGCGATTTTACCCGGTTACCGACGATGTTGGTAAGTAATTGATATTTAGCATTTTAACCAAGTTGTCAAAGAACTTTTTTTGCGAAAGCAAGATACTGATCATTCATCGACGATCACAAAAACTGGTCGGTGTCGTTTAATGACTTGCCGATCAGCTGTTTATCCATGTGGTAGGTGTGTCGGCTTTTAAACAGGATAAAGCTATCGTACTCCTCGTCCATGATCTCTTTCGCTTTGTACACTAATTCTTTTACCTGGACTTCACTGAGTTCGCCTTCGAAAACAGAATTTTGTATCCAGTGAAGGTATGCCCGGCAAAGCTTGAGCATCTTGGGCGTTCGTTCGGCTGCAACATCGTATACCGCAATAATATACATTACCACCAGATTTTGAAAGGTTGAAAATCCGGTTCCATCTTTAACAGGTACTTTGCGAGTTTGTAGCAATCCAGTCGCAATAAATGTCGGTAACTTACCTTTCGGCCCAGCTTGCGATGATGAATCGTCTGCTGAAGACGCTCTTCCCAGTTTTTGACCACCACTTTGCGACCCTTGGGAGAGAGAAAGCAAGCTTCGTCTACGTAGTCAAAATGTTCCCGTCGTATTTCACGCCGGTTGCACAGGCGAAAGATCAACCGATCGACCAGAATGGGTTTGAAAATTTCCGATATATCGAGTGCCAGGCTATACCGGCGGGTACCAGGCTCGTGCAAATAACTGATGGTCGGGTTCAACTGCGAATTGTAAATCGCGTCCAGACAAACTGTGTAGCATAAGGAATTACCAAAGCTCAGGAGGGCATTGAGTTCGTCCTTTGGTGGGCGTTTACGTCGGCCCTCCCAGGAAAAATGCGTTACGATCTGACCAAAACTATCGTAATACTGTTGTCGGCTGTTTCCTTCCAACCCCATGAGTGTGCCAATATCCTGTGCTGAAGGTATCTGTTGTTGTAGCGATTCAAGTGCAATAATGTGGGAGGCTACCTCTTTATCCCGACTCTGATAATAGCGTAAGGTGCGCAGCATATTGGCCATCGCTGCATCCACCAGTGCTTGCGCAATCATCATTCGGGGTTTGGATCTGCGGTAGGCATCGGCCTGTGCGATGAGCATTTGACCAGCCAGTAAGTATTCTTTTGGACTAAACGACCCGGTATAGTGTTGGTAATAATCAAAGAAATGAACAGGTATATGGTTGCGGCCTAAAAAATTGTAAAGGGCGCTATTGGTATCCAGGCTGCCAAAAACGTAAAGCGCACTCACCCCGGCTACGGGCAAAAAACGAGCCTTGGGTTGGGGGTGCTCTTCGTTAGGGACTGGATCGAATTTAAGGGTGTTGTCGCGCCTGCTCATGCGCCCCGGGTTGAATAAATAATAGGCTTTTTTCATGGGTTTGTAGTTCAGACAAAACAAAAGTCCCGGTAGGCACAAGTCTTGCAATATGTTTTCTTTACTAATGGTGGGCATTGCGGTGACTCCACGATTCGTTGGATCTCCGCTTCCCATCCCCGAATATCAGAACGTATCTCATCGGTCAGATAGACTTCACGGGTACGACGGTGTTTGGGATACTCGAGCAGGCCGCGTACCTCCGGGATACCGGCCCGTTCGAGCATGTACAGATAATAGTGGACTTGGGCCACGTGGGCATGTTCCAGTTTCGGACTTTTTTTGACTTCGCGTACTATTCTTTCCTTTGGGTCGAAATGGTCTATTTTCAGGTACCCCAGATTGAGCTCCCGCCAGCGGGAGGGGCGGCGGGTGTAAGCGTGCTGGCCAATGAGTTTACCTTCACCGACAGCCTGGCTATTGTCTTCCTGCCGCATACCTTTGTGGTGTAACCATAGTTTACGATGGCATAGGTGGTAGTAGGTGATGTGGGAGGCGGAGATCATGAATCAATCTGGTTGCTTGCATCCGGTCTGAAATTTTCTTCATACAAAAAAGCAAGACCCAATTCCTCACTATAATCAGAGGTGTAGTAAACTTCTAAGTCTTCCTCGTGTTTTTCTAAGCGGATTTTTTCTTGCCTAATCCGGCTATTTTCTTTCTTCCTTAGTTCTTTATCAAGTAGGTATTTCGGAACTCTTACTCCGTACTTTAATTCAAAGTTTTGGAGCTCTGGATAACCCGAGAGATTGTGGGGGGCGGTTATAAAAACAGTTTGCTGAGGTGGAATACGTCGGCTTGACCAGTCTGCACCAACATGTCCTTCATCCTCTTCTACTCTGGTGTCAGGCGTTATCAACCAGTTAGCTCTAATCAACTGTCGATAACGTCTTTGGTTTGCTGATGAGTCACTATCTAATTCTGGGGCGTCAGGATAAAGGCCATTGACAAAATCGACGAAATCCTTTGGGGTCACAGTCCGAGGTGTTGAGAAACTATGTTGAAGCTGTTTCTCAGAATCCCTAAAAGACTCAAATGGTACCCACTTTTTATCCTTCCGGCTATATGCCCCATAAGGAGCGGGATAAACCTTTCCATCTTTATATGGTGTCACCACATAGCAGATACCATTTTCCTGAAAATCAAAGCGGGCAAGACGTCCAACACGCTGTGCCAAACGGTCCCACGGGCATAAATCTGTAAGCATCAAGGTTGTGCTTATGTTGATACTCATCTCACCAATTTGGGTCATTATTGCGATACCCCGAACCTGCTCTTTTTTATTGTTCTCCCAGGCTTCTTTACCAAGTTTATCAATCAGGTTCTCCTCAATGTTCTTTTTGCCCTCTTCCGTAAACCGGCTGTGATAAATCACAACTGGAATATCTTTTCGTTCCATATTGTCCTCGAACCAACGATAGTATTCCAAAGCCCTGGCGATTGTATTAGCATAGATGATACCTTGTTCCCGTCTGATCATTTCTTTCAATACAGCTTCTATCTGTAAGACAGATGATCCAATGAAGTGTAGCTTTTTACGGGTACTTCTGGGTTCCGTTTCCGCAACGGCTATTGGGGCGGTAGCCTGATAATATCTTCTCGCAGAATCAGGAACGGTTGCGCTCATTATTAAAACAGGAACCTCTAGTATTTTCAAAACTTCAAGCAAGACTACCATATTGGCTTGCACAAAGGGATCATAGAAATCCGCTTCATCAAAAACAACCGCACTGTTGGCTAAAAAATAAAATGTGCTGTGGTGAGCTTCCCTTGTACCTGTAAGAGCAATCAATAAGTGATCAATGGTGCAAACGGTTACTGGGGTAGCTAAAAATCTCGCCATCCGATGCGCTTCCATCGCTTCTTTGTAAGCAGATCCTTTTTTTAAGTCTCCGTAACGGTTGTACCAAGCACTAGAATGGTATAATCCTGTTTTCCCTAGCTGTTCAGCCGCTCCAATTGACAGTGCGTTACTGGTAAATCGGGTGGGCATGGCTATTACCAATCGATCAGACCTGCCTTTTTCCATTTGTTCTTCTGCCCAAAGTAAGGCAGCATAGGTTTTTCCACTACCCGTAGGTGCTCTTAAAATACCAAGGGGTTCCTCAGCGAGGTCTAATGCGGCTTGCTGAACTGGCCGAAGTGTTGGAAAACGCTTTACTTTTGGAAAAGGTGTAAGCTCGTAATGGGCATCCTCTCCTTCTCCTTCTTTGCGACTAGCCCTTGTATCTGCTAATTGCAAAAGGGTGCGAATAGCCGCAAACTCGTAGCGTTTTTTTACCACATAGGTTAATGATTCATCACTAACTTCATCGGACAGGGCCTCAAATTCGTCCCAGTACCTTGCGAAGGGGCCACGGGAGTCAATATCAGAACTCATACCATCTTTTCGCCATCTGGTTTTATGCCTGAAAGATAGTTTTCCGTGGTGAGCGGCAATGGCTGATCGTATTGATTCAGAAAGGGCAATTTGAGCTTCGTTGATATAGTCTAACGAGGCCAATTCATGGCGCAAACAGGCATGAAAGATATTTGGTCCAGCCTTCTTACCAGCTTTACGCATGGATGCCTCAAACATTCTGTAATGTTCAGCGGTAAAATCGGAGGCAAGTAGACCTTCACCTTTTCTCCAATCCAGGTATATTTGGTAATCTTTTTTACAAGCTGTTTGCCATTTCTCAAAGCACTTGCCCCAATCATGGTATTTTGACGCCAAACGTAAATCATGGCCCAAATCTCCACCACATAGATGTTGGTATTTACTGGATAAAAACGGAAGCTTTTCAATAATGTAAGCAGCCTCTTGCTTTACGTGTAACGTATGCTCAGCGAGTGAAATCCCGGATGGTTTTGCGAGTGTTATTTGTTTAGACGGACTCATATTCCGGGCGGTAAAGTTGATCGGCTTTTATAGATTCGAGTGCTTTTTCATAAGCTTCGGCTACGGAGAGTCCTTCTGTCGAAGTATCGTCGCCTAAAAAGACTTTCGCCTTTCGCTTCTCAAGCTCTCCCAGGATATTTTGACGTTCAGTTTCTGAGGTCTCTGGTTGAAAATACCGGGTTGCTTTTCTGCTGAGTTTATGATCCAGTACGATTAGCACTTTATTGGGTTCACCACTTACAGCATTTCGGGCTTGGTTTGCGTAATCTGTCATTGCAGCGGTGGCCTGCAGGAAGAGACTTATTCTGCGGGCGTGCTCTTCGTCATCGATAAATGATTTGTATGTAGTTGCAACATGACTTTCGTCTTGGTATGAATATTCTTTTATTACACCTACTGCACCGACATCCAGGTGGAAGCTTTGCACCATTTCATCCTGGGTGCTGAATTCATTGGTTGCTAATGCCTGTCGCTGTTGTGCTTCTGTATCCTGATTCATTTTTAACCGGATCAGCAAATCCCTTCCAATTGAACTAGGATTGACAGCGACTGCGGGAGTGGCAGATATTGGAGCGGTTCTCCGGCCAGAATATTCACCTTTACTTGTACTCAGAAAACCTCCAAGATCACTTCGTAGGTCCTTACTGATGTTGGTTGAAGGGCCATCACCATTGGCTACATAGGTCTCTCCACGTTCTGGATGATCTTCATTGAGTCGCTCAATGGCGCTAAACAATACATGACGCTGCATTTGGCCGGAAATATATACTCGCCCATCCGGCCGCCGCTTGACAGAGGAGGCATTACCAAGAAGTTTTTCTCCACGATTGGCAGCATGATCACTCATTGGAGCAATGGAGGTAACTAAAATAGATTTGATTTTCATGACTATAAAACATTTAGTATTTCTTAAATAAAAAACCTTACTCACCTAATACAGAACTATCTGGCGGTGCGGTATCAACTTTTTCGGTAGTTCCTGTAGTGGTTGGAAATGGACTGATCCGCATAAATGCAGTAATCAGATTTTTTGCGTCCTCAAGGTTAATCTTGTCATTCATCACAGCCATGAGAAAGGGCTCCGCATCGGCAGGTATATCCTGCATAGTCAGTCTGCCAGCCTGTGAATTTAGCCGCGCAATAAGCTCCGTACTTACCTTTGCACTTTGTACTATGCTTTCTAATTGCAACAGTACTCGGTGCTTATATTCCTTGATGCCTCTTGACGCTCGCCCTTTTTGTTTGTCTTCTTCCTCTTCATTTTTGGCGGAGATATAGGCAGCTCGGTTGAGTGATCGCCCATATGCAATAGCTGCATTAATGAGTTCATCGCTATACTTTCTTTCACTCATGAAATATTCTTTTAATAGGGTGAAAAATTCTGCTGGATAAGTGGCTCGGTAAGCCAGAAAGTTTTGTAGGCTTGGTTTCGTGAAAAAGCGCAAAAATTGATCAAAGTGCATTAGGAATAGCTTCCACTTTGGGTCATTAAATTTTCTGCCGTCTTCTATCCCAATCAAGCTTACCCGGTTTATATGTTTGAGAACAGTATGCAATTCTCCATCAAGGGCAAGAGCAACCAAATGGTGCCCGAAACGCTCCTGATTGATAGCTGCATCGGAAACGGAATAGATTGGCCGGTTTTCAAGCCACAGTAATACTTGCTCAGCTCTGCGTCGTTGGATCTTTTGTTTTTCCGCCCATTTTCCAATAGCTGAAATAAGTGGTACTGCACCCAGACTCATCGAACGGGGTGCCTCGTGATAGTTCCCCTGAAAAATGGGAGGGCGACGAAAGGATTTTCCGTCATAGTCACTTGTGTAGGCATCACTCCCTTCTCCTCGTTGCTGAACCTTTTGAAAAATGCTTATGAATTGAGATAGGGGAAAAGACGCAGTTTGGGGATCGTAAAAGGGGAGATCGGGAAATAAGCCCGTATTTCTTTTTTCTGTTTCTCTCTTCTTTATATAGGCTGATGGCTTTAGTTGCGTTAACGCTGCAAATGCAGTAAATACAGCGTGTAAAAGATTTACTTTGGGATTAGCCATGGACGCTCTACCTGCATTTATCATAGCAACCATTGGGGCGTAAGAGCGTTTCAAATCATAGGTTATATCATATTCTGCACTCTCCAAAATCTTAATCATACTTTTGGTCTCTTTTACAATGCCAGCAGCATTGTTACCGGTAATGATATGCGGGCCACTGTAGTATCCATTTGTAGAAACCTGTCCTGATTTCTTACCAGGATCAACCTTATCTCCGGGTAAATAGGTGAAGAATGCTTTTGCAGGCTGAACGGAAGGAGTAAGCATAAAACTACTAAGGCTTTCCTTTAGGGCTTTCAGGGCTATTAAGCCAAGTTCTTCCTTCTGTAAGCTAGGGTTTGGATCAATCTCCAAATATTTAAGAGCAGCTGCCAAACCATATCTGGGCATCGGGTGCCAATTATTATAATCCTTACTCATGGTTAATCCATTTTACATCTACCCAACCATCGTTTGAGCCTAGATAGAGAGGAGATGAAGGGGTTTCTATAGCTTGATTTATCAAAATCCCTAATTCTTTTGAACAAATTGCACTGAACCTATATTGCTTTTTCGGTACTACATATCCCCTTACTTTAGGGCTGACATAATAGTGCGGGAAAAATGGTTTAAGGTTTTTTAATTTGTACTTTCCTTTTTTCATTTTCTTCAGTTCTTCTATCGATATAGTAATAAACTCTCCTTTATCTCCAAACTGAATTGCGGGCTCTGGCTTTCTGCCATCTTTTCTTTTTATTTTTTTTCTAGATATTGAAATAATCTGTTCTAAGCTTATGTCGTAATTTCGACTTCCTCCAACGAACTGGTTCTTCTCAGTCCTAAGATTCATTGACCAAAAGTCATCGTACGTCATTGGTTCTTCATCAGCGCTTTTCAGTTCAAGTGACAAATGGTATTGAAGGAAGCTATAATATCCACTACCCGAAATTGCCGGCTTGCCCTTTAGCCAATCTGAATTTTTATATAATTCATTTTTACCATGCTTTTTCTTTGCCGCTTTGTGAAGTGCCTTGAAAATGGTCTTTCTGGTTTTATCCCCGAAATGCCATCCAAGTGCGTTTTCTAAGAGACCATAAACCATATCCACTGTTGGAGTAATCTCCGATCTAAAATAGGAGCCTGGCTGAGCTGATACCATGGACAATGGTGCAAGAGGGACTATCTCAAGCACTGCCTTTTTCTCTAATGCAGGCGGTTCTGTGAAAAATGATAAGTCTGTATGCATTACTGCTTGTATTTTGTATTTATTTAGGCCATATCCGCTTTCAAATCACCGCAACGCTCCAAACCCAATCCCCGTCGAATTGCCCACACCTACTTCCCAGGCAAATTGCACCGCACGGGGGGCACCATTTACTATTACCGGACAAACAGATCCTTTAATCTTGATGCCTTTGTAATCCACAAGTTTCGTTTTCGGATTATCGTATGCAGGGTCAAAAGCAACGGTAACCTCCTCGGTCAATCCTGCCTTTCGTAGTTTATGCTGCATGGTTTCCGTCATATATCTAGAAGCCTCTTTATCTTTGGGAAAGAAATACTGTTGATTGCCACTGCCCGATTTTCTTTTGATCAAAATGGGGCTTTGCACGAGAAAGCGTCGCTCTCGACCAAAGTCCGGAGTACGCTGAATAGTCACTCTATCTACCTCCATTCCCCAACGCAAGTGCCATCCCTCTTGCACACCTGCTATAAGGCTTGATAAAAACTCAGCATTGGGAGCGCTGATGTAAAAAGTGCTACCTCCCGGAAAGTCAAACGCTTTGCGACGTACACGTGCATGTTCCAACCACGACAACGAATACAACGAAATATCATCGTGCAGCTCATTCTCGCCTAGCCACCGGTGAAAAGCACCGACTAAGGCGGCCTGGTAATTAAATGGAACGGGTTCCGTATTTGGTGTTAAATGAAGGTAGATTCGCATAATCCTTTGATTTATGGTGAAAATATACGGGGTGGGGGATCCCAAAAAATCACCCTCCCCCCTCTGCGCTGGAAAATTTTTCTGTAATTTTTTTGGCGGAAGCCACTACCTGATCAAGTAAATGGCTGGGACGGTGGATGTCTATTTGGTCGGAGTGAGCCAGAATGAATGGTAACAATCCTTTGTATTCCTCATTCACTGGTGCCTGAAAATCCCAGGTATGTTCCACCGTTCCGGGAACCAGATAAGCTTTGGTGGAGGGGAACTGCTCGGTCAGTCCATTGTACGCAAATACATCGACCGTAAGATGTACATTGACCTGTTGGTTGTTGACAATGCCAAAAACATCGGTAATGCCGTGGCGGTGATCGCTCTCGTACTGCCAGGGTATATCCTTTATTTCAACTCGCTGTATTCGTGATAGCCGATAATGCCTCGAATGCTTCTGTTCGGTATCGTAGGCCTGTAAGAGGTCATTGGCCATGTCCAGGTGAAAGGGCTCTACCTGCCGATCTCGCACGTTATTACTGCTGGCACTGTGGTAATTCTTTAGGACTACCTGGCGTTTGTTTTTTCGGGCTTGTTCCAGTTGATTTATTCGTTCCAAAGCCGGCTTGCGCAGGGCGCGCAGACCCAATTGCTGAAAGTCGTAGAGACTATCTAGTTTTTTACTTAGATATAATTGATCCTTGGTCGAAGCCATTCGCAGGGCCGACTTGATGAGCGCCTTGTCCGTGTTGGAAAGCGGTTGAAGGTAAGTCAGTTCCCGAAACGAGTGATCGGGAAGTATAGCAATCCGGTACTGCCGTTCTACGGGTCGATCCAGTGAAAGTCCGGCTCTCTCAAGTTCACGGAGGTCATCCTTAATCCGGTCGACGTGAACAGCAAACTTTTTGCTCAAATCACGGGAGGTCCACTGATAGGGATTGGAAATCAGGTATAACAAGACCCGAATGATTCGTTCTCGTGGAGTCATGGGTAACTGAGGGTTGTTAGGTATCGGTCAGAGAAAGGTAAAAAAATAATTTTGAAAGTGAATAGCTTAATGGGGCTTGTGAGCAAGCCTGACCTCTTCCACCCTAACGCAACAATGCCCTTAGTGCCTGGAGGAATTCTCCGGACAGACTAAGGGCACTTTCCATACTGCTGGTCGTAAAGCGTGGACCTTTCTAATGCATGAAGGCACTAAACATCCATACCAGTTTTTCCTGTTCGCGGATGTAGTCGCTCATCAGGGCGTTGGTACCTTCATCGTCGGCATCTCCTGAGAGTTGCAGGAGCTCGCGTTCTAGGGACAAAAGTACTTCGTAGGCATCAAGGATGCCCTGCACTGCTGCTTTGCCGCTGGTTACGTTTTTGGCAACGCTAATGTGGGCAGATTGCGCATAATCCCCAAAGGTATGCAGGGGCGTATGGCCGAGGGTGAGTACCCGCTCGGCGATCTCGTCGATTTTTTCGAGGGCATCGAGGTAGAGTTCCTCAAATTTGGCGTGGAGTTCAAAGAATTTTTCGCCTTTGATATTCCAGTGATAGCTGCGGGTATTCATGTAGAAGATCTGGTAATTCGCCAACAGTTCATTAAGCTTGTCGGATAACATTTCCGATTGCTCCTGATCTAATCCGATGCGATTCATAGTTGGTTGCATAAAGTACATTTTTTGTGTAAACAATAGGAAAGGATAAGCAGGCGAAACCCACCATCCTTTCCTGATGATTGGCTAGGCGTGTACCTGTTCCTTTGCTTCCCGTATTACGGGGTTGCCATCCTGTTCCCATTCTTCAAATCCGGAGAGGTAGTTGTGGATATTTCGGAATCCGTTTTTGTATAGAATAGAATAGCCAATGGCCGCCCGGTCACCGGATTTACAGTGGATGACCACCTTGCCTTCGCGCTTGATTTTGTCGAGATTATCCTCCAGATAACCGACAAAAATGTGGTCGGCACCCTCCAGGTGACCGTCTTGGTATTCTGTTGCTCCGCGCAGGTCAATGATTTGTGTTTCGGAATGTTTCTGCATGTTCCGAACAGTATCTTGATCGATGATTTTAGCCTGGGCTAATTCGTTGCCAAGCTCTGTCCATACATCTACATTTGGGATGTATCCGTACAGATTGTCCAGGCCTATACGCATCAGCATGCGCACCAGTTCGTCGTGTTGTTCCTCTTCGGCGATCAGAATGAACGGCTCATCGTAATTTACGAACCACCCCATCCAGGTGGGGAAGGCGTTGTTATGCTGTATGTTTAGTGTGCCCGGAATGAACCCTTTAGCAAATGCCAGTTTATTACGGGTATCGATAACCTTCACACCTTCATCCATCGCTTTCTGGAATGCGTCATTGCTCAGCAGCTTTGGTTTTGGGACTTCCGTCAAAAGCGGACGTTCTACTTTATTGAGCTTTTTCATCATGGCAAAATACCGGGGTGGCTCGGGCTGATCTTCCAGGAGGTAATCAATGAATCCCTCTTGGTTGTCGGCATACTGCAAGGCCCAGTTGCGGATCTTTTCGTAGCCTACCGTACTGCTCGGCACTGCTCCCAGGGCTTTACCGCAGGCAGAGCCCGCACCGTGTCCGGGCCATACTTGCACGTAGTCCGGTAAATCGCGGAATCGCTCAACGGAGTGGTACATTTCCTTAGCGCCGGGGATCTTGGTATCCTTCAAGCCGGCTGCTTCCTCCAGCAGGTCGGGACGACCAATATCGCCGACAAAGACAAAGTCACCGGTGAAGAGCATGACCGGGGCTTCGGTGGTGGGCAAATCAGTTAGCAGGAAGCTGATGCTTTCCGGCGTGTGTCCGGGCGTATGAATAACCTCGAATTTGAGGTTGCCCACCATAAACGTGCTGCCGTCTTTCAGGCCCACGTGGGGGAATTCGTATTCCCACCCATCACCTCCTTCGTCGGAGAGATACAGTTTGGCTCCGGTGAGCTTCGCCAATTCGCGCGAACCGGCGAGGAAATCGGCGTGAATGTGCGTCTCTGCAATATGGGTGATGGTGAGGTTGTTATGCTCGGCAATCTGCAGATATGTATCTACATCACGCTTGGCATCAATCACGATGGCTTCACCTTTCTTTTGGCAGCCGATCAGGTAACTGGCCTGAGCCAGCGTTTTATCGTAGATGTGTTGAAAGAACATAAGTTGCATTTTTTATTTGATACATCAATAATCTGATACAAAGATGCACCAACTGCATGCCTGCTGTCAGTGAAGGGCGTCACATAAGTGACGAAGGGGGAGCGATCGGAGAGAATGAAGGGACTGCAGGGACGGGCTTGATTGCAGTGGTGGTGCTTGGCTGATGTTTTTTGCTTTTGATTGCGTCGTGCGTGATAGCTGAAGCGAAACACATTTATGATCGCCCATCAATTCAGGTCCCGTCAGAAGCTACTTTTCTACCAGAGAAGAGAGATAAATACGCTTTATTTGCAACAATGTTGCATTTAAGGGGTGTTTTCACCTATATTGCGTCTATGTCAATAATCTGGTCATTAAACTAAAGAGGATGAATACATTCCCGAAAAAACTACCAGTTACGGTTTTGAGTGGCTTTTTAGGAGCGGGGAAAACCACGCTGCTAAACCACGTGCTACACAATAAGCAAGGAATGAAAGTAGCCGTCATCGTGAATGATATGAGCGAAGTGAATGTGGATGCCCGCCTGGTGGAGGAAGGAAACACCCTGTCGCGGACGGAAGAAAAGCTCGTAGAGATGAGTAATGGGTGTATTTGCTGCACGCTGCGGGAGGACTTGATCGAAGAAGTGGCAAAACTGGCGCACGAAGGACGTTTCGATTATTTACTGATCGAAAGCACCGGGATTTCAGAGCCACTTCCGGTCGCGCAGAGCTTCTTCTTTGATAGTGAAGAACTAAAAGTAAATCTTTCGGATGTCAGTCGTCTGGACACCCTGGTGACGGTGGTCGACGCCTTTAACTTCAAAAAGGATTTTGGCTCCATTGATACGATCGTGGACCGCCAACTGAATGATGATATGACTGATCGGCGTACGATCGTCAATCTGCTTACCGATCAACTCGAATTTGCGAATATCATTTTAATAAATAAGGTGGATTTGGTACCACCCGAGCAGGTGGAGGAGCTGGAAGCTATTATCCGCAAATTCAATAACGACGCTATCATCATACACACCAATAATAGTCAAGTTCCCTTAGAGGAAATAATGGATACGGGGCTTTTTGACTTTGACAAAACAAGTCAATCGGCCGGTTGGATCAAAGAACTTAACGAAGAGCACACGCCCGAAACCGAGGAATACGGTATTTCTTCCTTTGTTTTTCGCTCACGCCGACCCTTTCATCCGACCCGATTCTGGAAGTATATCAATCAAAAATGGGATGCCGGTATTTTTCGGAGCAAGGGTTTATTCTGGTTGGCTTCCCGTCCCGACGATGCCCTGAACTGGAGTCAGGCAGGGGGATCCCTTCGCGCCGAAAAAGCAGGAGTGTGGTGGTGTAGTATGCCCTACGGGGAGCGAATACGGTATCGTGTATTTGTGGATAATAAAGATTTGATCGAAAGCCGATGGGATGCCGATTGGGGCGATCGCAAAAATGAATTGGTGATCATCGGACAGGACATTGACAAAGAACAAATTGAACTGGAAATGCAGCTTTGTCTGCTAGACGATGAGGAAGTAGCTCAATTCCGGGAGGGCCACGTTTTTGAAGATGATTTTCCAATTATTTGAAAGTTGCCAACCATCCTTTGTTAACTCCATATACAACATGTACAGCGCTAAAGATGGTTGCCCTTATACGACCATTCAGAATTGCCCGGTAAGATGAACCTGCAGGTACGCAAAAAACGATAGGGACTTGTAAAGACTGAAACTTAGCGCATTGCCTGGATTACCCGGGCAGCAGGCCACCAATCAGATCCATGTTTATCGCCGCTCCTGCCCGCATCCCGGTCGACAAAGAAGAGGCGATTGCCCTGAGCGGAAATGAATTGTCGCCTGCGGCAAAGACACCGGTTACGGAGGTTCTTTGAAAATCATCCACCGAAAGAATGCCCTGGTCATTTAATCTACAACCAATCCGCTCGGGGAGGTTTGATTTTTGCCGAAAGGCAAGGTGAGCATAAGCGGCTGTACAGACGACAACCTCCCCGCTTTGTAACCGAACCCCTTCTAATTGTCCACCATTAGATAAAATGGCGTCAATCGGCTCATGCAAATGGGGTACCCCCCATTCACTCATTTGCTTTTCATGATCTGGGTCTATTTCAGCTTCACCATTAGAAATGACAACAAGATCATTGGTCCAGTTATGCAATAATTTGGTGAAGTGAACCGCTTTTATGCCTGAAGCTATAATGGCCGTTCTTTCCCCGCGAACTTCATATCCATGGCAGTAGGGACAATGCAAGATCGATTTACCCCAGCAATCGGAAAACCCCCTGATAGCAGGTAAAATGTCTTCCAGACCGGTAGCAAACAAAAGCTTTTTTGCTTGAAAGGTATCCCCTCCAGTAGTTTCCACAAAAAAGGCTCCATCTTGACCTTCCACGTTGGTTACACTAGTATTTCGTATGGAAACAGTAGGATATGCCAATACTTGCTCTACGGCCTTTTCCCGTATTCTCGCAGGACTTTGCCCGTCGTGGGTTAATAGATTGTGCGCCGCTTTTGAAGGTTTGTTACAGGGATTTCCTCCATCCAGGATCAGCGTTTTTCGGAGTGAACGCCCAAGGGTTAGGCCAGCCGATAACCCGGCATAGCTTCCACCAACAATAATCGCATCAAAAAAGGATCTAGTATCCATACTACATTTTTTTCTTGGCACACCGAAACGAGTGCTTAGTAAATGCAATATAATTTAAATGCAACAATGTTGCGTTTATGTGCTCCGTTTCTTTGAGTATAATTGCTTCGGACGGTAGGTACTATTCCCGGATTTGAATGAGGCTAAAAAAGACTGGAGTGAACGGAGAGACTGCAGTGACTGGCTTGGACGCGGTTGTGGTTCTTGGCTCTGGTTTGTTGCTCTTGACAGCGTAGAGCGTAGTGCATCGGGCTTGGAGCGACTGTAGCGACTGGAGTGAACGGGGAGACTGCAGTGACTAGCTTGGACGCGGTGGTGGTTCTTGGTTCTGGTTTGTTGCTCTTAATAGCGTAGAGCGTAGAGCGTAGTGCATTGGGCGTGGCCCTCCTTCGCCTTTCAGGCTCCGGCGGGCGTGGAGCGGCGTCCCAACGCATGAGTTTGAAGCCAGAAAAGCACCGCGAACGACCGCCCGTACGGGCTGTGCTCTCCGCGTGAAAAAGGCATTTACCTGCTAACTGAAAGCTGCCCACTGCCGACTGACTTAATTGGCTATGTCAGGCTTGTCGTCCCCTGCCTTTGATGCCGTAGGGCACTACGCACACCGAACCTTACTCCTGATCTCCGACCACCGATTTCTGGCCTCCAATCTCCGATAGCTGATCTAATAATACTTTGGCATCCCCGGCAAACTCGTGTTCCGGATGCTTCCGCAAAAAAAGCTGGTAGGCTTCCCGGGCTGCAGTCGTATCCCGTAGTTGTTCATCGAGGGTGAAGGCACGGAGGAATAGCGCCTGGGCGGCTTTGGGGTGGTTGGGATAGCGGGTGGCTACCCAATCGAGCAGCTCCAGAGACCGGCGGTATACGCCGAGGCCACGGGTGATCTCCGCTGCGGAAAGCAGGAGTTCCGGACTGAGTTCGGAATAGGGCAATAGCAGGGCATAGAGCTCACTGGCGGTGACCAGTTCGTTGGCGGCGGAGTAGTCGATCTGCAGAGCCGCGGACTCGTATACCTCTTGTTGCCGTTGTTTCAGCAAACCTTCAATCGCGGTATTCGTGGCTGACCACCGATCGGCCAGCGAGGGAAAGGCCTCGCGACCCGCCTGCTCAATAGTAGTAATCAGGAAGGGCGTTTGTACGTCCTCCTGGAAAATATCGTGAAGCAACAACACATTCTCCACCGTTTCGGGACGGTGATAGTACTCGCGAATGGCCCGGTATAACAATTCGATAGCCGCCGAATATTCAAAGCGGGCACGCTTCATCCGGGCGGCGCGTTGCAGGTACTGCGGGACCCGGACCGAATCTTGTGGGTAGGTATCAGCATAGGCCAGATAGCGCTCCGTTAAAACAGGACGGATGGAATCTGCAGTTTGTTTTTCTAATCGACGAATAGACGATCGCATGTCGCCCGCCTCCGATTGGCAAGCGCTTATGGCTGTGATTAGTAAAGCAAGTAAGAAGCAGGTTCGCATGACACATTTTTTGCGAAAGCAAAAGTACGCTAAACAATGCATTCTAACCACTGTTTAGCCAACTGCTGACCATACATAGCTAATCATGAAACAACCCATCAGTATCTTTTGGCACCGCCGTGACTTGCGATTGCACGATAATGCCGGTGCCTACCACGCTCTGCAGAGTGATTATCCCGTTCTGCCCCTGTTCATCTTCGACTGGAATATCCTGAATGAATTGGAGGAAACTGACGATGCCCGCATCACGTTCATTTACGACGAGATCGAACACCTGGATCAGAAATTGCGGGAGATGGGATCGGCCATGCTGGTGCGCTACGGAAAACCCCAATCTGTCTGGAAAGATCTGGTAAAAGAGTTCGACATTGCGGAGGTCTACACCAATCGCGATTATGAGCCCTACGCCAAAGACCGCGATGCGGCAGTGGAACAGATCCTGGCTAAGAAAGACATACCCTTCCACACCTTCAAGGACCACGTGATCTTCGAACACATGGAGGTGGAAAAGAAGGCCGGTGGTGTGTACACGGTTTTCACTCCTTACAGTCGCACCTGGCGCGACAAACTGCTGACCAAAACCTACGAGGGAGAAGATATCCAGGGTAAAAAAACAGACTTATCCTACTTCCTGAAGCCTTATCCCAACGAAGATTATTTTGGTAATTACCTACAGACCAAGCCCTTTGAAAAACCTACGTTATCCGAAATGGGGTTCAGTCGGTCTGACCTGGAGAAACCCGACCGGACGGTGTCGCGTAAACTGATTAAAGAGTACGATAAAAAGCGGGATTTTCCGGCGATCGATGGCACATCACGTCTGGGCATTCACTTTCGCTTCGGGACCATAAGCATTCGCGAAAAAGCCGAGCGGGCCCGCCAGCTCAATGGCACCTTTCTGAACGAATTGATCTGGCGCGATTTCTACGCCCAGATCCTCAGTAATTTCCCCCACGTAGTCGATGAATCCTTCCGGAGGGAATACGATTTCATCGAATGGCGAAATAACGAAGAGGAGTTTGAGGCCTGGTGCGAAGGGCGCACCGGATATCCCATGGTGGATGCGGGTATGCGGGAGCTGAACGAAACGGGCTACATGCACAACCGCGTCCGGATGATCGCCGCCTCCTTCCTCACCAAACACCTATTGATCGACTGGCGGTGGGGGGAGGCTTATTTCGGCCGCAAACTGCTCGACTACGAACTGGCCTCGAATAATGGCGGCTGGCAATGGGCTGCCGGTTCGGGCACTGATGCTGCTCCCTACTTCCGGATCTTTAATCCGGAAAGCCAGTTTAAGAAGTTCGACAAGGAGGGGAATTACGTCAAAAAGTGGGTTCCGGAATACGGGACCGATAAATATCCCGATCCGATCGTGGACCATAAAGAAGCCCGGGAGCGCTGCCTGGAACGGTATAAGGAGGGCCTGGATCGCGGCAAGGCAAAAGTAAAGGCATAAAAAAGCCGGTACAGACTATCGTCTTGCCGGCCGAAAAATGCATTCTATGCTGATGAATTTCTTTCTATGCATAGGTAAAGGATCGACCGTTTAAATCGTTCGGAAAATACCTCAATTATAAGTCTGGAATTCCGCCTTCAGGAATGGGGTGATGGTTTAATCCACTGATTTACCGGTAGGAGAGGCTGATTGGTCCAGCTGCCGCAGGAATTCGCTGGGGGTCTGGCCGAACTGCTTTCGAAAGACGCGGTTGAAGGTTGCCTTGCTGTTGAACCCACAATCGAGGGCTATTCCCAGTAACGACATTCGTCGGTGGGCACCTTCCTGCAGGGCCTGCTTTACGGCCCGTAGCCGGAAGTGGTTGATGTATTCGTTGAAGCGTCGGTGAAGTCCCTTATTAATGATTTGTGAGAGCAGGCCGGAACTTAGGTTTAATTCCGAGGCGAGGTCATTCAGTGTTAGTTCCGGGTTGAGCCAGGGCTTTTCCTGCTCCATGTACTGCTGCAACCGGGTGACGAGATCGGGATCGATCATTTCTTCCTTCTGCTCGGGGGGGCTCTCGGGGAGCGGCAAACCGGGGGATGTTGGAAAGTTACCGTCTAATGCCACGGTTTTTGCATACAGCGCATCCAGGTTGGTGTAATATCCCTGAAAACCCACGTATAAGATGACAATTGCCGAAAGTATGTGTCCCCACCAACGCTGGGTCCAGTGGAGGGAAATGATCTGGGTATCGATGATCATCAATACGTACTGAAAAACGAATAAGCAGGCGTAGGCCACCAGGAAATTGCGGATCCAGCGTAACTCGACCCGATAGGTATTACTGAAGTAGGCATTGATCCGCTCCCGGTACCGCAGAAAAAGTACGCCCGTAGCGATGAGGTAGGCTGCAATCGAAAGCACTTCTGCCGCACTTAAAAACGGATCTACATAAACCATATCGATGGTGGCCTCGAATGCGCCATTTTGCTGATCCCAGTATCCCGGTTGACCTTTGTCGTAAAGCCAAACAAATAATCGATACGAAATGTACGCAAAGATGGGGGTCAGGTGCCACCAATCACGTCTGTGCCACCCCCGGGTCGGCCGGGTAAGGCTGCGTACGTAGAGGTAAATGAAAGGCCCCAACGCCAGATAAAGGCTGATGAGGAAGTAGTTTACCTTGGTATTGGTAAAGGTATCGTACCAACCCATAAAGCCGATGATGTAGCTGGTGCTGTTAAATCCCTGTACACTAAGGAGCAGTGCCAACCAGAGGTCGGCCGTGCGTCCTTTTTTGCGAAAGCGCAATAATAGCAGTATTGCCAGTAAGTACCCCTGGACAATAAGGATCAGCAGCGGCGTGCTGTGTTGGTTGAATTCCGGGAAGGTTAGTAAGATCATGGAACTGCGTATCGGTCCGCTGGGGAAATATACGAAAACAGCTTCCATTCCGATCATTCCTGCCAATCCGCTTTGTCCTGCCCCGGACTAAATACCCGGCATGGTTTGGCTCTGCGGCCGGGCAGGTATTTAAACCGCCCGATATTGGTCAGGATGGCCTGTATGTGCCACAAACGGGCATGGTGGCGCAATCGAAAATAAGTCCCAATGGGCCGGGTATGGGAGGCAAAGGCCATACCACCGGCCGTACGTCGTGAATCTTCCATGACCAGCCGGTAGGTGAATTGGGTCAGTGCACCGTGGTATTGGCGCCGGTTTGCGTCGTGCACGACCAACAGTCCGTCGGGTTTGAGGAGTTTGTGGGCCATGGTAATACAGGCCTCCCGGTTAACACCATCGACCAGGATAAAATCAAAGGGGCCGTGCTCCTGGGGGCGCAGTACGTAATCGTTGCGTCCATCCTCGGGGTGAGCCGTGGAGGCGTATTCAATGGTAACCTGAGGGTTGGTGTTCATCTCCCGGATGCGTTGATGCCAGGCTTCGTGGTGTTCTACGGAAAACCAGGTGGCTCCGTCGGGCAACAATGAGGGGAAATATAAAGTGCTATAGCCACTGCCGTATTCGAGGCACCGTTGGGGCTGCAATTGCCGTAAGATCTCGATGAGCAGATCGATTTCCCTCTGAACCATGTAGGGTTCGCGAATAGGCAGGCCGATGAGTTTGCGCAACCGGCGCACTGTACCTTTCGATACCTGGGTGACCAGGGAAGGTGCATTATTATTTGTCATACTAATCCATTATTCCTGTCCTACTTCAAGGGTTTTTCGCCGCAGGTAGTCCAAGAGCTCTTGTCGTTTGGTATACGGGGCCATTTCCTCCCAGTGGATCGGATCGCCGATACTGATGGAGAGGGTTCGTCCCATCTTATTGCGGACTTCATGTAACAACAGTCCTAGCCGGAGGTTCACGTGTACCTGACTGGCCCACTGGAACAATCGACTATTCTGGCCGTGAAAATACAGGGGCATTACCGTTGCCCGGGATTGGGTGATGAGTTTGGCAACAAAGCGTTTCCAGTCCAGATCTTCGGCGGGGCCGAAAATCGACCTGGCCGTGGCTACGCCGCCGGCGGGGAATATGGCCATAGCCTCACCTGCTTGTAACCGCTCAACGGCCAGTTGCCGGGTTTGGATATTGGTACGCATGGCTTCCCGGGTCTCCCGAAAATCAACCGGTAGCAGATGCTTACGGAACAGAGGTTCCCGGGTAAGGACCTCATTGACCAGAACAAAGAATTCGGGCCGTACTTTATTCACCAATTCACCCAGCATCAGCCCGTCGACCACTCCGAAGGGATGATTACTAATGAACACCACCGGGCCTTGGGCGGGTGTTTGTGCCAGGCGATCAGTATGGTATTGGCGGGTGATCTCCAGGCTGTCGAGGATCATGGTCCAGGCTTCATCCGGTGCGGGGTTGCGCTCGCGAATGTCGCGGTATTTTCGTTCGAGTTTGTTGCGGCCGGTTGACACTTCGAGGGTGTCGATAAGAAATTTCAACCAGGCCGGATCATCCGGGTTGGCATAGGATAGGGTAGAGGGCAGATAGAGTCGGTCAATGAGTTTTATGGCCATTGGTGGCGGTGGTGTGAAAATAGTCTAAAGTCGCACGTGGGAAAATCGGTTCTATTTCTGGGAATACAAAGGTGATGGGATTTTTTTTCTTTTGAGGGGTAGGTATTCAATTATTGGTAATGTTTAGTCAGGATCAGGATAGCGCCTTGTGTTAAAATCCATAATGGAGTGTCTGATTTCAGGACCTCGGTAGTGCCGCGGGTCAATAATCAATGATTTTTCGTTTCTTCTGTACTTCGATCTTGGTCCCTTGCGGTAGTTAGGTCGTCCTTCTTCGTTGGTTCATAGAGGATCGAAATTGACCGGCATCCTAAAACGGAAACAACACCGGAATCAACGCACTGGACAACAACCACAACAACAAATTCAACCATACACCCACCCGGAAAAAGTCGCGAAATTTATACCGCCCGGCACTGTACACCATGGTGTTGGTCTGGTAGCCGATGGGCGTCATAAAGCTGGCGGAGGCAGCAATGGTAACGGCTACTAAAAGCGGCATCGGATCAATACCCAGTTGATTGGCCGTAGCAATGGCAATAGGAGCCAGCAGGGCAGCCGTGGCACTATTCGACATGAGCTCCGTAAGGATCGACGTCATCAGGTAAAGGCCGGCAACGACCACCCAGGGACCATAATCGGCGAGCTGGTCCACCAGGATGCCCGCCAGTTGTTGGTCGAGGCCGCTATTGGCCATTGCCTTACCCAGGCTCAGTGCGCCGGCCAGCAAAAAAATGATCTTCCAGTTAATGGCCCGGTACATCTCCTGCATGGATATCACCCCTAAGGTGACCAGTAGTAATACTCCGGAAATGACGGAAACCATAATGGGCAATACCTGCAAACTGGCACTTAGCACAATACCCAATGCGACCGTGATCACAATGGCAAATTGCCGGCGATTGAAGTCAGAAAGGTGGTCTTCGGACAAGATCACGAAGGGGGCATTGGTCTTGTTTTCGCGTTTTTTCAGCTCCGCGATGTAGTGGGTCTTGACCTCCGCCAGGATGATGTCCCCTGCCTGCAATGGAACACCGTAGAGCTTTTCGTGCACGATCGACTGACGGTGGCGAATGGCCAGTGCCGTAGCCCGGAACTGGCGGCGGAAGTCAATTTCCCGCAGGGTCTTATTGATAAAGGGCGAATCGGAGGTAACGACCAACTCCAACAGGGAGGCGTTTTTTTCACGTAAGTGATTCCGGCCAACCTGCAGGGCATCATCATCGATTACCTTGACGCGCTCCTTCAGGGACTTGATCTTTTGAATATCACTGCGCACCTTCAGAACATCATCGGCCTGCAGCACAAAATCTCCCTGGGGCAGGTTGAAAGTCAGGCCATTGCGTCGTATTTCAAGGATGTCGAGGTTGAGATCCCTCACCAGGGGGGAGTCCATGATACGGGCGCCCACTGATTCATTCCCCTCCAGCAGTTTGATCTCCGAAATGTAGTCGCGAAGTTGAAAGCCCTCCTGTAGGTTGTCGGGCCGACGGTCCGATGGCAATAAGCGGTTGCCGACAAAAAACATGTAGATCATGCCGGCCAGGGACAGGCTTACCCCCAGTGCCGTCAATTCAAAAAGAGTGAAAGGCTCTAGTCCATAACTCTCGGCAATGCCACTCACCAGCAGGTTGGTGGAGGTGCCGATCACGGTACACATACCACCCATAATGGAGGCATAGGAAAGTGGGATGAGCATCTTCTCGGGGGCGTGGCCCGAGGAAAAGGCTATCTGTATCACCACCGGAATAAACACTGCCACTACCGGCGTGTTGTTCACAAAGGCCGAAATAATGGCAATGACCCCCATCATGGTGGCCACTCCCAGCGCATACCGTCGCTTAAACATTTTGCCTACCGAAAAGGCGAGGTTTTGCAGTGCCCCGGTTTTTAACAGGGCCGCCGACAAGACAAACATAAATGCCACCGTGATAGTGGCCTTATTGCTGAAACCGGCAACACCATCCTCCGGACTGATCACGCCCGTCACTACCAGGATAATCATCGCCAGCATAGCCACGAGATCGACCGACAGTTTTTCGGTGATAAACAGGATCACCGTCATCAGGATTACACCAATCGTTATGTATGCGTCCATAGGGGCGGTTGGGTGCAAGCGCAAATGTACGAAACAGGTTTGAGGTAACCTCTAACCTAACCTCAAACCCCAAACCTCAAACCTCAAACCTGTTCTAAAGGTGGAAGGAAAAAGGTAACAGCGGTTTCACCGAATCGAATACGTAGATCAAACCGCTTTGGGCTTGGAGAATTAGGGTAATGGGCTGCTTAAATCGATATTCGTGTTCGGCCAGCACCTGCCGGCAGGCACCGCAGGGGGCGGCGGGCTCCGCACCCTTAGCCGTCGTAATGGCCATGCCGACCGGAGGTATCCCCGGGAACTGACTGGCAGCAGCCCCCAAAGCTACCCGCTCGGCACACAGGCACATTGGGAATGCCGCGTTCTCCTGGTTGGCACCGGTGAGCACTTTTCCGTTGTCGAGCAGGACGGCGGCGCCTACTTTGAAGTCGGAATAGGGCGACCAAGAATCGGCCAGACAATCTTTCGCGCGAACGAGCAGTTTGCTATATTGCGGCGGTAAGGCCCCGATGTCGGAATACTCTCGGTAAGTACTGTTTATTGTCTTTTCCTGCATACGTTTCTAGCGTTGGGAGCCTTTGCATTTAGGCCATATCCAAATAAACCGTGTGAACAAAACAAAACCAATCAATGAACAATATCCTGATTATTGGAGCAGGCCTATCGTCTTCTTCGCTCATCGATTATGTACTGTCCAAAGCACGTGACCGGGGATGGTTCGTTACCGTTGCCGATACAGATCTCGAAAAAGCCCAGCGCCGGGTTAAAGGGCACCCCCAGGGATTGGCAGTCTGGCTGGATGTACTGAAGAATAATGACCGCAAAGATTTGATCGCCAAGGCCGATCTGGTCGTTTCCCTCCTTCCTGCTCATCTGCACCTGGAAGTCGCACACGATTGTATAAAGCTAAAAAAACACCTGGTTACGGCCTCGTATGTCTCTCAGGAAATGTATCGGCTGGGCGACGAAGCCCGTAACCGGGAGCTGATCTTTATGGGAGAGATGGGGCTTGATCCCGGTATCGATCATATGTCGGCCATGCGGGTGATCGATGATATCAAAAAGAAGGGTGGCAAATTACTGTCTTTCCGCTCCTACACCGGTGGCCTCGTAGCTCCCGAAAGCGATAACAACCCCTGGCATTATAAATTTACCTGGAATCCCCGTAATGTAGTCCTGGCCGGACAGGGTACCGCACAGTATCTCGAAAACGGTAAATTCCGCTATATCCCCTACCAGCGACTTTTCAAGTCACACTCAGTAGTGGATATCCCCGGACTGGGTAAATACGAAATGTACCCGAATCGGGATTCGCTTCTTTACCGGGAAGTTTACGGGCTGGATGGTATTCCCAATATTCTGCGGGGCACCCTGCGCCACGTCGGCTTTTGCGATGCGTGGCAGGCCCTGGTCCGAATTGGTCTGACCGATGCGGATTTCCCCATCCTCGATTCTGCAAAACTCAGTTACCACGAGTTGCTAGATGCCTATGTGGGCTCTGTTCCCGGCACTTCTGTCAAGGAGCGGGTAGCCAACCTGCTGGGCATTGAAGTCGAATCGGCCATTATCGAAAAACTGGAATGGCTGGGACTGTTCCGCAAACGTAAGATACGGCTGCCAAATGCTACCCCGGCGCTGATCCTGGAGCAACTGCTGCGCGAAAAGTGGGAACTTCAGCCCGATGATAAGGATATGATCATCATGCACCACGAATTTGAATACGTATTGCACGGCCAGAAAAAGCTGGTGCAATCCACCATGCAACTCAAGGGTAGCAATGCCGATCAGACCGCCATGGCTAAGACGGTGGGACTACCACTGGGGATCCTGGTCCGGTTGCTGATGGAGAAAAAAATATCGGCCCGTGGCGTACACATTCCCGTGCTGGGAGAAGTCTATGGACCTATCCTGGATGAACTTCAGGAACACGGTATTGTTTTTCGGGAAACCGAAACCAACCTTTAAGCTTACTACTTGCTGAACACCCTCCAAAAATGGTTGCGCCCCCTGTTGCAGCTCACCAACGTGAAGGCCCTGCAGGCTTTCCACCTGATGCGACAGGGGGCGACTATTTTGACGGCCATACTCCTGGCCAAATCGTACCTGCCCACCGCAGCTATCGGCAACTATGAGCAACTGTTGTATATCGGTTATGCGGTGAGCTTTTTTTGGGTCTCCGGCTTGATCCAGGGGTTGCTTACTACCTATAGCGATGGTTCGGAGGCAGATCGGCGGGTGTACCTCTTCAACGCTTATCTGGTGTTTGGAGGGATTAGCCTGTTTTTCTTTTTGGTGTTACTGGGCTTCCGGCAACCGGCCCTGATGCTGTTTACCGGAAAGGGAGCACTGCCTTTCTTTACCCTGTACCTGGTCTATATGCTGTTTAATATGCCGACCTACCTGGTGGAGAATATCTACCTCCTGCTTGGTAAGCCAAAACGCATCTTTCAGTTCGGTTTTTTCTCTTTCGGCGGACACCTTGCAGCTATGCTTATCCCGGTCTTTGCCGGTTGGGATTTCCGATACAGCTTCATCGGACTGGTAATTCTGGCATTGATCAAGCATTCCTGGATGCTGGTTTTGCTTTCGCAAAAAAGCAAAGCTCAAGTGCGGTGGGATCTGGTCCGGCCCTGGCTGATCCTCAGCTTGCCACTGATGGGCTACGCTTTGCTGGGCGGCCTAATGCAGACCTTCGACAACTGGCTGGTCAACTATTGGTACGATGGCGACGAGCGCACCTTCGCTATCTTCCGCTACGGTGCCCGGGAGTTGCCACTGGCCCTGGCGCTGGCACATGCATTCGGTACCGCCATGCTGCCGGAAGTACGCGATAACCTGGACAAAGCCCTCACGGACATTCGCGTTAAATCCCGCAAGCTGTTCCACCTCCTGTTTCCACTTTCCATTGTATTGCTGGCTACCAGTACCTGGTTCTTTCCCATCGTGTTCAATGCCGATTTCATGGAAAGCGTACCGGTATTCAATACCTACCTGCTCATTATTTTCAGCCGACTGATCTTCTCCCGTACCGTACTGGTGGGACTCAAGGATAATACCGTAGTGCTGTGGATCTCCGTCATTGAATTGTTGGTCAATATCGGGGCCAGTTTTCTGCTGATCGCCTGGCTGGGCCTGACCGGGGTGGCCCTGGCGACCGTCATTGCCTTTTCGCTCGAAAAGCTGCTGATCTGTGGGTACCTCTACCGTAAGCACGGTATCGGGGTGCGCAAGTACGTTGACCTGCGCTGGTGGATGGGCTATACCCTGGCCCTGTGGGCAGTGTATGTATGGCAGATGAATTACTGGTAGAAGATCCAGTCGATCACCTCCTCCCGCCGACTGCGGCTGATGGGGATCTGTTGATCACCAACCTCCAGTAAATTGCCGTTCAGGCTGTCCACCTTGTCTTTGGCCACGATGAAGGATTTATGCACCCGGATAAAGTTGTCTTCGGGTAAAAGCTCTTCCAGGTTCTTCAGGCTTTCCAGGGTTACGTGTCGGGCATTGGAACACACGATACGCACGTATTCCTTGAGTCCTTCGATGTACCGAATATCCCGGAAATATACCTTGACGATCTTTCCATCTACCTTAATGCTGAAGTAGTCACGACTATTGGTCGGTACGATTAGTTGGGTACTTTGCTTTCGCAAAAAAAGTTGCTGCTTCGCCTTGTGCACCGCCTGCAGGAAGCGCTCAAAAGAGAAGGGCTTCAGCAGGTAATCCACTGCGTGCAGTTCAAAAGCTTCGTGGGCGTATTCACTGTAGGCGGTGGTGAAAACGGTGACCGGCGGATGGGGTAGTACTTTCAGCAGTTGATGTCCTGCCAGCGATGGCATTTGGATATCCAGGAACAACAGATCGACCGATTGTTGCTGCAGTATTTCCAGGGCCCGCATGGGTGATTTAACCTTTTCCAGAATGGACAGTTCGGGTACCTGGCGACTGAATTCCTCCAACAGGTTAAGGGCCAGGTATTCGTCATCGACCAGCAGCGTTTTAATCGAAGTCATGGTGGTATGGTAGTTTCAGGTGAACAAAGAAAAGGTTATCGTTCGACCGGATGTCAATCGAATAAGTACCCGGGTATTTCAGCTCCAGCCGCTTGCGAATGTTGGACAGACCTACACCGCCTACGGTATCCTTTTGTTCGTTGTCAGGGTTCCAGGTGTTTTCCGTTTTAAAAACAACGGAGTCGGCATTAACCTCCAGATCGATCTGAATGTACGCTTCGGGGTTACTGTCGAAGTCGCAGTGCTTAAAGCAATTTTCGACGATGGGTATGAGAATCATAGGTTCGATCAGCTGCTCGGGGGCAATGCCTTTTTTGCGAAAGCGAATATCCGGCAGCTCCTCACTACGCATTTGAAAGAGCTCAATAAATTCGGAGATCTGTTCGGCTTCCCGCTCAATGGATACGCGTTCGTTGCGCCCATCATAGATCACGTACCGTAATAAGCTGGAAAGCTTCAGCACCATGGGCGCGGTTTTATCTGAACGCACGACGGCCAGGGAGTATATGTTGTTCAGCGTGTTGAAGAGGAAGTGTGGATTAATCTGCGCCCGCAGGGCCTGAAGCTGAGCTTCCCGTTGTTGTGTAATGATGGCAAGGTTACGCTTTTCGGTGCGGTAACGGTTGTACAGCATCTGGTAAAATATACCAATGATCAGCACCACCAGGTTGGTAAAAAGTGCTCCCAGCAACCAGCTTTTGTCGTGGTTCATGAGCACCATCTCTTCCCGGATGTCGGGAAACAAGCCGTTAACCTGTGCACGCAACAGCGTCGCGGCAGCGAAAATAACCAGCACAGATACCAGGAAGGCTCCGTACTGCCGACGCTCCACAAACCGGTCTACCAGCCAGGTATTAGCGTAAAAGATACCGGCCATGGGCAGCACATTCACCAGGCTGCGCAGCAGGCTCAGGTCAAAACGCAGGAACTGGGCAAAGATGAGGGCATGAACCAGGAGAAAAAAGCCCCAGATGGCCAGGTGCAATCCTGCCTCCAATCGCTTATTGCCTTGTATGGTGATGATGGACATGCGTTGTTTCCGCTGTTGACTAAAAAAGAAGTAACCTCTCCTAAAATAAACCGTTCCAAAGAGAGCCCTCCTATAGCTTCAACCAACGGTACGATTTTTTCAATGAATGGTTCTCTGCCCGGTTTCTGACCAGTGGTTGAAGAATGCCAGCCGTTGGTTGAATGATTTTGCGATCCCCCGCCAAACCCACGTGATTTGTAGTGTTCCCCAAAACATTTATAAACACCAAAATGAATCTACGTATGACACGCCCAATGCACACTTTTTTAACGCTGGTAGTTCTTGCTTTTTCCGGCGCACTATTCACCGGATGTGAGGATGACAATATGAATGTCGATGACGCTGCCCAACTAACCGATGACCAGGCAGTCACCGTGGTGGAAAGCGCGCTGGCAACCACTACCGAAGGTCTCAGTAGCGAAGTGGATGATGCGATCATCCTCGCCGACGAATACACGGAGAAGAGTAACAACGACCCCTGCGGTATCACTTTTGACTCCACCTTCGCCCGCAAGTGGAACGAACAGGGCTACAGCGCCAGCTTCTCCACCGCCTGGACCTGGACGGTTAATTGCCAGAACGGTCGCGTGCCGAGTTCACTGAGTTTCTGGCGTACGGCCAACGGTACCTACGAGGGGCCTAATCTGGAATCAACCGATCAGGCATCCGGAGAATGGACCGTCAGTAACCTCCTGTCGGGCTCCAGCTGGATACTCAATGGTTCGCATACCCGCAGTGGTGAACACGACTCGCAGGTTGGCGACATGAACACCTTTAAGTCGGAAATATCCATGGACTTCAGCAGCATTGCGGTGAGTAAATCACAAGCCGAGATCGTGGGCGGTACCGGTACCATCGATGTGATACTCACCGGCTCCAATGGCACCAACAAATCCTGGGAAGGTACCATCACCTTCCAGGGCAATGGTAAAGCGACTATTGTGCTTAACGGTGCCACTTACACGATTGACCTCGGATAATCCCATAAACAGCGTTCAACCATGTTCTACCTGATAGAACGATTTGGCTGGCTGCCGGCAGGTGCACTAAGTGCGGTCTTTATCTTCCTGCGCTACGCCCTGCTGGCTGGCCTCTTTTTCAGCATTTTCTATGTCATCTGGAAACACCGGTTTTTGCCGCGCAAGATCCAGAGGGCCTTTCCAGCTTGGTCGACCATTCGTTACGAGATCCGTCATTCCCTGGAGACAGCGGTAATTTTCGCGCTGGTGGGTTTGTTTATTTTTTTGCTTTCGCAAAAAGGATATGCCCGCCTCTACTTCGTCCCGGATGCCTATGGCTGGTGGTATCTGCCCGTATCCCTGTTGGCTTTGATCCTGATCCACGATACCTATTTCTACTGGCTTCATCGCTGGATGCACCACCCGCGTTTGTTCCGGATGCTGCACAAGGTGCACCACCAATCATACAATCCAACCCCCTGGGCCGCCCTCTCCTTTCACCCGCTGGAGGCTATCCTGGAGATTGCGATTATACCGGTCGTCATTTGTGTGATGCCGGTCCATCCAGTGGTTTTACTGCTATTCGCGACCTGGAGTCTGCTATTCAACGTATTGGGCCATTTGGGCTACGAATTATTCCCCAAAGGTTTCGTGGAACACCCCATCGGAAAGTGGATCAATACCTCCACCCACCATAACCTGCACCACGCCCGCTCTCGGTGCAATTTCGGCCTCTACTTCAATTGGTGGGACCGGTGGATGGGCACGAATGCAGCCGATTATGCGGAGCGGTTTCGGGAAAACTGATGTGGCATAAGGGGATTGCCCATGACACTTTTTTCCCGGGAGAGACGACGGTTCGTTGGGTTCATCATTGTCTCCGAATAGGGGAGTTGGAGAGTTGGAGAGTTGGAGAAAGGGTTCGGGGACGATCCTTGGAGATATCAGCGCACCCAAAGGAATACCACTTTAGTGGGTAGGGCAGTCGCGCCCGCCGCTCCCCGCAAGATGGTCACCGGTGAAAGGATTATAAAGCCACCCGCTTTAGCGGTGGGATCAATGATGCAACGCACCCAAAGGATTACCACTTTAGTGGGTAGAGCAGTCGCGCTCCCCGCAAGATAGTCACCGGTGAAAGGATTATAAGCCCACCCTCTTTAGCGGTGGGAATCATGTTGCAGCGCACCCAAAGGAATACCACGTTAGTGGGTAGGGCAGTCGCGCTCCCCGCAAGATGGTCACCGGTGAAAGGATAATAAGCCCACCCGCTTTAGCGGTTGGATCAATGATGCAGCGCACCCAAAGGATTACCACTTTAGTGGTAGGGCAGTCGCGCCCGCCGCTTGCCGCCCACCGAAGCCCCTACGGACGAAGGAGGGCGACGCTCTACGCAACAAAAGAGCAGAGTACAGCAGTCAAAAAAAATCGGAGCAGGCCTTAGGTATCCTTAAAAATCGGTATTTTGGCGGCTCAAACTGATAATCGCCATGAAACAAATCCTCCTTGTATGCCTTTGTCTGGGCTTGCTCGTTTCCTGTGGAAACAAAGAAGACAAGCCCGTTTCCAAAGAACAGTTGCGTCCGACCGGTTCGGCCGGCCCCGCACAGGTGCCTCCCCAGAATGATATGACCCGCTCCATGATGCAGGATTTCTGGGTCTTTGAATTTTACGTGCTCAATAACGACCCCGAAGGTTCGACCTTCAACCGCGGGCGCTGGTACAAATTCCATCCCGATGGCACCTACGACGGGGGGCACTGGCAAGACCAGACCGACTTCGGGAACTGGTATTACAAACTCACCTCGGAAAAGACCTACATCCTCATCGACTCCGAAGTCGATGACCTGAACGATGCCGAATGGGACGTGCAAACCAGTACCCGTGATTTCACGGCCATGTCCTGGGTGCGTACCGGTAAATACGGTGATCAGCGCGTGGTCAGTGGCAAGATCATCAAGCTTCAGTCGATGCCGACTAAGAAGCAATTCCTTCTGGAATGAATAATTTTTAGTGTTTAATTGGTATCGACCTCTGACACGGACGATCAAAGTCATTTGATCGCGTGACTGTATTGGTACGTGCAAACCTACCCCCGGATCTTCAGTGGTGTCTGTGGGGCTTATTGTTGTTCACCACGCGAAGGTGAGTACGATCGAACCCCATAACTCCAATCGAACCACCTTAGTGGTTACCACCAATCCCCTTTTGGCGAAAGCCAAATAATGAATCCCTCATTCAGCATTTAGCATTTCCTTACTCAAAGGATCCACCTGCTACCACGAATATACCGCTTCCGAAAAGGTTTGGGCTTTGCCAAACCTTTTCACGCGAGTATATACTCGACTCGAAGTGGTTTGGAGTCCCGGCACGAAGCACTGCAGAACAAAACCACTTCGTTGTCGGTATAAAAGTTTTTCAAACGAGGAGATTCCGTATCTTAGTCAGGTTAGCGTGTACGAAACACGAACTCTTTGAATCAAACGTTTACTATGCTGCTGAAACAAATCTTGCCCCTGATCCTGGGGTTGGGGTTGGTATCCTGTACTACGGATACGAATGATGGGGGCGTTGATACCCCGGATACCGAAACGGTTTACGAGAATCCCGCCGAGCCCGATTGGGCTAAAACCAGTAATATTTACGAAGTTAATGTACGCCAGTATACGCCCGAAGGGACCTTCGCAGCCTTCCGGGAACATTTACCGCGCCTGGAAGAAATGGGGGTCGATATCCTCTGGTTCATGCCCATTCATCCTATCTCCGAAGCCAAACGCAAAGGCCCTCTGGGCAGCTACTATGCGGTATCTGATTACCGGGGGGTAAACCCACAGTTCGGTACGCCCGAGGAATTTCAGTCGATGGTCGAAGAGATCCACGAGCGCGGGATGCACATTCTGATCGACTGGGTGCCGAACCACACCGGTTGGGACCACGTGTGGATCACCGAGCACCCCGATTATTATACTCAGGATGCGGAGGGTAACATCGTCGACCCCATCAATCCGGAAACGGGCGAATCCTGGGGATGGACCGACGTGGCCGACCTCAATTACGACAATCCGGAGATGCGTGAGGAAATGATCAGCGACATGACCTACTGGCTCGAGGAGGTAGGCATCGATGGATTTCGGGTAGACGTAGCCCACGGAGTTCCTCACGACTTTTGGCAGCAAGCCATACCTCCATTGCGGAAGGCTAATCCGGAGTTGTTTATGCTGGCCGAAGCAGAGATTCCCGAATTGAATAACGATTCCCTGTTTACCATGTCGTACGGGTGGTCCTTTCACCACCTGCTGAACGAGATCGCCCGGGGCGATACGACCGCGATGGCTATCGACCATTGGGAAGAAGAAATAGGGAGTCAGTGGAAAGCCGGCTGGCTGATGCACTTCATTACCAATCACGATGAAAACTCCTGGCAAGGTACCGTGGAAGAACGAATGGGACCGGCGGCTGATGCCCTGGCCGTCCTTACCTTTACGTATCCGGGTATGCCCCTGATCTACAGTGGCCAGGAAGCGGCCATGGATAAGCGGCTGAAGTTTTTCGAAAAAGATCCCATCGAGTGGGGCAATATTCCCAAGCAGGCCTTTTACACTACTTTGCTGCAACTCAAAAAAGACAATCCCGCGTTGTGGAACGGTGTCGCCGGCGGCCCCCTGGAGCGCCTGTCGTCGGATCAGCAGGAAGCCGTGTACGCATTTGCCCGCAGCCAGGGTGACAATACGGTGATCACCGTACTGAACCTGAGTGATCAGCCGCAGGAAGCCACCATTCAAATGGGGGATCACGCCGGCAACTATACCAACGTGTTTGCCAATAGTACCAGCATGGTCACCTCAGCAATGGATGTAAACCTGAATCCATGGGGGTATATGGTACTTACTTCTAACCAAGCCAACTGATATGGATACAACTACCACCAATACCCTGGAAACTCCGGAGATCCGCCGGAAACCCAGACTCAGCTTCTGGGAGATCTGGAATATGAGCTTCGGGTTCCTGGGTATTCAGTTTGGCTTTGCCCTGCAAAATGCCAACGTGAGCCGGATCTTCGAAACCCTGGGTGGTGAAACCAGTAAGCTGGCTGTGTACTGGCTGGCTGCCCCCGTTACGGGACTATTGGTACAGCCCATTATCGGCTATCTCAGTGATCGTACCTGGCACCCCCGCTGGGGACGCCGCCGTCCCTTCTTCATGATCGGCGCGGTCCTGGCAACTATTGCCCTGTTCATGATGCCCAACGCCTGGGGATTGTACATCGCCGTGGGCACCCTCTGGATCCTCGACAGCTCCATCAATATCAGTATGGAGCCTTTCCGGGCCTTTGTGGGGGACAACCTGCCCAGCGAGCAGCGCACCACGGGTTTCGTGATGCAGAGCTTCTTCATCGGCTTGGGGGCGGTCGTTGCATCGGCCCTGCCCTGGATCTTCACCAATTGGCTGGGCGTGGATAATACGGCGCCCGCGGGCATGATCCCCGATTCGGTGAAGTGGTCTTTCTATATTGGCGGGGTTGTGTTCTTCGGTGCAGTGGCCTGGACGGTCTTTAATTCCAAAGAGTATTCCCCCGAAGAATTGGCCTCTTTTGAAGAAAATCAGGAAAAGGAAGAGGAGTTTAAGGTAGTACTGGAAGGCCCCGAGGCTTACGCCAAAAACGGAAGCAAGAAACTTATCGAAGGTCTGATCTTTCTGGCTGCGGGAGCACTGCTCACTTTTTTATTCCAGCGGGCAGCCGTAGAGCAGGAAGTCTATATCCTGAGCGCTGGTCTGGGTTTGTTTGGGTTGTTACAAATCGGTTCCGGGCTTCTGCAGCGTACAGGTACTTACGAAAATGGGTTCGTGACCATCATGAACGATTTCGGGAATATGCCGTCCACCATGAAGCAACTGGCCGGTGTGCAGTTCTTTTCCTGGTTTGCCCTCTTCGCCATGTGGATCTACACTACGGCGGCAGTCACGTCCCACATTTACGGCACCTCCGATACGACCTCCAAGCTCTATAATGATGGTGCCGACTGGGTAACGGTCTGTTTTGCGATCTATAACGGGGTAGCGGCCCTGGTGGCCTTTGCCTTGCCGGTCATCGCCAAAAGGACCAGCCGCAAGCTCACCCACGCCATCTGTCTGATGATCGGTGCGGTGGGACTGGTATCGGTCTACTTCATGACCGACCCCAATTGGCTGCTGTTGTCCATGGTGGGTATCGGTATTGCCTGGGCGAGCATTTTATCCATGCCCTACGCCATTTTGACGGGTTGTTTACCCGCCGATAAAATGGGCTACTACATGGGCGTTTTCAATTTCTTCATCGTGATCCCGCAGATCGTAGCTGCCTCCGTGCTGGGCTTCATTTTGGGACGCTTTTTCGGTGAGGAGGCGATTTACGCCATGTTCATCGGGGGCGTGTCGTTCGTGGTAGCGGCCATCCTTACGTTGTGGGTGAAGGATGTCGATGCGTAGTAGGTGCTCGATCCTCTAGTGCTGCGGGTCAAGAATCAATTATTTCCCATTTTGACCAGGATGTTTAATGGAACCACAGAGGGGACGATCTCGGAGAGATCACACCTCGGTTGAAATGCACGATGCCACAAAGATGAAACGACCTCGGAGAGGTCGCACATATCTCGCTGAAAGCACCAAGGGCCAAGAGTTTGTAGTTTTGTGCAGGTATTTGAAAAACGAATAGAGGTAAAATAGACGAGCCAAAAGGTGCGACCTCTCCGAGGTCGGTAGAGGCTTGCTCTTTTTTACTACTACCAATATTGGACCTCTCCGAGGTCCTTTAAGAAATAACGATTCTTGATCCGTGTCACTACCGGATCGAGTGAACGTATACCGCTTCCGAAAAGGTTTGGCAAAGCCCAAACCACTTCGTTGTCGATATATAAGCACAACAAATAATGAAAAATTGGAACATCTACCTCTTCCTTTTTATAGTACTCAATACCTGCAATCTCCATAAACTATTCTACCTGGCAGGTCTTCGGGTTTTCTGATGACACCCTGGATATTCGGGCGGAGGGTAGGCACGGACCCTTCGGGCGGAAGTTGATAAAAGTGAGGTGATGGGGTATAAAAGGATATGTACCCGGTCCGGTAGCGCGGCGGGTCAAGAATGCAATATTTCGGTTTTAATATAAAGTCGATCCGGTGGATCGACCTCCATGATCGGCCACCCTACGTCTTTTTCTCCACCAACACCATCTTGGCGTTCTCGTGGCGACTGAGTTCCAGGAAGAATTCCCGAAAAGCTGGGTATTCCTCCGGAGGAAGCACGGTTTCTTTCATGGTAAGGGATCGTTTATAGACAATGTAGTTTTTGTCTTTTTGAATCTCCAGATGGTACCTGCCGATGGTGCTTTCAAAAGTTACTCCTTCAGGTAGGCCCTCGACCTGGAAGCCTTCGGGAATACGTACCCGCACGTTTAATTCCTCGCTAATTGCTTTGTCAAAGTAAATAGAATCGGTACGCGATTCCTCCTCACCAGGAACATTCCCGTAGACCGAAACCAAGTTCAGGGGAACGAATAATCGCTTGCCAGCTGCGGCAGCATACCGGTCGGTATTTCCCGAATACAGCAGATTGGCTGATGGTTCGGTCTGACTAGGGGTAACCTGAAATTCATCCAGTATAAAACCGGGAATAGAACTACGCTCCGACCAATAATCGCGCACTTCTTTATTCGACCAGTTTTGGTGCACGTAGCGAAAAAACTCGTGGGGTTCACCCTGCAGGGATTGTTGGTATTCAATGCGGGCACTGCCGTCGGGGCGCAATTTCACCTCCGCTTCAATATTTTCCCGGTTTGTTTCGTGGGTGTAGGCGGGGGTGCGGGTTACCCGGCCGCCATCTGGGGTAACGAGTAGTACGCGTCGATCCTCATTATCTGATCCAAGGTATCCGGCAGGGTAGGAGGTGCTGGTGCACTCGAGCCACATATCCTCGCCGGGCACGTAAAGCACCATGTGATTGAACCGTGGATTTGCAAAGTCGTCCTCGATCTGGTAGTCGGAGGTGCCCCGCTGGATCAGGGTGGGGTAACTCTCGATCCCGGCCTGTTTGAGCAGAGCCATCATATAGTTAGAGAGAGCCTTGCAGTCACCGTATTTATTCTCGATTACGTATTCGGCACTAAAGGGTTGCCAGCCACCAATGCCCAGTTGCACACTTACGTAGCGGACCTCCGCCTGCATATATTGGTATAGCTGTTCGATTGCATCCCGGGTCGTAGCAGCATCCGCTATAATCTTATCCACATCCTGTGCTACCGAAGGAGTCAGCACATCCCGTCCCTGAATCAATTGATACATAAACTTGCCGTATTCCTGCCAGCTTTCCAGGCTGCCCGTATACCCATCGATCTCAAAGGTGCCGGGTGAACAGAGGATCATCGGAATTTGCTGGAAAGCAGGAGGTGCATAGGACTGCCGGGACAACGTCGGCATGTTTTCTACCTGCCAGGTGTAGACGTTGCCCTCACTCTCTTTCGATACCACGGGTTCCAAATCAATGTTGTGTGCCCGGAAATGCAAAGGCTGATTGGTAACCACGGTAAAGGATGCTTTTTCTACCGAAGTCTTAAAGTCCGGAAGAATCCGCCAGTCGGGATAAACTGCGTATTCAATCCCGGAAATGTCTTTTTCGTATTCGATCTCCAGGGAGTAGGGGTACTCCGGGTAAGTTAACTCAATGCGCTCGAACCGATCATCCTGATACAGGGTGCCGCCACTAACGGCCGGATAATCCTCTACATCCTTACGGCTGCTGGACCGGATGAAGTTCCCGAATTTATCATAGAGGTTGACACTGTTATTGCGTATGCGTGTGTCCGGGCCATAGAAAAGTCTAAACACCCGATTCCGGGCATCTTCGTTGAAGACGGTAAATACAATTTTTTCGTAGACACGACCGGATTTGATGTCTGATACTTCGAAGCGATAGTCTTGCTCGCGGACCACCTGGTCAGCTCCTAAGACTAGTAATGGATTGAGTTCTGAGACTGCTAATTCAGGTCGATCTTTTCCTACATGGGCTACGAGGGATTGGGCCATGAACAGGCAGATCGTGACGATTGCCAGAGATGATTTCATACTTCCAGGGTTTGTTTGCTTAGGCAGATATACCACTTCGTTGTCGGTATAATATACAAAAAAGGATCTTTACCCGGAAGAATCAAGGGTTGAGAGGTGTCGGCTATTGTATGCTTTCGCAAAAAAAAGAAACCGGCAAGTCTTTGCGGAGCTTGCCGGTTTCTTTGTGGTTTACTGCTTCCGAAAAGGCCAGGTCCTTGCCCAACCTTTAGTTAAAGCAGTCAGTTAGTTCTCCATGGGCGGCATGATCACCTTGTCGATCACGTGTACCACACCATTGGAGGCTTCCACATCGGCCATAGCTACATTTGCGTCATTGATCATTGCTCCGCCATCGAGGCTAACGGTGATATCAGCACCATTAACTGTAGTGGCAGTTTGTCCGTCGGACAAATCAGCGGACATGACCTTTCCGGGCACCACGTGGTAGGTCAGGATGGCTACCAACTGGTCCTTATTCTCCGGCTTCAGCAGGCTTTCCAGGGTACCCTCCGGCAGGGCAGCAAATGCTTCGTTGGTAGGGGCAAAAACGGTGAAAGGTCCTTCACCCTGTAGCGTCTCAACCAACCCACCGGCTTTAACGGCCGCTACCAGGGTAGACAGGGATTCGGTTTCCATGGCGAGGGCCACAATATCTTTTCCCATTTCCTCGTCGCTGGCGGCTGTTTCCTGAGCAGTCGCCATGTCTTCCGATGATTCTTCCATGGTTTCTTCTTCGTTACCCGCTTCTTCGGTAGTAGCCGGACCACATGCGAAGAAAAAGAGGGCCATCATTAAGATCGTTGCGTATTTCATATTTATTTGTTTGGTGATAAAACTGGGCGTTAAACGGAGCTAAGGTTTTTTAGTTCAGGGATTTATGTCATGTTTTCATAGTTTATCAGGAAGGACTATTTTGCCGAAAGGCAAAATAGAAATGGGGGCAGCACTAAGGTCCTGCCCCCAAAGGAGAAAACACCAACTGTCGTGTTTTCAGGTTTTCTTTGTCAGTACGATCTGCTCGCTGGTTTTTTCGATTACGTAATCAATGAATTCACGCAGTGATTTATATTCATCCGGTAACCAGGTGGTTTTGTTTAGCTGGAAGCGGGAGACGATCTGAATGGAGGTTTCACCGGGGGTGATGTTATAGGAAAATTCCCCGGCTCCACCCGGCATACTCACTTTAAAGGGTTCGGGCTGATCCTCGAGAATGTACCCTGCCGGCAGCGCTAAATTGAGGATGAAGTTCTCCTGCAAAGGGTAGGGGATTTCCACCGGATATTCCCTGTCCTCCAGTTTAAAAGGCGACTCTTCGAATGGACGGACGATATTCGGATCCAGGTAAATACGACCGCTGATCTGTTGCGCAAAATTGGGGATGGAGACCGACATATCGGCCCGCAGATCTGCGGTAGGGTCATCCCCATCCGGAATCTCGATATTATCAATTTTGGCTTCCGGGTATTTGTCTTCGAATTGGGTGCCGAGTACTTCCTCAGCTCCCTCTTCATCCAGACCGCCGCGAATGAGAGCTGCGTTGTAGCCCTCATATTTTTCGGTCAGGGTTCCACTTAGATTTCCTGACTCATCCAGTTCCAGTTTGGCAAAATAGGTTGAAGCGCCGACCATTGCCCCGATCTGTAGCCATTGCTGGGCCGTAGGGTGTACCAGCCATGCTTTTCCATTCAGGGCCGATTGGCGGATCATTCCCATGGGGCGGTGCGGGTTTCCACCGTCGAGGATTAGTGCACCATCCTCAAACTGCACGAAAGCCATCGTATGGTTAAACTGGGAAATTAGAGGGTAGAGCTCGGTCATCTTTCCGTGACCACGGGTGCTGATGAGTACGGGATAAGCCTCCAGGCCAGCCTCTTTCATCAGTGCTACCAGCATCAGGTTAATGGCTGCACCATTACCCGTTCCCTGCTCAAAGCAATCGTTGAGGTCAGAACTGGCATAGATACCATAGTTTTCATCCCATTCAAGGCGATTGTTTACGTACCGGTAAATAAGCCTTGCTTTATCTCTGGGGCTATCCATGTTTTTAAGTTCCGGCTCCAGTGCATCGTAGGCATCTTTGTAGAATCGCCGGCGGTTGACCTGTTCGCCAAAACTGCCCGTTTCCATCAATTGTTCCGCCATTTTTTCCCAGGTGCTGAGTTGTGGCCGGTAGATGTTTTCAAAATTGGTGCCACGCAGCTGCATCTTCACTTTGGCCAGGTAATCATCCATGGTCGTGATGTAGGATTCGGCTTTCATTGCGGGCACCTGTCGCATCGCAAATACGTACGTTTTCGTGTTCAGATTGATATGGCCCGATCGGGTACGCATACCTTGTGAACCGGATTGCCGGATCATATAGCGCATCTGGGACTGAATAACGGTGTTTACATCCATCTCCCGGCCCTGAGTGATCTTTACATAGTCGTACCATTCCGGGATGGTGATCTTCAACTGACTGTAGCGAGTGGGAATCTCCTGCTGGAAATACCAGTCATCAATGGCAAAAATGTATTCTGAACTCAGGGTGTATTTGTATTCAATGACACTTCCTTCCTGTAAATTGGGAAAGGTAAACTTCAATCGGGTATAGGTGTCATTGTATTCCTCTTCAAAGAAGTCGCGTTTCTTTAGTACAGTAGAGGAACCATCGGGATTATGCACAATGGCATCGATCTTTTTGATCTGCTCCAGACGGTCCTCGGAATAAAAGGAAATAGATACATCACCGTAATCAAAGCCAGACCGCTTGAGGATTTTTATACGCCGGTGGCGTTCGAGTTCGTAGTATGGCGCGTCATTGTCGAACCGGAAATTAATGTCACCGAAATCAGCCAGTACGACCGCCTCTGCCGAGGTATCGGAGGCGTAGGAGGTCATTTGCAGGTCGGCATTTGGTACATCGCCAAACTTGATTTCCGGGAGGTTTCCCTGCGAAAAAGTCGTCGACCAGGTAGCGCAGGTAATAACCAGGGTTAATATTCTCGAAAACATGTTACTGGATTTAGTTATACAGATTTAATTCTTTGTGTAAATGGGTATAGGTCACACCGGGGTCGCGGAATGACTATTATCTGTGATTTACCTTTTTAGCTAGTGCCGGGCAGGGGAGAACGGTAGAGGAGCAAATCCTGTCAAAATATAGTAAAAGAACGCTATGCCCGGAAATGACGGCCAGCCTAAAATGTCGGCCAGCCGTCATATGCGGGATGTCATACTCAGCTCGCCAGCTCTTTTAAGGCTGCGACAAACTGATCCAGGTGTTCGATCGGTGTAAACAAATGCGGTGTCACCCGGATGCCCTTCACCGCCTTGCGGTTGATGGCCACCGTCCAGATGCGATAGTCATCGTACAGTTTATCCCATAGTTCCTTGGGGGTGTATCCCGCTACCGCAACGTTGGCAATCGCTGAGCTGCGTTCCATTTCCCAGGGTGTATTCAGGGTGATACCGGGGACATCCCTGACCTGTTCGGTCCAGTACTTTTTCAGGTACCGCAGGCGCTCCTGCTTTCGGCGGTCGCCGATCATCTGATGGAAGCGAAGGGCGGCGGCAATAGTAAGATTAGTGGAGACCGGATGCGTGCCAATGTGTTCCAGCTTGCGAATGTCGTCGGCAGGATGACTGGCGTCTCCAAACAATGGCCAAACGTTGGCAATGCGATCCTTACGCACGTACAATATGCCGGCACCCAATGGGCAGCACAGCCATTTATGGAGGCTTGCGCCAAAATAATCAGCTCCCAGGTCGGGGATCTTAAAGTCCAGTTGGGCAAAAGAGTGGGCGCCATCCACGATCACCTGCACATTGTGCTTATGTGCCATATCGCAGATCTTGCGAACGGGCAATACCTGGCCGGTGATATTGATCAGGTGAGTCACCAGCATTACCCTGGTTTTATCCGTGATCGCTTTTTCATAGCGTTCCACGATCTCACTGTCGGATACCGGATGCAGGGGAAGCTCGATAAAGGTATTGACCAGCCCACGCCGGCGAGCCTGCTGATCAAACGCCTCCAGCATACTGCCGTAATCCTGGTCGCACATGATGGCTTCGGAGCCGGGTTCGAAATCCAATCCGTGAATAACGGTATCCAGGGATTCGGTCGTGTTGCGGGTGATCACGATTTCCTCAGGACTGCACCCCGCCTGACGGGCGAGCAATTTTTTTACACTCGCTTTCTCTTCCCACTGGCGCTTACGCATGTAAAAGGAAGGTTGTTCATTGATCATCCGGATGTTATTCACCTGGGCCTCCATTACCTCCACGGGTTGCGGACTGAAATAACCGTTTTCCAGATTGATGAAGTGCGGCGATTGCTGGTAAGCTCTTTGAATCAGCACCCAGAAGTCTTCATTTTTGGCGAAAGCTTCGGGGGACAGGTGATCCAGTTCACGACGTTTTTCTAAAATAGTGTCGAGAGCAGATTTTTGCATCCAGGGCAATAGAATGGTCGAGGCCGTGAGTGCGCCAGCCTGCTGAACGAATTGACGACGGTTGCGGAGCATGGGTTAAGCAGTTTTTCCAAAAGATAGAAAAAACCTGCCACTGCTCCTATTCTTCCTGATTGCCCGCTGACCCTTCCGAGTCCCGGAGAAAGGTAGCCAGGGTGTTTTTTAATTCCACAAACATCTGGTCTACCTTGGCGTGTTCGGAACGCAGCTCATCAACCTGTTCTCGTTCTTTGATCAACATCTGATCGAATCGGAAGAAATTTGTATCGATTTTGCCCTTGAGGCGGGTAATATAACTCTTCAATTGGCCGGAGACTTCGGTTTCAATACGCTCGCGGCCTTCCCTGATCTCTTCCTGGAATCGCTTTACTACTTTTCGTCGTTTGCCACTGGTGCCAATCCCGGCGAATAACAACCCCAGGGTAGTCAGTACACCACCGGTAATGTCAAAAACACTGCCCTGTACTACCGCTGCCAGAATAATACCAACTACCGCTAACCCACTACCGGTGGCAATATTGGAAGCCAGGGAGCGATTATCAGGGAAGAGTCCCGAATCAGTGAAATTTTCCGACTTGCGAATAAAATCATCAAAGGTCTCGCGCAGATCGCGGATGATATTATGGCGGCGCTCTGCGATATCGCTGAATATTTCATGATCGGCACTAAGAATCGTTTGGCTATTGCGGATCTTTAGGTCGATCAGCTTTGCCATTTGTTGCACACTATCGGCCAGGTCATCGATGCCGTCGTTTAGTTTATTCCTGATCTCGGCATCCAGTTCGGTTTCCAATTCTTTGGCCAGATCTTCCAGCCATTGCTGGGCCGAGGCCTTCTTACTGAATATGGAAGAGAAGGAGCGGCGTACCAGGGCGAAAAAGCCCAGTCCGCTTCGCAGTTCTTCTTCTTTTTTGCCGGTAATACGATCGTACCCGGCCAGGATATTCTCCACCAGGATGTCGACCTGTTTTTTGGATTGATTCTCCTGGTGATCGAGGGTTTCCTTAATATCTTCCCGGAAAGCCTGATCCGCTTCCCACTGACGATCGCGGGTATCCAAGCCGTCGGAAATATTCTGCAGGATGCGTACGGAAGTATCGACGCTGTTCTGCAATTTCATGACCGGGGCACGGCCGCCGGTGATGTTCTCTTTGATATAATTGCGGACCTGTACAAAGCCACTATCGATCTTAGCCCCTTCCTGTTCTTGTTTGGCGGACACGGAAAAGACAATAGGCTCCCGGATGCCTTTTTTCTCAGCGTATTCATAGACGCCCTTTTGATTGACCTTCAGGTCTTCTTCATTCATCAGATCTTTTTGCTGCAGTACAAAAATGACCTTCTTGCGCCACTCATCGCGGATGTAGTTGAAGAAGTCCCAGGAACTCTGGCGGTAGGGGTTTTTGGCTTCGAAGACAAAAACAATAAGGTCGGAGGCCGGAATAAACTGCTCGGTAATATGCTGGTGATTCTCAATGATGGTGTTGGTGCCCGGGGTATCTACAATCGCGATTTCCTTCAGGATATCGACCGGTACGGTAATCTTTTTCAGGAAGGGATTGATCGTGATTTCTTCGTAATCGGGGCCGTACACGATCTGCTGGATGGTGTCGGTCATAGGCTGTGGAGCCACCTTGGTCACTTCCCGGTCGGCTTCCAGCAGAGCATTGATGAAGCTGCTCTTCCCGGCCTTCACCTCCCCGACAATAACGAACATGAAGGGATCGTGAATGCGGTTCCGCAAATCACTTACTGTTTTGGACAGATCCTCATTCCCAATGCGAATGGCAAGTTCGTGCAGGTCCTTCACGGCCTCATCGACGTGTGCCCGGTGGGAGAGAAGACTTTTTTGGATCAGGTTGGTTTTTACCGACATGGTTAGGTAATGCGTTTTTTCAGTGTTGGTTTTCATGGTAGGCCTCCAAGCCATACTATAAAGGCTTTCAGCCCCGGTAATGTTCTAGTCAGAGAATGATCCCTCCAGGATCGATACGCTTTCCGGACCCGCACAAAACAGTAAATCCAAGATACTCAAATTGGGTAAAAAACCATGTTTTTCCCGGAACACCTGTGGGTAAGCTGCCGGTTGCCAGTCCGGATCAGGTCGTCCGCGGTGCTCTTTGGGATGAATGGCATTGCGCCAGTCGTGAGTATTTTCGGGTAGTTCTTCTTGCCAGGTTTTCGTCTCGGGCAGAGCACTCTCCAACCCGAGGCAATCCATTAGTGTCGTAAGCAGATTCCGGTTCCACTGCACTAAGAAATCGACGTTTTCCTCAAACAGGGGGGCCAGTTCGTCGGCGTAAAAGGGGAAGAAGGGTGCATTTCCGTAGGCCGATTGAATACTCTGCCAGTGTTGTTGCTGCCAGGGTTGTTCGCGGGCGATCTGAACCGCTTCGATGGGCTGTTGCTCGTTCTTTCCCTTCCGCAATGGAATGGTTAGGCGCAAGGGGCCGTTGGCACCGGCAATGTAGGTGCGATTGCGGTAGCTGCCCTTGCGAAAGTGCTCGCATCCCTCCATCCATACCTGATCGTAACGGAGAAACAAGGTGAAAAACTGGACCGGTGGCAGGTATTGCCATTCGATGACGGCGATTCTGGGCACTACTTCTTATTTTCGCGTTCGCAATAAAAAGCGTAGATAGGGAAAAACCTGCATTTTTCCATGAGGCTTCCCGTCGCGCCGCAAATTACAATCTATGGATTACCTGGTCCGAAACTGGACGTTCGTTGCCTTTGCCGGTCTGCTGTGCCTGATCAATCTCTTTTTGATGAGTGACGTTGCTCTGATCTGGGCGGGCGCAGAAACACAAATCGTGGAACGAGCACAGGCTGGCGAAGCCGGATTGATCCTGGTCGACCTGGCCCGTATTACGGGAGCTGCCGATAAGCTCTCAGGTTTTGGCCTGCGACTACCCAGCATCATCTGGTTGGTACTGGCGATGGTGGTATTTTATGTGTTGGGAAAGCGCCTTTTCGGCAAAAACACCATCCTGCATGGATTGCTGGTGCTCATGAGTACCTTTGGGCTTTCCACCCTGGGGCATTTCGGCAGCGGTGATGCCTGGTTACTAGGTATCCACTTTATAGGCATCCTGGGGGTTATCGCATTCCTTAAAAAACCCTCCGTTGCTTACCGTTTGCTGGTGTACGTAGCTATGCTGCTAAGTATTTGGCTCGATCCGGTTTCCAGCCTTTTGCTGTGGATCCTTTTTCCCGTGGCTCTGGTTTTTATCCATCCGCAGGGTCGCCGATTGGTCCAGTTACACCCCTGGTTTTTTGCGGCGATTTCGGTGCTGGCTTTGTACCTTACTGATGGACTGAATTGGCTGGCCCCCGGTCAATACCTTGGCTGGGGACGCACGGCCTGGTGGGTGTTTGCTTTGGGTGCCTTGCTAAGCACTCTGCCGTTCCTTGGGTTCTTCGGTGCCGGTCTGTGGGACAGTATTCAGAAGGCCCGCAAGCGCGAGGAATGGTCGATCCTGGTACTAAGCTGGATCATCATTTGCCTGCTGGTACAATCGCCGGCTGTACTGGGCGGAATAGCTCTGCTGACCGGCAAACACCTGAGCGATTACTTTCGTAACAATTATCCCCACGGCAATATCGTCAAGACGATCATGCTCCTGCATCTGGTTGGCTTTTTCTTCGTAGCCACCTTATTGATGCTTGGCGGCTTCTTCGAATTTCGCGGCACCGGCTTCCGGTCGGGGATGGCTTTCAGTGCTGTTTACTGGATGCTCAGCTTCGCGGCGGTTATCGGATTATATGGATTCAACCGTCGGTTTGTACTCGGAGGGATGGCCCTGGCGGGTTTGCTGGCCACCAGCCTGTTTTGGTTGCAATTGTTCCCCTTGTGGGAGGGTCGCCGGGTTGCCCGGGTGGTGGTTGATCAACTCGATCGGGTGGGTACTAATCGCACCGATGTTCTGGTCGATACCACTATGCTGAAAGGCCCCTCCAGTCTTCCCCTCTACTTGAAAAAAGCCGGCAAAAATCCGGTTACCGATGCTGGAGAAAGCCTACCCGAATTGATCATTGGAGGCTTGGATTACCCCACTCATCGCAGTCAGCAAGATACCTTCAAGGTGATTACCGATCGGTTACTTCCCGCCCAGATCATTATCAGTTATGGTCCCGGTAGTCAATAAAAAAGTCATGGCCGCACATAGCAGTCATGACTTTCGGGCGGTGTTTGTTGGGTAGCTCAGGTTGCGTTCGTATACATAATGTACAGAAGCACAATGAGTACCAAGGTAGAGACCAGGGTGATGGTCATTACGCGTTTTGCTTCTTTGCGTTCGCGGGCCGCCTGGCGCGCTTTTCGTTTTCCTTTTGCCATAAGTCGCTATTTTACGATGAAAGGCGGGTGGATCGCCCAATTATGTTTCGAATTTAAAAGATAAGCGTTTTTTGGGAAGATTGGTAGTCTTCAGTTCTCAGTCGGTAGTTTCCAGTTCTCAGTTAGCAATGCTTAATGCTCAATTAGGACTGTACGAAACTTGAATGATTGTGCTTTTTGGGCAAAACCCACCCTCTAAC
>CAYFGK010000004.1:91233-108058 GCA_964342305.1 uncultured Saprospiraceae bacterium | reverse complement strand
CAGATAGCTCCAGTTCTGTTGATCGGTATAGATATAATCAATCCGGTATTGCAATTGATCGCGAAAGCGGGGCGACCAGGTGTAGCCGGGTTCCGCCACTTCGTCGGGATGCATGGTACGCCATACGTCACGATATCCTTCGCGGACCATCGTACGACTTGCCGGCCAATGAACGACCTGATTGCCGTGCTTGCGAGCCGTTCGGGCCGTCCAGTCGAGGTGTGATCCGCTATTGAAATCCCCGGCGATCAAGCGTGGAACGGAAGGTACGAGCCCCAATTGCCGGATCGCCTTGTGGACCAACAGCATCTCGCGGCCACGAGTCCGCATCTCCGCGGCCATAAAATCGCCCATCGGCATTTGCTCTTTGAGCATCTGATCCGTGTTGGGCAAATAGTGAAGCCAGATATCAAAAACGGCGATCGACTGTTCTTCCCCGATTTGAATATTGGCCCCCCCAAAGCGGAACGAATCCCAGCCGTGGTTGTAAATTCGCAGGATAGGATATTTTGATAAAATCGACAGGTTGGAGCTGATCGAATAGAAGATCATACCCAGCGAATCAGCCAGAATAGGGCCCGACCCATAGGTCTCCTGTAAGCAAATAATATCGGGATCTTGTTCGCTCAGAATGCGGATGACATCACGTACCCCATCCTGTCCGCCATTGTGCCGTCCACCGTGCCAGATATTCCAGTTCACAACGTTGATGGCCTCAACGGTCTCCTCTGGTTTCCAACGCTCCCGGTGGCGGGTATCCCAGTGTAGTTTACGGACCTTAATATCTGATCGCTGGGTAGCCTCAACATCAGCACTTATCATGACCGAATCGATATTCATACCCTTCAGATTGTAGGTAGTCAGGTGCTCCCCATCCATCCACAACCACATTGCCTCTTGTTCAAGATCGAACAGGCAGGTAACTTCGTGCCAGCGGCCATCGTTGATGCGTCGCTTTCTGGTCGGCAGGTAATCGACCCGTTGCTTTTCGTTGCCGAGGTTCCACCCCAAAGCGCCATTGGGTTGCAGAAAAAAGGACCAGCCGCGACGCACTCCGCTGGTCAGGGTTTGGCCGTAATTGCTATTGCTCTCCAAAGAAACGATACGGCCACCGGCCCAGTCTTTGTTGGTAACCATGGCCGGAAAGCTGTCCGACTGAAGCTCCGTTTTTATCTGAAAGGCAAGGACCTGTCCGTAGCGCTCCATTTTTTGCGCGAAAGCGCTGCCGGTCAAAAGGAAGAGCAGAAACCCGGAGAAAAAAAGCCGAATACCCATTGCCATAGGTTCAAATATTTGGTGGAAAGATACCGAATAGGGCAGGGTATTTCGCTGCCAAAAAGAGAGTATTTCCCGAAAGGGGAACTAAGAAACTGGCGACCAAGTTAATGATGCCAATGATCCGGCGCTTTAATCCGTATCTACCGGGCAGCCTACCGGCAAAACAATTACCTTTGAGCCCGGAAACAGGGCGTGCCAGGCCCCACAGAAAATAAGCGGTCGTAATTCAGCGCTTTTTTTGGTTGAGGTGGGAAACACCACTTTGTACCTTCCCCACCCCATAGCAAAAGTGTGGTTAGTGACCGCCAGGTGCTCAAATAAATCATCCTATGAAAGTATTGAAATTCGGCGGATCTTCGGTGGCCCGACCCGAACGTATCACACAGATTACCAACATTTTAAAATCCTATTACGCTAAGGGAGAGAAATTCGCCGCCGTCTTCTCGGCATTCGGTGGCGTGACCGATATGCTCATTCGAATGAGCCGCATGGCAGCCAAAGGCAAGGAGGATTACTTTCAGGAATTTGAGGCTTTTAGTGACCGCCATTTTCAGGCCGTCGAGGAATTACTCGAGCCCCCCTTCCGGGAACAGGTCATTCAGGAACTGGAAAACAACCACGAGGTACTGCGCAACCTGCTCTACGGTATTTTTCTGGTTCGCGAAGCCTCACCCCGCACCATGGATTATGTGCTTAGTTTTGGAGAGCGTAATTCCGCCTTTATCATCACGTACTACCTGCGCCAGCAAGGGATAAATGCTTCCTACCTCGATGCCCGCAAAGTCATTAAAACCGATAAGCTCTTCGGTAATGCGAAGGTCGACCTCGAGGTTACGTACTCCAGAATACGGGAATATTTCACCCAAAACCCTGAAATACAAATAGTTACTGGCTTTATTGCTTCCGCAAAAGGGGGACTTACCACCACCCTTGGTCGTGGGGGCTCCGACTATACTGCCTCGCTTCTGGCCGGCGGTCTGGATGCCGAACACATTGAGATCTGGACTGATGTGGACGGCGTGCTCACGGCCGACCCGCGCAAGGTACGCAGGGCCTTCACCATTCCCAGCCTTACGTACGCAGAGGCTATGGAGATGTCGCATTTTGGTGCTAAGGTCATTTATCCGCCTACCTTGCAGCCGGCCCTGAAAAAAGGCATTCCGCTGATGATCAAGAATACCTTTAACCCGGATTTTGCCGGTACGCTGGTTTCGGCCCAATCCGATCCCAATGGCCGGGCGGTGAAGGGAATCTCTTCCATTCCGCACATCGCACTGCTGACATTGCAGGGCAGCGGCCTGTTCGGTGTCCCGGGTATTGCCGGCCGTTTATTTCAGGCCCTGGCCCAGGATAAGATCAACATCATCCTGATCACCCAGGGTTCCTCAGAGCATTCGATCAGCTTCGCGGTGCAACCCAGCGTGGCCAACGACGCCAAAGAAGCGGTGGAAAGAGCCTTTGAATACGAGATATCCCTGGGTATCATTGATGCCGTCAAGCTGGAAAGTGACCTGTCGGTCGTTGCGGTCATCGGTGAGCGTATGCGATACCAACCGGGCATTTCGGGGCGGCTTTTCCAGGCACTGGGCAAAAACGGTATTAATGCCATCGCCATCGCCCAGGGTTCTTCGGAGCTCAACATATCCGTGGTAATCAACCGGCACGATGAAGCCAAGGCCCTCAACGCCCTGCACGAAGCCTTCTTCCTGAGTGATACCAGTGAACTACATTTGTTTATGGTGGGTGTCGGCCTGATCGGAAGCACATTGTTAGAACAAATCAAAGAGCAGGCCGAATATCTGAAAGAGGCCCAATCGCTGGAGGTGAAAGTGGTGGCTCTGGCAAATAGCCGCAAAATGCTCTTTGATGAGACGGGCATTAACCTGGACACCTGGCAGGAACGGCTTGAGGCCTGTGAAGCCCCCATGAATATGCACGACTTTGTGCATCGGATGGATGACCTCAACCTGAGCAACAGCGTATTCGTCGATAATACGGCCAACGACCTGATCACGGATTATTACGAGAGCATTCTCGATGCCAGTATATCCATTTCCACCCCAAATAAAATTGCCACCTCTTCGGCCTATCTCAAATACGAGCGTTTGAAGAATATTGCCCGCAAACGGGGTGTGCAGTTCCGCTACGAAACTAACGTTGGTGCCGGACTCCCGGTGATCGGTACGCTCAACGACCTGATCACTTCCGGTGATCGCATTCGAAAGATCGAGGCGGTATTGTCCGGTTCCTTATCCTTCATTTTCAACCATTTCACACCGGATCAACCCTTTAGCAGTATCGTACGACAGGCCAAAGAGAACGGGTACACGGAACCCGACCCCCGGGAAGATCTGGGAGGCTTTGATGTTCGCCGCAAATTGGTGATCCTGGCAAGGGAGTCGGGAATTCCGCTGGAGCCCGAATCGGTGGAGATCGAATCCATCCTGCCGGAAGCCTGCCGGGAGGCGAAATCGGTCGACGACTTTTTCAAAGAACTGGAAAAGGCCGATGATCACTTTGCCGGGTTGGTCCGGGAGGCCCGGGAAGAAGGAAAAGTCCTGCGCATGATCGGCAGTTTGGAAGGCGAGAAAGCCCGTATTGCTTTGGAAGCGGTAGGCAGTGATCATCCGTTCTACAATTTGTCGGGCAGTGATAATATGATCGTATTTACTACGGATCGTTACCGGGAACGTCCGTTGGTGGTGCGCGGGCCGGGAGCCGGAGCGGAAGTAACGGCTGCCGGCGTATTCGCCGAAGTAATCAGCATTGGAAACTTTTTACACTAATGACCAATCCATTGAAAGAAGTAACGGTATTTGCTCCTGCCTCGGTTGCCAACGTCGCGGTGGGATACGATATATTAGGTTTTGCCCTGGAAGAACCCGGTGATGAAATTATTGCCCGACTTTCGGAGCAACCCGGCCTGCGCATCAAGGCCATTACTGGTGACGGTGGGCGTTTACCCTACACTATTGCCGACAACACCGCCGGCTACGCTGCCCAGCGACTGCTGCAGTCTATGAACCGGGAGGAGATGGGCATTGAACTCGAGATCCACAAGAAAATGCCCTTTGGCAGCGGCCTCGGATCCAGTGCAGCCAGTGCGGCCGGAGCCGTGATGGCTATCAACGAATTATTGGGTGCCCCTTTCGGCAAAAGGCAATGCCTGCGGGCGGCCGTCGAGGGCGAACAGGTTGCCGATGGTGCTTTTCATGCCGACAATGTAGCCCCTTCCCTACTCGGCGGCATTACCCTGATCCGGTCGAATCAGGAACTGGACGTAATCCAGCTTCCTGTGCCGGAGGACCTTTGTGCAGCCGTGGTTTACCCACACGTAGAAGTGCTGACCAAAGAAGCCCGCAGTATTCTGCAGGAAGCGGTTTCACTGGAAGCCTGTATTGAACAGACCGGTAACGTTGCAGCCTTTATTGCATCCCTGTACAACCGGGATACGGATTTGCTTTCGCGCTCCCTGCGCGATGTGATCATTGAACCCCAGCGGGCCCGTCTGATACCGCATTTTTACAAGGTTCAGCAGGCTGCGACCGATGCCGGCGCTCTGGGATGCAGTATTTCCGGGGCTGGTCCTTCCATTTTCGCCTTATGCGACCGCCTCTCGACCGCCCGGGCATGTGGGGAAGCCATGGCAAGTGTATTCGAAAAAGCAGGTATCGCCCGGGAGTTATTCGTTTCACCAATCAATACCACGGGCGCTACCCGCGTTCGGCAAACGGTCCACTCATGATCCTCTATAGTACTCGCAATCCCCGGGAAAAAGCGCCCCTTGATGTTGCCGTGATGCGTGGTTTACCACCCGATAACGGCTTATACATGCCGGAGGTGATCCCCTCTCTTTCGAAGGGGTTTTGGGAGGCATTTCCGGAGATGTCCCTGCCTGAGATCGGTTTTCAGGTGAGCAAAGCCCTATTCCAGGGATTTATCCCCGACAAGGACCTTCGTGGTATCTGTGAGCGAGCCCTGACCTTTCCGGCGCCAATACACCGGCTCGACGCTCACCGCTATGTTTTAGAGCTTTACCACGGCCCTTCCCTCGCCTTCAAAGACTTTGGAGCTCGTTTTATGGCGGAGTTGATGAGCTACTTCAATCGGGATGCCGACCAGGACCTGACCATTCTCGTGGCTACCTCAGGTGATACAGGAGGGGCCGTCGCCGCGGGCTTTTACCAAACACCCGGCATTGAGGTAGTCATCCTCTACCCTTCCGGCAAAGTGAGCCCCCTGCAGGAGAAACAGCTTACTACCCTTGGCCATAATGTACGCGCTATCGAGGTGGACGGTACTTTTGATGATTGCCAAACCCTGGTTAAACAAGCTTTCTTAGATGAGAAGTTGACACATAAAAAGCGACTCAGCTCGGCCAACTCCATCAATATAGCCCGGTTGATCCCCCAGTCTTTTTACTACTTCGAAGCTTACCGGCAACTGCTTGCGGAAGAAGACCTCCCTATTTCCTTTGTCGTACCCAGTGGAAACTTTGGCAACCTCACCGCCGGCTTATTCGCCCGGCGGATGGGCCTGCCAATTGAACACATGGTGGCCGCAACCAACATCAATGATGTGGTACCGCGCTACCTGCAATCGGGCAAATACGAACCTAAACCCAGTCATCGCACACTTTCCAACGCTATGGACGTAGGGAATCCCAGCAATTTTGCCCGTATGGAGAATTACTTTACCGAGGCAGAAAGTTCCACGTGGAACAATATGTGTGAGCACATCCAGGGCTATGCGTACACGGACGTACAGACCGAGGAGACCATGCGGAAAGTAGAGCAGGAATTCAACTACATCCTCGACCCGCACGGGGCGGTAGGCTACCGTGCCATGAACGATTATCTGACCAATCACCCCGACCACCGGGCCGTTTTATTAGAAACAGCTCATCCCGCAAAATTCCTGGAAGACGTAGAGCGTATCCTGGGGCATGAAATAGAGGTACCGGAGCGTCTGGCCAGTTTACGCGACAAATCTAAGGTAGCTACTGAAATGAAACCCACTTATGAGGATTTGAAGCATTACCTCCTCTCCTAGCTAACCAGCACTCATTTTTTATACTGGCAAGGGAATGTTCCACGTGGAACATTCCCTTGCCAGTATATACCTTATACAGGGAAAATACCTTGTTACCCCTTGTGAACTTATTATTTTCTGCGTAAACTGTATATGTAACCCACTTTACCATACTACCAAAATACCGGGCAATCAGGATGGAAACTTATTTTTCCAACTATAAATCTATTGCCCAATGAATCGATTAACTGTACTCCTGTTGTTTTTAATCCCTCAACTAGTCTTTTGCCAGGGTTTGATCCTTCGACCCAATGGGACGGAAATTCAGAAAACCGACAACTTTATTCTGACCATGAGATCCAATTCGGACTTCGAGTTTGTCATGAATAACAACAATAACCCAAGTCTGACCGCTTTCTTCGAAGTATTCAATGGAGACGGGAATCAGGTCTTTTGGGTGAATGAGGATGGAGAGGGACGTTTTTCCGGTACTCTCGGAATCAATGCGTTTCCACTCCCCGGACAAACATTAGCCATTGGTGGGCAAACCGTAATTAATCATAACATACCCTCTGCTGGATTGGGCAATACAGCCATTTATATTAACGATCCCACCTCCGGAACTCCCTATAATGGTATACAGGTAGCTTATGCAGGCGGTCCCCAGTCAGGTGTTGGATTATTTTCTGTACCCGCCGGAGGGCTGAATGTAGGTGATGCCGAGGGCAATTCCTTTGAAGAAATCAGCGCCTCTGCATTTACTGTTTCCAGTGATCGCCGGGTTAAGAAAGACATTGAGCCAATCGAAGCAGACCAACAGCCAGAATATATGGACCAGATCCGGGATATCCGGTCAATTCGTTTCAGGTACAATAGTGAAACTACCAAAGATCACCCAGAGCCACATATCGGTGTCATCGCTCAATCCCTTCCGGATGCGCTGATTCGGAAAAGTACCGAACACCCAAATGGCGCCGGGCAAGAAATCCTCACGGTAAGCCTCGCCGATTGGCTGGGTCTATTGACAGTAGGTGTCAAGTCTACGGATCACAAACAACAGGAGCTGGCAGATGAAAATCAGCGCCTGCGACAAACCGTCGAAGAATTGAGATCGCAGCTGGCTCGAATGGAGGCCTTTCTGCAAAAGGAATTAGACTACACTCCGGAAGAAGCTCCGGTTTCTAGCCTTCCTTCCGAATCGAGCCTGGGACAGAACCAACCTAATCCAACCGGCCAGGAAACCATAATTCCGGTTGAGATACCTGAAGGTATAACCTCTGCCAGACTGCTCCTGTACGACAGCCAGGGGCGCAAACTCAGATCTATAGCGATCGGTGAACGGGGCAGACAACAAATCACGCTTTCCCTGGTGGGTTTACCCGCCGGTTCCTACTCCTACGCTCTGTTGATCGATGGTCAGCGAATAGCTACCAGGCAACTGATCAGACAATAAATACCTCTTCCTTAATACTAGCAATAACCTGATTGTTCCACGCGGAACAATCAGGTTATTTATTTTAAATTAATCTAAAATAAAGAAATAAAATCTATTTTTATTGTTTTAAAACGAAAATACATCTCATTCATCTACGCAATCTCTCTGTAAGATTTGCTCGTCAGAAAGTCACTGACAACAAAAAAAGTTACTTTTGCTGACACAAAACCCAACGCATGCCTGATTACAGCAATCCAAAGCTCATTGTCGATCGGGGTACCCTCGGTGAAGGACAAGTAACCTGGCGCAGCCCCTCCAACATTGCGCTCATCAAGTACTGGGGTAAATACGGCCGCCAATTGCCGCAAAATCCATCGATCAGCTTTACGCTTGATCAGGCCTACACGGAAACTACCGTGGCTTACCGACCCAAGACCGGCACCGATCAGGATATTGACCTGGCCTTTTTTTTCGAAGATCAGCCCAACGAAGCTTTTGCCGCAAAAGTCAAAAACTACCTGGAAAGCCAGGTAGCTGTATTCCCTTTTTTGCGACAACTGACCCTCACCATAAGATCCCGGAATTCTTTTCCACACTCAGCGGGAATCGCCAGTTCTGCTTCCAGCATGAGTGCCCTGGCCCTTTGCCTGTGTGATTTGGAGCGCCAGTTTTTTGGGAACCTGGAGAACGACGTTGCCTTTCGGCAAAAAGCATCCTATCTCGCCCGGCTGGGATCGGGATCCGCCTGCCGGTCGGTCTACCCTATCGCTGGCGTCTGGGGTGAAACAGTTGAGATTGACGGTTCCTCTAATGAATACGCCATCCCGGTCGGTGAGCATCTGCACGAAGATTTCCGGACTTTTCACGATGATATCCTAATCGTAAGTAAAAGGGAAAAATCGGTAAGTAGCCGGGCCGGGCATCAGTTAATGGACGGAAACCCATACGCCAATCCGCGTTACCAGCAAGCCAGGCAGCAACTACACCGGCTGTGGAACGCCTTGAAAGAAGGCGATCTGGCCACCTTCGGACAAATAACCGAACAGGAGGCCCTTACCCTGCACGCCCTCATGATGGCCTCCCATCCACCCTTCATATTAATGGAGCCTAATACCCTGGAAATTATCCGCCGCGTGCAGGCCTGGCGAACCGATACGGGTCAGCCATTGTATTTCACCCTGGATGCCGGCCCGAACATCCACTTACTTTACCCCCACGCCATTGCGGATGAAGTGCAGGATTTTACCAATAACAGCTTGCAATCTTTTTGTGAAAACGATCAGATTATTCGTGACCAGGTCGGGCAGGGTCCGTCTAAACGCTGAAAATGAAGAGTATTATGAATATCTGGCAACGTATCACTCAGGTCGCACAGGCCATCGTACTGGTTTTGCCCATGAGTTGTGCGCAGACGATACCGGCTGATAAACCCCAACTGAAAAACCCCGAATACGATGCCCGATTGCAGCGACTGCTCAGCTTCTCCACCCCTCTGATCGGGGTCGAAGCACTGCACGAAAAACAGGACGAAGTATATCTCATGGATACTCGCAGCCGCGAAGAGTTCGAGGTTAGTCACATCGAAGGAGCCCGCTACCTTGGCTATCGTAATTTGGAGGAAAGTGCTCTGGACGGGATACCAAAAGAGGCCGAAATCGTTCTATATTGCTCAGTGGGCTACCGGTCGGAAAAGATCGGAAACCGACTCCGGAAGATTGGCTACACCAACGTGACCAATCTATACGGAAGCATTTTCGAGTGGGTCAATCACGGCTATCCGGTAGTAACACCTGCGGGAACCACCACCGATAGCCTCCACACGTACAATAAAAATTGGAGTCAGTGGGTCAATGCACCCGCCGTAAAAAAGATTTGGTAGATCTTTAGTAATTGCCTGAAATTCAATTACCTTTGCGCGATTATTTTTAATCTGCCTGGAATTAATCAATAAAAATCTGTTTGCGATGGATTTGTTTCAGAAACTGCTGGAAAACAAAAGCCCATTGGGCCAGTACGCCGACAAGGCGCACGGATATTACACCTTTCCAAAACTGGAAGGTGAGTTGGGTGGCCGCATGACTTTCATGGGCAAGGAAATGATCGTGTGGAGTGTCAACAACTACCTCGGGCTGGGTAACCACCCGGAAGTACGCAAGGTGGATGCCGAAGCAGCGAAAGAATGGGGCCTCGCCTATCCGATGGGCTCCCGCATGATGTCGGGTGAAACCAAATACCATGAGGAACTGGAAGCCAATCTGGCGGAATTCGTCCAGAAGGAGACAGCCATGTTGCTCAACTTTGGATATCAGGGCATCATGTCGGTTATCGATGCGCTCGTTGACCGTCGCGATGTATTGGTCTACGATAAAGATGACCACGCTTGCATCTACGATGGTGTGCGCATGCACCTGGGCAAGCGTCTTCCTTTTGAGCACAACGACATCGACAGCTTTGCCAAGCAAATAGCTAAAGCTCAGGTCATTGCCGAAGAAACCGGCGGTGGCATCCTCGTGATTACCGAGGGTGTCTTCGGTATGCGTGGTGAGCAGGGTATCCTGAAAGAGATCGTCGAATACAAACAAAAATACAACTTCCGCCTACTGGTGGATGATGCACACGGCTTCGGTACCCTTGGCGAAACCGGCGCCGGTGCCGGCGAAGAGCAGGGCGTCCAGGATGATATCGATATCTATTTCAGCACCTTTGCCAAATCCATGGCGAGTATCGGGGCCTTCATTGCCGGTGATGCTGATATCATCAATTACCTGCGCTACTCCGTTCGCTCCCAGATCTTTGCGAAGTCACTGCCCATGCCACTGGTAATCGGCAACCTGAAGCGTCTGGAGCTGCTGCGCACCATGCCCGAACTGAAAGACAAACTCTGGGCTAACGTGAATATGCTTCAGGATGGTCTGCGCGACGCCGGTTTTGATCTGGGTAACACCAGCAGCTGTGTGACGCCCGTATACATGCACGGATCGGTGAGCGAAGCAACGAACCTGATCCACGATATGCGTCAGCAGTACAATATTTTCTGCTCAGCGGTGATATACCCGGTTATTCCGAAGGGCATGATCCTGTTGCGCCTGATCCCCACGGCCGCCCATACCGAACAGGATGTGAAAGAGACTATCGAAGCCTTCCGGGCTATCCGCGGCAAACTGCAAGCGGGTGCGTACCAGGGCGAAATGAAAACAGTGGCTATTTAAGCCATTTATACCGACAACGAAGTGGTTTGGTGTCCCAAACCACTTCGAGTCGAGTATATACTCGCGTGAAAAGGTTGGGCGAAGCCCAAACCTTTTCGGAAGCGGTATAATTGTCCACAGATATTAGAAAAGGCGTTCCACCTGGGTGAAACGCCTTTTTCTTTGTACACATTTTTCGTTTCTCATTCTTCAAACACCACACCCTCGTATAGAGCCTCTAAGGCAAGGGTAAGATCCAGGGAGGCAAGGTGAACTTCTCCCCCGGTGAACGATGAGATCTTCCACAGTTCTCCTCCCTGATCGCGGTGGAATACATCGACTTGCTGGCTCGTCTGTTCGATGAGTACGTAATCCACCAGCGAAGGTAGTTGCCGGTATTTATGAAATTTATCGCCCCGGTCGTAACTGGCCGTTGATTCTGACAGTACTTCAATGATCAACACCGGGTTGGTGATGGATTCCTTGTTTTCTTCGGCCGTTTCGATGTCGCCGCAGACGACCATGACATCGGGGTATAAATAGCTGTTAGAGGAAGCGATGTGAACTTTGACATCAGCAATTAGTGGTCTGCAATCCTTTCCATTCTCCCTGATTTTGTCGCGTAATTCTCCGCTAACATTGCTACTTATTACACCATGATTTATCGACCCACCTGCTAATGCATAGATAAACCCATCGTGATATTCATAGCGCTGATCGTGCTCCCGTTCGATGGACAGGTATTCCGCAACTGTCAGATCGCTTAGCGTACTTGCCTCCATAAACCAAATTTATACTACGAATGACTAAAAATAACGCTAGCCTGATTTATTTATAAATAACTGAATGTCAAACCCTAACATTGTATTTTGTATAAGGTATCAGGCAGTAATACTTGATTTATACCCTATATATGTTACTCTGTACCGCGAGTTCACCCCGATCACTTGAAGATTTGCTCTATACCCACCTACCATCAAAATACAGGTTTTATTGCTTCCTATCAACGCCGGCGAGCAACCCGGCTACCCAGCGCAACCACTAACACCGCACTCAGTACCCCCAAACTCCACAATACCGACGTGGACTGTCCCATGCCCAGCTGCAGGGAGCGGTCGATGGCTTTCCAGACATTATTTAGCCCCAGAAAACAAGTGATGCCTACGATCAACAGCATTAATATGTTGGATAAGGGTTTATTCGCATATTGCTCGCCCAAAAGCGTACGATCATTGACGGCCATGTACAGAAAGGCGGTAATAATCGGCAGAAGTAATCCATTGATGGCTTGCGCCAAAATAATGGCGGGAATGGGCTGCACGTCCAGAATACCAAACAACAGGCCCACCCCGAGTACCAGCATCCAGACCATACGGAACGAGCGGCCCCGCACCTGCCATTGCGGCCTACCCTCTCCCAGCAGTGACTGAGCGGTAATAGCAGCCGCCAGTGGCGCGGTGATCGACGAACTCAGCCCCGCCGCAAACAGTCCGAAACTGAAAAATAGGGTAGCAAAACGGCCCAGTTGCTCCCCCAGTGCTTCCGCCAGGCCAGCAAACGAAAAGGTCCCGTACAATTGAGAGCCCACGACCATGATGGCCACCGAAATGATCCCGCCGATCAAAATTGCCAGTACCAGGCCCGTACGCATTTCCCGTACATCCTGTCCCTGCGAAATACCCGACGCTAAAAACAGATTGTAAGGAACGATGGTCGTTCCGATCAGACCGATCACCAGGATAGCGCCTCCTTCGGGAATAGCCAAACGGAAGGTACCTTCCACCAATTCGAACGCCCGTACATCGGATTGCAGAGCTACTGCCAAAAACACCAGTCCCATTAACGCCACTACGAACCCCAACAAACGGGCTATTTGCTGAAAATTCCCGATCCACAAAAATCCGAAACAAATGGCTCCCAGCACCAGCGTTGCCCAAACCTGCGACAGATCATCGATCAGGGCAAGCCCCGACAGGGCTCCCAGCAGATTCCCCGCCTGGTAAGCAGCACAGCCAAAGGCTACCGCCCCAAATAATACCCACCGCAGTCGGCGAGCTCTGCCCTCCGAAAACTGGCGGGCCACGATCTGCCCCAGGTTCTTACCCGATGCGATGGTGATTCGCGCCGCTGCTTCCTGCAATACGATAGTAGCGAAAATGGAAAAGACCAGCGCCCACAATAACTGCATCCGAAAATCGGTACCAGCCCGGGCAGCAATGGTTACGGTTCCCGGACCAATGAAAGCCGCAGAAATAATCGACCAAAATAAGACAGAGGAAAGTCCCTGGCGGAAGGATAGGCGTTTAGGCATGGCATAGCGTTTCCGCTAAAACTAACAAAAGATCCCTAACCCGCGCCCTGCGATCAGGTCGGTACCCCTTCGATGGCCGAACCGTTCTTAACGGACCGGACCCGGTAGGGACGCTTATCCTGTGATTCGTAGTAGGTGCGCATTTGCATCTCCACAATGATACCGATCGTTACAAACTGAATACCACCGATCAGCAACAGTACACCAAGAATCAAGATCGGTCGACCCCAAATGTCGTTGCCCAGGATCTTCAGCACCAACAGATACAGATTGATCAACACCCCGCCGGCAAGCAGGAACAAGCCCGTATTTCCGAACAGGTGCATGGGCCGACGCATATACGTTTTGAAGAACAACATCAGCAGCAAATCACTCACCACCTTGAAAGTGCGATTCAGGCCGTATTTGGATTTACCAAACTGGCGGGCGTGGTGCTTCACGTCGATCTGAGTGTAGCGGGCTCCTTCCAGGTGAGCCAGCAAGGGAATAAAGCGGTGAAGCTCACCGTACAGTCCCAGATCTTTGGCCAGATCGGCTTTCATGACCCGCAAAGCACAACCGTAATCTTTCAATTTAACCCCCCCCGCCTCACGGATGATGTAATTGGCAATCCGGCTGGGGATCTTGCGCAAAAACATGCCGTCCTGGCGGTTGGCACGGTTCCCGGCTACCATATCGTAGCCTTCTTTTTCGGCAAGCTCCAGCATCTGTGGAATATCCGAAGGGTCATTTTGTAAATCACCGTCCATAGTGGCAATGTATTCCCCATTAGCGTAGTCAATACCCGCCATCAGGGCCGAACTCTGACCGTAGTTGCGCTTTAGTTCCACTACCCGCAAACGTGGGTGTTCCAGGCTGTGGAGAATGGGTACCGTTTGATCCGTAGACCCGTCGTCCGCATAAACGATCTCGTAGTCGATTCCATCCATGGCCGTCGTTATCTGCTCTACCAGCGGGCGGATGTTCTCTTCTTCGTTGTAGACCGTCACTACGACGGATATTTTCGGTTGTGCCATAATCAATCATTTCTTGATGGGGAGTCGGGTGTATTCGTTGGTTTTGTAAACTGGCCGATGTAGTAGGTTCGCTTACCGTGCCGCAAAAATATGGAATCTACCACTTGATAGGAGAGATCGGGCAAACTTAATGGATCAATAATATACAAGGCATCAGGCTCTTGTGGTTCAGCTACCACCGGAATGATGGCTTTGCGCTCGGCGGTGAGATATGCAGAGTTGGTCATTTGCATCTCCGTCTCGAAGGAATACACGTAAAGCGGGCGGTCTTGGTAAGCCTCTCCCACCGCAATGGACCGCTCGCGACAAAGGTCCCCGTAATCATTGGCGTTGCGGTCGGGGAGCACAAAGAAGTTGAAGCCGATCCGGAAAGCAAGCAGGGCTAACCCTAAAATGACCAGGCGGCTATTTGGCATCTTCCGGTAGGCTATTCCCAAACCAGTGCTGACGACCGCCACACTCCAGGCTTTCCACCACCGGTGATCGACGATATCCGTGCGCTCCAGGAAGGGCGGTGCCCACCACACCAACACCATAACCACCATCAGCAAGGCCAGGAAAAAAGAAACCCCCTTGTACTGCCAGGTCTGCTCACTACGGTGGTGTGCGTGCAGATGCAAAAAGACAGTAAATAGTAATGGTGCCAACATGAGAAGGTAGCGCGGATACACCTCAGGCGAGGTCCAGTAGATCAGGATATTGGCCAGGAACACCAAGGCATTAAAGGCAATGAAACGATCGGCACGCAACAGCCCCAATACTCTGCGGTGCACCAGATAAACAACCATTATCGACCAGGGCAGAAAATGGTAGGTCATCTCCAGAGGAAAAGTAAAAACATGTTTGACGGTATTCCATATCCCGTAATTCACTACCGTGCGTTGGGAAGACTCGGTGACCAGCGTCCGGAACACATTATTCAGGTCATTGTACTGGTGATATACCCCGTAATATCCACCGACAGTCAACACAAATACCAATCCGCCCAATAGGTGCTGCCAGCTGAACAGGCGCCGGAACGCGCCCCGGTACGAAAAGTAAGCCAGCAGCGTAAACCCCTGAAATACCACCGCAGGCAGGCCTTTCAACAAAAAACCCATGGCGGTCAGTGCGTAGGTAAGTACGAATAATCGGGTCCACCGCTCTTTTTCAAAGGCGTGATAGGTGACCATAAAAAGACCGTACATCACCCAGGAGAAGGTGATATCGATCAGGGCCAGCATGGAGTCCCAGAACAGAATACGCCCACAGGTCAGTACAACCAGGGCATGGAGAAAGGCATTGGCGGAATTTGTATGCTTCCGCAAAAAATAATAGATGGTGCCGCAATACCCCAGTAAAGCCACTACGGTTGGGATGCGGGCCGTAAATTCACTAACTTTTCCGGTCAGGTAAAACCAGCCCAGCAGGATCCAGTTAAAGAGCGGTGGCTTTTTGTAGTAGTATTCGCCATGCAAAGTTGGGGTGATCCAGTTGCCGGAAAAATCCATTTCCAAAGCAACCAGTGTGCGAATACCCTCATCATCGATGAAGGTCATCAATCCCAGATTGATGAGTAAGGCCGGTACCAATAACAAGCCAAAAAGCCCGTATAACCAGGCAGGTATGCGTAAGTCCTTCATCCGAATATTTCAAAAAATCGACGCAAAATTAACCAAAAATGAAGAATCCTAAAACCATCCTGTGGTTGGTCGTAGCCGTCTGCATCGGTTGTAGCCCGGGGCCAACTCAAAAGCAGATTACCACCGGAGCGAATGTGGCTGATACCACCATATTGCAGCAAGCTGCCGAAAATGCCGATACCATAGTTCCACCCGATTACGATACCACCCAATGGACCGAGGTGAGCCGCTTACTGCCCAATGCAGTGTTCGACCTGCGGTATGCTACCGATAACAACTTCGTGGATACGGTGATGTATGACTGCGGACGCTGTTTCCTGCGGCCCGAAGTAGCCCTCGCTATCCGGAACATACAGGACGAGCTGGCCGAACGGGGACTGGGATTAAAGTTCTTTGATTGCTACCGTCCAAGACCCATTCAGTATAAGCTATGGGAGAAAGTACCCGACCCGCGCTACGTAGCCGATCCGCGCAAAGGCTCCATGCACAACCGCGGTGCTGCCGTGGACCTCACCATCGTCGATGCCGACGGCAAGGAGCTCGATATGGGTACCGATTTTGATTTTTTCGGGCCTCGTGCCTACCACAACTACACGGATCTGCCAGATACGGTACTGGCCAACCGAAAGTTACTGAAGATCACTATGGAGAACAATCAGTTTCGTCCAACCAGTACAGAGTGGTGGCATTACAGTTATATCCCCAAGTCCTATCCCATTGCGGATATGTTGTGGAAATGCCCTCTTTGAGGTGTGAGGTGTGAGGTGTGAGGTGTGAGATCAGAGGTCAGAAATATGAAATCAGAAGAAATTGTAGACGATCCCTTCGTTCCTAAGGTCTCTTGAGTCCCTTCGGTCTCTGAGTCTCCTGAGTCCCTTCGTTCTCTAAGTCTCTTGAGTCCCTTCGGTCTCTAAGTCTCTTGAGTCCCTTCGGTCTCTAAGTCT
>CAYFGK010000004.1:5080-91133 GCA_964342305.1 uncultured Saprospiraceae bacterium | reverse complement strand
CTTGAGTCCCTTCGTTCTCTAAGTCTCTTGAGTCCCTTCGTTCTCTAAGTCTCTTGAGTCCCTTCGTTCTCTAAGTCTCTTCGGTCTCTTTATTCCCGGCTGTCTCGCTGAAAAAGCGTGAAACAAAGGCCTTCCAAGGGGCGTTATACAGTTTCAACTGCCTATAGGGCGACCTTTTATCATCATTATGGCGTAATTGGTCTGTTTTGACCGCTTAATCCCATTATAAGTAGGACACGTTCCTTACTTTAGTGTACGCAAAAACTAAAACAAATCTGAATGGCCCAGACTGAATTCAAATCTGATGTAGAAGCTGTTGACGCGCTCTCCCAATCCTATAAGGACCTCCGTGATGAAATTGGTAAGGTCATCGTGGGTCAAGACGAAGTCGTTAAGTCCGTGATCATTTCTCTGTTCAGTAACGGACACAGCCTGTTGGTCGGTGTACCGGGGCTGGCCAAAACCCTGCTCGTGAGTACCATTGCCGAGGTAATGGATCTTGACTTTAAACGGATACAGTTTACGCCTGACCTGATGCCTTCGGACATTATGGGATCGGAAATCCTGGACGAAGACCGTCACTTTAAATTCAATCCGGGTCCGCTTTTCTCGAACATCGTGCTGGCTGATGAGATCAACCGTACGCCCCCCAAGACCCAGGCCGCGCTGTTGGAGGCCATGCAGGAAAAAAGCGTGACGGTAGCCGGGGTACGTCATTTGCTACCCAAACCTTTTTTCGTACTGGCTACGCAGAACCCCATTGAGCAGGAGGGTACCTACCCCTTGCCCGAGGCCCAGCTCGACCGTTTTATGTTCAACATACCCCTGGATTACCCAAGCTACGCCGAGGAGATCGACATCGTGAAAGGAACGACCACCATCCAGAACTTCGATTTGAAACACGTAGTTACCGGTGAACAAATCCTGGCCTTTCAGCAACTGATCCGCAAGATCCCGATTGCCGATAATGTGCTGGAATACGCAGTGTCGCTGGCCACTAAAACGCGTCCGCAAACCGAGCGTGCCACCGATCAGGTTAACGAATACATCAGCTGGGGCGCAGGTCCCCGTGCTTCCCAATACCTCGTACTGGGAGCCAAGTGCCACGCAGCCATCAACGGCAAGTATTCCCCCGACCGGGAAGATGTACAAGCGATCGCCAATTACGTACTGCGTCACCGTATCGTGCGTAATTACAAGGCCGAAGCCGAAGGTATTACCGAAGAACACGTGATTCAGAGCTTGTTCTGAGCAATATAGCTCCGGCACAGCGCCGGGACATTTTTGGCGAAAGCCAGCCAAAGAACTGAAGTACCTAAAGCCGGCCGACCCTGTCTGCCGGCTTTAGTGGTTTCTTAACGAACCGTATTGCACCAAAAAGGATGGTGCAGGCATCTACCCTGGAAAGAAATGCCTTTGGTCGAACGACCTTTTGGCGCAAGCGTTATCTTTACATAAGGACCAAGAACGTACATATGAGTATAACACGAAGCATATTACTGCTCATCCTGGGCGTCGCCCTGACAGCTTGTGGTGAGCAGGCCGAACAAGTTGCCCAAAGCATGAAATCAGTGCCCACGGCTTTCGGCAAAATGAATGAACTGACCATTATTACCGACCAGGACATGTGGGAAAGTAATATCGGGGATACGATCGATTACTATTACGCATCGGCTTATCCCATATTGCCACAACCCGAACCCATCCTGGACCTGAAGCACTTTACCCCCTCGGAACTACGCGCCGATAAATTGCGGAAAGAATTGCGTACCTACATGATTGTCGCCAACCTGGCCGATGCTAATTCGCCTACGACCAAGTTGTTACGTGAGCACGTGCCGGCCGACCGCATTAATCAGGCTATGCAATCCGACAAAGTGAGCGTGATGGCCATCAAGGATAAATGGGCCCGCGGACAATTAATCATCTACTTGTTTGGTCGCAACCAGCAAGACCTGATCGATCGACTGCGACGCAATTTTCCGGCCGTTCTCAAACGCATTCGGGAACACGACTACCGCAAGCTCGAAGCCACTGTCTACCTCGATAGCCGCGATCAGAAACTGGAAACAGCCGTTCGGAATAATATCGATATCGATCTTAAGATCCCGGGCGAGTACTACGCGGCCATTGATGAACCCAACATTATGTGGCTACGCAAGGAAACCGCCAACCTGAGTAGCAATCTCCTGCTGTACAAGGAGCCTTACACCAGCCGCGACCAGCTTACGCGGGAGCACCTGAAAGCATTACGCGATTCGCTCGGGCGGGCACACATCGAAAGCCAGGCCGAGAATTCCTACATGAAAATCAACGATGTGGATTTGCCCATGTACGTGGAATCTACAACCATCGACGATAAGTATGCCCTGCAGGCCAAGGGTATCTGGGAAGTGGAAAACGATTATATGGGTGGCTCCTTCGTAACCTACCTCATCCACGATCCTAAAGACAATGAGTTGGTCATGATCGACGGCTTCGTCCATGCTCCCGGCGAGGATAAACGGAATTTTATGATGTACCTGGAGCACATCATCAGCACGGTTAAGGTGCTTTAACAGGTATTAGGTATGAGGTTTGGGGTTTGAGGTCAGGCAATAGGTTACCTCAAACCCCAAACCTCATACCTCAAACCTCATACCTCAAACCTGTTCTGATTACTTCTTGAGGAAGGAGAGGCTACGGTTGACGAACTCCGTTAGCTGGGCCCCCTTCAGCATGCCCTGGTTGAGCAGGGCCACTTTGTAGAGGTAATCAGCCACCTCTTTTTTGCTGTCGTCATCGCGGTTGAGGAGGTCCTGAGCGATCAATTCGTGGTTAGAATTGATCACCAGGTTATACATTTCGGGCATCACGCCCATATCCATGCCCTGCATGGCCTGCATTTCCTGCATACGACGCATAAATTCCGGCTTGGTGATCATCACCGGCTGATCCTGGGGCGATAGCGGACGCAGTTCGACCGAAGCGCCGGACTGCTCACCCAGTACGCCTTCAAAGATCGACTTCACCGTATTCTGCTGGTCTTCACTCAGTACCGATTCGGCTTCCTCGTCTTTTTGGACGAGCTTATCGACGGTATCCGAATCGACGCGCACGAAGGTGACTTTACCTTCCTTTTGCTCGAGTTGTTGCATGAAGTGGTTGTCGATCACGTGGTTCATGACCAGCACATCGTATCCCTTCTCTTTGGCAGCAGCGACCTGAGCGTGGTGGGCATCCGCATCGTGGGTATAAATATAGACCACCCGGTCGTGCTTATCGGTCTGGGCTTCTTTCACCTTATCTTTGTATTCTTCCAGGGTGTAGAAAGCACCATCCGTATTCTTCAGCAAGGCAAATTTCTGTGCGCGATCGTAAAATTTGTCTTCGGTGATCATACCGTATTTCACGAATACCCCCAGGTCTTTCCACTTACCTTCGTAGGCTTCGCGATCTTCTTTATACAGATCATTCAGCTTTTCCGCGACCTTTTTGGTGATGTAGCCCGTGATCTTTTTCACGTTGCTATCGGATTGCAGGTAAGAACGCGATACGTTAAGTGGAATATCCGGCGAATCGATCACTCCGTGCAGAAGTGTCAAAAATTCCGGTACAATATCCGACACATTGTCGGTTACGTACACCTGATTGGAGTAGAGTTGAATTTTATTCTTCTGCATTTCCATGCCGTTACTCACCTGCGGGAAGTAAAGCACCCCCGTAAGATTGAAGGGGAAGTCGATGTTCAGGTGAATCCAGAACATCGGACGTTGCATGGAATACGGATACAATTCGTTATAGAACGAGCGATAATCCTCATCGCTCAAATCGGTCGGCGTCTTTTTCCAGAGGGGTTCCGGATTGTTGATGATATTGTCGACCGTGATGGTTTTCTCCTCGGCCTCTTCACCTTCACCCTCGGTTACCTTCTCCTCTTTAGTACCGAAGCGAATGGCTACCGGAAGGAATTTGCAGTATTTCTGCAGCAGTTCTTCAATGCGATTCTCTTCGAGGTATTCCTTGCTGTCCTCACCGATGTGTAGCACGATATCTGTACCGCGTTCTGCTTTTTCCGAGCTTTCGATGGTATACTCGGGATTACCTTCGCAGGTCCAGACCACGGCCTCCGCGTCCTTTTGATACGATTTGGTAACAACTTCCACCTTATCGGCCACCATAAAGGCCGAGTAGAAACCCAGACCAAAGTGGCCGATGATGCCGGCGTCGTCCTTGTATTTGGCGAGGAATTCTTCGGCGCTGGAAAAGGCTACCTGGTTTAGGTATTTTTGTACTTCCTCTTCCGTCATACCAATTCCCTGGTCGCGAATGGTGAGTGTGCCCTTATCGGAATCGATGAGAATATCGATGGTCGTATCACCGATCTCTCCATCGACCTCTCCGCGGCGGGCGAGCGCCTTCAGTTTGGTGGTGGCATCTACGGCATTCGATACGAGCTCTCGCAAGAATATCTCCTGATCAGAATACAGGAACTGTTTGATGATCGGAAATATATTTTCCGTCTGTACAGAAATGGTACCCTTCTGCATAGTTCTTATTTTTTTGATTAGCCTTTCGGCAAAAACAGGACAAACAGCATGCCAGGGTAGTATTGCTGTCATTTTGACATATACCGCTTCCGAAAAGGATTGGCTTTACCCCAACTTTTTTTACGCGGGTATATATTCGACTCGAAGTGGTTTGGAGTCCCAACATCAAGTACATCGAAGCCAAACCACTTGGTTGTTGGTATAAACCCAAATTCAAACAGCTTCTCAAATACTAAATTTTTTTTCGGGCGGTAGTAACCTTTCCAAAACAGGTCCGTATTAAGGAATGTGTGGCGCGAAACAAAACGCCACAATTTGAAAGCAAGTGTTTTGATATGTAAATCGTAAACACTGGTGGGCTAGAAAGACCAACTTCGGGGGGACGCTTGGTCTGGAAGGCCCACCTTCTTTTTTACTGCTTACAAAAACAGAAAGGCCGATCTCGTAAATGCGAGATCGGCCTTTCTGTTTTTGTAAGCGGTTCCGCTAGGAGCAGGCGATTTTGTTTACCCGACGCTCGTGGCGCCCTCCTTCGAACTCAGCGTCGAGGAATGCTCTGACCATTTCCAGGGTAGTTTCCTCCGATACGAAGCGGACGGGGATGGACAGTACATTTGCGTTATTGTGCTCGCGTCCCAGGCTGGCCAGTTCCGGCACCCAACACAAAGCGGCGCGTACCCCCTGGTGTTTATTGGCAGTCATGGCGGCTCCGTTACCGCTCCCACACAAAACGATACCCAGGTCGACTTTCCCTTCTTCCACATCAGTGGCGACCGGATGCACAAAATCGGGGTAATCCACCGAGTCCGGTGAATTGGTTCCGTAATCCGTTACTTCGATGGAGCGCTTGGCTAACAGTGCTTTGACGGCTTCCTTGTAGGGAAAGCCCGCATGATCGCAACCGATGGCCATTTTTTTAATCGTCGACATACGCTTTATTTTATGAACGTAAGGTTGTGAGGGTCAGCAGTTCGAAAAACTACTGAAAGCGACAACCTTACGTTGTATTTAGTATAGGGTATTTGGTAGTAGGACTTGTTTAAATCCAAATACCAATTACTCTGTACCGGGAGGTTTTGGGCGTTGAAAATGATCACTTTAAGAGATAGTCTATGCCCAGCCTAACGGAAATTAGTCCCGCAGCAATTGCTGGGGTTGTTGTCCTTGATTTTGTTCAGGCAAATAGGGCGAAAACATTGCTTTAAATCGTTCCTGTAACTCGGTATCACCCATTTCGGTGGCTGCTTGACCGAGCACACGCACTGAATACAAGTCCAATTGTTGTGCTCTGCTGTAGCTGCTATTCACTATTTCTGGTGATAAAGAATCGTAGAATTCAAGTCGATCCAATACAGCATCTGCCAACATGCGCATATGTGGCTTGGCCTTATCATAAGCTCCCGCCCGCACATAAACGTTAATCATGGAAAACGTTTGGGAGTCGTATTCGAAATTCATGGCCGGGAAGACCTCAAAGTATTTATCGGCCAGATCGATGGCCTTTTGCGTTTCTCCCATTGCAAGGAATTCATCGGCGGTACGACGCATCAGTAAGTACAGACTCTGTACGCTCGGTCCGTAGCTTTCATCCACAAAGAGGTCGTACTTATCGAAGTTCCCCCAACGGAAATCATTCATTACGTTTTCGTACACGATATCCGGAGCAACCCGTCCACTACCGATTACACCTAAATTAGGTACACCCTCTGACCGTACGGGAATAATGCGCAGGGCCATACCTTCCAATTGGGTATAATTTTGTAGCCCCATCATCTTTTCCGGACGAATAGTCACCGCAAAATAGATCGGACGCTCCCAGATGTTGGAACTAATGATATCCAATATCGCCACCTCATCCTTGGTAAGGTAATCCTTGCCACTCAGGTTGAGCGGAATGCGGTTAACGATATTCGCGGAGTCGGCCTCGGTGAGCACACCGGCCTCGTAAACTTCCTGCTTATCCACCGGGATGAATACGTTCTGGGTCGGCATGTACGTTTCCGTCATCTGTCCGCCCTGCAGGGGTAGCTCGTGGGTTTCACTCAGGAATTGCATGAACTGTTCCAGGGTAGCCTGGGGCATACGGGCCTGACCCGGCCACATGACCTGATTCCGATTCCGCCCACGATAACCCTCTTTGGAAATAGTCAGGTTCAGGGCCGGTGAGTCATTAATGCGGCGACGTAGCAGATCGATATACCAGTCTACGGCAATAAGACTCAGGTTGATCACCCGCACGTCGGTACGGATCCCTTCCACCTCCTGGGCGTACCACAGCGGATAGGTATCGTTATCACCGTAGGTGAATACGACGGCATTTTCTGCACAGCTTTCCAGGAAGTTAACCGCGTAATCACGGGCTCCGGTATTCAGACGGCGGCTGTGATCATCGAAGTTCTCGGCGACCATGATCAGGGGGGCTGACAGGGTAATAGCACCCGCCAGTACTGCGGCCACCATACCACTCATTTTCGCTCGTTCCCGCAGAATAGTAAATAGAGCCAGCACACCCATACCAACCCAAATGGCATAGGTAAATACCGATCCCGCCAGCACGTAATCCCGTTCGCGGGGCTCGTTCGGTGGCTGGTTTGAGTAAATTATAATACCGATACCGGTAATGACGAATAAGCCCAACAGGGCTACAAAATCGTTCTTGCGCCGGTTGGCGTGGAAGAACAGTCCCAGCAACCCGAACAGGAAGGGCAACATGTAGTAGGTATTCCGCCCCTTGGCTTGTTTCCAGTTTTGCGGAAGCTCTGATTGATTTCCCAGTTTGGCCTCATCAATAAATGGTATCCCCGATATCCAGTGACCGGCTGATTTATCCCAGGAAAAATAGCCTTGATCCTCATTCTGCCTTCCGGCAAAATTCCAGAAGAAATAGCGCCAGTACATCCAGTTGAACTGGTATTTCCAGAAGAAGGTCAGGTTGTCGCCCATATTCGGCCTACCGGGAGGCATTGGTTTATCCGGATCCAGGCCCATCCACATTTTATACAGTCTGGGGCGACCCTGGGTAGGATCACCCATGCGGGGGAAGAGTACTTTATCGTTATCGGCATATTCGGGAGTGATCTTTTGAGTAACCACTTCGTAGCGATCACCGGTCCAGTCGTAGCGATCTTTGAAATCGTAGCTGGCCGGGCGATCCACATTGAATTGGGGTCCGCGCAGCAGGGCGCGTTCGCCGTACTGTTCCCGGTTGAGGTAGGGGATCAGACGCATGGCATTATCCGGATTATTCATATTCACCGGTGTCGAGGCATTAGCCCGGATCACTACTACCCCGTAAGCGGTAAAGGCAATCACGATCAGCATAGCCGATACGATGATCCGTTGCAATAATCCATTATTGCGGCGGTGGGCAAATCGCAGCGCAAAGAAAAATACAGCTGCGATCAATAGTATGGTAGGGATCAATCCGCTGTGCAATCCCATGCCCAGGGTGTTAACGGTAAAGAGTTCGAAGGCTGACCACAGTTTGGGAATCCCCACAATAACCACAGCCTGAATAAAACCAATGATACCTACCCCCACGGCCGCGGCAATACCCATTCCCAGCAGGGTATGGTCTTTGTATTTTTTCAGGTAGTAGAAGATGGCCAGCGCGGGGAAGGTAAGAATAGACAGTAAGTGAACGCCCATGGACAGGCCGGCCATAAAAATAGCGAATACCAGCCAGCGGTCCTGTTTGGGGTCATCGGGATGAATGTACCACTTAACCGTTGCCCAAACTACCAGCGTGGTAAAGAAGGTCGACATCGCATATACCTCACCCTCAACGGCCGAAAACCAGATGGAGGTAGCAAAGGCAGTCGTCAGACCACCCACCAGGCCGGAGGCGGCCAGTGCAATATTTTGTGCCTGATCAGGTGCCTGATCGCGGCCAATCAGGGCCATTTTTCCCAGGTTGATGGTGATCCAGGCTACAAAAGCGGCTGCAAAGGCCGTACAGATGCCCGACATCAGGTTGACGGCAAAGGCAATATCTGCCGGATCATTGGAAAAAATCTCGGCTACCCAGGTAAACATGCGGCCGACAAGAATGAAGAGGGGAGCTCCCGGGGGGTGGACTACCTGGAGTTTGTAAGCTCCCAGAATGAACTCGCCACAGTCCCATAAACTACCGGTGCGTTCTACGGAAAAGAAGTAGACGATAGCGGATATGGCAAAAACGGCCCAACCGGTCAGGGTACTTATGCGTTTAAATGCGTTCATGTAATGCGAATCGTTGAGGTTCGGAATCGGGTATTTCTTTGAGTTGTAAGGGGTAAGCCCTTTTTTTACTGAACTGCAAATCTAATAAAATATTGCCAGCTTTAGGGTTTACGGGCCGCCCACAAGGCCTACCTTTGCAAAAAGAAAAGAACTATGCTTGACCTCCTGCTTACGTTGGTCGTTATCTACCTGGCGTACCGCATTTTTTATCAGAAGAATACATTCCTGAACCGGGCCGTTCCGCGGAGCCCCCTGAACCGGCGTTCACAGGATTCTTCGACGAACCAGCCTCCGAATCAACAAGACGACGATGGCGAATATATTGACTATGAAGAAGTGGACTGATCAATCGATTGGTGATTGGGTATTGTACAAGAATAACCAACTTATTGCCTTTAACAAACCGCCGGGGTTGCCCGTCCAGGATGACCGTACCGGCGATAAATCCATCCTGCAACTGGCTTCCATCTACACAAAAAGTAAGGTAGAACTCATCCACCGCCTCGACCGGCCGGCCAGTGGTGTGCTGCTGATGGCCAAAAATAAAAAAGCACTGGCCCACCTGAACCAACAGTTCAAACAACGCGAAGTACACAAGACCTATCTGGCCGTAGTAAGTACTAAACCCACCGAAAAAGAAGGACGCCTGGTACACCACCTGCTGCGCGATGGACGCACCAATAAATCCACCGCCGTTCCCGAAGGTACCCCCGACAGCAAAAAAGCGGAACTGACCTACCGGCTGCTAGCCGAAAGCGATAACTACTATTTACTGGAGATCGAACTACTCACCGGACGCCACCACCAGATCCGGGCACAATTGGCAGCCATCGATTGTCCCATCAAAGGAGACGTAAAGTACGGTGATCGCCGACGTAACCCCGACCGGTCTATTCACTTGCACGCACATACGATCTCGTTCACTCATCCCGTTTCCGGGCAAACGGAAAAAATCACCGCCCCCCTTCCCGCAGCGGATAACCTGTGGGCATTTTTTGCCGAACAACTCGACTGATACATGGAATTAATTCAGCAGTATTTCCCCGAGCTCGACGAACACCAATTGCATCAACTTCAAAAGTTAGGTGACTTATACCGGGATTGGAATCAAAAGATTAACGTCATTTCACGGAAGGATATCGACGCGGTCTACGATCACCATATTTTGCACTCCCTGGCCATCGCCCGCTTTGTGGAATTCGAACCCGATGCGGAGATCCTCGATTTGGGAACGGGCGGTGGATTGCCCGGCATTCCTTTGGCTATCCTTTTCCCCGACGTACGGTTCACCCTGATCGACGGCACCCGCAAGAAGGTCATGGTGGTCCAGGAGATCATCAATGCATTGGAATTAACGAATGTCAAAGCACTCCACCAACGGGCCGAAGAGACCAAACAAAAATACGATTTCGTCATTTGCCGGGCTGTCGCCAGTCTCGACAAACTGGTCGCCTGGTCCTTCCCGCTGATCAAGAAAAAACAGAAGCACGTAGTTCCCAACGGACTGATCACGCTGAAAGGTGGTGATCTGCGTCAGGAGATCAAGGAATTGGGGACCGGCCATTACGTGGATCAGGAAGAGGTGTTCGACTTTTTTCCGCAGACACCCTATTTTAAAGAAAAGTACGTAGTGTATGTACAGCACGGGTAGAACGGAGCTGCAGCGGTTTTTTGAGGTCGTTCCTGCTATACCGACAACGAAGTGGTATAAATGAACAGATTGATTTACAAAGAAATGATTTGTCTGGTAAATACCTCAAAAAACCGCTGCGGGGCTTAATTCCCACCCCAATTTTCTCGTACCTTTGCACCTTACTGATTAATAGGATTTAATAAGCAAAAACAACCACTATATATGTCTTTTGAAGTAGAGGGTAAGCTCCATAAAAAGTTCGAAACCGAAAGTAAAACCGCCACCTTCCAGGCCCGTGAATTCGTAATCGAGGTTGCCGATGGCAACTATCCCCAAATGGTGAAATTTCAATTGGTCCAGGATCGCTGCGGGCTGATCGACGATTATAGCGAAGGTGATCAGATCAAGGTCCACTTCGATCTGCGCGGTCGGGAATGGAACGGCAAATATTTCACCAACCTCAATGCCTGGCGCGTGGAAGCAGGAGGTGCTACCACCACTGCAGCTCCCTCAGCGCAACCCAATGATTTCGGTACCGATTTTCCGAGTGCCGATGATGAACCATCGCAGCAGTCTATGGATGACGATCTGCCGTTTTAGGTAACTTTCCAACCAATGCTGAAAGTCCCGAAGAATCACATCGCTGGTTCTTTGGGATTTTTAGTAGGTGATCGACCAGGTTCGTCTCCAACACTACCAGCCAGCCTTCCTGCGTTGTATTTCCAAACAAGCGTCCATGCGTCTACTGGTTTTCCTATTCTGCACCCTTCCCTTTTTGGCGAAAGCCCAAACCGAGCTCTACGGCATGCACAGCCGCTGGAGTGACTCCTTTGGGGAATGGTACCTTGCCAGCCCGGTCGAACGGCAGGCCGGTACCCTGGAACGCCAATACCCTATGGGTGACGACTGGACCCAATGGCGGGTGCGATGGGATGGCTATACCGGGACCATCCGACAAAAATGGGTCAACCGATCCGATCAATGGGAAGTGCGCTACGCCAACGAGATCGTGACTATGCGGATGGTCTATCCCGGCGACATCAATAGCTGGCGAATTGTGGGCGGCAATACTACCCTGACCTGGGAACGCCCCTACCGCAATCTGGATGCCAAGTGGGTGATCCGGGGCGATTCATACGGAAACTACACTATCTACACTGAATACGAAGGCGATCCCCGCGATTGGATCATCGTCGACGAGGCAAGTAAAGAGGTGACCACCGCCATGAAACTGGCGATGGCCTTTTTGTCGGTCTTTTACAGCACGCCAAAGGTTTGATCAGGCAGCATCATCCAGGATCTGCTCAGCGTGCGCTTTGGTTTTCACCTTTTTGTAGATCTTTTCGATCACGCCTTTTTCATTGATCACGAAAGTGGTGCGGAATACGCCCATGTAGGTACGGCCGTACATGGATTTTTCGCCCCATACGCCGTAGGCATTCAACACATCCTGTTCGGTATCGGCCAATAACGGGAAGGGCAATTCAAATTTTTTGATGAAATTCTGGTGCTTGCGTTGGCTGTCGGGGCTTACGCCCAAAAGCTCGTACCCCTGGTCTTTCAACTCCTGGAAATGATCGCGCAGGCTGCAGGCTTCGGCCGTACAGCCCGGCGTATTATCCTTAGGGTAAAAGAACAAGACCAGTTTCTTGCCTTTATAATCACTCAGAGAAACCGTTTCACCATCCTGGTTCAAGCCGGAAAAGTCCGGGGCCTTATCGCCCTCATTCAAGTGGGTCATAATCGTTTGTTTTGTGTTATTGTCTTGTTTACAATCAACATACGATTACGCAGGAGGTTTTCATCGCAAAAAGGATTCTTCGAAGACCTCCACATTGCCCATGGCATCCGTCACTTCCAGGCGGAAGGAGTGTTCGCCAGATTCCAACTCATCCGGAAACTCGTAGGTAAGCCGATCGCGTTTAGCATCGTGGACCAACAAAGCCCATTTGCCATCGACAGTTGCACGCCACGATAGCGACCGGGCCATACCCGAAGTCGGCAGGTTATCATCGATACGGAAACGCATGGATGTCCATCCGCGCATATCGCGCTGAAATCGGTCGGCCCGGATATCCGGCTTTTCCTCGTCGACCATGATGGCATAGTCGCCAAATGTGCGGGTACGGGTAACCAGCATGCCATCCTTCCATTCGCCCCCGTAATTGACTACCCGGTTATTATCCGTACAACGCCCAATGAAAGCTTTATCACGCAACTCGTCGGGAATGAGGGTCGGCCGTATCCCAAGCGTAAAGCTTTTATGAACCGGGGTAAGTGGCTCGTGAATACTATGCACCGGTGAGAAGACCTGAAACGACGCTTCCTCCGCCTGATTGTAGGTCATGGGCAGATCTTGATAGATAGCCCCCTGTGGCAGGTGCATATACAAGTGAAAGTTGCTGATGATGTTGTCCTGATCGTGTTCGAGCCAGTATTGGTGGGGTACCGGCGGATCGGGTCGGCTACCCGGTTCGCGCTCCAGCCAAAAGGTCAGAATACGTTCGGTATTTCCTACCCCCAGCACCCGCATACGCACGGGCACTCGTTCCCCTACTTCTAATTCGATGAAGCCTTCGTTCTGAACACTTTGGTAAATACTGCATTTGTTGCCCGGGAGTAAAAAGCAGCGGTTGTAATAGGATCGTTCTTCCCGGTATTCCCGGTAATCAAGATGGGCATTGATGTAAAGGGACTCTTCGAAGCCGATGGCATCCATCCGGAAACGGAAAATTGGATGTTCATCCACCTCCAGATCCATACCGTAAATGCCATTCCAGTTGCGACCACCATTCATGTGATCGTAAGCTTTCAGGGCTAGTCCGATCCGTGGTGACCGGACCGTGATGGTATTACCCCGGATGTTGTATTCACCACCCGAGTAGAAAGGGTCGTATTCTTCGGCGTGCAAGAACTGTTTTTCTTCGTCGAGTTCGTATACTTTGAGTTGGTGTAGACGCAGGGAAGAGGATTGATCAAAGTTCAATCCAAATTTAAGGGGATTCAGGGCCTTTTCGGTCTCGGAATCCCGGATCTCGAAGTGCAGATGTGGCCCCGAAGAGCTACCGGTTGTTCCCATCAAGGCTACCTGCTCGCCTTGTTTGACCGGAAACTGTCCGGGTTTAAGGTACAATTCCACCGAGAAGGATTCGCGTTTCTCTTGTTCTTTTCTAACGTAATCAGCAATGTCGCTGGAGAAGGCATTCAGGTGCCCGTACAGGGTGGTATAGCCTTTGGGATGATCGATGTACAAGGCATTTCCATAACCCGATCCCGAGACACTGATGCGGGAAACGTAGCCGTCGGCTGCTGCCAAAATGGGTACGTTCATTCCGCCTTTAATATCCAGACCTGCGTGAAAATGGTTGGAACGCAATTCACCAAAGGTACCCGACAGGCGCATCAGGTCGGCCACCGGCGGCTGAAAGTAACCGGAAATAAAGAGATCTCGTTCGGTAGCTCGAAAACTACACAAGAGAATAATGACGGGGAGTAATAAAGCAATGCGTCGCATAATTGGGATCCTTTTTCAATGGTTGGGGGTCCATAGTACTAGTTGGGACTGTCCTGTTTAAAGGTTTTTTGAAGATATGGAAAAATGAGCTGGGTGGCCACTGACGCACAAAAAAACCTCAAACCTCAGACCTGTCAACTCCATTTGCCCCGCTCCGTCTTTTCCATGTCATTATCGGCCAGGTATTGCAGGAATCCGGAGCGGGGAATCCCACGCCCCCCCAGGCTGGCGAGGTGCCGGGTCTCCTGTTGGCAATCGATCAGAGTGTAACCGTGTTCTTCCAGCCGGCGCACCAGGGAGATGAACCCGAATTTGGAAGCATTACTAGCCTTGGCAAACATGGATTCACCGAAGAAAATGCGTCCCAGGGCAATACCGTACAACCCCCCAACGAGCTTTTTATCTTTCCAAACCTCCACACTGTGAGCAAAGCCCAGGCGATGTAGTTGGCAGTAAGCTTCTACCATGTCGTCGGTAATCCAGGTACCACCCTGACCGGGACGGTACATTTGTTGGCAGGCAGTAATAACGGCCCGGAAATCGGCATCATAGGTCACTTCGAATTTGCGTTGGTTGAAGTAGGGACGCATACTTTTCGAAACCTTCAATTCGCCCGGAAATAAGACGAATCGGGGATCAGGTGACCACCAGAGGATAGGATCCCCTTCGTTGAACCAGGGGAATAATCCCTGATTATAGGCATTGAGCAACCGCTCCGGAGAAAGATCTCCACCCAGCGCAACCAGACCATCTTCGTTAGCTCCCCCGGGGTCGGGAAAATCCAGTGAATCGTCAGCTAACCAATAGACCGGCATAAGCGCTATAAATTCATATCATTTAGGGAGAAAAAACAGTATTTATTACGTAAAAGCAGACCAACTCAGTATAATTCACTTTTCCACAGGGTTTTCCACATTTACGTCAGATTGGGTCCTTCCGCAAAGGAAACCAAACAAATAAAACGACTGATAATAGAACGATGGCGATCGCCTGATGAAAAACGCCCAGACCTACAGGAATCGTGCCCACACTATTGATCACCGTCAGTATTCCCAGGGTAACTTGCGCTATCAACACACTTATCAACAGGTATATTCCCCGGCGGTACAGGGTGTTATTAACTTGTTGCAAGGCCCGGATACTAAACACTAAAACAATGATTGTCAGTATATAAGCAGTTGTACGGTGAAGTATCTGAACTAAGGCCGCCATAAAAGGACCTTTATCGTATTCCACAAGGTTTTCCACGGTCCAGGAATCTGCCCGGAAAAGAATAGCGGGAATCCATTCGCCCTGCATATCGGGCCAGGTCGGATAAAAAAGGGCTGCTTTCATACCCGACATGATGCCACCCAACACCAATTGCAGAGCCAGCACCACCCCGATCGCTCCCATCCACTTTTTCAACGAAGTACTGTGGATAACTTGTGAATAAGGGCGGACGGCCGTCAACATTGTCCAAAACAGGTAACTAAACAGAATGAGAGCCAGTGATAAATGCATCGTTAATTTATAGGCATTCACCCAGGGCCGGTCAATAAGTCCGCTGGCAACCATGATCCACCCGAACGAAGCTACCACCGCAGCCAATAGTACCACCATTCCTAACCTTCGTTTTAAAGGGCGATCCAGATATCCGCGTGCCCAGAAGAAAAAGAACGGTATCGCAAAAACAAATCCCATGAGTCGGGCCCACAGGCGGTGGAAATACTCCCAGAAATAGATAAACTGGAATTCGCCCATAGTCATTCCCTCGTTGATCTTTTCGTATTGCGGAGTCTCTTTGTACAGCTCAAAGGCTTCCTCCCACTGAGCAGCGTTAATGGGCGGCAGGGTACCCGTTACGATCTCCCATTTAGTGATCGACAGACCGGATCCCGTCAAACGGGTGATCCCTCCGATCACAATTTGCATGAAGACCATAAACACGCCGATCATCAGCCATACCTTTACGGCCCTTGGGTAAGTGGGAGTCTCGATAGTGGTTTCGGTTGCGGTCATATCATCCGGTTCTTTTTAGATCAAAACAGTTCGGACCAGCAAAAGTACAGCGAAAGGAGCAATCCTTCCGGATATTTACTGTTCGGTGAAACAACTTACCCTCCCGTGACAAAATGAGATGGACAAATTGTTTTGTTTTCTTTCCCCTTCTGGGATTTCTCTTACCCCTATTAATAATATATTATAATTTTTTTTAAAACTTCCCCATCATCATTAGTCGTGTGGAAATGTGGGCAAAAAAGGATGCGATTTTTAGGTTAAGTCATTGTTAAGAATCAAGGCTGTCGGGTTAACAACTTATTCACACAGCTAAAGACTTGAAAATAGGCAGATACGGATACTTCTGCACACACCGTGGAGAAGTCCTCCACAGAACATCTTTTCTGGGTTAGCTTTTGCAAAAACCCTGATTTAATGTAGAAAGTGATGGTGGAAAACGGGGAAAGCATTTCCTGATTTGGGGATAACCCGCCCTCCCCGCGAAGGATTGGGGAAAGTGGTGGAAAACTCCCCCGGTTTTCGACGTCCAATCCCCAATTCGATGTGGAAAACAGAACCCTGTAAATTGCTGTTTTTCATAGGTATACGTACTTGGGTATTTTCTACTGTTTGTAACCTTAAACCGGGGTCATCATCCAATCTGTTGAACAGCTTATCTTTTTGTTTTTAGGATACTGTGAACGTCTGTTGGTTGTTGTTTAGAAAGGACAAGACGGGATTTATCAATCATGCTTTTGCAAACAATTTGGGTAGAACCTATCTGATTAGGTATCTTTTTGCGAAAGCAATCCTTATATACTATGTGTGGACGATATTCTTTTTCCACCTCCAAGGAAAAACTGCGGGAGCAATTCGGTTCGGTGGAGACCGGACAAACGCTCGAGATTAATTTCAATATGGCGCCCACCCAGCGTGGTTACGTGATTACCGACGACAGCCCCGGAGCTCTGCAGCAGTTCACCTGGGGATTGGTGCCCTTTTGGGCAAAAGACCGCAAGATAGGGAGTCGCCTGATCAATGCCCGTAGTGAAACCATTGCCGATAAGCCCTCCTTCCGCAATGCGGTCCGCAAGCGGCGGTGTTGGGTCCTGGCCGATAGTTTTTACGAATGGAAGCGTAGCGACGGCAAGAAACAACCCTTCCGTATATTCCGGACCAATGGCGACCTGCTCGTTATGGCGGGGATCTGGGAAACCTGGAATGGGGAAGAAGAGCCCCTACACACCTATACGATCATCACCACGTCTCCCAATTCGGAAATGGCCCCGGTACACGACCGTATGCCCGTCATTTTTACCAGCGAGGAGCAGCAACGTACCTGGCTGGAATCACCCGAAATCAATGAAGCGCTGGAACTTTTGCGACCAGCACCCGACGGCAGCCTCGAGATGTACGCCGTATCCACTAAAGTTAATAACGTGCGAAACAACGGTCCCGAACTACACGAACCCCTGGGGGAACAGGGTAGTTTATTTGAATAATTAATATATAGTATGCGAGCAGTAATCCAACGAGTAGCTAATGCCTCAGTAGTTGTGGAAGGAGAAACCGTCGGTGCCATCGACAAAGGACTCCTGATCCTGCTGGGTATTGAAGAAGCCGACGGCCAGGAAGATATTGAATGGCTTACCCGCAAGATCAGCAAACTGCGGATCTTCGACGATGAGGAAGGACAAATGAACTATTCCGTTCAGGATGTGGATGGCGGGCTGCTGGTAGTGAGTCAATTCACCCTGCACAGCAGCACCAAGAAAGGTAATCGACCCTCGTTTATCCAGGCCGCCCGACCCGAAACCGCCGAACCACTCTACGAAAAGTTTGTCAAGTACCTCGAAGTGGTGGCTACCCGGAAAGTAGCTACCGGTACCTTCGGTGCCATGATGCAGGTTTCCCTGGTCAATGACGGTCCGGTCACCATTATTATCGATACTAAAAACAGGGAATAAATGGAGCTGAAGCAAGCACAGGAAACCGTTGACCACTGGATCAGGACCATTGGTGTGCGATACTATTCCGAGCTGACTAACCTGGGCATCCTCGTCGAGGAGGTGGGTGAAGTATCCCGCCTTCTCACCCGCTTGTACGGGGAGCAATCCTTTAAGCGACCCGAGGATGCCAAGGGTGCCCGCGAACAACTATCCGATGAAATGGCCGATGTATTGTTCGTGCTTATCTGCCTGGCCAACCAGACCGGGGTCGACCTGACCGAAGCCCTGCAAAAAAATCTGGATAAAAAGACCGAACGCGATGCTGACCGGCACGCCAAAAATCCTAAACTCCGCTGACTTATCGGGAGGTTGGATACAGACTATTTTTTACTGGCAAGATCTTCAATGTCCAACCTCCCGGTACAGGGTAGGAGGTATAGGGTATTTGGATTTGAGCAAGTCCTATTACCTTATACACTCTACCCAGTACAGCGTTGATTTATAACATTCAGAGCTGTTTATCGATCTGGTCACCTTCAACCCCACGCTAACTTACTTTTCCCGAAAGGGTGATTGATCCTGTAATTCGCGGATCAATTCCAGGGCGTATAGTATGGAAGCGGTCAGGATGACCATGGATAGAATCATCAGACTTTCATCGACTTCCTGTAATACAAAAAAGTCGTAAAGTCCGTGCAGGATAACCGCCATCGTAAATCCACGCATCAAAAAGAGGCGTCGGCGCGGGTGGTCAAATTTGGCCCGGCCAATATAGTAGCCCATGATAGCCGCAAAAGTAGCGTGGGCCGGCACGGCGGTCAGTGCCCGCACAATGGTGGTGGAAATATCATAGCGATAGGCATAGAGCACATTCTCCAACGTAGCGAATCCCATACCGATAAAGATGGCGTAGACAATACCGTCAATAGGCTCATTGAAAAACCGACTGCGGTACGGATAGGCGATCAGGGCCAGGTATTTGACCAATTCTTCCGTGCAGGCCACCAGAATGAAAGCACTGATCAGGGTAGATCCCAGGTCGCCGGTATCCTTCCAGCCCAGATTGTAGAAGAGTTCCTGCATCTTGATTACCGGATAGGTAACCACCATACCCAATACGAAACTAATAACCAGTGGCAACCAGTTTTCACGCTCGTACAGATCTTCCCGGTAGATAAACCAGATAATGAGCAGGCCCGGTAACACAGCCAAAATGAATTGCAGCACCACTATCATGCGTCCGCGGTCATAAGAGTCTGGCAATAATCGAGGTACTCACGTATGATGCGCACGCACTTGCCGGGTGCCTCAAAGGCACCCATATGCGCAATACCGGGAAGCAAATGGATGGAACCTGTCTTTGGCAGGTGCGTTTGGGCCAGCCAGGCTTCCTTGGGTTGCAGCGCATCTTCCAGGCCAAGTAAGAAAAGGATCGGTAGGTCCGTCTGTCGCAGCAGATCCTGATGGTCCTCTCGGCCAGCCATTGCCCGAAGGGCGGTAATCACCCCTTCCGGGTCATACTGGTTTGCCCAGCCTTTCAGTTGCTCGAGTACATAGGGACGCTCCGCCACAAAAGTTTCTGTGAATAAACGCGGAAAGAAATCGCGCAGGTACAGCGGTAATCCGTGTTTCCGGATAAAGGCGGCACTTTTGGCGCGTAGCTTTTTTGTTTCCGGATTATCGGCATAGGCGTGGGAGTGGAACAGTCCCAGACCGGAAAGAACGACTTGCTGTCGATGCGCAATTTCCAAAGCAACGTAGCCACCCATGGAATGCCCGATGATAACGGGACGTACCAAATCCTGCTCCCGGATCAGGTGTTCCAGTATCCCGGCGTAATCAGCCAGAGTTGCTCCGGGCAGCGTTGCCGATCGCCCGAATCCGGGAAGATCAGGGGCTAACACCCGGTACCCGGCATCCGCCAAAAACCTCAGAAAGGAATCGTACATCCGGCTATCCTCACAAAAACCGTGAACCAACACGACCGCTGGTCCTTCTCCTTGTTCCCGCCAAAAAAGGGTTCTTCCCCGTATTGATAACTCGGGCATTTGATGCGATTTAGGAATACAAAATACACCATACCAATGGTTAGGCCAAATACCCTTTCACCACATCGTCGGCCCAGTCGTCGTAAAGGGTGGCTACCCGGTGCCAATCGTACCGGTTTACCCATGACCGGATCGCAGGAATATCCTTCAGAAATGGGCCGGGAACTCCGACCAGTCGCTTCAGTAATTGGTATCCCTCTTCCGGTGAATCATATAAATAGGTTCCGTGCAATTGGGGTGGCAGATGCTCCGGATAGGCCAGGCGCCGGGGCAATACCGGCAGGCAACCGGCGTACAGCGCTTCGACGACACTTCCGCCAAAAAAATCCTGAACACTGGTTACCGGCAGAATATCGGCCCGTTCCAACCAATTGAAATAGGTATCGCTATCGGGTGCAAAACCACTGAACAGAATCTCAGCGGAAAGCTCCCCGGCTGCCCGCATAAATATGTCGGGACGGCGACTAAATGATTCCCCTAACAGAACTACCTGGAAGTCAATTCCTTCCTGCTTTAATTGTCGGAGCCATTGGAAAAACAGCTCGGGTTGCTTATCGTATTCCCACCGGTGATTCCATAGTATCAAGGGAGGATTCTGAGGACCTTTTTTGACGGTGACCGGTATGGAACTCAGGTCGAGTCCCAGTGGCAATACCCTGCTTTTTGCCGGAAGGCTATTCAACAGATCCTCTTCCCGGTGATCGGGAAACTGCCGCAAAAATGGGGAAAGAGCTTCCAGCAAACTATCGTGGTGGTATCGTGAATTAAAGGCCAGCGCATCGGCTGCCAGCGCACTGGTGAAGTTGATGAATCCATACTGGTTAGCCCGCTCAGTCCGTGCGTCGGGATCGTTTTCGGACCAGGGATACACCAACTGGTTCTCGTGAAAGTACACAGCTACCGGTGGTCGGTTACGGGAATCGATCAGCCCCAGGAAGGTGGCCAGATCGAGCATATCGGATGCTACCAGTAGGTCGGGCTGTCCGGGTAGTTCCCGGTATTGCCGGGCCAGACTCACCGCTCCCCCGTACATTCGCCATTTCCAGTGACGCCCGGGCAGGGTTAGCCAGCTAATATCGTGGCGACTGTGTTGTGCCCATTGTTCCATCCATTTTTTATGGCTTCCGCCAAAAAAAGGCTCCAACACGCAAATCTTCATCTTTTTGCTATCTTTAGAAAAATGCCGTAAACAAACAACAAATGTCCGGCTTCTCGGAAACTAGAAATCGCATGTACACGGCGGAAGAACTGGAACGCGAACTCCATCTGAAACAACTCCAGATCAACCGCCTGCTCAATATTACCCAGGCCATTAACAACAATGTCTCAGCAACCGGTCTGTATGAGATGTACCGCTCTTTTCTGAGTTGGGAAATTGGCGTTCACAAAATGGCCCTGTTCGTCCGCAGTGAGGACGAAGCCTGGGAATGCGCCACCTCCATCAATATTACTCAGGACATTCTGGGGATGGATGTTTCCGAGCTGCTCCCCCAATATACCAAATTGAGCAACCTTGACGAACCGGATCACCCTCTGCTCCAGCATTTCGATCTGGTCATTCCCGTTCGCCATAAGGATGTACCTATTTCCTACGTGTTCATCGGTGGTTTTAGTGAGGATGAGGATATGTACAATAAGGTGCAGTTTATCACCACTATCACGAATGTGATCGCCGTGGCTATTGAAAATAAGCGTCTGTTCAAGCGTCAGCTCGAGCAGGAACGCTTAAAACAGGAGATGGAACTGGCCGCGGAAGTACAGCAGATGCTGATTCCCAAAAAACTGCCCAATACCCGCGAATACCAGTTTGACTGTATCTATAAACCGCACCTCAGTGTGGGCGGTGATTACTTCGACTTTATTGAACGCACCGATAAGAATAAGATCGTTTTCTGCATCGGTGATTTTACCGGAAAGGGATTAGCGGCGGCCATGCTGATGGCCAACTTTCAGGCAAATTTCCACACCCTCATCAACCGGGAAGCACAACTGGAAGAGTTTGTTCACGACCTCAATCGCAGTGTGAATATGATCACGGGTGGTGACCGCTTCATTACCTTCTTCGTGGGTGAATACGACATACCCGCCCGCCGACTTAAGTACATAAATGCAGGCCATAACCCGCCTATCCTGGTCACCCATAACCGTACTACCGAACTGCGGAACGGTACCATTATGCTGGGCAGTTACGAAGAATTACCTAAGCTGAAGATCGGTATCGAAGAAATTGAAGAAGAGGCTATCGTGCTTTCTTATACCGATGGCCTTACCGATGTGCGCGACGAATCAGGCACCATGCTGAACGAAGAGTCTTTGCATCAGTTTGTGGAGGAAAACTGGCGTATGCCGGCCGCCGATTTCAATAAACAACTCCTGCATTTTATCGATGATTTTCGGGGGAAAGCCAACCTTCCCGACGATTTTACCGTACTCACTTGTAAATTGTATTGTCCAAAGTGCTAGACAGGCATTCGTCTGATTGTCGGGTCGTTCTATCCAACGATTTCGACATTTACGTTTGCATTCGTCATTTTATCGACGATAAACGGTAATTCGATGTACCGGAGTGGTTTCGGATTGCTGTGGTTTTTACTAAATTGACGAATAAGCCGTTGACAAGCACTACTACTGAACGCATAGGAATGAGAGACAAGAACGTTGCCGGAATTCTCGGACTGTTTTTTGGCTGGATAGGTGTGCACCGCTTCTACCTGGGTCAGGTAGGTTTGGGGATTCTCTACGCCATCCTGGCTGTATCCGGTATTTCCTTCATCCTGGGACTGATAGATGCCATCGTTTTCTTTTCCATGGATAAGGATGCTTTTGATATTAAGTACAACTCCAAATTTTTTGAAGCGGTACCCCGCGAACGCCGGAATAACCGTGATTACCAGGCACCACCCCGCCGCGAGCATCGCCGCTCGGGACGCGATCACCGGGGTGAGTATCGCGATCGTTCACGACGCCCGCCGAAACCGGTACAACCTCCTAAGCCGCCCCCTACCAAACCCCGATCTAATCCGTACAAAAAGAGCGGTATTGAAAAGTACAAGGAGTACGATTACGATGGAGCCATTCAGGATTTTCAAAAAGCCCTGGAGGTCAGTCCGCGGGATGTGGCCGTCCATTTCAACCTGGCCTGTGCCTACTCCCTGAATGAAAAAGCTGAAAAGGCATTTCAGCATCTGGATCAGGCAGTACGCCTGGGCTTCGATGATTTTAAACGCATTAAAGAGCACGATGCTCTTGCCTATTTGCGGATTCAGGACGATTTTGAAGCATTCGAACAGAATAAATTTCGACTGCCCGCCGAGAAAGTGGAACAACAACTCGAGTTGCCCTCAGACGAAGTGCCCGATCCGACCCGACAAGAACAAACCGACGACGATAACAGCCCCGGCTCCAGTGAATTGCTGGAGCAATTGAACAAACTCAGTGAATTGCGTAAAAAAGGACTGCTGACCGAAGAGGAATTTGCGGTACAAAAACGGAAGCTATTGGATTAGAGCGTTGTTTGGTGCGAGAGATCGCCCCGGTTAATAACAACCCCTAATATCTGCATTTGTACATCGGACGACCTACTTTAACAAAGTGGTAATCAACACTTTTTGGATCATGCTGTTCCCTGAATAACTATTAGCAGGTACGCAGGAATAACGAAGCACGCATGATTGCCGAATCACTAATCTCCACCGACATTATCCCGCTCCAAACGTCGGACCGCGGTGAAACAGCCCTCGAAATGATGAGCGAGTTTTACGTTCGTCATTTGCCCATCGTCAACAACCGACAACTGCTGGGACTCATTTCCGAAGACGATGTGCTCAACTACGATGTGCACGAAGCTATTGGCTCCTACAGCCTGTCATTGATCAGGCCCTACGCCATGATCAGCGATCATATCTACGAATTGATGCGCCTGATGGCCGAACTACGCCTGACCGTTATCCCGGTCGTTGATCACGATCAAAATTACCAGGGGGTCGTCAGTATGGAAGATCTGCTGCAGTATTTTGCCCAGACCGCCAGTTTTACCGAGCCGGGCAGTATTCTGATCCTGGAAGTACCACGCCGCGATTACAGCCTGGCGGAAATTGCCCGCCTCGTGGAATCCGAACAGGCTACCATTCTCAATGTATTTTTGACCGGCCATCCCGAGTCAGCACGTATTACGGTTACCCTGAAAATCAATCTGCTGGAGATCGGCCGGATCGTCGCTACCTTCGAACGGTTCGAATATGTGGTCAACGCTTCTTTCACCGAATCGGAATACGTCGATTCCCTAAAGGAGCGCTACGACTCCCTCATGTCTTATCTAAATGTGTAAACGGATACGCATCTCCCGACATTTTTGCACGTATTTAACAACAGCTATGCTGATTTCCAGCATCTAATGCGTTATACTGTGTAATCTATTTGGGACGTTACCCCACCTGGATCGACAGATCTCGTTCTGTTGAAAGAAAGGATTCACACGAATGGATTGGCCTAATGCGCTTTTTTGTAGGTATCATCTGCTTCTTGGGTGTACAATGCGCGGTATGTCAAACGGATACCGTTTTCATTGACAGCATTTTAGTGCAGGGGAATAAACATACCCTCACCCGGGTCATTCTGCGCGAAATGCCCGTAAAAAAAGGAGACCGGGTCGCTGTATCTGACCTTTCAACTGAATTAAAGCGCAGTCGTGATTTTCTGATGAATACCCGCTTGTTTTCCGATGTGCAAATCCAGTTTACCGAATGGGAAGGGGCCACCAATAACGTACAGCTCAGGGTTACTGTTAAGGAATCCTGGTATATCTATCCATTACCCTACTTTGACCTGGCGGATCGCAGTTTTAATGTGTGGTTGAACGAACACGATGCATCCCTGCAACGCGTCAATTTTGGGGTCGACTTCACACATCTCAATCTCACGGGGCGTCGCGATATGCTGAGTGCCAATTTCACCTACGGCTTTACACGATTGTACCGCTTGTCGTACAATTTACCATATCTCAACCGCAGAGAGACACTGGGATTGCGTTCTCAGGTTAGCTACGCCCGGAACCGGGAGTTTAATTACCTGACCGAAGACAATAAGCAATTGTTCTTCCGGGACGAAGAACGGTTTATCTATTCGCGCTTTCGGGCCTCTGCCCAGCTTACTTTCCGGGCGGGAATTTTGCGTAGCCACAGTTGGGAAATCGGATTTCACCAAAACCGGATCATTCCGGAAGTGGCCAACGAACTAAACCCCGATTTCTTTCTGGAACAACGTACCTTCCAACGCTATATGCGGCTTAATTATCAGTTTACCTACGACGATCGAGATGTGCGCGGATACCCGCTGGAAGGAGAATACGTTTGGGTCGAACTGGAAAAAGACGGTCTGGGTTTTTTTGGCGACCGCAATGGTCTTACCCTGAGTGCCGACTATTTCACCTATATACCTTTGGGAAAAAGGCTATATGCGAACCTGGCCGCTCAGGGTAAATATTCCATCCTTCGTCAACAACAACCCTATAACGATAATCGGGCTATCGGCTTTGGCGATTACGATCTTCGGGGATTTGAATACTACATTGTAGATGGTCCGGATATGCTGATCGGCCGGTCGGGATTGCGGTACCGGGTACTGTCGAGTGAGATCAACTTTGGAAAACTCATGCCGCTCGAAGCTTTCAAGAGAATGCCTTTTAGGCTATATTTAACCGCCGACGCCAATGTGGGCTACGTCAATAATCCTTTTTCATCCGGTAACAATGCGTACGATAATCGCTGGCTACTGGGTGGCGGACCTGGCCTAGACCTGGTGTTTTTTTACGACATGGCCTTTCGCATCCAGTACAGCATCAATCAGTATGGCGAAACGGGGGTCTTTTTTCAATTTAATACCAATATTTAATGCAAGTCGTCGTCTACAGCAAGTTGGCGAAAGAAAAGGATTTGCCACATATCCAGCGCTTGTTCGACGCCTTGCACGAAGAGGGGATCACGACCTATGTCTACGGGTCCTACCTCGATCAGATCCGCGACCGCATCACCTTCCAGGAACCAGTGGGGGTCTTTGAGGGCTATATCGATTTTTCCATCAAGAAGTTTGACTTCTTTATTGCATTGGGCGGCGATGGCACCATCCTGAATGCCGTTACCCACGTACGCGACGCTCAGGTGCCTATCGTGGGAATAAACCTGGGGCGACTTGGTTTTCTGGCCAGTATTGAAAAACGCCGGATCCCCGAGGCTATCTCCTGCCTGAAAAAGGGCCGGTATACAGTGACCGAACGCAGCCTGCTCTATCTGGAATCCAATCTGCCGCTTTTCGGGGACATCCGCTTCGCTCTAAACGATTGCACCATCCTGAAGCGCGATACCTCTTCCATGATCACCATCCACACCTACATCAATGGTGCTTATCTCAATTCCTACTGGGCCGACGGTATTATCGTAGCTACCCCGACGGGGTCCACGGGCTACAGCCTTAGTTGTGGCGGGCCAATTATCTTTCCCGATTCGGGAAACTTCGTAATTACGCCCGTCGCACCCCATAACCTGAATGTGCGTCCGGTTGTCATTTCCGATGATGCCATCATTTCTTTCGATATTGAAGGACGAGCCGAAAACTTTCTCTGTACACTGGACTCACGCTTCGAGACCATTACCTCCGCCCATCATTTGGCGGTGCGCCGTAATGATTTTGCGGTTCGCATCGTCCAATTACCGGATTATGGCTTCCTGGAGACCATCCGCGATAAACTGACCTGGGGAATCGATACCCGAAATCATTAAAATTGAGAGGTTTTGCATGGACGATTTCGTAAAGTGCAGGCAATCAAGACCCAAGCTCCCGGTATAGGGTAATAAGTATGGGGTAAATAGATTTCAGCAAGTCCTACTACCTTATACGCTGTACCTAATACAACGAGTGACTTTGAAATTCAGTCATTTGGCAAACAGCACAACTAAAGTCTCCCGTTAAATAGCCTTTTTGCGTAAGCAAAATCCCGATTTTTACGTTACGTAAGTCCTGGATATCACAAAACCATGGCTACCTATCGCTCCACATACTACTCGCCCCTGTACCGGGAATTCAAATCGATCGATCCACGGTCGTACCGGGAGTTGGTTCGCTTTTACGAAAAGCACGAACCGGAGATCCGGAATCTGCAGAGCGAAGAGGAGTCGATCGATCTGTTGATCTGCTACGTCAATGCCCTGTTCGAAATAGGTGCTTACCGCAAGCACTTGCTATTGGTGGATCACGTAGTAGAGGCAGCGGTGGCACACAATATCTACGAGTTCGAGGGTAAAGATTTGTTTAGACAGTCGCTGTTTAAAAAGGCTGCCTCCCTGTTCAATACCCAGCAATTCAAAAAGGCCCAGATCATTTTGCGGCAACTGGTACGCATGGATCCCTACGAACCCTATGCCATTCGGTTCCTGAAAAAATGCATACGCCGCTGTCGTCCCCGGTTACTCAATGCGTTCCGGGCTACCAGTGTGTTTATGTTGCTGCTCACGGCCCTCATCATTGCTTTGGAGGTCTTATTTGTGCGCCCCTTCTACGATATGCATACCCCCTTGGTTGAAATGTCCCGGAATTCCCTGTTCATCATGGCATGTGTGATCCTGGTCGGTGGTTTTCTGTACAATCGCTGGCTGGCCGAGCGCGAGGTGGAGGAGCTGGTGTACCAAATGCGGGAGCGTAACAAGAAGAGATCAGCCGAAGAACCATCGTTGGAGTTGTAAGTATTACCAATGCAAATACTCATCACCGGAGCCAGCGGGCAGGTTGGCCAGGCCATCCTTCGGCACTACCAAGATCAGCCCGGACAGTCTTGCTGGCTGGCATCCCGTCGCAGCCATTTACCCTCTTCCCGTCATCGGTATTTTGATTTCACTGATCCCGAAGGATCGCGGTCGACCCTTACCCGGACGGATGTATTATTCATCTTGCGTCCGCCACAACTAGCTGATGTCGAAGGGGTTTTTGCACCCCTACTCCGGGTGGCGGTTGAGGAAGGGGTCCAACATATACTATTCTTATCGGTCCAGGGCGTGGAAAAAATGTCCTTCATTCCCCATGCTAAACTGGAGCGTCTTATCAGGGAATTACCGGTGCGGTATACCTTCTTTCGTCCGTCCTATTTTATGCAAAATCTGGAAACAAATCTGCGCGAAGAGATCGTGGACCGGGATCGCATTTTCCTGCCTTCCGGCAAAAATCCTTTTTTGTGGGTCGATGTGGATGATATCGGCCGGGCGATTGCCCGTGTACTGGAATCGCCCGCTGAACACCAGCAAAAGATCTATACCCTAACCGGAACGGATCGGTTACCTTTTTCGGAGGTATCGGCATTGCTTACCGAGATACTCGGACGAACAATTAGATACCAAAGTCCCAATCCTTTATTTTTTGCCTGGTATCTCCGTGCTCAGGGCGAGTCTTGGGGCTATATCGGAGTACTCCTGTTATTGCATTACCTTCCCCGCTTTCAATCCGACCCGGAAAAGACAGGGGAAATTTTTTCGCTTACGCAAAAAGAGCCGGCCTCTCTCCGGACGTACCTGGAAGCTAACCGGGATACCTGGAACTCCTGAAAGAATGCGGCAGGTTTACTATCTTTCCTGAAAAATCAGGATTAGTATGCCCAGGAAAAAAGACGTAAATCGCCGCGATTTTCTCCAAAAGTCGGCTATGGCCGGCGCAGCACTTGCCATCCCATCTTCCCGGGGATACGCTAAAACACAAAAAAAGAAAGTGGCCCCGGCTCCGAAGGATACCATCCGTATGGGATTCATTGGTACCGGCCTGCGGGGTCAGGGGCACGTGGGACTGGCCCTCAACCGGTCGGATGTCGAGGTGGTGGCCATCTGCGATATTGATCCGCGCATGATCGAGCGTACTCAGGACATCCTGACCAGAAAAAAAGCCAAGATCAAACCCACCATCTACGATCAGGGACCTCGCGATTACCTGCGCATGCTCGAAGAAGAAGAACTGGATGCCGTGATCATTGCTACTCCCTGGCGGTGGCATACCGAAATGGCGGTAGCAGCCATGAAAGCCGGTGTATACACCGGAGTAGAAGTATGTGGGGCTTTCAGTCTTGATGAATGCTGGGAATTGGTGCGCACCCACGAGGAAACCGGTACTCATCTGTTTTTCCTGGAAAATGTATGCTACCGCCGCGACGTAATGGCGGTGCTGAATATGGTACGTCAGGACATGTTTGGCGAAATGGTGCATTTGGAATGTGGCTACCAGCACGATCTGCGCGGTGTCAAGTTTAACGACGGGCAGACGGCCTACAACAGCGGAGTCGAATTCGGCGAGGAAGGGTTTAGTGAAGCCCGTTGGCGTACCTGGCACTCAGTGCACCGCAACGGCGATCTGTATCCCACCCACGGGATCGGTCCGGTCGCTCACTACACCAACCTCAACCGCGGGAACCGCCTTACGCACCTCACGAGTATGTCGTCCAAATCCCGCGGTCTGCACGACTACATCGTTAACCACGAAAAAGGCGGCCCCAACCACCCCAATGCTGAGGTGGAATTCGAGCTGGGCGATAAGGTAACTACCATGCTACGTACCGCTAAGGGCGAAACCATTGTGATGCACCACGACACCAATTTGCCGCGCCCCTATTCCCTGGGTTTTCGAGTGCAGGGCACTAAAGGCCTGTGGATGGATGTGAATTCTTCCCTGCATATCGAAGGTACCAGCCCCGCCCATCAGTGGGAAGCTGCGGCAGACTATCTGGAAAAATATGATCACCCGCTCTGGAAACGCTACGAATCCGAAGCCAGCGGTGCCGGTCACGGTGGTATGGATTACTTCCTGCTCCACGCCTTTGTGGAAAGTGTAAAGGCCGCCCAGCCCGCACCCATCGATGTGTACGATGCTGCCACTTGGATGGCCATCACGCCCATGAGCGAAGAGTCTATCCGCCTCGGTAGTCAGCCGGTGGTCTTCCCGGATTTCACTCGCGGCCGCTGGATGCACCGCAAGCCCGTTTTTGCATTGGATGATTCGTTTTAGGATGTCGATCCTCTGGATCGACTAAGATCGTGACTTGAATGGAGAACCCAATTTTTGGTAGTTCAGAATAGTAGCTATACCGACAACGAAGTGGTTTGGGACACCAAACCACTTCGAGTCGAGTATATACTCGCGTGAAAAGGTTGGGCAAAGCCCAAACCTTTTCGGAAGCGGTATATCTGCCCCAGAAAACGATTAAGAGTTTACATTTCTCATTCCGTTTGGCTCGATGCCCTACGCGGTGAAGAGCCAAGCCCCAGACTCTCGAATTCTCTCTAGTCGCTCAAGTCGCTACAGTCCCTCCCGTCCCCACTGCTCGACGCGGTCAGGAGCAAATAGGTAGCAGTCCAGCTTTTGAATGAACCCAAAGCGCAATGCCATAAAAATTACGAATACAAACCATCTAAAGTCTCCGGTCTGCCATCTTCTAAAGACCAGAATCATTATCTTCCCGCCATTCCTACGAATCACCAAACTGTACCAATCATGAAACCAACCCTCTTGATCCTGGCGGCGGGCATGGGTAGTCGCTACGGCGGCCTCAAGCAAGTCGATGCCCTGGGCCCCGATGGCGAAGCGCTGATCGAATATTCCATTTACGATGCCATCAGAGCGGGATTCGGCAAGGTCGTTTTTGTCATCCGGGAAAGTATTGAAGAGGCCTTCAAAGAGAAGATCGGCGACCAGTTTTCCGACCAGATCGAGGTGCGCTACGCTTTTCAGGAGATCAACACCCCCATCGACGGGGTTGACGATATTCCCGAGCGGGAAAAACCCTGGGGAACCGGCCACGCCGTACTGGTGGCCCGGGATCAGATCCAGGAGCCTTTCGCGGTGATCAATGCCGATGACTATTACGGTATCGACAGCTTCCAGGTAGTGGCCGATTTCCTGCGCGATGATTGTTCGCCCACCAATTACGCCATGGTCGCCTATCGCATGGGGAATACCCTCTCCGATGCCGGACACGTGAACCGGGGCGTCTGCGAAACGGATGCCGAGGGCAACCTCACTACGGTAGTAGAACGCCACAAGATCCAGCGAACGCCCGACGGGATCACCTTCGAAGATCCCGACGAAACCGGTACTCTGGAAGAAGACACCCTGGTGTCCATGAACTTTTGGGGCTTTCACCCTAATGTGTTTGACTATTTACGGGAGGATTTTATACAGTTTGTGAAGGATAACCGCGACCAGCCGCGAGCGGAGTTTTATATACCATTGATCGTGAATCGCCTCATTCAGGATGATCTGGTCAAACTGTCGGTGCTCTCCACCGATGCCCGCTGGTACGGGGTTACGTATCAGGAGGACAAACCTATGGTCCAACAAGCCTTCCGGCAGCTGCAGGAGGCCGGAAAATATCCGCGGCCGCTGTGGGGTTAGATCGGAACGACCTCCAACCAGTATTTTCCGCTTTCCGGCCGGGCCGGGATATCCGTAAGATACAGACCCTTACCTCCGGCCATATTCACGGGAGCTGGAAACTGCTGGATTCCGGGGGGGATGCGTACGTATTGCAGCGGATCAACCAGCAGGTTTTTTCGCGTTTGGACGCACTGGCCTTTAATACGAATGCGTTACATCGCGCACTGCCACGGGAGGCGTCGGGTCTGCGTTTTCCGCGTTTATATACCGATCCGCTCCAGGAATTGCTGCACCGCTCGCAGGATGGTTCGATCTGGCGCCTGCAGGAATTCCTTTTGGATACGTATACTATCGACCGTTGTGCCAACGAACACATGGCTTTTGATGCCGGGCGGGCCGCCGGACAGTTTTTGCGTACCCTTAACCGGGCAATTCCCGAACCCCTGATGGAAACCATTGCCGGCTTCCACGATATCGACCAGCGATGGCAACAGCTTACCGATACGGTAGCAAAGGAACCGGATCGTTTGTCGAAAGTATCGGACATCTGGTCACACCTGCAGGTACACTGGGAGGAGCTGCGTCCCCTTTTGCCGAAAGGCTTACCCGTGCGCAATGTCCACAACGATCCCAAACTGGGCAATATGCTCTTTGAGGAAGGTACCGATCACCTTATTGCCGTGATCGACTGGGATACCATCATGCCGGGTACACTGCTGACGGATTACGGAGATCTGGTACGATCCGTGTGCGCCACGGCTCCGGAAGACGAAGCCGATACCGGTAAGGTGGCCATCAACGAGGAGTACCTGAGGGAGGTGCGGAGTGGATTTATCAGCGGCCTCGGTACTTTGCTTTCGCAAAACGAGGCCGACGAACTCGACAAGGGGCCCATTTGGATCATCCTGGAACAAGCCATCCGTTTTTTCAACGATTACCTGGCCGACGATGTGTATTACCCGGTCGCCTACGAGACCCAAAACCTCGATCGGACCCGAAATCAATTGGCACTGTTGGAGTCGTACGTGGAGAAGGTTTGAGCCGTATTTGGAAGTCGGTCCTCCGGACCGACCAGGACCATGTCCGGAATAACGGATCTTGATCCGCGAAGCCTCTACCTACTGCTTAACAAATCGCCCAGCATAGCTACCTCCCTGAGTGGTGGTGAGCCTCGCCACGTACATACCCGCGGGCAACCGCGCAATAGAGACAGGCTGATGCGGCTGATAGACCTGATCCAGCTGCAACTGACCGGAGGCTGAAAAAATACGAAGTCGGCCCGGTTGCTGAATGGAAAGTTGGAGCAGTTCAGTGGCAGGGTTGGGGAGGATGCGAAGGGGGGATTCGATTGGGTCAAAAACAGCGGTCGTAACTCTGCTGCATTTATCTTGGATCTTTTCCGGGGAATTGCAATCCGGAGCGTTTCCAAAAATACTGCGAGGCTTTGCGGATCGTTCGAGATATCGACAAACACTCAAAATAGCACAGGTTGACAATGATCTATTGTTAATGATGCGTAAGCCCTCCAATACGTCCGGATCGATATTATCGAGACCCTCGAGACTAGATAGCAGGAAATTCCCGCCAATATCGAGTTGGTCCCTTAGGTTTTTCAGTTTGCGAAAGCCTTCAAACCTCTTGAGTTGACTGTTATTGCGGATGATCAAACTGCCGGCAATCGTTTGCAGTTCCTTAAACCCATCCAACATCTCCAGCTGGTTATTCTTTTCGATCAGCATATCACCTTGCACGCGGTTGAGATCATTAAATCCCGAAATGGAAATGAGTGACGGATTGGCAGAGAGGATCAGGGTTTGGAGGGCTTTGGGATTCTCCGGGGACCGGATGGACGCTAAATGCTGATTTTGTTCGATGTACAATCCTAGACTGATCCCACCGGCGGGCAGTTGCTGAATGTCCCGGAGGCCATTGTTGTCAAAAAGTACGAGTGAGCCGGATTCCAGGTTCCGCAGACCGCTAATATCGACCAGACTGTCATTGTAGGCAACAATGAATGTCCTCACTTCTTCCAGACTTTCGAGACCATCCAGTGATTTTAGTGACTGGTTACCCTCTTTATTGTCTACGTGGTCAATAACCTGCCGCTCGGTCCCACCCACAAATAAACATTCAGAACTGGATTGTAGTCCTTGCAACCCGTCCAGATCAGTCAGTGCATGGCAATTATCTATGGTCATGAAACCAACGGACTGCAAACTTTCCAGACCATGCAGACTTTGCAAACTATCCAGAAAGGTAAAGCTGGCCCAGCTAAGAGATCCATCTGTTCGCAGGGAGGCGATCGATTTTAATCGCGGAAGATTACGGAGACCAATTTGATCCGTTACGATAGTTGAAGCATCAAGTCCGAGTCGAGTGATATTGGGATTATCAGATACATAAAAAGTTTCCAGGGTGTCAGATAAGGATAGTCCATCCAGGCTCTCCAGTTGATCACTTCTCGATATAACGATATTTCGGCAATCCAATTGAGCAGAAAAACCGTGAAGATTTTTCAATCCTGGATGACCGTTAATTGAAATCGAATGCACCCGTCGCAGGTTTTGAAGTCCTTCTATGCTGGTCAGTACATCATTATTAAACAAGGAAAGCCTGTCTCCCACGGATTCCAGATTCTCCAGACCGGATAAATCGATCAGGTGGGTAGATCGGATGAACAGACTCCCGGATACTGATCGCAGCCCGTTCAACCCACGCAAACTAGTGATCGGGTCACGATCATCGCCCTCGATGATTAGATCACCGGCTATATCCCGGCAATCCGGATATTTGATGGGGAAGGAATCGACTGCTTCCTGGGTAGACAAGGTGATGGAATGTCCCGTGGGACATTCCTGTCCGATTAGGGGACAGGCAAGCAGTAAAAGCAGACAGATCAGACAGGTACGCATTGATTCGGGGTTTAGGTTTCATATAATATAAATCATTTAAAACTTGTACGTGCCCATACGCCCTTCAATCCCGACTTTGTCAGGTGTGTGACGATAACTCCATACCATACCAAACGGTATTTTTTACCAACACTTTTAAAACATAGAAAATGATTTTATTTAAATAGTTGTCATTTGACTTTCACAATAATAGTATTGCAAATAAAGCCTGTTGTTTTATGCTGTTGGGCACCCTTATTTCAGCAAAAAAGTATTGTCAGACCGGTCTTCCTCCAGTAGTAATAGATTGGGGTCCAAAGCAATACGTACGGTTTCCTCGGAGACTTCCCATTCGATCCGGTGTTGCCCGGGTGCCAACCACCAGCGTTGTTGGGCAATGGGTTTTCCCTGCTCATCGTATGCTTCGATCTCTACCCATTCCGCTGCTCCCCGGTAATTTGGATCGTTTTCATCGTGTTTGGTGATGGAAAGTTCCAGGTCGAGTGTGGAAATCCCCGCCCCTTCACTTCGGATCTGTACCCCGTCAAAGGATGTTTCGTGCATAAGTACCCGTTCGAGGCGTTCCTGGACGATCGGCACCAGGGAATCGGGCGTGACCAATATGAGTTCATCCATCCACTCCCCTGCCGTGGGGTAAGATGCTTCCCGGTAGCGGTGTTCAGCCATAAACCGGTGCATAGCCTGATCGAGGCTGTCCTGACCCAGGTAAGCGGCCAGCGCGCGCAGGGTCAGAGCCCCTTTGGCGTAGGCCAGGTACTGCTGATCGGTCCGTACCTGCATTAGAGGCGGCTCCTCGCTGGCTTGTCGGTGCCCGCGCAGGTAGCGGTCGCGTTGTAATAGTAGAAAATAATCCAAAGCTTGCTGTCCCTGTGCTTTCTCCAGCATACGCAAGCTGAGGTATTCGGCCATACTTTCGGTCAAAAAGGTAGCTCCGGGACCACTGGCGGGCAACAGTTGCTGCCCCCACCAGTGGTGGGCCAGCTCGTGCATCACCATGTATCCGGGCAGGAAAAAATCTCCCGCCGAGGGATCAGCCCACCACCGCACCTCCGACAGCGGGAGTAACTGAGCGTAGGCAGTAGCGTGGCTACCCAGTACTTGCGGAAAGGCAACCACCTGGTTTTTGTCGTAGCCAAAGGGTCCGTAAAGAGCGGTGAGCAAGGACAGACCAGTGCGTTGGGCAGCGTGTAAGTCAGGAACCAGCGCCTCGTGGTGCGGATGATACCACACCTCCAGGGAATCACCGGCTACCGATCTCCGGAATTGCCCTGACAGGAAACCCAGCGATAATTTGCCGGGTCGTTCGCTGTGAAACCGGGCATAAGAGCGGCCATTTGCAATGCCATGCGCAATTAACTTGCCCGGGGCCAAAAGCGCCTGGTCCGGTTCGCTGCTCAGATTGACCGACCAGGTGATCCGGCCGGCATCTCCACCCTGGTAGTGCTGATCGGGATTCAGGGTTTCGGCTTTCGCCAAAAAGGTAAAGCGTGGCAGTATATCCTGTCCCAAAAAGCTGATCGGTGACCTTACCTGCAGATACCGGTCGAATAAGCGGCCAGGCCGGTTTTGTATATCGAAAAGGGCGGTTATCTCTTTCCCGGGAGGAAGCGGATCGTTCAATCGCAGTATCAATACCTGGAACTTGGGATCGTAGCTTACCGTATCGGCGGGGACCGAAAGGTGAAACGCCGTTAGCTCATCGTAGCCCATTTGCACCAGAATGGTATCTAACAGAACGTCCTGTTCGTTGCGCAGACAATAGGAACCACGAGCTGTAAAACGGCCTTCCCCGGGAAAAAAATCCAGGTCCAGGTCGAGGTGCTGAATAGATGGCCGTGGTAAACCGGCATAGAGTTCATATCTCTCCCGGTATTCGTTTTGGTCAGGATTACTAATGAGCTGAGCAAGGTTGTGCTGCTTTTGAATCCAATAGCCAAAACCACCGGTTAAGCAGATCAATGCAGCCAGGGTGATCACCATCGGGCGGGGCATCCGGTTTTTGGCGAAAGCCACGGAAAACCGACGATCACCCTCATACCCTCGATCGGGTCTCCCCACGGCTAACACTATCAGGCAACCGCTGATACCTGACCAGAAAACCCGCAAAGCCAGTATTTCCACCCCCGTTTCCCGAAATCCCAGCCAGTCGGAATAGGGTACATAGGCCGGACCACCCGCGGCCCACAGGGGCGAAGACCAGCCCAGGACCGCCACGGCTTCGCCCAGCATCCATATGGCGCCCAATACCAGCAGTCCCACATAGGGTGCCCGGATAAACCATTGAATGCTCAGGGCCAGCGTCGCCCAGATCAACAGATAGGACCCCAAAAAGAGGCCATATCGGAGCCATGCGCCCGGACTGATGGGTACCGGACCCAGCCACCACTGGGAAACGAGGCCAACGGTAACCGATAAAAGCGTTAATAAGCCCGCGACTATCCAAAGTACCCGTAATCGCCCGATCAATATTTGCCCATTGGTCGCCGCCGTGGCGCCGATGAGTGCCCGCATGCCCGACCGATCATCCAAATAGGCCAAATGATGCGCCATCAAAATGATCACCCCCAGCCATACCTGACTGAGCAGGGTGAGCGGAGCCGATACCAGCAGGGGCAGGTAGGGTAACAGATCGATCTCGGGCCGGTGCAGCGTACGCTGCAAGACCATTGCATACAGAGCTATTCCCGCCAGCATGATCGCATAATACCGGAGTCGGCCCAGCAGGTCGGTAAGGAACAGACCCGTTACCGAAGCGGTTGATGTCCAACCGGACCGGGACCAGGTGAAGGTCCATTTTTTGTCATCCCGGATGCCCAGGGGGAGCCAATGGTTGCCCCCCGCAAAGAGCAGGGACCAAAGAACCAGCCAGCCAATGCGGTTCCCCAGAATAGCCGCGGTGATTGGCAACTCTGCCGAACGGATATCGCTCGGTTTCCAGGTCCCGGTGGCCCGCTGCAATGCCGAGTGTCCGGTGGGATCCAGCCAGACCGTCCAATCGGTAGCTAGACCGACGACCCGCTGATACACCCAAAAAACCACCAGTCCGATAATAACGGGCGTGATCTCCCGGGTCCACCGTACCAGCAGAAAAGCGGCCATGGTGGCCATGGTTACATTGGGCCACAAATAGGTAGCATAGATACCGAGGTAAGCTCCGGGCTGATGGTTACCCAAAGGTAAACCCGGCCAGTGTTCAGCGGCCCACATGCCGAAGCCCGGTCCCGTTGTCCAGAGAACCACCAGTGTCCAGGACGCGGCCGACCGGGCCGACCAGTACTGAAGGCCGGAAATCGCGGTGGCACCGATCAGGTCGTGAAATCGGTATTGAAAGTCCCGGTACCAGCCGTGCCCGGTAATCAACGCTGCCCCCGCAAAGAGTACGGGCTGAAAGAAATGCAGGAAGCGATATAGCTCCAGCGGTGCGTTGAGCGTACGTCCCGACAGACCGGGAGAACTTCCGGGATCGAAAACGCCCAGGGTGCCCAAAAAGGCGATCGCCGGTGCCACCGCCAGCAGTGCGTAACTCAACCAGAACAAAGGACTGGTGAGCCAGTACCGGCATTCGGCCAGGTATAGAGTTTTCCACTTCATTTTGCCGGTATTTGGATTCCACGAACGGTACGGGCGTACACATCTTCCAGATTGGGTACGCCCGGTATGGCGGAAGTGTGTGGCTGCCGGTCACTGATCAGGCGTAGCTTTACCTGGTCGTTGGGACGGGGTTCGGAACGAACAATTACGAATCGGTCGCTCCAACCTGCCTGTTCTTTGCGTGTAACCGTGCATTCCCAGACCTGATCGCTCAAGGCCGCCAAGGCATCCTCCGGGGTCTGCCGCAACCGGATACGTCCGTCCGCGAGGATAGCCAGATCGGTGCATAGATCAGCCACATCACCGACCAGGTGGGTCGACAGTATGATGATACGGTCACCCGGCAAATCGCGCAGGAGTTGCAGAAAGTGCGTGCGTTCGCCGGGGTCCAGACCGGCAGTTGGCTCGTCGACGATCAATAAATAAGGATCATTGAGCAATAATTGGGCAATCCCGAACCGCCTTCGCATCCCGCCGGAATACTGACTGACTGCCCGCTGTTGGTGATCCGCGAGGTTGGTCCATTCCAGGACCTCCTGTACGCGATGGGCGGGTTTTCGAAGTCCCTTCAGCCGGGCCAGGTAGGTGAGCAGCCGACGTGCCGACCAGCCTGGGTACACGCCAAATTCCTGTGGTAGATAGCCCAATTGTTCCCGCAATCGTCGCGGATGCTCCCGGATATTCAGGTCGCCCAGCCACAGACTTCCCGTATCGGGTTCCTGCAGGGTGGCCAGGATGCGCAGCAAGGTGGATTTGCCGGCCCCGTTAGGGCCCAGCAGACCAAAAAGTCCCGGATTCAGGTGGATGGTGATCCCGTCGAGCGCCTGCACGCCATTGCGGTATCGTTTGGAAAGTTGGTCGATCCGTAGTTGCATAGATGCCTGTTTTCCGGCAAGGTAGGTGAAGCCCTATCGGCAGTCCAGCACTTTCCGGTGGGCTGGGCAATCGGATCGGTGAACTGGGGTCATCGACCCTCGAGCCAGGCCCGAAAACCAGGTGAACGGGCATTGGAGGTATAAAGGACTGTTTGCCCGTCGGTCAGGAGAATAGCCAGGCGATTCTTGGTGTGGGGAGTCACGTGGTCAATAGCAGAGAAGGCCAGGATCTCACTGCGGTTGATGCGATAGAATTGTCGGGGATCTACCTCCTGCCCGATCTGCCGGAGCGTGGTATTCAGGAAGTGCCGCTTGCCCGCCTGGTCGTATGCCTCCACAAAATCTCCCTGAGCCCGGAAGCAGGTAATGGTCTCTACCGGGAGCAGGTACGTGCCAGCGTGATGCTTCACCGCGTACGAATTTTTGTATTGCTTTCGCAAAAAAGTATGCAATGCTTCGTTGGATGGATCGGCCCCGAACAGGCGTTCGAATTTGGCGAAAGCCGCCTCCACCGCCTCTTTTGAATAGGGCTTCAGCAGGTACGCAATACCCGTCGTCAGAAAAGCCTCGACGTAATAGTGATCGTAGGCCGTACAGAAGATGATGGGGCAGGCGGGTTCGAATTCCCGGAACAAAGGGAATACCGGCCCGTCGAGCAGCTCAATATCCGACAGGATGAGATCGAACCGGCGGTGCTCCGACAGATCGGGGCGGGCCTCGGCGGCGCTCCGGTACCAGGTGAGGCTCGCTTCGGGATACCGCTTGCGGACCATGGCCAGTAGCCGCGTTGCGGCCGGACGCTCATCCTCCAAAATCAGAATGGCCCCTGGGTTCATATTTCTGATCTTTGAAGTAAGGGAATGATGATGCGAAAGGTGGTTTCATCCTGGAAAATGGACACGGGTCGGTCACTAAGCAAACGATAGCGGTTGCGCAATAGCTCGAGACCGATACCCAGACCGGGCCGGGTGTGGGCTCGCGGTCGCAGAGGGTTAGAGACGATAACCTGTTCCGCTTCGATGCGGATGGTCACCTCCAATGGCTGGCCGGGTAGCCCCTGATTGTGCTTCACGGCATTCTCGACCAGCTGTTGCAGACTCGTGGGCGGGATCAACCGGTTACTAACGGCATCCGGGTCACCAACGACCTCAAACTGGTAGACATCGCCAAATCGCACATCGAGCAAATGCAGGTAATCCTGTAAAAAGGACCACTCTTCGGTCCAGGGTACGAGCTCGCGCTTAGCCGATTGGATGAGATAGCGGCAGGCATCAGAGAGTGCCCGCAGATAGGCTCGGGCATCTACCCCGTCGTCGGGAATAAGCTCATCCAGCGCCTGCAGGTTATTGAAAAGGAAATGCGGATCGATCTGGGCTTTCAGCACCTGCACTTCCCGCCGCAACTGTTGGGTTTCCAGCTCGTCAATACGTCGCTGATATCCCCACCAGTCGCGGGCGAAACGGTAGGCGAAGGACAGGAGCAGAGCAGGTATGACCGGACTCAGGGTGGCAAACAGCAGGCTGTCCCGTCCGAACAGGGCCTGTCGAAAGGTAGCCCCATCGAGACTGTACAAACCGGCTCTTACTATCTCCGGAATCAGGCATAGCCCAATCAGCGCTAATCCATATTGCCCCCACCGGCGGGTGCGCACGTAGCGTGGGATCAGCCAGTATGTGTGCAGAAGAAATACCAGCGGAAAGAAGAGAGCTGATAATGGAGCGGGATGACCAGGGCGCAGGGCGGGATCAAACCAGGGAGCAGCCCAGTCTACCTGCACCATCGATAGGAAAAACCACCACACCAGCGCCATTAGTATCCACTCCAGGCGGGAGGGAGATAAATCGGTATGGTGGTGGCTTTGCATGATTCCCTGATCGTCACCTTGGATATTATCGGTCAATCCTGCAGAAGGCAGGATTGACCGATGTTTTTTGCCTAAAGGTCGAACTTGATCCCCTGAGCGAGGGGCAGCTCGGTGCTGTAATTCACGGTATTCGTCTGCCGGCGCATGTAGGCCTTCCAGGCATCAGATCCGCTTTCGCGACCGCCGCCGGTCTCCTTTTCACCACCAAAGGCACCTCCGATCTCGGCACCACTGGTACCGATATTGACGTTGGCAATACCACAATCAGAGCCGGCCGGGGACAGGAAGTTTTCCATCTCCCGCATATCGTTGGTCATGATGGCGGAACTCAGACCCTGAGGCACATTATTATGCATATTTACTGCCTCTTCGAAGTCGGTATATTTCATCAGATACAGGATGGGGGCAAAGGTCTCTTCCTGTACCATTTCGTTGTCTGATTTGACTTCGGCAATGCAGGGCTTCACGTAGCAGCCACTGGCGTAGTCGTCGCCTTCGAGGCGTCCGCCCTCCACAATAAAGGTACCACCGGCGGCTTTGATCTTATCGATGGCCTGCCGGTAGGTATTTACGGCATCCGTATCGATGAGTGGTCCCACGTGGTTATTCTGATCGAGCGGATTGCCTATGCGCAGTTGTTTATAAGCATTGACCAGGGCGTCGCGAATCTCGTCGTACTGGCTTTCGTGCACGATGAGGCGACGGGTAGAGGTACAGCGCTGGCCGGCAGTGCCCACGGCACCGAATACGGCAGCGTTTAAAACGAGGTTTTTGTCGGCGGAAGGCGTTACAATGATGCCGTTATTGCCCCCCAATTCCAGGATGGTCTTACCCATGCGGGCAGCTACGGTAGCCCCCACGATCTTGCCCATGCGCACACTGCCGGTAGCGGAAACCAGCGGGACCCGGTTGTCTTTGGTCATGAATTCGCCGACCAGGTAGTCGCCGGTGACGATATTGCTGACCCCTTCCGGGATGTTATTTTCGCGGAGTACGTCGTGCAGAATATTCTGGCAAGCTACCGCACAGAGGGGCGTCTTTTCGGAGGGCTTCCAGATGCAGGTATCGCCGCAGACCATAGCGACCATGGCGTTCCAGGACCAGACGGCTACCGGGAAATTGAAGGCGGTGATGATACCCACGGGTCCCATGGGATGCCACTGCTCGAACATACGGTGATCGGGGCGTTCACTAGCCATGGTGAGCCCGTACAACTGACGCGAGAGCCCAACGGCAAAATCACAGATATCGATCATTTCCTGTACTTCGCCCCAGCCTTCCTGCAGGCTTTTGCCCATTTCGTACGAAACGAGGCGACCGAGCGCATCTTTGTGCTTGCGCAGTTGCAAGCCGTATTGGCGAACGATCTCCCCGCGTTGGGGAGCCGGCACCTTGCGCCAATGACGGAATGCCTCCTGTGCTTTATCAACTACTTTATCGTATTCGCGGCGGGTGGTAACACTAACACTGCCGATGAAAGAGCCGTCGACCGGCGAATGAGAATCAATATAGCGCTCGGATAAGTTAGTTGATTCCAATCCGGTGCTGGTACCGTTGTTTTTTTCCTTCAGGCCCAGGGATGTCAAAAAGTCGGTATTCATAAATTGGTTTGGTTATGGCGTTTGTGGTTAACTATTCAGTAGTGTCCGGACTTTAGCAGAAATGGCTTTTCCATCGGCACGGCCGGCGAGTTTTTTCGTGGCGATACCCATTACTTTACCCATATCCTGCATGCCGGAGGCACCGGTTTCGGCGATGATCTCTTTGAGGTGCTTTTCCAGTTCCTCTTCGCTCATTTGCTCGGGCAGGTAGCGCTCGATGATGGCGAGTTCTTCTTTTTCTTTATCAGCGAGATCCGTACGGCCTTCTTTCTCAAAGATCTCGATGGATTCACGGCGTTGTTTGGCCAGTTTCTGCAGCATCTTCATTTCGGCAGCTTCGTTGATCTCTTTGCCGCTGCCGTCGGTTTTTGCCAGCAGGATAGCTTGTTTAATGGCGCGGATGCCGCGTTTTGCGGCATCGTCTTTTGCCTTCATGGCCTCTTTCAAATCTTGGTTAATCCGAGTTTCCAGGGACATATGCTTATGCTTTAGTGTTCGTTAATAAGTGGCAATACGCTGAATTAGTTCCACGAATGCCCGGGGCGATAATTGCTCGGGCCGCTTGCGTAATTGTTCCTCCTGCAGTACTTCCGGATCGGGAATGAACTCTTTCAGGGTATTCCGCAGCATTTTTCGGCGCTGGGTAAAGACCTTTTTCACTACCCGGCGAAACAGATCGGCCTGATCATCGGCCACCAACGGTGTGTCGCGGCGTTGCAGTCGGATCACGGCCGATTGTACCTTGGGTGGCGGGGTGAAGCTTCCCTTATCGACCGTGAACAGGTATTCTCCCTCGTAGTAGGCCTGAATCAGGACACTAATCACTCCGTAAGTTTTGGAACCTTCGCCGGCGATCACCCGCTCGGCGACTTCCTTCTGAAACATGCCCACCATTTCGGGGATATGCTCCCGGTATTCGAGCATGCGAAAGAGGATCTGGGAGGAAATATTGTACGGAAAATTGCCGATCAGGGCAAAAGGTTGCTGTCCGAACAGCTCATCCAGTGGGACTTGCAGAAAATCCTGGGATACGATGTGGCCCTTCAGTTGGGGATAATACTTCTGGAGGTAGAGGACCATATCGCGGTCGGCTTCCACTACTACCAGTTGTTCGGGGCGCTCCAGCAGGTACTTGGTGAGCATTCCCCGGCCGGGCCCTACTTCCAGTACGTGTTGGTAATCGTCGGTACGGACCAGGCTCCTGGCGATGCGTTCCGCCAGGTCTTCCCGGTTGAGAAAGTGTTGTCCGAACGATTTTTTGGCCTTCAAATACCGTGTATTATTGGATGAACGATTGATCCCTTTGGCTTTTGCCGAAAGGCAAAAAAAGGTACCGGAAAGATAAGACAAGTTGGGCACACTCGTAAATTTTCGGGGTTTCCCAAAAAATCAGGGCATAGCTGCCATAGGTGGCGGAGTACTGACAAATATGTACCTTTGCTGGGCTTTCACGTACAGCGACATACGGGCATCCGTCGCCCCATTGCACTTTACTCGACAAAAAATGGATGCATGCAAAAGATGAAGATAGGAATAACCGTAGGTGACATTAATGGTATCGGCCTGGAAGTCATACTGAAGACCCTGGCCGACGCTGCCATTCTCAAATACTGTGTGCCGGTAGTGTACGGCTCTTCCAAGGTAGTTTCGTACCACAAAAATATCGTAGATAACAACTTTCATTTCCATTCTATTCACCAGATAGATCAGGCCAGTGCGGAGCAGGTAAATATCCTGAACTGTTGGCAGGAAAATGTAAACATCACTCTTGGCAAGGCATCCGAGGAGGGTGGAAAATACGCCCTGTATTCCCTGCAATCGGCCGTGTACGACCTGCGAGATGGTAATATCGATGCTTTGGTTACGGCTCCTATCAATAAGGAAGCCATGAAAATGTCCGGTTTCCCACATCCGGGGCATACAGAGTATATGACGGAGCAACTAGGCGGGCAGAGCCTCATGTTCATGGTCAATGGAGACCTCCGGGTAGGCCTGGTAACCAACCATTTGCGTTTGGGTGATGTAGCCGGTGCCGTTACCAAGGATATGGTGATGACCAAGATCCGGACAATGGAGGAGAGCCTGCGCAAGGACTTCGGGCTGGAACGTCCGACGATCGCCGTGTTGGGACTTAATCCACACGCAGGTGACGGAGGAGCCATCGGTGACGAGGACGAGGCCATCATTCGTCCGGCCGTTGTAGAGTGTAAGAAATCGGGCTCTCTGGTGATGGGGCCATACGCGGCTGATGGATTCTTTGGCTCAGGGCAGCACCAAAAATTTGACGGTATCCTGGCTATGTATCACGACCAGGGGCTGGTACCCTTCAAGCTTCTTTCTTTCGGGAAAGGGGTTAATTTCACTGCCGGACTGGGAGGGGTACGTACCTCACCTGATCACGGCACAGGCTTTGACATTGCCGGAAAAAACCAGGCGAATCCGGAGAGCTTTCGCCAGGCTTTGTTTACTGCCATCGATATTGCCCGTATGCGCCAGCAATACGAAGAAGATCACGCCAATCCTTTGGAAAAGCAAAATCACCGGGGTAAAGGGGGGCATCGCAAGCAAAAAAAGCGGCATTCTTCGGAAGAGGAATAATTTCTGCCTGGAAAAACGAATCCCCGGGGAACTATGGGAAGCTTTGTTGTGTATTTATTTCGTGCAGAATCGGAATGGTAAATTTTTCCTTTTTCAGAAGAAGTAATTGTACAAATTCTTATTTTTGTACCGCCATTCAGCCGAATGGTTATTGGTTTTCGAAAAGGGGAGCCAAACCAACAAAACGATTAGCCTGCTCGCAAACGCTACTTAACGCAGTATCTACATACAAAGCAAAATAGTTTACGTTATGAGTCAGAAAACGGAAAAAACACGCTATAGCGACGAAGAACTTGAAGAATTCCGTCAGCTGATCGAGGACAAACTGGAGAAAGCGCAAGAACAGTTAGGCTTTTATAAACAACAAATCGCCGACCTGGCTGATAATCCCGATGCCAAGATTAAGGGACTGGACGATGGTATCGGTACCGCCGAAAGTGAGCGATTGTACAACATGGCCGCCCGGCAGCGCAAGCACATCCAGCATCTGGAAAATGCCTTGGTCCGCATACAGAATAAAGTGTACGGTGTTTGCCGGGAAACGGGTAAACTGATCTCTAAAGAACGCCTGCGGGCAGTGCCCCACGCTACCCTGAGTATCGAAGCCAAGCAAAACCGTTCTTCCCGCAAATAACATTACGCGAATTACCTACTTTATTGCGTCAATGGTTATCGATCTAATGGTCGATAACCATTGTTATTTGGCCGAGGCACCATTTCAAACAGCCTCTTAATTGGTATATTGGCCGTTTGCTGTCAGCTCCAATCTAAGTGATTCATGAAGAAAACACAATGGATTCCCGCCTTTGTTATGTTGGTTTTGCTGATCGACCAATCGATCAAAATATGGGTAAAAACCCATATGGAGTATGGTGATGAGATCGAACTATTCGGGTTGGACTGGGCGTTGATCCACTTCATTGAAAATCCCGGAATGGCTTTCGGGCTGACCCTGGGCGACGGGCAGTGGGGAAAGCTGGCATTGAGCCTGTTTCGGATCCTTGCGGTGGTTTTTCTGGTTTATTTTATCCGGGAACTGGTCAAACGCAATATGCCAAACTCCCTGCTGATGAGCTTTGCGCTTATTTTGGCCGGGGCGATTGGTAACATCCTCGACAGTGCTTTTTACGGGCTGATATTCTCCGAATCGCCTTATCACGGTGGTGTGGCTACCTTTTTGCCGGAAGGCGGGGGTTATGCCGGATTTCTGCAGGGGCGGGTGGTCGATATGTTTTACTTTCCTATGTTTCGGGGCATCTGGCCGGAATGGATGCCCGTGGTTGGCGGTCAATTCTACCTGTTTTTTCGCCCGGTTTTTAATGTGGCCGATGTCTCCATTACACTGGGAGTACTGAATATTCTGTTGTTCCAGCGGTCTTTTTTTCTGTCTAAATCCCTGGAAGATATGGATGATAAAGAATCTACATCAGAAAGTGACGAAGTCTTGCTGCCAACGGCGGAATCGATGGACCGTGAAGAGCACGAACAACGACCGGAGGAGTAGACAAAAAAAGGTGAAGTTGGGGCTAAGGTGTTTGCTGTACACCTGAATGTCGCAACCTTACATTGTATTTGGGAGAGGGTATTAAGTATTTGGACACGCTTTAATCCCGATACCCAATACCTACTCTATACCGGGAAGTCGGGTTTTGACTATCATCACTTTACGGATAAGTCTATGCCAACCTCACCAAAAAAAGAAAACCCGAATGCGGCCTGCGGGCCTATTCGGGTATTTCCACTTTTGCTGAAAATGCTGGATGCTTACTGCTCCAGGAAGTCAGTGATTGATTCTTTTACAACGCTCACCTTATCGTAATTAATGCTGTAATAGATGAACTTTCCCTCGCGCTGAGTAGTCACCAAATCGGCGTTACGCAAGATACGCAAGTGTTGAGAGGTGATAGACTGCTCCAGGTTCAGTGTGTTGTAAATTTTGTTCACATGGGTGTCGCCATTGCGATCGATAAATTCCAGGATCTTCATGCGCAGCGGATGAGCGATCGCCCGTAGTACCTCCGCGGAAACCTGTAACTTGTCGTTACCCAGATTAACTTTAGCTTTTCTCATAGTATGTCAATTTGTGCCTTGAACGCCACGCTCCGGCTCGTTCAAAGGATAGTGATGTGGTAAGTATGTAGTTTTCTCTCAATTATCGTTTCAATATGTTCCGGTATGGGCTGTAGCGGCCGGACGTTCTCCCTAACAACGTACCGACCAGCCCTGTTTGCTTGTGTTTCTTAGCTGGCCAATTCCTCTACCAGTGCGGAGATCTGCTCAATACGCTCCTTATTCAGTGAATAGTAGATGTATTTACCCTGGCGGTCGGTATTTACAACACCAGCCCGGCGCAGGATAGCGAGATGCTGTGAAGCAACTGATTGTTCCAGGCGTAGTTTGATGTAAATATCGGTTACAGTCATGCTGTCGTTCTCCTCCAACAGGTCGATAATTCGTTGGCGTAGTTTGTGGTTTACGGCACGTAGCACTAAGACGGCTTTGCGCAGCTCAGCGTAGTCGAGCTGGATATCCTCTTGTCCTTTTTTCAAGACGATATGCTCATTCTTTTGCTTTCTCATAAAAGGTGCATGGTTTGAAGTTTACGATTCGGTTATCAGTGTCTTCTGTACCAAATTCTATACCAAAAGGGTACAATGGTTGGGGGATTGTGTTTAAAGCAACTGATTGTCAGTACAAAATATGGAAAATAAATATGTAATAAAAGATTTCACATATAAAAACTTGTCATAATACCTTTTTCGGAGTTGTGATATGTGGCGCTTTCAGATAGAAGGGTTCCACATAGGCCGTATCGGCAAATTCTTTCCGGGTCCAGGCCCGGTGAGCAAGGGTTCCCATATAGCGGGCCAGGCTTTTATCTGGTCCGTACTGAAAGGTATCACCCTGGTATAGTGATTTTGCTTTCGGAGACCCGTTCCCGCACAAAACCAAGGTATTGTAGTTTTGTGTCCATTGATTCATACTATCGGCTTCCAGGACAAGTGGTTGTGGTTCAGCTACCAGCTCTAACTCGGGGGAGTAGGCGGCACAATAGACCTCCATGCGTCGTGCATCAATCATGGGTACCAACAGTACTCCGGAGGTTTTTGTAATCGTTGACCGGGCTCCGGCTGCTAAGATGGCCAGGCTCGATAAGGGTAGCAAGGGTTTATCCAGCGTGTAAGCAATGCCTTTTGCAGTGCTCAACCCGATTCGAAGGGAGGTAAACGAACCAGGGCCAATACTAACCGCCAGACCATCCATTTCTTTTAAGGATCGGCCTGCCTGCCGGCAGCACGTGTCGATAAGGGATGTGAGGCGGCTTGCGTGACTAAGGGGTTTCTCCGCCTGGCACTCCGCTCGCAGTTGACCGTCTTCGCAAACAGCAACAGAGCAAATCTCCGTGGCTGTCTCAATACATAAAAGAAAAGACATATTATAAACCTTTTACCGGATTGTCAAGAGTTCTTGATGTTCAATTCGTTTATTAAACGGTCGGTTTTTGGTTTAAATGTGTCGTTTTATTGAGAAAACGGTCACTGATACAAATGTACATTTTTTTAAATTTACATTTGTCACATCCGACCAGAAAATTTGTTTTTTTCGTAAAAAAAATCGAAAAATCTGTTTCTCGCCTACTGAGAACGATTAAAACATACCTTCCATTTTATATGTGTTATTTTTTTAAACCAAAAAATAGTATTTCTACCCTGTGATTGGTTGGGGACCGGCGTATTTTACCGGGTAAACGGTCTTCGACGGGAATTCAAACAGCTTATCACCATCCTGCTTTAGAAATCGAACCATCCGTCGTATTTTTGGGTTTTGTGTCAATTTTTCGAGGAAACGGTCCACCTGTTTTTTAACCGGAGTCCATCCCGCCAAGACGAAATAAAGTACCATGCTGGATAAATTGGAAGCGATCAAAGCGCGCTACATGCAGTTGGAAGAACAGCTATCGGATCCTGAGATCATGTCCGATATGGATCGTTATACGCGCATCAGCAAAGAATACAAGGACCTGAAACCCCTGGTCGATATCACCGAAGTGTACAAAGAAGTACTCGGCAATATTAAGACTTCGCGGGAAATGCTGAAGGAGTCGGATCCGGATATGCGTGAAATGGCTCAGGAGGAACTTTCCGAACTGGAACCACGCCTGGTCGAACTCGAAGAAGAGATCAAATATATGCTGATTCCAAAAGATCCCGAAGACGCCAAAGATGTACTGGTCGAGATACGTTCGGGAACCGGTGGCGACGAGGCTGCCCTTTTCGCCGGCGATTTGTATCGTATGTATTCCCGATTTTTCGAATCCAAGGGATGGAACGTCGAAGTGGTTGAAGTTACCGAAGGTACAGTCGGCGGGTACAGTAAACTGGTGCTTGAGGTGAGCGGGGAAGATGTGTTCGGTCAGCTGAAATTCGAGTCGGGTGCCCACCGGGTTCAGCGCGTACCCAAAACGGAATCACAGGGTCGGGTACACACTTCCGCAGCCACCGTAGTGGTAATGCCCAAGCGCGAAATGGAGGATGTGGAGATCAATAAGGCCGATCTTAAAGTGGATACGTTCCGGTCGTCAGGCGCGGGTGGGCAGCACGTTAACAAAACGGAATCCGGTGTCCGGATCACCCACATGCCAACGGGCATCGTCAGTGAAAGTCAGGACGGACGCTCCCAGATCAAAAATCGGGAAATCGCCCTGCAGCGCTTGTACCAAAAGATATCGGACGCCCAGCGAACCCAACACGAATCCGAACAAGCTGCTCACCGGAAGTCACTAGTAGGGTCGGGAGACCGTTCCGACAAAATTCGTACGTACAACTACCCGCAGAACCGGGTAACCGATCATCGTATCAACCTGACCTTATATAACCTGGACAAGATCGTAGAAGGCGATCTGGAGGAGATTATCGAACAGCTCCAAATGGCCGAAAATGCCGAAAAACTGAAGGCAGCCGAGGAAAGCCTGTAGATCTTAAAAATCCAGTCCGAACGAAATGTATAGTCGTGGATCCTGGACCACCCGGGTCTCGATACCCCAGGCGTAATCCACGCGCACAAAGTATCCGAACAGTACGGTACGTGCTCCTACCCCATACCCCGCTACCAACGGGTCGCGGAAGTAGTTTACCGTTACCTCAATATTATCGTTACCCTCCACAATTGAAGTGGTATTGAGAGGATTATCCTCGCGATAGGGGTCGCTCCCTACCCAAGCTGTACCTACATCAAAGAAACCTACGACCTGGAAGTTTTCCAGGAAGCTGGAATTCAATCGTTTAGACAGGTATTTAAAGATGGGTACCCGTAATTCGGTATTCGCCAGTGCGTAGGAATTACCATTTCGGATCCCGATCCGGAAACCGCGCAGGTTAGCGGCCAGTGTCTGAAAGGCATAGTCGCCTCCCGGAATAGAAATATCATTATTCTGGGCCGGAAACAACCAATTGTCGACGCCTCCCATAAAATACAGGATCTTCTCGGAGCCGAAGGAGGTAGCTGCCGCCAAACGGCCGGCCAGCACAGAGTGTTTGAGGATGGGCTGGTAATGACGAGCATCCAGAGCCAGTACGGTCAGGAATCCATCGTCGAAGGAAACATCGAGTCCGTCATTGGTGTTGACGGCAAACTTTTTAAAGGATTCGGCCCATACTTTATAGCGGGTACCATTACGGATATTGGTTGCAACTTCGTAGGAGTTATCAAACACATACTCTAAACGCAAACCAACGCGCTGGTCGTTACGGGTAGGCGTATTATACGCCTGCACATCGGTGGCCAGCTGAACCAGGCGGTCCTGACGTAAGGTAGCCGTCGCCCGCAAACTTCGAAACACATCGAGCGGGTAACGCACGCCGTATTGACCCAATAAAATGATGTTTTCCTGACGACGAACCGAGCGGGCCGGCGTAGTACCACCGTTGAGTCGCTGGCGGCGCATATATACGGAATAACGCTGGTCCAGTCTTCTCTTGCGATCGTTAAAGGTGACAAAGTATTCGGCACCATCAAAAGATGTGGGAATGCGCACTCCACCTTCAATTTCGTAATCCTCAAACAGATCCTGTACGGTGGCCTTCAATAGTATGCCCGGATTAGGCGGGTTAAATGGATCGTTCGGGTTGGCCGCAAAGGTATTCATCCCCTCGAACAACAGGCTGTTGTCGAGTTGTGAGGTAATAAAATCGGTGCGGAACTGCAGACGGTAGGGGATGATGCCGGCCGGGCGGAATTTGTAGATCTCGCGTTCTTCTTCACCCATATCGACCGGAAAATCAAAGGATGAAATGGGCGGTAATACGTTGATGTTGTCTTCCTTCATGATACCCTCAATGCCGGTGCTTTCTTCTTCCAGCTGATCGAGGACACTTTCGTCGGGGTTGCCGAACTCCGACTGGAAAAAATTGGGATTTTCCACAATCTCCCGGGCAGTATCGGGTGGTGGAAGGGAAGGTTTACTCTGATTGTTTGCCGGCGCACTGGCCTGGTCGAGCAAATCCTGTAGCCGCTGACTAATACTGCTGCCGGTGGCTTGCCGGATGTCGCGGAGCAAAGCGATCCGACTGCGGTGGAAACTGGTAGGCAGGGGCGACATCACCGAGTCGGGTTCCAGGGCCTGAGTGCGAATGATGGTCTGTCCGTCGCGCTCGATGGTTTGCACCATTTTGTCAGCCTGGGGAGCACTGTGTTGCATACCGATATTGCGGTCGTAGTTGGAATTAATATGCGCAATAGCACGGGTTCGCACGATCGGATAGACTTCAATGGTATCGATCAGGCTGGTATCCAGTTTTTCGAGGGAAGAATCGGCATGCATAACGATCTCCGTGCCGTCTTCCAGCAAGATCTTTTGCTCGTAGTGGTGAATATAGTCCTCCAGCCTGGCCATCTCCCGGTTAACGATTCCGCGGCGGTCACTCAGGTAGCTAAAGTAGGTGCTGTCGACTGCCATGGGCTGCCGCTCGTTGGCCAGAGGGGTATTGGTCACACGCACCAGTTCATTTACATCACTTTCCAGGGAATAGTAATACAGATCAAAGGTGTTGATCGGCAAAATAGTATCGAGCTGGCGGGGTTCGAGCAGCGTATCCGTCCGGTTGGAGGCGAACAGGATGCCCTTTTCCCCGCGTACATTTACAAAGCGGGCGTCCAGGTCATCGTAATAGTCCTGAGTGATACGCTGTGACTGCCTTGTGCGGGGATTAAACAGGTAAATATCGCCCTGGCCGCTGGAGGCAGCCGCAAAAACAAGTTGAAAAGGATCGATGTAGTCCATGCTGTAGATACGCTGGAATCGCTCCGGCATAGCGGTCAATTCTTCCTTACCCGTGTAGATGTCTTTAGTCAACAGATGGACGTTATCCCGTTTTTCGTAAATGAAAGAAACTTGTGAACCATTCGGGTTCCAGGCCACCAGTGGATAGTTGAGGTCGGTAGTCTGGAAGGTGTTCTTATAGCCTTCTTTGAAGAGTAATTTTCGCTCATCTTTGACCAGGTCGTAGAGGTAGATCTTATACTTCCCGATATTATTGAGGACGTAGATCAGCTTGGTGCCGTCGGGTGACAAACGCACCTTGGATACGGGAAGGTCTTTTTTATTCTTGATGGTGATTTCCTCACCGCCCGGTTGGTTCCGCCCTACGGCATCTCGTTGGTAACGGTTTTCGAAGTATTCGGCCCATTCTTTCAGTACCGATTGGTAGGAATTCCCCAGAACGTACAGGAATCCGCTTTCCACCGAGCGGTTGATCCGGGTTAGGTACAACAGGTTGGATACAGTAGAGCGCCCGTAGCGCTCCCCGATAAAGTACCACAGGGATTGACCCACGAGTCCGGGATGGAGGTCGGCCAGTTCCTGGAAACTTTCGTACTCTTCGTTTTGCACCAAGCTTTTTAGCTGGTTATCTTTTTCCGTATTCCAGGATTCGCCAATGTAATTGATCAGCCCTTCCTTAAACCATAGTGGCAAGTTAAGCATTACGGCATTCTGCACGATCTCCTGAATATTCGCCCCGAAGAGCATGGAGTTAAGGTAGATCTGTGCAACTCCCTCGCGGATCTGCCGGCGCAAATGATTGTGATCACCATTAAAATACACGAACATGATGTTACCGACGATCTTGGTCTGGCCGCCGGTATTGGTAAACACCTCCTCCGTACCAATGTTACTTTGTTTTAGGTCGGTGAGATCACTGTATACGATGATCTCTACCTTTTGGTTGAGGCGGTGCTCCAGTACGCGCTGGATCTCATTGAAGTCGTACTCGGCAATCTGTACTACTGACTGGCCTATGTTTCGGGAACGACCATACCAATAGGCCACGAAGTTATCGCTTTCGTATTGCGACCATTCATCAAAAAAGTCGTGATATTGCACCCGGTTCTTCCCAAATTCCACTTGCGTGCCCTGAGCACGCAGGCCAATGAAAGCAAAAAGGAAGAGCGTCGTTAGCAGGTATATATGTTGCTTCATGTAGTCTGTGTCGTCGGTTCGATGATTGATGCGGTTCACGAAAGCGCGGAATACGGGCCCGGGCACCAAAGGAGATACCTCGGCGGTGAGGTCATTCAATATAATCTATTTCAAAAACAGGCACAATCAATAAAACACAAAAACATGGCGGATGTTGTCGGGCTTACATTTAATCCTTTCCAGGAAAACACCTATTTAGTCTACGATCAGACAGGAGAGTGCATTATTTTCGATCCGGGGTGTTCCAATGCTGCCGAACAGCAGGAGTTGGTGCGGGTTATCGAGGAAAAATCGCTCAAACCAGTTCGCCTCATTAATACTCATTGCCATATTGACCATGTCCTTGGTAATCGCTTCGTACACGAGAAATACGGTTTGCCCCTGGAAATCCACGAAGGTGAAGTCCCCGTGTTACAAGCAGTGCAAATGGTCGCCGACATGTACGGCATCCCCTATCCCGAACAATCCCCTGATCCTGGCCGCTTCATCGAGGAAGGTGAGCAGATCACCTTCGGTGAAACGACGCTCGAAGTATTACTGACCCCCGGCCATTCCCCCGCCAGCCTGACCTTCTACTGTGCAGCCGATCAGTTCCTGATCGCCGGCGATGTGCTGTTTTACGGAAGTATAGGCCGTACCGACCTGCCCGGAGGGGACCACGCTACGCTCATCGAAAGCATTAAGACCAAGTTATTGCCACTCGACGATGCAGTGCGCGTTTATCCCGGTCATATGCAACCCACAACGATCGGTTTTGAACGGGCTAATAATCCCTTTCTATGAGGCCAGAAATCTGAGGTTAGAAGTTGAGACTCTCGACGAAATGTAGTGAATAAGGGGGGCTCAACCTCCCGGTGCTGGGTAATAGGTAGAGGGTATAGTGTCAAAAGCAAGCCCTACTACCTAATACCCTCTACTAAATACAACGTGAAGTTGCGACATTCAGCCGTTTAGCCACAGCTCAGCCTATCAACTTCACGTTATCTAAACAACTCTCCCTGTTCGCCTTGCGGCAAAAGCCGAAATGATCGCCGATGGTGTGGGGTGGCACCGTGTTGCGCAATGGCCGTGCGGTGCTTCTTGGTAGGATAACCTTTATTGCCGGCCCAACCGTATTCAGGATATTCGGCAGCTAACTCCCGCATGCGTTCATCGCGGTGGGTCTTGGCCAGCACTGACGCGGCCGCGATCGACCGGTAAATGCCGTCACCCTTGATGATGCAGTCGTATGGGCACTCGCCCCAGGGCTGAAAGCGATTGCCATCAATAAGCAGGGCTTCGGGTAGTGGATCCAGTTGGTCGAGAGCCCGGTGCATGGCCAGGAAAGAGGCGTTCAGGATATTAATGCGGTCGATCTCTTCGGGTTCCACGATACCCACCCCCCAGGTCAGCGCTTCTGATTCGATAACCACACGCGCCTCGTCGCGGTGACGCTCACTCATCTGTTTGGAGTCGTTGAGCAGGGGATGATCAAAATCAGGTGGCAGGATCACCGCAGCTGCATAAACGGCACCGGCCAGGCAGCCCCGACCTGCTTCGTCGCAACCCGCTTCCAATTTGCCCCGGGTGTGGTAGGATTTCAGCATGATCGCTAAAATACAAAACACCGTGCAGCACGCTGTAATCCGGGTAAGGTTGTATTCAGGTCTCTGCCTTTCGGCAAAAACCTATACCATAGGTCACTTCGTATCTAAAATGAGTCAATCCACACAAAAAAACCGGGCATCCTCCTAACCCTTCCGTGGCGGGCTTGTTACACATGTACTTTTTACCCCGGCTCACGTATACATCCAGATAGACACATGACCAACCAATTCCGTTACCTCGTACTCGCTGTTTTTGCCGTTTTGGCAGCCGTTTCTGTGTATGGAGTATTCAATCTTAATTTCAGCTTCGATTTCGAACAGTTTTTTCCGGAAGGGGATGAAGACCTGGAGTTCTTTCAGGAGTTCATTGAGGAGTTTGAGACCGATGATAATTTTCTGCTGATCGGTGTGGAGCGCTCCGAAGGCGTTTTCGAGCAGGAATTTCTGGAGGATTTTCACGAACTCACCCTGGCTTGTCGCGACCTGCCCCACGTACGGACCGTGGAATCGCTGACCAAATTCGAGTATCCGGTCAAGACGCCTTTTGCCATTACTACCGTCCCGGCTATTCACATTGATCAGCCGGAGCGCTACGAAGCGGACCGCCAACGACTGCTCAACGATGATCGCTTTGTCTATAACCTCATCAACGAAGATGGCACCGCACTGGTCATTTACCTCAAAGTGGTGGAGCGCATTCAACTGGATCAGGCCCGCGAACTGATGACGGCTCTGGATGAAAAAATCCAGACCTACGATTTCGAGGATTACCATTACCTGGGTCGACCATATTTCCAGCAGGAATTGGTCGATATGCAGAAACGGGAAGTAACGGTATCGGCCATCATCTCGGGCATTTTGGTGGCCGTGATCATGTTTTTTCTGTTCCGGCGTCCCTGGGGTATTGGTCTGGCCTTGTTTTCCATTGGCTTGGGCATGTTGTTGTTCATGGGGTTCCTGGGCGTATCGGGGCGGGAACTCAACGCTATGTCGGCCCTCTATCCGGTGTTGATGATCATCGTTGGTACCTCGGATGTGGTCCACATCATGTCCAAATACGTGGATGAGCTGCGAAAAGGACACAGCCGTCGGGAGGCGATTCGCACCACCATTAAGGAAATCGGCCTGGCCACGTTGCTCACCTCAGTGACCACAGCCATTGGTTTTGCATCCTTGCTCACGAGCCGCGTTGGGCCCATTAAGGATTTTGGACTCAACGCGGCGCTGGGAGTTTTGATCGCCTATATCACGGTCATCTTTTTCACTACGGCCGTGATGAGCTGGTTCCGGCAACCCCAGATCATGAAGGTGGGACGCAGCCAGCGATTTTGGGAAAAATCTATGAGCTGGACCTATCAGCTTACGCTAAAATACCCCCGACGGATCTTACTTGGCGGACTCCTCTTTTTAGGTATTAGCTTCTGGGGAATCTCTTTGATCTCCACTAACTACGATATCATCGACAATATGCCGAGGGACCGGAAAATATCCCGTGATTTCCAGTTTTTTGAAAAGGAGTTAGCTGGTTTCCGGCCCCTTGAATTTGCCATTTATGCACAGAACGATTATAAAGCCACCGACTACGAGGTCATTCGCGAGATGGATAAGATCGAGGATTACCTAGATAAGTATCCTTATGTTCGGGCGGTGAATTCAGTGACCTCCGTTTACAAGAGCATCAACCAGATGAATGCGGGAAATAATCCGGATGCCTACGAAATCCCTCCTACTGAGGAGCGATTTGAACGGACTAAGCGGTTCACTGAGCGTATTCCCCAGCTCGATATGAAAATACTGGTGAGCGAAGATGAGAAAATGGCGAGGATCACGTCCCGCATCGACGATATCGGTGCCGATAGTATTAAGTACTTCGGATTGCGCTTCGATAAATGGGCCGACCAGAACCTGGATGATTCCGTGGTCGAAGTGCGGCGCACCGGTACGGGACTCATCATCGATAAAAATGCCGAGTACATCCGTCGCAACCTCATTCAGGGACTGGGAATGGCGATCGTGATCGTGAGTATCCTGATGGCCTTCCTGTTCCGGAATGTCCGGATGTTGTTGATCTCCCTCGTACCGAACATTTTCCCGCTGCTCCTGGCGGGTGCCCTGCTGGGCTTCCTGGGTATTGATCTGGAAGCAGGTGTGTCTATTGTTTTCGCAGTGGTCTTCGGAATCGCCGTAGACGATACCATCCACTTCCTCAGCAAATACAAACTTGCCAGGAATAAAGGCTATTCGGTGGAAAAATCACTGGAGATCACCTTCCTGGAAACGGGTAAGGCGATCGTTCTGACCAGCATCATCCTGTTTTTCGGATTCCTGGTGATGTTATTCTCCATCCACCCGCCCAGCGTGGTGGTAGGTCTGTTGATCAGTCTGACCCTGGTCAGTGCATTAGTGAGCGATCTGTTGCTGATCCCCGTGCTCATCCGTTGGATCATGCCCAAGGATAAGCCAGGGGATACCAGCGATCAGCCCACGGAAGAGGTGGTGGAGACTTCGATGTAGGTTATTGATAGGTTCAAGGTTCAAGGTCCAAGGTTCGAGGTTTCTGCGCAAAGCTTCGGCATGCAGACAAGGTCCATGATCCAGGGGGTATACATGGTCCTTGGTCTACGCTTTCACCGTGTTACGGTGGGCATGTGAGGACCAGTCAACAGAACTTCGTATAATCTATCAGTCTGTTTCCATAGAGGGCTGACACAGAATGAGCTTGCGAACAAAAAACTGATAAAGTCTAACAGTGAAGGACCACCAGGCCTGAACGGTCTAACAGCGAGCCCGCCAGGGCGAGCGGTCTATAAGCAGGGGACCACCGGGCCCCTGCGATCTAAAAGCAAGCCCGCCAGGGCGAGCGGTCTAGGTAATCACGGTATAACTCCAAATCCCCAATTCGCTGTTGCGAAAATCGCTGATTTGTTCCCCGCTGAGGTGTTCCAGAAGGAAATCGTCGGGCAGATAGATTTCGCGGGCTTTGGCCACTTTTGGGTCAGTGAACCCGGCATCGCGTACGATCTGCATATATTCCTCGGCCTGGAGAGCTCCCGACACACAGCCCGCGTACAGCGCAGCCGCTTCACGCAGGGAACTCGGCAAATCACCTTGCAGTACTACGTCGGAAATAGCAAACCGGCCACCGGGTCTGAGTACCCGCTTGATCTCGCCGTAGGCTTTCCTTTTATCGGGTACCAGGTTGAGAACGCAGTTGCTGATGACGAGGTCGACACTTCCGTCGGGCAGGGGCATATCCTCAATGTCGCCCAGGACGAAGCGAACGTGTTGTAGTCCCAGCTTCGCCTGGTTGGCGCGGGCCTTCTCGATCATTTCGGGGGTGAAGTCGATACCGATCACCTCACCCTCTTCACCAACCAGGCGGGCGGCGATGAAGGCGTCGTTGCCGGCACCGGAGCCGAGGTCGAGCACCGTCATACCTGGCTTCACCTCGATGTGTTCCAGCGGCATGCCACAGCCGAGGGCCAGGTCAGCTTCGGCTACGTAGCCATCGAGTTGGGAATAATCTTCGTTAAAGGCGGTCATGGTTTCTTTGCTGTCGCCGCAACAAGATGGGCTGCAGCAGGAATTGTCTTTTGCTTCCGTAACGACCCTGGCGTATTTTTCGCGGACAATGTTCTTTAATTCATCACTCATGGCGATTGTTTGATTTTGGTTGATAATCCAGAATGTTTCCGTAGCGATCCGTTTGGATATGGCAGCAATCGAGGAGGCGATCGCGCAGCTTTTCCCGTCCACGTTGTACCCGTGATTTGGCGCCAGAATAACTGATGCCGAGTCGTTCGGCCAGTTCTTTTTGCGATAGGCCCCCCAGTTCGGTAAGTAAGAGGGCTTCGCGATAAGGCTCGGGCATACCTTGTATCATGGGCAGTAAACAAGCACTGAACTCACGAGTGCGGTCATTCAGTTGTGGATCAATATCGGGCAGGTGTTCCCCGAATTCCGCTTCGGGTTGTAGTCTGCCTTTTTTACGATAGTGATCGACCAACACATGATTCGCGATTCGGAAGATCCAGGCAGTAAGTCGTTCGTCGTCCCGCACCTGGCCTTTTTTGGCGAAAGCCTTTAAAAGAACCTCCTGCAGAAGGTCCTCGACCTGATCGGGATCAGAAAGTCGACTCCGGAAGTAGCGGTGTAATCGCTCGCGTGTTTCCTGCCAGTTTTGCATACGGTCTGTTTTATCCTTATAGACGTATAAGCTAGGAAAAGACGCGGAATTTATGAACTGACCTCCTCAGTTCACCCACGCTCTTCCAAAGCCTCGAAAAGATCATCGAGTTCTTCGAAGGATTTGAAGCCTACTTTTTCCTCTTCACCTCCGCGTACACTGAGGCCCGAGGGTTTGAGTGTACGGAGCAGGTAATCGAGCTCGGGCAGTGGGCGGGCAAGGCTGAGGAGGATCTGATGATCCCGGCAGAGCTGTTCAAGAAAAGACCGGTCGAGGGGCATGTTGTCGAGCGCCAGGCCATTGGCTTCCAGGTTGATCAGGAAATAGGCACAGTGTGATGCGTGCGCCTCGATGGTTGATTCCAGTTGTTCGGCAGTGGTTTGTGGATCGACGATCAGTTCTTTGATAACGGGCTTATCCGTATCCAGCTCAATGAGGGTTTCCACGGGGGTGAGCGGACCTACCTGCAGGGCATCCAGATCGAGGTTATCGATCAGCGACTGGATCTGGTCGGGCTCTTGCAGGTGGCATTCGCCGACGATCTGGGGGCCTTCTACCCATTCCTTGATGGCGTGGACGGTGTGGGGGTCAATGAATGATTCGGAGGAGGGGTCGAGGTTGAATCCCATCCAGGTAACATCCCAGGCGGCGAAGTAACGCGCGTCGGTGAGGTTGGTGATGGTACTGGCTTTAATATCGATCGGTAACAGCATAGTCGCAAAGGTAAGGTATTCCGGAAAGGAGGATAAGGTGATACTTGCTTTTTTGCGAAAGCAACAACAAGAAAGGGGGGTAAGCGTTGAATAACTATGAAAAAATCCGGTGCCCACTATTACCAGCAAGTGTGGGATGTGACTTGTTCCATTCCCTACGGACGGGTATCTACCTACGGAGCCATTGCCGATTACCTGGCGTTGGGTTCGGCACGGATGGTTGGCTGGGCGCTGCGGCAAAGCATGGGGGCTGGTCCTATCCCTGCACACCGCGTGGTCAATCGCAAGGGCGAACTAACAGGCCGGCATCACTTTCCCGAACCGGAAATGATGCAGGCATTGCTCGAAGCTGAGGGGGTGGAGGTCTCGGATCATCGGGTGATCGGCTTTGACGATCTGTTCTGGCATCCGGCGGCATTGGAAGAGGACTAGTAAACCACAAAAGCCAAACCATATGAAACGACTAACATTGCTGCTACTGCTCGTAGCCGGCACTATGGGTCTGACGGCCCAGGAATCCGTACTGGGTACCTGGAAAAGCATCGACGATGAAACGGGCGAAGCAAAATCACACGTTCAGATCTTTAAGAAAGGAGATCAGGTTTACGGAAAGATCGTAAAGATCCTTACGGAAAAAGGAGACGAGGCTCTTTGCGAAGCTTGTAAGGGTAAACGCAAGAACCAACCCGTGCTCGGTATGACGATCATCGAATCCCTGGAACAGGAGAACGACGGACGCTGGCGCGGAGGAGATATCCTGGACCCCGAAAGTGGTAATACCTACGGTTGTGTGATCTGGGTACCCGAAGGAAAATCGGATGAACTGAAAGTTCGGGGTCGTCACTGGACCGGATTGTACCGTACCCAAACCTGGTTTCGCGTTAAGTAATTATTAAAGAGAGAAGACCACTTTGAGAAGTGTTAAAAATGTAGTAAGCGGCGCAATATTGGATGGAGCTTCGTAGTTTATTTAGTGTATCATCCAACAACAAATTCTACTGTATGAAGCAACGCTTTACATCAATTTCTCTCGTTAAGTACCTGTATAACGAAACCACTGCAGCCGAGACACTGGCTATGCAAGAAGCCCTGCGTACCAACCCCGATCTGCGTCGGGAATACCAGGAACTGCGCCAGGCTCATCGCCAGCTGCCCAAGGTTACATTCAGCCCATCCAAGTGCACGCTGAATGCTATCCGGGCTTACAGCAAGCAAACAGCTTTTGAAGAGCAGTGTTAAGTTCGTTATCAGCGTACGAAAGCCTCTGAATCGTCAGGTTCAGAGGCTTTTTTATTAGTGGCTGGGAAGCGGGCGGAGATTTTTGTTTTACGTATTTTGTTTTTTGTGTTGCAATTACAAAACAAAATGTTTAAATTTGTTTTAGATACAAACAAAGAGTTCACCATACTAAAGAGAATAAACCATGTCAAACGATAGAGAAGCGAAATTAAAGGCGCTGCAAATGACCGTGGACCGGATCGAAAAGTCGTACGGTAAAGGTACGATCATGCGTCTGGGCGATAGTCAAGTCGCCAATGTAGAGACCATACCCACCGGTTCATTAGGACTCGATATTGCCCTGGGGGTTAATGGTTTACCCAAGGGGCGGGTAGTCGAGATCTACGGCCCGGAATCTTCCGGTAAAACGACGCTGGCGATTCACGCTATCGCAGAAGCCCAAAAGCAAGGTGGTATTGCGGCCTTTATTGATGCCGAGCACGCCTTTGACCGCACCTATGCCGAAAAACTCGGAGTAGATACGGAGAACTTGCTCATATCTCAGCCCGACAACGGGGAACAAGCCCTGGAAATCACTGAAAACCTGATTCGCTCCGGTGCTCTTGATATAATCGTTATTGACTCCGTAGCCGCCCTGGTGCCTCGCTCCGAGATCGAAGGGGAAATGGGTGACTCCCAAATGGGGCTCCAAGCCCGGCTCATGTCGCAGGCCATGCGCAAACTTACCGGTACCATCGGACGCACCCGCTGCTGCTGCATCTTTATCAACCAGCTACGGGAAAAGATCGGTGTAATGTTCGGTAATCCCGAAACGACCACCGGTGGTAACGCCCTGAAATTCTACGCGTCTGTTCGACTCGATATTCGTCGTACCGGATCGGGTATCAAAAATAAAGATGGTGAAGTGGTTGGTAACCACGTGAAGGTGAAGATCGCCAAGAATAAAGTAGCACCGCCTTTCCGTATTACCACTTTCGACATTATGTACGGCGAAGGTATCTCAAAAACCGGTGAGATCGTTGACCTTGGTGTCGATCAGGATATCATCCAAAAGAGTGGCGCCTGGTACAGCTACGACGGAGCTAAAATTGCTCAGGGGCGCGAAGCAGCCAAGCAATTCCTGGCTGATAATCCGGAGGTCGCCGAGGAGATCGAACTGAAAGTAAAGGCTAAGATCATGGGCATTCCCGAAAAGGAAAACGGGAAAGCCACCAAAGCGGATAAGAAAGAAGCCGCGAAGAAGTAATTTTCCAGGTATTGCGGCCCATCAGTGGTTGCGTTAATGCCACAGCTGAAACAAACAAAGCGCCATCCCTCTGTACGGAGAGATGGCGCTTTTCTTTTTTATGGTAAAGTTGGCCTCAAGATTACCGTGAAGTTAGGCGCAGACTATTTTGTAAAGGCAAGATCTTCAAGGCCCAACCTCACGCTAATTGTACGGAAGCTTACGAAGCTGGCTGGTCGGTCCATTCGAAGGTCTCGATCATCTTGATCAGGTCTTTCCGGATGAATTGGTAGACTGGTTGCAAGCTATCAGGCCGAACCTCGGTGCTAAAGTAGAGTGAAGCCCGGAAAAAGTGTTCTTCCCCATCGGTCAGGTAAAACTGAAAGGGGGTAGCTGCGGGGCCTTCGATGGCAAAGGCAAAACCTTCGACATTGGCTTCTTCCTTGCGATCGATCCGGACCTCGTCGATATAATTGGCACGCTTAGTATGGTAATCGGCCATTTCAAAAGCATCCTTTCGCAATTGTTCCAATGATTTATCTTTTCCAACCTCAACGTAGCTACAGTGCAGGCTGGCCTCGAAATCGGGAATATACAGGTCGAACCAACAGGGGTGAGCCGGTTCCCCATCGAAGAAATACTGGTCTTGTTGAATAGTTGCGTAGGAAGGGTACTCAAAGGAAAAAGCGCAGTAATTCGCATCGAACGACAATGACCTCGACGCCGGATAGGTAACTTTTGGGTATGCCCGTGGTTTGGGTGACGGAGGCGGACCCTGGTTATTGCAGGCGCTTACCAAAAAAAGCGAGACTATTGGCATGATGAGCCAGAAAGGGCGATGACGAAGCATAATGGACATTTTAAGTAGGGGTAAGAACTCTGTAAATACAGCTACCCGGGGTTACAGAGTACTAAGAACGATCTTCCGTTTGGTAATATTTCAGCGGTTCGGGAAGGGTTAGTAAAACCTGTTCGATCCGGCGCTTGGTGGCGGCCGTGACCTTGAAAGTAAAGTCCTGGAAAGTTATTTCCTCATCGATCTTGGGGATGCCGCCGTGGAGTTCGAGCAGGAGGCCAGCGAGGGAGTCGGCATCTCCTCGGGCATCCTCAAAGAGCGAGGTGTCGAGGTTGAGTACACGGCAGGCATCATTGATCATCGTTTTACCCTCGAACAGGAAGGTGTGGTCGTCGATACGTTGGTAAAGGATCTCGATCTCATCGTCAAATTCATCCTGGATGTCGCCGATGATTTCCTCCATGATATCTTCCAGGGTAACAATCCCCGAACTACCTCCGTATTCATCCACGACGACTGCCAGGTGTAGCCGTTTACGTTGGAATTCCTTCAGCAGGTCATCGATCTTTTTGGCCTCGGGAACGTACAATACATTAGTGCGGATCAGCTCCTGCCATTCGAACTGGTCGGGTTCGTCGACGTACCCCAGCAGGTCTTTAACGTAGAGAATACCGGTTACGTTATCGAAGTCATTTTCATATACCGGGATACGCGAAAACCCTGAATCCCTAACGACCTTTAGTACAGCAGAAAAGCTTTCCCGAAAATCGATGGCTACTACGTCGACCCGTGACCGCATGATCTGCTTGACACTAACCTCCCCGAATTTGACAATACTCTTGAGGATGTCGACCTCCTGTTCGGTGTCTTCCTCCATACTAACGGTGAGTTCGATAGCATCGTCGATCTCCTCCCGGCTGGTTGGCGAGCTATTGCCCACATTGGAATTGGCCAGGCGGCGTTCGATTACGTTGGTCATGCGCACCAGGCCAAAACTGACCGGGCTAAATAAGCGAGATAGTATGGTCAGGGGTAAGGCCATGAAGCGGGCCAATTGAATGTTGTTGATCTTGGCGTAGACCTTGGGGGCAACTTCACCGAATAACACCAATAAGAAGGTGATGCCTACGGTGATGATCAGGAAGTTGATGCCAATACCGATCTGTTCGACGGTAAACCACTGTTGGAGCGGAATAACGGACATTAGTGCCCGTGCCCAATGCTCAAAGGTCGTTTCCGGTATGAAACCCAGCAGGACAAAGTCGGATAAAATGACGATGGCAATATTGATAAAGTTGTTACTGATCAGTATGGTTGCAAGGAGCACTCGCGGGCGCTCGATCAGCTGCATGATGCGCTTGCTATTTGCATCAGATTCCTGCTGGATAAAGTCGTAATCGTTATTGGTAAGGGAGAAGAAGGCTATTTCTGAACCCGATATCAGGGCCGAGCAAGCCAATAGCACTAATACCGCAAACAGTCCCAGGAAAGCGTCCATGCTCGGGACGGCCAGTAGAATCAGAGGAAAAAATGAATAGGATAATCGCTCCGGTTCCGGTTCCAAAAACGAGAAAATTAGTTAGCAAGGGACGAAACAGTACGCGGTGAAGTGGTACTATTCCGATGGTTTACCATACAAAAATACGAGTTCTGCCGGTAATTTGCACGGTCCGGCGAACAGATCATAGCGTTGAACCTGGAAAGCACCCATCCCGGCCCGGGGTGGGTGCTTTCCAGCCGGTTTAGAATGGCAGATCGTCGTCGGCCTCTTCCGTGATAATATTTGAATTGTTATCGGATTGCGGGTTGCTTTGATTCCCGTCGGAAGGTTTACTGGTCATGGCCGGTTCATCTTCCTGGCTGGGGAAATAATTGGAGTTTCCGCCTCGTCCGCCGGCACCGGCATTAGGTATCAGCCGGAAGTAGTTGGACACGACTTCGGTGGTACGGCGATTATTTCCATCCTGATCCTGCCAGCTGCGGTGGGTTAGTTTGCCTTCCACGTAGACCATGCTGCCTTTTTTCAGAGAGGATTCGGCGCGCTCGGCGAGAGCCCGCCAGGCAACTATGTCGTGCCATTCGGTTTGTTGTTGCCATTCACCACTTTTATCGCGGTAGTTTTCGTTGGTAGCGATCGAGAACTTGGCTACGACCGCTCCGTTTTCGAGTCGACGTATTTCCGGGTCTTGCCCGAGGTTTCCGATCAATATGACGCGGTTTACCATATCTATGTTTTTTGCTGTTGTCCAGAAGCGAACCTACTCTTTTCCCCGAAAAAACCAAAACCCGGAAATGGTATATCCATAGGTAATCAGAATGGAGAGGTTAAGGGGGTGAAAGTCGCTTAGTGGGTTGATTTACAGATGGTTATTATTGGTTGATAGCGGCTGCTTTTACCCGGGCGCTATACATTTAAATATAGCGAATTATCCCCTAAATACCAATCGATTATACGTGGAAAAGCGTAGTCGGAGAGGGCATCCCGGTCGACCCAGATACCATCCATTACGGATGGTTCTACTGAATGTGGGAGTTGAATTTCAATGAACCGGGCCCGGATATCCTGATGGGATAATAGCTGGCGCCGTGGGGGGCTGAGGGCAGCTATTTCTACTGGTGACCAATGGACCGGGAAGGGCCAGTCGGGGTGACATTCCAGGAGTTGAGGTTCTTCCAGCATCTCTCCGGATTCGAGTAATGGGAATTCGTACAGTCCACGCCACACATCTTTTTGTTCTCGTTTTCGAAGCAATACCCTGCCCTTTTGGTTGAGGATGAAGTAATGAAAGAAGCGAATGCGGCGAGGTGCCTTGGGTTGCTTACGCGGCAATTGATTAATTCGGTCCTCCTGCCGGGCTTTACAGTGCGGCTCGAGCGGACACGCTGCGCAGCGGGGGCTTGCAGGTGTGCAAATGAGGGCTCCGAAGTCCATGATCGCCTGATTGTAGGTGGCAGGCTGATGTTCGTCGAGTAACGTCTGGGCTAGTTGGAAGAAAAGCTTTTTTCCGGTGGTAGTATTGGTAGGTTGATCGATGCCGAAAAAGCGGGCTAGTACCCGGTACACATTACCATCAACAACCGCGTAGGGCAGATCGTAGGCAAAGGAAGCAATGGCGGCTGCCGTATAGGGACCAACTCCTTTGAGCCCGAGGATATCTTCGTAGGAGTCGGGGAATTGCCCTCCACGCACATCACTGATATAGCGGGCGGCGGCCAGCATATTACGGGCACGGTTGTAGTAACCCAGCCCTTCCCATTTTTTCATAACCTCATCATCGGGTGCGGCTGCCAGATGATGTACAGTGGGGTAGGCCGTAGTGAAGGCTTCGAAATAGGGCCAACCCTGTTCGACCCGGGTTTGCTGTAAAATGACCTCGGAAAGCCAGATACGGTAAGGGTCCTGCTCCCCTTTCCAGGGCGTAGGGCGTCGACCGGGTTCGTACCATTCCAGTAGTTGGCGGGTAAAAAAAGAGGTATGTGGAAACAACTGAACGAGAATTAGATGGTGACAACCGAAGATAGACAACTTCAGGTTTACCCAAAAAAGAAGCAGCAATCAACGCGTGTTAATTACTGCCTGTTGTACGTAATAGTCAGATATCTTATGTGAATGGCCGGGGTTAAAGTCCGCGGAGAGCGGAGACGCTATTGTAGCGTTTACCGATCAATTCTTTTAATTCTTTTCGTGCGAAGAAAATTCGGCTTTTGACAGTGCCGAGGGGCAAATCTAGTTGATCTGCTATTTCCTGATACTTGAAGCCCTGGTAGTGCATCAAAAAAGGGATTTTGACGCTATTGTCCAGCTCTTCAATCATCTTGATTAGCTCTTTCATCATGATGTTGGACTCAGCTTGGTTGTTGATGGTAGTTTTACCGGAATTGATGTAGTACAGGTTATCCGTAGAATCCATGATCGTATTGGCCTTCGCTTTCTTGCGGTAATTGTTGATGAAGATATTCTTCATAATAGTGAAACACCAGGCTTTGAAATTGGTGCCCGCACGGAATTTATCACGATTGGTCATCGCACGGAAAGCGGTTTCCTGAAAGAGGTCCTTGGCATCTTCTACATTCTTCGTCAAATTATAGGCGAATGAATTAAGAAGCGTCGACAGTTGGTCGAAACGATTATAAAATTCGTATTGGGTCATTGTTGCAGCACTTGTTTCTTGAGTGTTCATCCGTCTGTTCCTTTGATGTTGAATCAAATTTAGATAAAAGTTAAACAAAACACAAGACGATTTCGGACTTCTCAGGGAAAACGAGCATTTCTTGTGTATGAATTCCTAAATTCAGATTCTCAAATAGCTGATAAACAGGGTTTTGTGTACTGCAAGGAAGTGACAAAAAATTTCTAACTTTCAGAAAAAATTGAAAGGTGTTGAAAAAATAGTTCTTGATTATGGACTTTTTGGGGTGAAACGTTAAACAAAAGACCACAATAGGGGCTGAAAATGCCTTTTTTGCGGAAGCAAAAATACCAGTAAACGGCTTTGTTGAACCGTCAAGTCGAAAAACCTTAAACAAAGGAAAAGAGTACCCTTACTTCTGGGCGCGGGCGATAAGGATAATAGCAATGGCCCCGAACAGCATATTAGGGAGCCAAATACCCAGCCACACGGGAATACTTTGACCCTGAGCAAAAACGATGGCGAAGCGCGCCAGGAAAATAAAAATGGCACCCAGGCCAATGCCGGTAGCCAAATGGAGCCCAATACCGCCCCGGACCTTACGGGCTGCAATGGACATACCGATGAAGGTGAGTATGAAAACCGTCAGTGGTTCGGCGGTCCGGCGGTTGTACTCCAGCTGATATTTGCGAAGATTACTGGCGCCCCGCTCCTTCTGACGGGCAATATACCGGGTGAGCTGAGGGGTGGTCATCATACTTTGCTGGTCCCGGTAGTCGACAAAGTCCTCGGGGCCGAGGTTGAGGGTCGTATCCATGCTTTCGCCAACGCCTACTTCCAGGGTTTCTTCCAAACCGTCAAACGTACGGATCTCAAAATTTCGGAGCCGCCACTTTTCGTCCCCCTTGACCCATTCGGCTCGTTCAGCCTTGATCAGGCGAACCATCTCACTGTTCTGAAATTGCTCAATACGAAAATCCCTGGCCGAGCTGTCGCGCTTGCGGTAATTACGAATGTAGACCTTGGTATCAGGTGCAACGAAGAGATGCACATCGCGGGTGCGTCCCTTATCTTCGTTTTTATCGATATAGGTGTACAAAAAATCGAGCATGTATTTATTGCCATTCGGGATCACAAAATGACTGCCCAGTAAATGCAGACCGGCCAGCATACAAGCTGCGATCATGTAGGGGCGCATGAACCTCCGAAAAGATACCCCGGCGTTAAAAATGGAAATGATCTCCGAATTAGCGGCCATACGGGAGGTAAAGAAAATGACCGCAATCAGGGTGAACAAGGGCCATAGCAGGCCGGTAATGAATAGGATGAAGCTGGGATAGTACTGGAAGGCGATCTCGGCTGAAGTGACCGGTTCCTTGATAAATTTCTCCACCTTTTCGCTAAAATCGATGACCACCGCGATCATCACAAAGATGAGCACCGTAAAAAAGAAGGTCGACAGGAATTTGCCGATAATATATCGATCCAGCTTCTTGAGCATCATATCAGACTAACGCTTGATTTACAGTCGTCGTTGTAAGTTGGGTACCATCCTATCCTTCCAGGCCAAAAAATCACCTGCGGCAATATGATTGCGCGCTTCTTCCATCAGCCACAAATAGAATCGCAAGTTGTGCAAACTACAGATCTGTGCTCCCAGTAATTCTTTGCAATGTAGCAAGTGACGAACGTAGGCCTTGGTGTAAAAGCGGCTGGTCGGACTGGGGCCATCGGGATCAAGCGGTGAAAAATCATCCTTCCACTTGGCGTTTTTCATATTCAGGATACCATCTGCCGTGTAAAGCATGCCGTGGCGTGCATTCCGGGTGGGTAAAACGCAGTCGAACATATCGATTCCCAGAGCAATACATTCAAGCAGATTGACCGGAGTGCCAACTCCCATCAGGTATCGCGGCTTTTCTTTGGGTAGTACCTGGCAAACCCAGTCCGTAATATCGTACATAATGTCGTGGGGCTCTCCTACCGAAAGGCCACCAATGGCGTTGGCAGGACGATCAAAACCGGCTACCGTCTCCGCCGATTGCCTTCGCAGGTCCCGGTATGTACTTCCCTGGACAATGGGGAAAAGGGTCTGTTCGTAACCATATAGTGCTTCGCTGGCGGAATCAAAGTGATCGCAACAGCGTTTCAACCACCGGTGTGTTAACTCCATGGAGGATTTGGCATAGCTGTATTCGCACGGATAGGGAGTACATTCGTCAAAGGCCATGATGATGTCACCACCTATTTCCCGCTGGATATCGATGGCTCGCTCCGGAGTAAAGAAATGACTCGACCCGTCGATGTGCGACCGAAACGTAACGCCCTCCTCCACGATCTTGCGGTTGTTACTTAGCGAGTAAACCTGGTAACCACCGCTATCGGTCAGGATGGGCCCATCCCAGCCATTGAAAGCGTGCAGTCCGCCAGCCTGTCGCAGGATCTCGGTGCCCGGACGTAAATACAGGTGGTAGGTATTACCCAGGATGATCTGGGCTTCGATCTCCTCTTTCAGTTCGTGCTGGTGCACGCCTTTCACTGTACCCGCCGTGCCTACCGGCATGAAAATAGGCGTTTGAATGGGGCCGTGATCGGTCTGAACGACCCCGCTGCGTGCGGAAGAATGAGGATCCTGATGAGCTATAGTAAATGAAAACAAAGGCGACCGGATTTTTCAGAGACGGAATCGATACTTATCCATGCGCAGCAATACGCTGATCATAATGGTGAAGCCGAGCAGGGAAGATCCTCCCTTACTGATAAATGGCAACGGAATGCCGATAACGGGCATAATGCCCATTGTCATCCCGATGTTGATAAAGAAGTGAATAAATAAAATCCCTAGCAGTCCGTAGGCATAAATACGCGCAAAATCGCTACGCTGGCGTTCGGCCAGTTTGAGTATACGGAACAAGAACATCAGGAACAGAATGACCAGGGCTAAAACACCCGTGAATCCCTGTTCCTCGCCAACAGTACAAAAAATAAAATCAGTAGACTGCATGGGCACGTAGTTCAGCTTGGTCATATTCCCCTTCAGGAACCCCCGTCCGGTCAGGCCACCCGAGCTGATGGCGAGCTTGGATTGCATGATGTTATAGTACGACCCTTGCTTGTCGGCTTCATTGGGCTGAAGCCAAACCTGAATACGATCCTGCTGGTGGGGCTGCAGCACTTGGTTGAAGGCGTAATTGGCGGCATAGGCTACTCCACCACCAATCAGGATGGCGATCGTTACGGGAAACATCATCTGACGCACCTTGCGACGGTACAGTACCATGAGGAGTACCAGGTACGCCGACGCCAGAACAATTAAGATTTCCGTGTAATAGTCACCTGTTTGGTAAAGGTAAATGGTTCCCACGGTGATCATTCCGGCACCAAAGTACCAAAAGCTTTTCTTCTCAAGCTGGGCAATAAGAACGAATAGGCCTATCAAAATCAGGCCAATAAACATAGACACCGGACTGATCAATAGACCAAGGATAAGGGACAGAGTAAGGAATGCACCTCCCCAATAATAGGATGGGTTCAACCCTTCCCGGTACAAGACCAGCAGGAAGGACATGAACACGAGGGCCGATCCGGCATCGGGCTGAAGTAGGATCAGCATGGCGGGAACCAGGAATATGGCGAGGGCCGTACCTTTTTGGGACCATGACCGCAGATCGACTTTGTAGGTGCTCAGATAAGCTGCCATTGCCAGCGCTGCACCAAATTTGGCAAATTCGGAAGGCTGAATGGTAAATCCACCAAACCGGAACCAAGAGGTGGCGCCGTTGATATTAACCCCAAAGATCAGTACCGCGACCAGCAATAGTAGGGTAAAGCCGTAAACGGGATAGGCAAAAGTTTGCCAAAACTTCCAGTCAATGACCTGGAACACCGCAAAAACGGCGAAGGAAATTCCGATCCAGATGACCTGCTTTCCGGCCGGACTACGCATGAGACCCATTTCTCGGATATCGTCAAAGCTGACGGCATAGATCATCATATAACCCACGAACACCAGTCCCAGGTACAGGGAAAAGGTGAGCCAGTCCATGGATCGGTTGATGCCTCTTTTGCGGAAAAATATCATTGGATAAGGAACGCTAGGGAGGTCAAAAAATTACTCGCGACTGCCAATGATCTCCTCGGGTCGGATTTCATTATCGACCGCCGGATAGGCACTTGGGTAATCCATCTTGAGCAGGGACTGCAGTCGCAGAGCTTCCAATTTGCTGGCAAAGGCACCCGCCCGCAGTTTGTAGTAGGGACGATTGTGTACCCACGAGGTCGTTATGTAGGGATATTGCGACTTAAAACTGGCCCGCACGGATTCGAATTGTTGGCGATCCACTGTCGACAAGATCTGCACCCGCCACCCTTCAATGTAGGGTTTACCTTTGTTGACCCGTTTGTAGAAATCCATGATCTCCTGGACGGAGGCATCCTCCTGGACCTCGATATTTTGGGCGGAAGCCCGAGTGCTCAACAGGCTGACCATCAAAACGCTGAATAGGATGAACCGCATAGTTCTTTTTCCCACAAATATAGGAATATACCGGCAACGAAGTGATTTACCTTCGCTGTACTTCGTGCTGGATTCCCAAATCATTTCGAGTCATTTATATCCTTCCGGGAAAAGATCGGTGAGGCCCATGTCTTTTCGCTAGCGGTATAAATAACTCGATATGATCAGGCGGTGACCAGTGCAATGCTGCGCGAAGCACCAATGCGCTGCACCCCCAGGTCGATATACTTCCGGGCATCCTCGTGGGTGCGTATACCCCCCGAAGCCTTGATGGAAATCTCGGGGCCCACCCGGCTCAGCAAGTGCTGAACGGCCTGTGGGGTAGCTCCGTGCCCATTAAACCCGGTGGAGGTTTTCAGGAAGTCGGGTTTGAGCTCAAGGGCGAGGTCGCACAACTGATCGATCTCAGGGCCATCGAGCAGGCCTGTCTCTAGAATGATCTTGATCTTTTTGCCTTTCATATGGGCGGTCGTGATCATGCTATCCAGGTCGTTGCGGACGTAATTCCAGGCCTTGCTTTTGACTGCGTTAATATTGATTACCACATCCAGCTCGTCTGCGCCATCATCGACGGCGCGCTTGATCTCTTCGACCTTGGCCGGCGTGGCACTATAACCCATGGGGAAACCAATGACGGTGGCAATGAGCGGACGGTGGTCCGTTTGGGGCAAAAAATGATAAGCTTCCTGTACGTAATAGGGAGGAATGCAAACGGCGGCAAAATGGTACGCTACTGCCTCGGCACACAACTGTTGAATATCAACAGCTGTAGCATCTGGTTTTAGTAGGGTGTGATCAATGTACGGGGCGATATTCATCGTGTGTGTCCTGGTTGTGAATAGCGTCAATAGCAATGAAAAACCATTGACGATAAATTGTTGGCACAAGCGGAAAAGGGACGGTAAAGTCGCTAATGTTAAATGATCGGTATTGGGAAATACTTCTGAAATATAAATCAAAAATCCGGTTCATTCTACTGTTTGTACCAACCGGAAGACCAACCTTTATACGGAGAGTATAAAAAAAAGGTGCGACCATTTGATTGGTCACACCTTATATATTTTTAAAACAGCCTCCCGACGGGGCGGATTATTTTCCGCGACCGTGGCAATGCTTGTATTTTTTACCACTTCCGCACGGACACGGATCATTTCGGCCCACCTTTTTCTCCTCGCGGACAAAGGTCTCCGGTTTCCGGCGTTGGCCACCACCCGCCTGGGCCGCTGCCTGACGACGAGCTTGTTCCTCCGCTTCGGGAGTACGGTTGGTTTGGGTACGACTCATATCCGTCATCTGATCCCGGGCCTGCTCCAGGGTGGTACCGTCAGAAAAGACGATGGTACCTTTTGACAGATACGAAGAAATCTCCTCATTAATCTGGTAAATGAAGTCCTCAAATAACTTGTAGGCTTCCATCTTATAGACCACCAGGGGATCCTTTTGCTCGAACGAAGCTGACTGGGAAGAGTCTTTTAACTCGTCCATATGCCGCAAATGCTCCTTCCATTTATCATCGATGAGGGTGAGTGTCACCGTTTTTTCGATATCACGCATGATGGTCTTACCACCCGATTCGGCCGCATCCTTCAATTCGGCAGTGATCATATACGGGTTGGTTCGTCCATCCGTGAATGGGATCAGGATGCGTTTGTACTGATTCCCCTGGCGTTCAAAGACATCTTTGATACGCGGGAATAAAACCTGGCGGATATGCTCAGCTTTGCGCTGGTAATACTCGTCGAAATCTTTATTCAGCTTTTCAACAACCTCATCCAGTTTTCCGTCCTGGAATTCAGCCGCATCCAGGGCACCTGCCGGGTCCAGACCCAGGAGGCCGATACTGTCGCGACGCAGGCTCTCGAAATCGCCGGCTTCCCGATGGGTCACCACCAGGTTTTCGACCATCGATTTGAACATATTATTGAGGTCTACTGACAAGCGATCACCGTAGAGAGCGTTGTCGCGCTTTTTGTAAATAGCCTCCCTTTGAATGTTCATCACGTCATCGTACTCCAGTAATCGCTTCCGGATACCGAAGTTGTTCTCTTCCACCTTTTTCTGGGCTCGTTCAATGGAGCGGGACACCATGGAATGCTGAATCACCTCTCCTTCTTTGTGGCCCATGCGGTCCATCAGTTTCGAGATCCGTTCGGACTGGAAAAGGCGCATGAGGTTATCCTCCAAAGACACGTAGAATTGAGAGCTACCGGGGTCCCCCTGACGACCGGCACGACCACGCAACTGCCGGTCGACCCGGCGTGAATCGTGTCGTTCAGTACCAATAATGGCCAAACCACCGGCTTTTTTCACTTCGTCGGAGATCTTAATATCGGTACCACGACCGGCCATGTTGGTGGCGATGGTTACATTACCCGCTTTTCCGGCTTCCGCTACAATTTCGGCCTCACGTTGGTGTTGCTTTGCGTTCAGTACATTGTGGTTGATATGACGCAGTTTCAGCATCCGACTTAGCTTCTCAGAAACGTCGACGGAGGTAGTACCTACCAGTACCGGACGACCTGCTTCACTCATTTCGACGATTTCGTCGATTACCGCATTGTATTTTTCCCGGGCTGTTTTAAAGACCAGGTCTTCCCGGTCATCGCGCACGATGGGGCGGTTGGTAGGGATCACGACTACATCCAGTTTGTAGATCTCCCAGAATTCACCGGCCTCGGTTTCGGCTGTACCGGTCATACCAGATAGCTTGTGGTACATCCGAAAGTAGTTCTGAAGGGTCACCGTGGCGTAGGTTTGGGTAATGTCACCGACCTTCACATTCTCCTTGGCTTCCAGGGCTTGGTGCAGACCATCGGAATAGCGGCGACCTTCCATGATACGGCCGGTCTGTTCGTCAACGATCTTAACCTGGTTATCCATGACTACGTATTCCTCATCGCGTTCGAAGAGGGTGTAGGCCTTAAGCAACTGACTCATAGAGTGCAGGCGCCTTGCTTTTATGGCGTAGTCCTGTGAGAGCTTGGTTTTCTTGTCTTCTTTTTCTTCTTCTGCCAGCCCTTCTTCCTGGTCGATCTCCACCAGCCGGGTCGTTATATCGGGCATGATGAAGAAGTTTTCGTCCTCCACGAATTTGGCCAGGTATTCCACGCCCTTTTCGGTTAGTTCAACCTGGCGGTTCTTTTCATCAATGGTGAAGTATAGCTCCTGATCAACCAGGTGCATATTCTTCGACTGTTCCTGCATATAGAAATTCTCGGTCTTCTGCAGGGCTACCCGAATACCTTCCTCACTCAGAAACTTGATCAGGGGCCGGGATTTCGGCAGTGCCCGGTACGAACGCAGAAGAGCCATCCCTGCTTGCCCTTCTTCGTGACCTATTTCGTCTTCCTTGAACAGTTTTTTGGCTTCCGCCAAAAAACCGGTAGCGAGTTTGCGCTGCACGGCTATGAGCTTTTCAACAAAGGGGCGCAACTCTTTGTACTCCTGCTCTTCACTGCCCTTGGGGATGGGGCCGGAAATGATCAATGGAGTACGCGCATCATCGATCAGCACGGAGTCGACCTCATCGATCATGGCAAAGTGGTGCTTGCGCTGCACTTTTTCACCCACAGTCCGCACCATGTTATCGCGCAGGTAGTCGAACCCGAATTCATTATTGGTACCGTAGATCACGTCGTAACTATAGGCACGGGTGCGCTCGGGGGAGTGGGGTTTGTATTTATCGATACAGTCGACCGTCAGGAACAGAAATTCCAGAATCGGACCGATCCATTCGGCATCGCGTCGGGCCAGATAATCGTTTACGGTAACCACGTGGACACCCTGACCGGAAAGGCCATTGAGGTAGGCCGGCAGGGTAGCTACCAGCGTTTTACCTTCACCGGTAGCCATCTCGGCGATTTTACCGTCGTGCAGTACCATTCCGCCGATTAGCTGTACATCGTAGTGCACCATATTCCATGTGATATCACCACCGGCTGCTTTCCAACTGTTTTTCCAGATCGCCTGATCACCCTCGATCCGCACGTAACCCTTGTTGGATTGAGCGGCCATGTCCCGGTCGTGGTCGGTAGCAGTAACGGAAATTTCAGGATTTTTGCTAAAGCGGCGGGCTGTTTCTTTTACCACGGCAAAGGCTTCGGGCAGTATATCTTTGAGGATGACCTCTAACTCCTTATCCCGTTCTTCGGTGAGTTCATCGATCTCCTTATAGAGTTCTTCTTTACGAGTGAGATCCTCCGTTTCGGTGCTCTCAGTTCGCAAGCTTTGGAGCTCGGCGTCGATATCTTCGAGGTACTCGGCGATTCGCTGTCGGAATTCCTGGGTCTTATTCCGGAGTTCGTCGTGGGAGAGGTCGGAAAGTTCGTCAAAAATCTCGTTTACCTGGTCCACGACAGGCGAGTACGTTTTAACGTCGCGGTCGTATTTGGTACCAAATAGTTTTTGGATGGATTTACCGATTGTGCCGAACATATGATGTGTGTGATTTCTTTGTGCAGTAATGGGCCGCAAAGATACAACAATTTGCTGCCTGTCTTTCGTTTAGCGAAGGACGATTTATCCGATAAAAAAGTCGTTTTCCTTGACAAAGGCAGAAAAGCAGACCCGGAAATGTCAACCGAAAAAATGCGTTAGTGCCGGCTTACCGTACACAAATTGGCTAATATCGTACCAACCAGCAAATCGAGGGTATTGCCTGACATAGTGGCATAATTGTTGATTATTTGGCGTAAGAAAAGGCTAGCCGTTATTTTTTTGGTCAAAATGTCAGGTGTTTGTTGTTTCCTTTTTTGCGAAAGCAAAATGAATAAATAAAATTTCTATGCGTTTACCCGTTTGGATACTCTGTAGCCTCACCCTGGGATGCACGGCTTGTCAGTTTTCGCCGGAGGGCCGCGATATCCGCAACTATTATTTTCCGCTGCGGTCGCTGACCGATGGCCTGGTGTACGAGTACCGTCCTGTACGCAATGATAGTCTTCCTCCTGAATACTGGTATTATCGAAGCCTGTTGCCGGGGGATTCGGTCTTTTTGAGCGCCACCTTTTACGAACGCGACTTGCTACCGCGGCAGCAGATGACCCAGAAAATGACCGGCCAGGGAATGATCCTTAAGGATCTGTACCTCTACGAACCCGATTCGACCCGCGATGATGTGCAGCTTCAGATCCCGGTTCAGGTGGTGGCCGACGATGTTTTTCCATTCCGGGTACGCGATAACGGGGGCGTATTTGTATACCATATACATTGGACCCCCCCACAGGATCCCGACGCTACGATCCGTCTGATCCGCAATCGCCGGTATGTAGGGGATACCACCTATACATTTAAAGGAGAGCGCTACCCGGCGGTTCGTTTTTCTATTCGGGAACTTTTGGAATACGATGCCAATGGTGTTTTTGAACAGGAATACGACGGCGAGGAGATTTACGCCAAAGAGCTCGGACTGGTTTATTACCGCAAAACAATTAGTGATGCCCTGGAATTAGAATACGCTTTGGAAGACCGGTATTCGATGGAACAATTAGAGACAAAGTTCCGTTCTCTATACGGAATAGAGGCAGAGGCTGATCCCGATCAGCGGATTTCTCCGAATTAATCGCCAACGGGATGGCACCTCATCAAAAAAAGTTCTATATTTGCCGTCCGTTCCAATTGGTTGGGTGGCCGAGCGGTTAGGCAGAGGTCTGCAAAACCTCGTACGGCGGTTCGAATCCGCTCCCAACCTCAAGCACATGCAAAGCCTTTCTGCGATAGCAGGAAGGCTTTTTTGCTTTTATTCCGGCGAAAAGCATCGCTTTTCGCCGGAATAAAAGCAAAAAAGCAATCCGCCAGGATTGGCTTTAGGTGTGCTTGAATCCCCCCTTCTACGGAAGGGCTTCCGGCAAACACGTTCTAGAAATGAAGTTTTGCAAAAAACCGCAGTCGTTCGGCCTGCATAAGCAGTGCCGGGAGCCAATCCGCTCCCAACCTCATTTTCTCAAAACCCTATCTCGTTTTTCGGGGTAGGCTTTTCTGTTTTGGAGTATATGCCTCGTATCGACGAGATTAGGGGATTTGGAGAAAGGGGGAGTTGGGGAGAGGGAGAATGGGTCCCCGAATTGCGAATACGGTTTTAGAGACGCCGATGTATCGAGTCACTCACTTTGCGATCAGGGGATTTGGGAATTCGTTCCAACAGCCCATCGTTTTAACGAAGGGAATGGGAAACCGTCTTCTACCCCACACCCGACTCACTTCGCGGGAGCAAGCCTAAAGCACAAAACCTACGCAAGCCCTGAGTCCCTCCAGCCTCTTCGTTCACTCAAGTCTCACTCTCCCATATTGCATCAATCGCAGAATACACGTACCTTTGGGTTATCCATAGATGAATGGTCCGCACTTAGATCTCTGTTCAATAGTTCTACTCTCTACTGATTTCCGAGCATTTAAGGTTGGTGTACGCATTCGTACTAGGTGCATACAGGCACTGGGTTCGCCCGGGCGAGTTGTGTGCTAATTTTTTTTCAACCAGCCCACGTCGTGTGGGCATGTACTTTAATTTCTTTGTTATGAACATTTTTGTTGCTAGGCTGAACTACGACACGACCAGCGAAGGCCTGCAAGCCGCATTCGAAGAATTCGGCATGGTATCTTCCGCTAAAGTTATTATGGACCGTGAAACCGGTCGTTCTAAAGGGTTCGGCTTTGTTGAAATGGACAATGATGACGAGGCTTACGCTGCTATCGAAGCCTTGAATGAGTCCGACCTCGATGGTCGTACGATCGTTGTCAAAAAAGCACGCCCACGTTCTGAGAATCGCGGCGGTGGCTTCGGCGGTGGAAACCGTGGAGGCGGATACGGCGGCGGTAATCGCGGCGGTGGCGGTTACGGTGGCGGTGGTTACGGCGGTGGCCGCGATCGCTGGTAATCGACTCGAAACTAATTAGACACAAAAATATCGGCCGGCAGGATCTGCTGTCGGCCGATTCTTTTTTTCACTATTTTATATTCATATATGATCATTATTAATGTCAAGGATGGAGAATCCATCGAACGTGCACTGAAACGCTACAAACGCAAACACCGAAACATCGGTATGCACCGTGAGCTGCGTCGGCGCCGTCATTACACTAAACCTTCCGTGCAACGCCGCAACGAAATTCAAAAAGCGGTGTATAGCAACGAACTCCTGCGCGAAGATTAAGCGCATCCCCCATACCTGCCCGCCCACACCTGGTTGTCCCTGAATTTTGCCTATTTTTAGATGAAACCAGCCTTATGGCTCGGTGACATAACGCGCTTCCAATGCCCCCTTTGTCACGGCAGCGGAAGTTATTAACAGGCACCTATGACAACATCGGAACACCATACCGACATACTCATTGTGGGCGGAGGTATTGCGGGGATCTCTGCCGCTCTGGATCTGCTCGACGCCGGACGATCCGTCACTATTGTCGATCGCGATACGGAAGATAACTTCGGGGGGCTGGCGAAATGGGCCTTCGGAGGTATGTTTTTCGTAAATACTAAAGAGCAGAGGCGGTCGGGCATCCGCGATTCCGTCGATCTGGCCCTGCGCGATTGGTACGCTTATGCCGAGTTTACCGACGACGAGATTTGGGGCCGAAAATGGGCCGACCAATACGTCCACCTTTGTACACCACACAGCTACCACTGGCTCAAGCAAAAGGGATTATCCTTTTTTCCGGTCGTCAATTGGACCGAAAGGGGGTTGCTGAAACCGGGAAACTCCGTACCTCGTTTTCATATTGTATGGGGAACAGGCTGGGGATTGATGCAAGAGCTCATCTATCAGCTTCGTAACCACGCCTCTGCGGATAAACTTCACCTGATATTCCAGGCCCGGGTTCACGACCTGATCCTCACCAACCAACGGGTAACCGGAGTGCATGGAACCTACGAAGGATCAAGCAAAGAATTCACTATTACCGCAGAGCAAACCATTGTAGCCACCGGAGGAATCAACGGAAGTATCGAGCGCGTCAAAGCGAATTGGTACCAACCGTGGGGCGATCCGCCCGAGACCATCCTCAACGGGGCCCATCCTTTCGCGGTAGGCGACCTGCACGACGCCACGCTACAGGCTAATGGCCAGGTGGTGAACCTCGACAAACAATGGAATTACGCGGCGGGTATCCGGCATTACCAGCCCCGAAAAAAGGACCATGGCCTTAGCCTGGTGCCCTGTAAAAGCGCCCTCTGGCTGAATTACCGCGGTGAGCGAATGGGACCCATGCCGCTCATTACCGCCTACGATACCCGATACCTGGTCGAACGTATTTGCCAGGAACCCGTAAAGTATTCGTGGCAGGTACTCAACTACGCCATTGCTAAAAAAGAATTCGCCATCTCCGGCTCCGAACACAACGATCATTTCCGTAATAAAAAGTTTTTGCCCTTCGTATGGCAGACACTGGTTACCGGAAACACTAAGCTTGTCGACAAGGTCATCGACAAATGTGAAGATGTGGTGATCGCTCAGTCGGTAGATGAATTGGTGGACAAAATGAATGCTCTTACCGGTGAAAACCAAGTGGAAGGTGATCTGGTCCGTGATGCGATCAGCCAATACGACGCCCACATTGACCGGGGTCCTGCCTTGTTCAACGACGAACAACTAAGGCGCATCGCCCACGCCCGGCGCTACCGGGGCGACCGCAGTCGAACCTGTAAATTTCAAAAGATCGACGATCCCAAAGCGCGGCCCCTGATTGCTATTCGGGAATTTATTCTGTCCCGAAAATCCCTGGGTGGTATCCAGACCAATCTCGAAAGTCAAGTGCTGTCCCAACCCGATACAAATGGTCAGCAAAACCCTATTCCCGGACTGTATGCAGCCGGGGAGGCAGCCGGATTCGGTGGTGGAGGTATGCACGGACACCGCTCGCTGGAAGGAACCTTCCTGGGCGGCTGCATTATCAGTGCCCGCATTGCCGCCGCCAGTATCCTCGGAAAAAAACTCAATGCATGACAACTGTCGAAAACCTCATTATTGGTGCTGGTCCGGCCGGGCTGGCTGTTGCGGGGCAATTACGCCACCGCGGACTATCCTTTGAGATGATAGAACAAACGGATAAAGTCGCCTGGTCGTGGCACAATCACTACGACCGTTTGTGCCTGCACACGGTCAAGGATTTATCCCATCTCCCCCACCTTCCTTTCCCCGATGATTATCCGCAGTATGTGCCACGCCAACTGTTCGCGGAATACTGCGAGCAATATGCCCGACATTTCGAAATTAAGCCCCATTTCAACCAGGCGGTGAACTCAGTAGAAAGGTCAGGGGCATCCTGGATCGTTACCACCGATAAAGGGATGACCTTCCAGGCGGATCGGGTCATTATCGCGACGGGGGTTAACCGGGTTCCATACTGGCCGGTGTGGCCTGGCCAGGATGAATTCGGTGGTACGATCGAGCACACCCGGGTCTACAAGAACCCGCAGCCTTACCTGGACAAACGCGTACTCATAATTGGTATGGGAAACACCGGGGCGGAAGTGGCATTAGATCTCGCCGAACACGAAGTGGAAGTGTACCTCTCAGTCCGGAGTCCGGTGAATATCGTGCCCCGCGATATCAATGGGCGCCCTACTCAACTTACAGCTAAGACATTGGCCAGATTGCCCTTTGGACTGGGGGACTGGCTGGGTACCCAAATCCGAAAGTTAGTCGTCGGTAACCTGTCAAGGTATGGCCTGGAAACCGCCACCATGTCCCCGGCCAGGCAGTTGCGTGAGACCGGGAAGACACCGGTCATCGACCTGGGTACCGTGGCCAAGATCAAAGAAGGAGCTATAAAAATAATACCGGATATCGATCATTTTACGGCCGAGGGAGTAGCCTGCACCGATGGTAGTAGCTACCGGGTAGATGCCGTTTTACTGGCTACCGGATACAGGGCCAGAGTGGAAGACTTCCTGGAAAATACCGATCAATTACTCGACAAGCACGGAGTGCCAAAGTCCTCCGTTGGGCAGGGTTTACACGAAGGCCTGTACTTTGTGGGGTTCGACAATTACAAATTGGGCGGAATCCTCGGTACTATTTTTACCGACTCCCAAACTATAGCCGATCATATTCAGCAGCAGGCTTCAGTAGCTGGTTAGCATTTTTGCCTTTCGGCAAAAAGAAACGGGTTCAGACATTTCTTTCCTGCTCATGTCTGAACCCGTTAGCTAAGCTGATCCACTTGATTTAGTTACCACCCATATTGGCTTCGGGTGATTGCAGCAAGCTGAAAAACTGGTCGAGTTGGGGTACGATAATGATCTCGGTGCGGCGGTTTTCCGAGCGGCCTGTCTGCGTTTCATTTGTCGTTTTAGGCAGGAACTCCGAACGACCGGCGGCAACCAGTCGTGCCGGGTCGACATTGTAGCGCCATTGCAGTAAGCGTACTATGGAAGTAGCGCGCTTCACACTCAGATCCCAGTTGTCCTCCAGGCAATTGGTTTTAATGGGTACATTATCGGTATGGCCTTCCACCATGACCTCAATATCACTGTGGTCATTAATGACCCGGGCTACTTTGCTTAACACGTTCAAGGCTCCCTGGCTTACCTCGGCACTACCCGAGCGGAACAGTAGTTTGTCAGAAATCGAGACGTACACGACGCCTTTCTTTACTTCGATCTGAATATCATCGTCATTAATATTATCCAGCGACCGCTTCAGGTTCATTACCAGGGCGAGATTCATGGAATCCTTTTGTTGGATCGATTGGTTTAGATCGCGAATGTATTCATTCTGCTTATTTAGAGATTGCAGTGTTTCGCGTACGTTTTCGGCTTCCTGTTTACTGAGAATAGAAAGTTCCTCCATGCGGGAAAGTAAGTTGGTATTATTTTGCTTTTGAAACTCCAACTCACGCTCCAACAATTCATTCTTGTTGTTCAGGGCGTCGATCTCACTATTCTTCTGTTGTAGGGTGCCGTCGCGACTGGCAATTTGCTGTTGGAGGCCGGCGACATTCGCGTTACAGTCGGCCAGGTCTTGTTGCGAGCTGCGCAATTGATTTTGGAGATCGTCGTAGTTGCCTTGCAATGCGAGGTATTCTTTTTTACTGACGCAAGAGGTCAGGAATACCGTGCATAAGAGGGCCGAGACGAGAAAGATACGGTTCATTGGTATTACGTTTTTCGTGCCGAAGCTTCCAAGAGGAAGCATTTACGGTCTATTATTAGTTGTAAAAAAATAGGGGCCTTCAGTGTTCTTTTTCCGAAAGGAAAAATAGGGCGGATCAATGTGGTACGGAGTCCTAAACTACCTCGATCCGAGAAAAAATAGCATGAAAATCTTTTCACGCAGAATACTTGCCATAACAAGTATACGATTTTACACCGTAGCAGACCAAGGTGTATTTTCGCAAAAAAGTAGAATTGGTCGACATTTAGTGTCTGACCACCTTGTTTTTTATAAGCGTTTCACCCGGATGTTGTTCGAAATCAAGAGGTATGGATACCAGCTCTTTTGGCGTGGGCTTCATGAGATTAAAATGCAAATGGGCGCCACTTACGAATCCGGTTTCACCGGAAATGCCGATGGGCTGACCTGCCTGCACTCGCTGCCCTAAGTCGACCAGCACCCCATTTTTTTGTAAATGGGAATACTGTGCAATGGTACCGTCATCGTGCACCACCATAATGGTATTGGAATAGTTCAGGTAGGCTTCGTGGTTGCCACCAATCGAGCTATCTTCAAATAAATAACCTACCACACCGTCGCGGACCGAGTAGATAGTGTCACCCACCGGCATGGCAAAATCAATAGCATAACGGTTGTAGTCCCGGTAATGCGAAAAGCTTCCGTGGTAACCCTGCAGGATGCGGTAATTCTTTCCTCGCTTGACCGGCAAGGTATAGAGGTGGCCGGTGTCGGGGGTCGTGGTGGTTGGGTTGCCCAGGAAACTGCTACCCCGGATAGATGATTTCAGAGCACTGGTATCTACCTCTGCGGATAGCTCAATGGGGGGAAGGGATAACTGATCATTGGCTGGTAGCTGAATAGGGTTGTAGGTGTCAAATCTGTTCTGCCAGGCTTCATCGGTCGACCGCAAAATAACATACCGTTCCACAGGCAATTCGTTGACCAGGGAAATGACCAATCCTTCGGATTCGAAATCGGCGTATAGTTTCAGAAAACTTGGTTTGTCGAGTGGAGGCAGGTCGGGTGCACCGGGGCGGAAAACCCCACATCCCTGGAGTAAAAGGAACGTGGCAAACAATAGGTAAAAGGAACGTAGCTTCATACCAGCGTTTTTCAAATAATGACAAGCTCAAACAATCCGGGATGCATTATTGTATAGCCGGGATCTCAGCGAGAATATCTCTGACCATAGCATTAAAGTCAAACGTTCCGTCGGCCGATAATCCCATCCGTACAATGACCAGATCGTGACTGGGCAAAACAAACACCCTTTGTCCCTGGAAACCATTGAAGGAGAACATATCGCGTGGTGCATCGGGTAACTCACCACCCTGGTTGAGCCATATCTGAGCACCGTATTGACCTTCCGATTTCCGGGCAGGTTCGGTGGAGTATTCAACCCAGCCTTTCGGCAAAATTCGGTCGCCCATCCACACGCCGTCGTGGAGATAGAGCAGGCCAAACCGGGCCCAGTCGCGCGGGCTGGCAAAACAATAGGATGATCCTACGTAGGTGCCGCTAAAGTCCGGTTCCAATATTGCTGTTCGCATCCCGATCCGGTTGAAGAGAACACGGCGGGGAAAAGCCCAGTAGTCAGAATCGTCGCTAAACGTTTCCCGGAGGATGCCCGAGATGAGGTTGGTGGTCCCCGATGAATACGACCAAACGGAATCAGGGGCAGTACCCATGGGAGATTGAGCTGCGTATTTCGCAAAATCCGGTTCTTGGTAAAGCATCTTGGTCGCATCGGCAATATCGCTGTAGACCTCTTCCCACTCCAGACCACTGCTCATTTGCATCAGGTTATGTAGGGTAATGTTCTTACGTCCATCATCTTGCCATTCCGGTATATCGAGCGATTCGTACAGTGGGAGGTATCCCTGGCTGTGTCGAATGCCTACGAGGGCATTTGTGATACTTTTAGTCATGGACCAGCCGAGAATAGGTGTTTCGGCGTCAAATCCCGGAGCGTACTGCTCGGCCACCAACTGGTCTTTATAGACTACCAAAATGGCACGGGTATTTTTGTCGGCCTCCTCACCCTGATCAAAATGTCGGTTCAAGGCGTACTCCAGGGCATCCGACTGAAGACCGGGAGGCAGCGTATCCGCCAGTTGCTGACCCATGGGCCAGGCCAAAGTATCGGGCCGTGCGGGCTGGGTGGCCTGTTCCAGCGATGCCGGACCGGCGAGGTTTTCGCGTTTGTGTCCTTCCGGGATCAGCGTACAACCCAATCCGGGGCGGTAAACGGCGGTTTGGCGGGCCAGCCCTAAGACCGTTGCCGAAGCTGATTGGTCTCCCTCATTGACGGAAACGCTCGCTCTGGCAACCAACGAAAAGTTCAAATCTTCCTGCTGGATGGATTCCAGGTCCCGATCTGCGACGAAGTAGCAGGAGCAAGTCATCTTAGCTGCATATCCGGAAATTATCGGCAGGCGGGGATAGACATACCAGGCACCAAGTATCAAGATCAGTAAGAGGCCCAGCAGTACGAATAACCATTTTTTCATCAGGAGGCAATTGTGGATTTTGTTCGTGGAATATAACGAAAATCTGGCGGCCAATGCATGGTAAAAGATGCTTGCAACCCTTCACATAATGCTGTCAGAATGAGCAGCGGTGTCAATCAACGCAGTCGCTCACGTCATTTAATTGATCGTAGATACGCCGTTTGATTCAATCCGAAGGAGTTTGGAAAATATACTGCTCATCATAATCAACTTGGTGCCACTCCAGCGTCTCTTTGTACTCTTCTATCAATGATTTTTTCCGGTGGTGTTCTTCTTGGTTTGCTATATAGCGCACTACGTTGGGGATTTCAGATTTTGCATAGGAAAAAGCACCAAAGCCCGATTGCCAGGGGAAGTGTTGCGCGCAAAGTCCTTGCTGATTAATCCATCTTGCGGAGTCACCCTTCACCATTTTGATAAGGGCTGATAAGGATTGATCGGGGCGATGTCCAAAGAACATATGTACATGATCTTCGACACCATTTATTTGCAGCATTCTGTGGCCTCTGTTGTGCAAGATGGCGGTCATGTAGTTATACAATCGGTTCTTCCAGGAGGGGCAAATAAGTGCTTTTCGGTACTTAACGGCAAAGACGGCATGTATGTGTATTTGAGTGTATGTTTTACTCATGAGTGACCAAGTTTTGGACCGTACCTCACGGCACGGAGGTGACATATGCTTAAACTACTAAGTCACCAAGCTAAGCTCCCTAACGGGACCCCAAAAGGACAAAATCCAGGAAAAGTATCTTAGCTGATGAGGAACCCTGGCTCAACAAACCCTCCCTAACTGCCAGGTTACCAATAGATAAGAAGCCCCCAAAAAGCGTGCCGTCAGGCCCGCCCGCCCGGTAAA
>CAYFGK010000004.1:0-4980 GCA_964342305.1 uncultured Saprospiraceae bacterium | reverse complement strand
AAGCAGCGTGCCGTCAGGTACGCCCGCCCGGTAACAGCCCGACCCGAAGGATCAGGCACCTAGGCCTCGGCCTCCATCTTTCGTCGGAACATCAGTAGAAAGAGGAGCGCCGTCCCAATCCCCACCCAGGCGGGAATACGCCAGATCGCCAGCCACTCGTGCTGGCCGGAAGCCAGGGTGTGTGCATCGACGATCCAGCCGGCCAGCCAGGACCCGAAAAAGGCACCAAAGCCCAGGGTGATAAACGATACAAACCCCTGCGCTGTACTACGCAGGTGCTTGGGTGCTACCTGATCAACATAGATCTGCCCGGTCAGGGCGGTGAAGCAAAAAGCAATGCCGTGCAGCAGGATGCCTGCATACAGCATCCACGCCTGCCCGTCGTACTGACCAAACCCGAACAGGAGGTAGCGAAGGCCCCAGGCCAGCAAACCGATAAACATCACGTACCGCAGCCGCATCCGGCGCAGAAAGAAGGGTAAGGTGAGCAGAAAAAAGATCTCCGACATTTGGCCCATCGTCATTTTACCGGCTGCATTCTGGATGCCGATCTCATTGAGATAGGGGTTCACAAAGCTGTAGTAAAAAGCGGACGGCACGCAGATGAGCGTAAGAGCCAACATAAGGATGGCAAAAGGCCGGCGTTTTAAAAGACCGAAGGCTTCCAGCCCGATCAGTTGGGCAATACTCCGTTGTTTGGCTTCTTCCGCTGGAGGGGTATGCGGCAGGGTGAGGCAATACAGCGCGTAAATCACCGAAGCCGTAGCTGAAATATACAAAGGTGTTGCCATCCGTTCCAGCCCCAGCGATCCGACAAACAGGCCGGCTACCACAAAGCCCAAAGTACCCCATGCCCGCACCCGCGGAAAATGTGTATTCGGGTCCTCAATGTGGTGAAAACACATAGCTGTCGATAAGCCCATAGTGGGCATATGCAGCACCAGGTATATGATCACCAAGGGGTAAAACCAGGAGAACGCCACGACTTGTGCCAGGATAAACATGGTAATTGCACTCAGGCCATGCAGGATGGCCATGAACTTTTCCAGCGCTACGTACCGATCGGCGATCAGGCCGGAGATGAAAGGCGAAACGATAGCTCCAATGGCTGTGCCGGCATACACCAGCCCCACCTGGTTACCGGTGAAAGATAGCGTCTCCAGCAGGTAAGTGCCCGTCGTCACCAGCCACGATCCCAGCACAAAAAATTGCAGGAACATCATCAGGGCCAGGCGAGCATGCAACGGACGAATAACCATGGATCGGAATTAGGCCCACAAAATCGTTTTTTGCCCGCATTAATAGGCTCATTTATCCGGGAAAATTCCAGATGAGATCAAAAGTAGATCAGACCCGGACAGGCCTGACCTACTTTTGAAGCTAGGTCGTATACACCGAATTGAACATCACGTAATCGGTAGTCAGGTCGGTACCCCAGGCGGTGGCTTCGCCTTCACCCTGGTGTAATTGCAATTCCACGTGGATGTGTGATTCGCGTAGTTTCTTCTTCAGAGCGTTTCGGTTGAAATCGGCCGGTTTACCTTGTTCCAGCACCAGGAACATTTCCTCCCGGGTACCGATATAGAGGTCCGTTTTGGTGTAATCGAAGGGGATCCCCACGTTGCCGCTGGCGCAAATGATGCGTCCCCAGTTGGGATCGCGTCCGAACATGGCCGCCTTGACCAGGGTAGAATCGGAAACGCCGCGGGCCAGTTTGCGGGCATCTTCCCGCGAGCTGGCGCCTTTGACGCGGTACTCGATGAATTTGGAGGCCCCTTCGCCATCCGAAACGATCAGCTTGGCCAGGTGAGCAAACATGTCGTTGAGGTTGCGCTTGAATTCCTGATACTCACCGCTCTTTTCGTCGGTGATCTCTTCGTTTTCCGCCAGACCATTAGCCAATACGGCTACCATATCGTTGGTGGAAGTGTCGCCATCTACGGTGATCATGTTGAAGGTGGCATCGGCACACTCTTTTACGCATTTTTGTAAGAGCTTGGGTTCGATGGCCGCATCGGTGACCACGAAGCTTAGCATGGTCGCCATATTGGGGTGGATCATGCCCGACCCCTTGGCGATGCCGGCCATATTTACATCCTTACCGTTCAGTGTAAAATTGCGATAGCCTTCCTTGGCAAACGTATCGGTAGTCAGAATGGCATTGGCCGCAAAGGAGCCGGCTTTCGCATCGCTGGCCAGTTTTTTGATATTCGTTTCGATGCCTTCAACCACATCATCGGTCGGGAATGGTTCACCGATTAGGCCGGTTGAGGCTACCAGGACAAGGTCCGGATCAATAGTAAGACTTTTAGCGGTAGCCTTAACCATGGCCTTAGCTCCGTCCAGTCCCTGTTGGCCAGTACAGGCGTTGGCGTTCCCGGCATTGCAAACGATAACCTGTGCCTTGCCGTTTTCGATGTTGGCCTGGGAGACCTTAATGGGTTCAGCTACCACTTTATTTTGGGTGAAAACCGCTCCCGCACTGGCAGGAACTTCGGAGTAGATAATAGCCAGGTCGCGTCGCATGGACTTGATGCCTATGTGGGCACCCCAGCAACGGATTCCTCGAACTGATGTCAAATTTTGGATCATGTTGGTTGATCTGATTGGTGTGTGGTAAACAGTAGATTGGTGAATGGTCAATTACGGACGCAATGGCGCTCCCGTAAATCCTTGTGTTTCGGGAAAGCCAAACATCAAATTCATATTATGCATGGCCTGTCCGGCGGCACCCTTCACCAGGTTGTCGATGGCCGCCAGAGTGATGATCCGGTTGGTACGATCATCGTACGTCACATAAATATCGCAAAAATTGGAACCACGCACGTCTTTTACGCTGGGTACCGACGTACGAATCCGTACGAATGGGTGATCGGCGTAATAGTCGCGATACACTTTTTGAAGTTTTTCGTCCGTCACGCTACCGGTAGGATGCGTGTAGACCGTTGCCAAAATGCCCCGGTCGATCGGTAGCAGGTGCGGTGTAAATTGCACAACAGCAGAGTGATCAGATACCCCGGTCAGTTGCTCTTCAATCTCCACCGTATGGCGGTGATTTTTCAGTTTGTAGGCCTTGAAGTTTTCGTTGACGTTGGAGTACATATTGCCGTCCTTGGCCTTGGCTCCGGCACCGGTGATGCCCGATTTGGCATCGACGATGATCTGGTTAGGTTCGATCAGCCCGGCGGCCATCAGGGGGGCTGTCGCCAAAATACCACTGGTCGGATAACAGCCAGGATTGGCAACCAGCCCGGATGAACGGATCGCCTCTTTATGTAGTTCCGGTAATCCGTAGGTTGCTTGCGCAAAACCTTCGGGATAGATATGTTCTTTTTCGTACCAGTCTTCGTAAACCTTTGGCGTACTCAGTCGAAAGTCACCCGAGAGGTCAATGATCTTGGCTTTTGTATCGGCGAATTGCTTCACGTAGCTCATAGAGACTCCATGGGGCAATGCCAGGAAGAGTACGTCCGGATTTTTGGCCAAAGCCTCTTCCGAATTGACCAGTGTCTGATCGACCATCCCCAGAAACTGGGGGTGAACGTCGGAAAAGGCCTGCCCTTTATAGCTTTCGGAGGTGATTGATTGGATGGTTACTTCGGGATGGTCCTTCAAAAGGCGGACCAGCTCGGAGCCGGTGTAACCGGTGGCTCCGATGATAGCTGCTTTAATACTCATAAACAGGTTTATTCCAGTTGGCTTTTTTCGTTCTTATGGATGACCCTAGTGTCCCATTTCTTTTAATGATTCGACCAGCACATCCACTACTTTCTGTAGTTCGTCGTAGGTGATCACCAAGGGTGGCACGAGTCGTAATACGTTTCCGGCCGTAGCGTTAGCCAGTACCCCTCGCTTCATCATTTTCATTACCAATGGCTTGGTCTCAAAGGAGAATTCTACGCCTATCATTAAACCAAGGCCGCGAATTTCTTTGAGTTCGGGATGATTCCCGAGCGCATCGTCCAGCATATTTTTCAGCCAAAAGCCTTTGCGGCTGGCCTGCTGGGTGATGTCTTCTTCCACAATGGTGCGAATAGTCGCCAGCCCGGCGGCACAAGCAATGGGGTTACCCCCGAAGGTGGTACCGTGGTCACCGTAATCGATGGCGTCGGCAATTTTTTCACTACACAGGATTGCTCCCACGGGTAATCCGCTACCCAGACCTTTTGCCAGGGTCATAATATCGGGTTGTACTTCGTAGTGATCTTTGGCAAAAAGTTCGCCGGTGCGGGCAACACCACACTGGATCTCATCAAAGATCAGTACGATATCGTGTTCGTCGCACAGCTCCCGTAGCGCACGCAAATAACAGGGCTTGGCCACGTTGATACCTCCTTCACCCTGAACGGGTTCGAGCACGATGGCCGCTGTATTTTCGGATACCGTTTCCCGCACAGCCTCAATGTCGTTGAATGGGATGCGATGGAAACCGCTGGGCATCGGGCCAAAGCCCTTTTGCATTTGGGGTTTACCGGTGGCAATGGTGGCCAGCGTACGTCCGTGAAAAGAGTTTTTCATGGAAATGATATCACCACCACGTCCTTTAGTATAGGCGTATTTGCGGGCGAGCTTGATGGCTCCCTCTACTGATTCGGCCCCGCTATTGGAGAAAAAGACGCGGTCGAGTCCCGACCGTTCCACGAGCTCTTTGGACAGGGCTACCTGAGGTTCGCTCACAAAGAAGTTGGAGATGTGCATCAGGCGTCCGGCCTGCTCCTGCACCGCTTTGACTACCTTGGGGTGGCAGTGGCCCAGGTTATTCACAGCAATACCGGCGAGGGCATCAATGTATTCCTTGCCTTCCACATCCCAGATGCGCGAACCTTCACCCCGCTCGAAGGCGAGGGGCATACGCTTGAAGGTAGGCAGATAATACTGCTGGTCAATATGGTGCAAGTCTTGGTTGGTATTGGCTTTGGTAGCGATGGTGTCCATATAGTTGGTTGGTTGCTTGTTGATGTTATTTGGTGATGAACGTAC
>CAYFGK010000003.1:64572-111409 GCA_964342305.1 uncultured Saprospiraceae bacterium | reverse complement strand
TACTGTCATCATTTTCTAACCGTAAACGACCACATCATGAAACCCATAGCACTCACGATCTGCCTGGTGATCGCTTGTTTTTCCATGGCCCCTGCTCAATCGGCTGATCCGGTTACTACCGCAAAATCCGAAATCGAAGCAACCTTTGGGAAAGTTCCCATCCTGTTCAGCAAAGTACCCGAAGCTGCCCTACCCGGATTCTGGGCCCACTTCAAATCTGTGAATGATCCCAATTCGGTCATACCTGCCAAATACCGCGAACTCATGCAACTGGCCGTCGCTTCCCAGATTCCGTGCGACTATTGTGTGTTTTTCCATATAGAATCCGCCAAGGCATACGGCGCTACCGAAAAAGAAATCAAGGAAACTGTTTATAACGCGGCCGCCACACGTAGCTGGAGTACCCTGATGTACGGCAATCAAATAGACATGGAAGCTTTTAAAAAGGAAATGAAAGAAATGATGGCGTACATGGCTAAACAGTCCGGTAAAAAATAGACCCTCATCCTCTACCCCTGGATTTTGTAAAACACCTAAAACCCACAGCTCATGCGTTCTTTCATTTGTTCGTTGTTGTTGTGTTCTTGCACAACCCTTTCCTTATTTGCTCAGGGCGATACTTTATCCTTATCGTTGAGCAGCGGCGACAGCACGCGCACCTATCTGCTCTATGTGCCCGCCAGTTACGATGGCTCTGAGGAATGGCCGCTGGTGATCAACTACCACGGTTTCACCAACTCCAGTCAGTTCCAAATGGCCCTGTCCGATATGAATGCCGTGGCCGATACCGGTCAGTTCCTGGTGGCCTATCCGCAGGGGTTGCTGGTCGATAATCCCTTCAACGGGCAGACGGCTCCGGGCTGGAATATCTTCGGAGAACTTTCGGTAAACGACGATATTGCCTTCACCAGCGATCTGATCGATCACATCGCCGCCGATTATGCAGTTGATCTGTCCCGGGTATATGCTACCGGCTGGTCCATGGGAGCGAATATGTCCTATGATCTGGCCTGTCGATTAGATGACCGGATTGCTGCAATTGCACCGGTAGCCAACCAAATGTCGGAAATTCAAATTGCTACCTGTACGGCAGACCGACCAATGCCTATCTTGCAGATGCACGGCACCGCAGATCCGATCGTACCTTACCAGGGAGTTGTATTCCCGGATGGTATGGATTCCTTTATGGTAGCCTCTCGAACTGCCATGTACTGGGCCGAACAAAACGGCTGCTCCCCTACCGCGGATACCACTATGTTTGCCGATATGGATACCAGCGACCAAAGCACCGTCACGGTCTACGCTTACGGGGATTGTGAAGCCGGAGCCGACGTCCTCTTCTATGAGATCACCGGCGGCGGTCACACCTGGTCGGGCGGTGCACCGTTACCCGAGTTTCTGGGGGCAGTCAATCGCGACATCCACGCCAGCTCCGAGATCTGGAATTTCTTTAATCGCCAGGTACACCCGAGTCCGCGGGTCCCGCAACTCCTCGCAGATACGCTAATCAGCGGAGACAGCACACGTACTTACCTGCTCTACGTGCCCGCCAGCTATGACGGTACCGAAGATTGGCCGCTCATTCTCGATTACCACGGCTTTACCGGCACATCGGAAGATCAGGTGTACGTGGGCCAATGGGAGAGCATCGCAGATACCGCGCACTTCCTGGTAGCTTTCCCGCAGGGACTGTCGGTCTTTGATCCTTTGGACCAGATCGATGGCCTGGGCTGGAATATCACGGGCGAATTAGCCGATCACGACGATGTTGCCTTTACCAGAGATCTGATTACCCGTATTCAGGATCAGTACCAAATCGATTCGGATCGAATATTCGCCTCTGGACTTTCGATGGGTGGCGAAATGGCACTTGCGCTGGCTTGTGGTTTGTCTGATCAGATAGCCGCCGTGGCCAGTGTCTCTAGTCCCATGACGACTGCTTTAACGAACGCCTGCTCACCGGATCGGAGTGTGCCGGTTTTGCAAATGCACGGTACAGAAGATCCCATCATTCCGATTGAGGGGATTACCATTTACCCACCGGCCATCGAAACGGCCCAGTTCTGGGCGCAATTCAATGGTTGCGCTGCTAATCCGGACACAACCGCTCTGGCGGACATCAATCCGGACGATAACTCAGACATCCTTTTGCTGACCTATCCCGATTGTGCCGACGATACCGAGGTGCTATTTTACCAGATCAATGGAGGCGGGCACCAATGGCCGGGCGGTGGTCCGCTGCCACCATCATTCGTGGGTAACCAGAATTTGGACATTCATGCGAGCTCGGAGATATGGAATTTCTTCAACCGCCACCCCCTACCCGACCCGCTGGTCGATACCCGCCATGTACGTCAATCGGATCTGGATTGGCAGGTATACCCCAACCCATTTCATGATCAGTTACTGGTGGAGGTTTTGCTTTCGCAAAAAGCCAGCGTATCATTAAGCCTTCATAATCTGGTCGGTCAGCCCGTTTGGCAAACGCCACAACAACTGATAGTTCCCGGAGAACATCGGTTCTCCTTCCCGATGGAAAAACAGCTTTCGAAAGGAATGTATGTGCTGCAAATTCGAGTGAACGAAACCGTTTCCGCACGATTGATCATGCGTAATTAATAATCTTTTCCACCCGGATCTGCCGACGAACTTTAACGTCAACCTACCCTTGGTGCCGTGTGCGCCGGGAGACCGGGTGGTTTTACCTATTCCCCTAATATGAAAACTCCATTCCTGAAGCTTGCCTACCAAATTGTCCTGGAAAACATGGAGGACGAATCTTTTGATGTCACCACCTTTTACCAGGCCATGGCCATGAGCCGCACTCAATTACACCGCAGACTCAAGGCAGAAATACGTTTGTCTACCACCGGATTTATTCGCTACGTGCGGATTGAAGAAGCTAAAAGACTGCTCCGGGAAGGTGATTTATCCATCTCGGAGATCGCCTATGCCTGTGGTTTTCGGCATATTTCGACCTTCAACCGGGTCTTTCGGGACAGTGTTGGAATGACGCCCTCCGTTTATCGGGATCTGCATGCAAATGGCTCGAAAAATCAATATTGAAGTGTCAAAAAAAACTGCTTGGCACCTTATTTCTAGCGCCTCCTTTTTGCCCACTTAGGATGCTCTGAGGAGGGTATAATAGACTACAACATGTTTCAAGATTTGGGCCTTTAACAAACTCACCCCTAAGGCGTATTTTTAAGTAGTTGATACTGTTATTCAATCAATTAGCTAGCATGTTTTGACCTTTTTTAGTAGATTATTAAAGTATTTCTAGGCCCCAATCATTCTGTTAATTTCCTGGATATATCTTGCGTGTAATACGGCCAACTCACCAGCCTTTTCACCTGTTTGCATGAAGGAAATCTCATTTACATCACGTAAATATTGATATTCAATGCGTTACATTGAACACCTTCCGGCACCTTCCCTGCGATCAATTGTTCGGTATTATGGCTTTCTGGATCAACCAGATACCTTTAATGAGGCTATTACCCACGTTACACCTCCTTCTTTATCCAAAGGGTTAATGTTTCATTATTTCCGGGAAAGCGAATTGCTCACGGATAACGGCGTCTTCAAAGGAAATCTCCCCCTAGGCTTTATTATGACGCAAGCCGTGAAACCAAATAGCTGGACTTTTAATAAGGGATGGTCTATTCTGGCCGTTATTTTTCAGCCGGGTATGTTTAGAAAGATCTTTCCCTTCTCTACGGTCGGACTCAGTGATTACTTCATCTTATTCGATGATCTGAAAAATAAGTGCTACGTCGATCTGCTGGAGCAAATTAGCCTTGCTTCAGATAATAATGCCCGGATTGAGTTATTGGACCATTTTTTCTTAAGTGAGTTAACCGATGTGGACACCAATGATGATTACGTAGATTTCTTTATTAAATCTCTATTTAAATCGCCAAGTAACCCCATTCATGAACTCACCAAAGACATCCCAATGACCGATCGTAACTTTAGGAGACACTTTCTGCGAGAGATTGGGCTTTCACCAAAAAAATACCAACGCCTAGTGAAGTTTTCCAAAGCGTTTCATTTGCTGCAAACGGGCGGATTCAACAAACTCTCCAGCCTCGCCTATTCCTGTGGCTACTACGATCAGAGTACGTTCATTCGGGAGTTCAAACAATATCTTGACACCACCCCATCTGAGTTTCTTCGACAGATAAATCCTTTTGCAAAGAATATCCATTGGAAAGATAAGACTGATGAATATTCGTATGGAATGGAATAGGACCCTGTTGTGTTCTGTTTTCCAGTGTTTTAGAGGCTTACCTGCGTAGATTTGTCCGTTTTTTACAATTTTCGATTTACCTCTACTACTAAATTTAGGGGACTATTTTCCCCCTGGAATCAGAAAGTACCCGCTGGAAACATTGGACTCAACAGTTTATTTGGCTGAAAAGAATCAAATAGCACATACCTGACCCCAGTTGCAAAACACCTAAAATCCCTCGCTCCCATGTTTTTTTGAATCACAGTTTCTGATCGACTCATAACCCTAGACGGTGAAAATAAACCCCATATATCTATTCCTATATTTGCTGTTCTGCATGATGCTTGGCCAATCACACGCCCAACCCCAACCCAATTTTACCTACCTCTCCGAAAAAGATCCCGTCAATAACACCTTCGTCCTATCTATTATCCAGGCTTACAGCGGACATTATTACCTGGCTACGGCCGGGGAGCTTTTTCGCTTCGATGGCTACGAGCACCAGCGGTGGACCTACGATCCGGCCGATCCGAACAGCCTGAGCAATCAGGTCATGTGGTCCTTGGCCGAAACCCCCGATTCTATGATCTGGATCGGAACTGATAACGGTTTAAATGCCCTGGATCCACGTACGGAGCAGATTACACGATTTTACTACGAGCCAGATGATCCGTATTCCCTGACGGGTAACAGCATCTGGGAGTTGTTCGTCGACGAGGCCGGCACCCTTTGGATCGGTACCGATAACGGCTTTTCCCGCTTCTCGCCAAGCACCTGCCAATTTGAGCGCTTCTGCTACCAAGTGGACCAGGATGCCCAAAAAGAGGTCTATGCCTTTCTGCCTGTTAATGCCGGTGAAGAGATGTGGGTGGGCGTTGGCAGCGAGCTTCTGCTATTCCATCCGCAGTTGGGTTCGCAGTTCTCCCTGGCGATCCCGGACTCCGGGAACCCCGGCGAAGAGGAAGATTACACCATCCGGTGCCTGTTGCGCGACCGGGAAGGGATGGTCTGGGTAGGTACCGGAAACCGGGGAATTTTTCGGTTTGATCCCACTCGCAAAGTATTTACCGATCAGATTATGGACACGGAGGGGTTGCGCAACACCCGTATCCGGGCCCTGCACCAGGATGACGATGGGTACATATGGGTGGGCACTTATGGTGGTGGACTGCACTTTATAGATCCAGCAACCAATGAGGTCTATCCCTTCAAAACAGACCCCTTTAATCCGGTCCACGAAAACTTCGATATCGTCTATTCGATATACGAAGACCCAGCCGGAAATATCTGGGCAGGCACCTTTTACGGCGGACCAAAGATCGTGCGGGCTGCTCAGAAACCCTTTCGCCAGTACGTGCATGTGCCCGGAAAGCCGGGATCCATTCCTAAAACCAATTTTGGTGCGTTCGTGGAACGACCGGACGGGACCATCATGATGGCCGATAAAAAGAACGGGTATTTGCTGTTTGACCCGGTGTTGGAAACCTTTTCCCGCCGTACGATCCAATTGGGATCGCGCAGATTGGATTACTTGCCGGAAGTGCGAAATTTTGCCTTCGATAACCAGGGGAATCTTTGGGGCATTGGCCGCCGCTCTATGGTAGTACTGCGGCCCGGAGCAAAAACCTGGGAACAATTTTTGCCGAAAGGCATGCCCTCCACCGGGTGGATGACCGATCAGTACATCGATGACTCTGGCCGGCATTGGATCTGTACCCAACAGGGATTGTACTTATTTCACTCGGAAGATGAACAACTAAGGCAAGTCTTCTTGGCTGAATCAATGGACCCGACAACGGGAGGCAATAATCAACACGTACTCTCGGTGGTACCTACGGCTGACGGTTCCCTTTGGTTTAATACGCAGGGAGGAACGAATCGGTTATCTGCCGGAATCGACACATTCCAATTTTATCCCCTGCCTGTTTCTGTTTTTGATGTGCACCTGGCTGAGAACGGTCCGTTTTACTTTGGGAGCAATATTGGATTAGGGCATCTTGACACCGGGGAAGATTCCATCTTATTTGACACCCCAATTCAAAACACACTTGTTTTTGGTATGCACGAAGATGCCCATTGTCGAATTTGGATGTCTGGCAATATGACACTGCGATGCTTCGACCCTACAACAGAGGATGTATTCGCTTACAACGCTGCAGATGGAATACTGGTTGGTAAGTTTTTTGGCCATCATTTCCAGGATGAAAATGGCAGAATGTACCATGCTGGAAGTAAAGGCATGTTACGCTTTGATCCCCTGGAAATAAAAGAAAATACCATTGCGCCGCACCCCGTCATTACTCAGATCCGTCTACTGAATAAACCGCTACCTATCAGAGGAAGCCCCGGAGATTCCACCAAGTTGGCCTCTCCCCTATTACAAGCTCCGGCTTTCGCCCAAAAGATGACCCTGAAGCACTGGCAGAACGATGTATCCTTCACCTTTGCGGCAGTAGAGATCACCTCGCCGGAGAATAATCAGTTCGCTTATCGCCTGCATCCACAGGATGAAGACTGGGTTTACACCTCGGCCCAACAACGAATAGCCACCTATACCAATCTGCGTCCCGGCAAATACACCTTTGAGGTGAAAGCCAGTAATAATGATGGCCTGTGGAGTACGGACCAGGCAGCTATCGATCTGCACATACTGCCGCCCTGGTACTGGAATCCGCATGCCTGGTCTGTCTACGTATTGCTCTTTGCCGCGCTGATCATCCTGCTCAATCGAATGCTGTTGGACAGGCAAAAAGCTCAATTGGAAGCGCAGGCATCCAGGGAACGATACGAACAGCTTGAACAACACGACGCCGCCAAAAACCGCATCTTCGCCAACCTGAGCCACGAATTCCGCACACCCCTGACTGCCATCCTGGGCACCACCTCCCTGATGGAACGTAAACCGCAGGTCTGGAATACCATCGGCCCGGCCCGCATCCGCCGCAGTGCCCGCGACTTGCTCAATCTGGTCGAACAAATGCTCGGTCTCTCCCGCCTCGAAGCCGGGGCCATGCCCGTGAAATGGGTGAAAGGCGACCTGCCGGCCTACCTGGTTTACCTGTGCGAGCCCTTCCAGACTCAGGCTGAATTCAAAGGCATCGAACTGACGTGCTCCTGGCCCGAGGAGCCCCTGCATATGGATTACGATCCGGACAAAATGCAGGTCATCGTCTCCAATCTGTTGAGCAATGCCCTGAAGTACACCCCGGAAAACGGGCAGATCCATTGCTCCCTATCCAGAGATAATTGCAAAGCCAGATTGACCGTAATGGATTCCGGACCGGGTATCCCCAAGGAGCATATACCCCACATTTTTGATCGTTTTTATCAGGTCGAAAAAGATAAGGTCTCCGAAGGTACCGGCATCGGTCTGGCCTTCACCAAAGAATTAGTCAAACTCCTCGACGGCACCATTTCGGTTAGCCGATCTTCCCTGGGCGGTGCCGCCTTCATCGTAACTTTACCGATGCACCATTGGTCGATCTCCCGGCATAGCATCCCCATTTCTCCCGATATTGCCTACCGGGCCACGCCCGATATTCCCTGGGCCGACCAGGCTGCCGAAGAATTGCCGCTGTTACTAATTGTCGAAGACCACCCCACCGTCAGCGATTACCTGGAACATACGCTGGCCGATGTATATCGGGTCAAAGTGGCGAACAACGGCTCCAGGGGCTGGGAGCTGGCACAGGAATGCATTCCCGATATCATCCTCACCGACGTGATGATGCCAGAGATGGATGGATACCAGCTCTGTCAGCTGGTCAAAGACGATGAACGCACCTGCCATATCCCAGTCGTTTTGTTAACCGCCCGGGCCGATGATGCCTCCCGCCTGAAGGGTATCCGGGAAGGAGCTGACGCCTACCTCGCCAAACCGGTTTCCGACGAAGAGTTACAAATATGCCTCCATAACCTGCTGGAAAACCGTCAGCGCATTCAGGAGCATTATATTTCGTCCGGCTTCCGCCAAAAAGAACACACGGATCCATTCCTCCAAAAAGCCAAAGCAGTGGTGAAGAAACATTTGGAAGATGATTCTTTTGGCATCGATGTATTGCGTAAGGAAATGGCCGTTAGCCGTACTCAATTGCATCGCAAACTGAAAGCCCTTACCGGCTTATCCACCTCCAAGTTTATCCGTCGTGAACGGATCGAACAAGCCAAAGAATTATTGGAAACAACCGAAGAATCAATCTCTCAAATTGCCTATACCTGTGGCTTTCAGCAAATTCCCACCTTTAATCGTGCCTTTAAAGAGTATATGGGCTGCTCCCCTACCGAATATCGGGATAGCGGGAAATCGACGAGTTGATAGAAGGACGAAGGCGAGAACCTTAAACCTATCCGTAAACCTACAACCTTACCTCAAACCCCAAACCTCATACCTCAAACCTGACATGTTTTTGTTATTTTAACAATTCGACAAAAAACTATGACGTATGAAAAGATGTAACCTGTTCCTCCTGCTGTTGTGCCTGCCCATGATGGGCCTGATGGCGCAAAATAACGGCGGAGATGATTCAAAAATGACGGAGTCTACCTTCCGGGGACTCCAGATGCGCAACGTTGGCCCGGCCTTTACCTCAGGCCGTATTGCCGACATTGCCATTCACCCCGAAAACGAAAGCGTTTGGTATGTGGCCGTCGGTTCCGGCGGGGTTTGGAAGACCATGAATAATGGCGTGACCTGGAACCCCATTTTCGACAACCAATCTACCTACTCCACCGGGTGTATCACCCTCGATCCCAGCAACCCCAGCACTGTCTGGCTGGGTACCGGCGAGAATGTCGGTGGCCGGCACGTCGCCTGGGGCGATGGCGTGTACCGCAGTATGGATGGCGGAAAGTCCTGGAAAAATATGGGACTCAAAGCCTCCGAGCACATTTCCAAGATCATTGTACACCCCGATGATTCCGATGTGATCTGGGTAGCTGCTCAGGGACCATTGTGGAGCAAAGGGGGCGAACGCGGCCTCTACAAATCGACCGACGGTGGTGAGACCTGGAACAAAACCCTCGGTGATGACGAATGGACCGGTGTGACCGATATCCTGATCGATCCCCGCGATCCGGACCGCCTCTACGCGGCCACCTGGCAACGTCACCGCACGGTAGCGGCTTACATGGGTGGCGGCCCCAATTCGGGTATTCACCTGAGTACCGACGGCGGCGAAACCTGGAGCGAACTCAAAAACGGGATCCCCGGCGGCTACAAAGGGAAGATCGGCCTGGCCATCTCGCCCCAAAAGCCGGATGTGGTCTATGCGGCCATTGAGCTCAATCAGGGTGAAGGCGGCGTCTGGCGGTCCGCTGATCGCGGTGCTTCCTGGCGCAAAATGTCCAGTGCGGTTTCCGGCGGTACGGGCCCCCATTACTACCAGGAGCTCTACGCGAGCCCCCACGCCTTTGATCGTCTGTACCTGATGGATGTGCGCGTACAGGTGTCGGACGATGGCGGCGCCAACTTCAACCAATTGAATGAGCGCGGTAAACACTCCGACAATCACGCCATCGCCTTCAAGATGGGCGATCCGAACTACCTGCTCATTGGCTCCGACGGTGGCTTGTATGAGAGTTATGATCTGGCCGACACCTGGCGCTTCATCGATAATATGCCGATCACACAGTATTATAAAGTAGCCGTCGACGACCGGGAACCCTTCTATCATATTTTTGGGGGGACCCAGGACAACGGCTCGCACGGCGGTCCTTCCCGTACGGATACCCGCCACGGAATACTCAATCGCGATTGGTACAAAACACTCGGTGCCGATGGACACCAATCGGCCGTCGAGCCCGGCAATCCAGACATTGGGTACGCTGAAACTCAGCAAGGTGGTATAAGTCGCCTTGATCGCACTACGGGAGAGGCCGTTTATATCCAGCCACAACCCCGTGCGGGAGAAGGTCACGAGCGATTCAATTGGGATGCACCGATCCTGGTGAGTCCGCACGATCCCTCACGACTGTATTTCGCTTCGTATCGGGTTTGGAAATCCGATAACCGGGGTGACAGCTGGACACCGATCTCCGGTGATCTGACCCGTGATCAGGAGGCGGTGGAGCTGCCCATCATGGGCCGCACCTGGAGCTACGATGCCGCCTGGGACTTCAATGCCATGTCGGAATACAACACCATTACCTCGCTGGCCGAGCCGCCTCTGGATGAGGGTGTGATCTACGCCGGTACCGACGATGGGATCGTACAGGTAACGGAAGATGGTGGCGAAAACTGGCGCAAGATCGAGGTTGGTTCCATGCCCGGTGTCCCCAAAACCGCGTTTGTGAATGACATCAAGGCTGATCTGCACGATGCCAATACGGTGTACGTATCCCTGGATAACCACAAATACGGCGACTACAGCCCCTACTTGGTTAAAAGTACTGATCGCGGACGGAGCTGGACATCCTTGACCGAATCCCTTCCGGAAAAAACCATCGTTTGGCGATTGGTCCAGGATCACGTGGATCCTAATCTGCTCTTCATTGGTACCGAGTACGGCATCTACTTCACGAAAAATGGCGGCGATAAGTGGATCAAACTGAGCGGTGGCGTACCCAACATCGCCTTCCGGGACCTGGCTATCCAGAAGCGGGAAAATGACCTGGTCGGGGCCTCCTTCGGACGCTCTTTCTGGGTCTTTGATGACTACAGTGTGCTGCGGGAAGTCACGGAGGAAAGCCTCGCTCAGGAGGGAAGCCTCTACCCTATTCGCAAGGCCTGGTGGTACACGCCCCGAAATATTGTGAGCTCTCAGGGAGCCGAACCTTACGCAGCGGATAACCCTCCCTACGGAGCAGTATTCACGTACCATCTGGCGGAAGGACTCACTACCATGAAGTCTGAGCGGATGAAAACGGAGCGCGAACTGCTGAAAGATCAGTCAGATGTGCCCTTCCCGGGATGGGATGCTTTAGAAGCGGAACAGCGTCAGCCCAGTCCGGAAATCCTGCTGGTGGTTCGCGACGACGAAGGTAATATCGTCAATAAAGTGAATGGATCTACGCGTAAAGGATTTCACCGGGTTGCCTGGGACTTTGAATACACCTCTGCCAACCCGGTCCGGATGGGTCAATCTGGTGGCTGGCGCGGTGGTGGCCATCTGGCCACGCCCGGAACCTACTCTGTAACCCTGGTGAAGATCGTTGACGGAGAAACCACCACCCTCGACGGTCCGGTGGAATTTGAGGTAGAGCGCCTCTACGACGGTGCCCTGGAACCCCAACCATTGGATATGATCGCCGATTTCCGGAAAGAGCTGGAAGATCTGCAGGAGGATGTTTCCGCGGCCTACATTGTCATGGATAATGCCATGGATAAAGTACAAGCCATGGAAAGTGCTCTGGCCCGCAGTCGTACCGAGGCCCCCGAATTGCGCAAAGAGCTGTACAACCTGCGCATGCACTTGCTCGAACTCGACGAAGAGATGAGTGGCAGCGATGCCAAATCCGAGATCGGTGTCCGTACCGATCCGACGGTGCAAAATCGGATGTACATCGCCTATCGCGGTCTGCGTTCTACCTATGGCCCTACGGCCATGCACAAGGAGAACCTGGATATCGCCAAGAAGATGCTGGCCGATCTAAAGCCTAAGATCGAGAAAGTTAGCCAGGAAAAGATCCCGGCTCTCGAGAAAAAGCTGATGGATTCCGGCGCCCCCTGGATCGAATCCACGGTGATGCCGAAGGGGAACTAGATGCTAGATATTTAGAATAGAGAGACTAGATTGAGGTTGAGGCTTAGGTTGAGGAATTTCCGAAACTGTAGCTTCAGCCTCAATCACTTTGTAATGCTAAATGATGAATGATGAATGTTAAATGAGAAAATTTATACAATATGTAGCATTTTTTATTGTAATTCCTTGAATTTAAACACTTTAATATCCCCCGCTTCCAATAAGGTAGTATCGATGAAGGTTTGTATCGTGGAATCCTGATCTACTTTTCTGGAATCGGAATACATATAGAAAATACGTTGGCGGCGGATGATATCTTCTACCCATCTAGTAGGTAAATGATCATCGCCGAAGATAAGTCCCTGCTTGCGAACCATATAGGCGAAGACCATACGGCTATGATCGTTCAGGATCACCACCTTGGCGGTATCAGGTACAGCTTTGATCAAATCGTCCTGGTAAGTCCAGAGATTCAGGTTATTACCGGGGTCGGGTTCCCAGCTATCGAGGTGCTTTTGGTTAGTTTGAGCGGGAACGATCAGTAAAGCCCCAATGACCAGAAACATCATAATTGGATGCCACTTGCTAAGGATTTGTATACCGTATCCGACCCCCAGGAACAGGAAAGGCAGAAAGGGAAACATATAGTAATCGTGGACAATATTGATCATATTCAGTTCGTACAGGAAGTATAACAGCACCCCGGTAAACCCCAGGAGCACATATTTGCCCACCAATTGCCGGTGACAACCATTCACGAAGAATCCTATCAGGCTTACGCCAAAAATAGCAAGGGTAATAGGGGTCATCAATATGTGAGGCAACATCGTTTCGGCATGGTATTCCAGGATGTTTCCTACCTCCTTCCAAGAAATACCGTTGTCAAAAATACCCGCCACTACCCCATTACCCGTCCATCCGGGAATTACCCAGGCATACCAGGCGATAGCCGGGAGGATACACAAGCTATAGGCAGCTCCGTATCGAATGGTGCTGGATTTAAATTTGCCCTTGCGTCCCCACAGCATACTGAGCCAGTGAATAAAAGGGAGAACGCCAAAAAGTACAAAGGGTAATTTTACCAGGGTGGCAAGTCCGATAAACACCGGACCGGCAACCGGCCAGCGAGGAATACCTTCTGTTAAATTCCTGATGAAAAAGTACAGAAACCAGCAGGTTAATCCCAGGGCCAGATTATCGGGTATAGGGTTAACCATCCAATAGGAATACACGGGGGAATATGCAAGTGCCAAAGTAGCCAGGGCAGCGTGTAAAGGTCTGGCCAGCACTTGTTTTGCGAAAGCATAAAACCCCAACAAGCTGCCGCTCCCGATCAAAAACAACATAGCCCGAGTAATTAGGATATGTTCGGATCCTAACATTCGGTGAATCATCCCTATTATCCATTGCATAAGAGGAAATTCGTAGCGGTACAAATTGGTTCCAGTATTGAATTGGGCCACTCTCGGATTCAAAATATTTGGATCGTGCTGGTAGAAATTCAGGATATTCAGGCGTGTTTGAGACTGGCGCCAGGTATGACTACCCATCAATTCTTTAGGGAAAACATCCCAGTGTAGCAATAAAATGGAGAGAATAGTCAAGGCCACCACTGCACCGGGAAGCCATTTAGGGGATTGATACATAACCGGAGTATTGGGGTTGTATTTCTTCCAAAACTCCCTGCAGCTTAAAGTATTGACCGGAATTGGTATTTTAAACAAGCAACTTGGTCAACCAACTGACAAAAGTGGATCTAAGTGTCTCACTGTCAGTTGATAGGTCAATCCTCATTCATCATTCATCATTCAACATTTAGCATTTAGCATTCATCATTTCCAAACCACGATATTCATGAAGCACCTCCTCCCCATCCTCCTCTTCCTGTTCGCCTTTTCCTGCCAACGGGACTCAAGTCCGAATACCAGTGTGGATCTGGTCCTGAAAAATGGCAAGATCTGGACCGGTGATGCATCCACCCCCTGGGCGAATTGGATCGCCGTTACCGATGGAAAGATCTCAGCTCTCGGTCAGGAAGGTGAAAATCCCCCCGCCGGGAAGGAAGAAATAGATTTGCAAGGCAAACTTGCTACTCCCGGCTTTAATGACTCCCATGTGCATTTTGGGTCCGCCGGGGCCTTGCTGCTGGGGATCAATTTGCTGGATGTCAACGACGAAACGCTTTTGCGGGAACGCATGCAGGAGACCACCCAACGCCTGCCCAAAGGCAGCTGGATCACCCGCGGAGACTGGGGTGCCTACGAAGCCTGGGGCATGGGTTCGGATGGCAGTAATACGGAGAAAGCAGCCTTCACCCCACACCGCGATATGATCGATGACCTGACGCCCGACCATCCGGTGCTGATAACCCGCTACGATCGCGGAGAAGGCCTGGCGAATGCCCGGGCCCTTAAATTCCTGAATATGGAATCTGAAACGGGTTTGCTCGAAGGTGCGGTGTTGCGCGAAGCCATGCAGCAGATCCCCGAAAAGTCACGCGAACGGCGCATGGCGGAAACCGTCCGTGCCTTGGAAGAATGCCGGAAATACGGAGTGACGACCGTACAGGATATGTCACGCCCCGAACAATTGGAGTTATACCAATCCCTGAACGAACGGGGTGAGCTTACTTGTCGGATCAATTTCAGTCCTTCGGAATTACCGGCCTACAAAGATATGGCCGAATGGGGCTGGGTGATCGATTGGGATCATCCGGAGGGTCCACGTCCGGCCGGCGATGATATGATTGCCTTTGGTACCCTAAAAACCCATATCGACGGCATCATGGGTGCCCGCACCGCCCGCTTTTTTCAGCCCTACAGTGATAATATACTTGAGAATGCCAGTTGGCGCGGTGGCTGGAGAGAATATTCGGAGGATCTGGGATCTTTTAAGGATATGATCCTTTCGGCCGACAGTGCCGGCATCCAGTTGCGGATCCACGCGATCGGTGATCAGGCCAACTCCATCCTGCTCGATATCCTCGACACCCTGGATACCTATAACGGTCCCCGGGACCGGCGTTTTCGGATCGTACACGCCCAGGTGATCAGCCCGGGTGATTTTCCCCGCTTCCAGGGACGCAATGTGGTGGCCGAAGTACAACCTTACCACGTTACGGACGATATGCGCTGGATGGAGGAGCGTATCGGCTACGAGCGCTGTAAGGGAGCTTACGCCTTTCGTACGCTGGAGCAAAACGGATGCATCCTTTCCTTCGGGTCGGATTGGCCGGGCACCAATGCCTCCTACTATCCGATTAATCCGCTCATGGGTGTTTATGCCGCCGTCACCCGCCAGACCGTCAACGGAGAACCTGCCGAAGGGTGGTTTCCCGACCAACGTATTCCACTGGAAGAAGCCCTACGGGCCTACACCTGGGGTGCCGCCTACGGAGCCTTCGAAGAGGATCGCAAGGGTACGCTGACAGTAGGAAAATTGGCTGATATTGCTGTCCTGGATACCGACCTCTTCGAGACAGAACCGGCTGAGTGGCTCGAGGCCGGGTTTACCCATACGATTCTGGGTGGGAAGATCGTCTATGAGAAGGATTGATCAGGTTGAGGGTGAGGCTGAGACTGAGGCTTAGGTTAAGGTTCAGGTTCAGAGTTTCACTCCCTTAACCTCAACCTCAACCTGAATTTGAACCTTACCCTATCCGTTTTCATTGGAAAATATAGCAAATACAAACGATCAGGTTCTGAGCGAAAAAACAACCATTAGAGACGTCATCATCATCGGCGGTGGCCAATCGGCCTTGGCGTGCGGGTATTACCTGCGCAGGCTGGATCTCGATTGGCTCATGCTGGACGCACAGGAAGAATCGGGCGGAGCCTGGCAACATACCTGGGATTCCCTGACCACCTTTTCGCCAGCACAGTACAGTTCTTTACCGGGTTGGCTGATGCCAAAAAGCAAAGGCCCCTACCCTACGCGGGACGAGGTGCTGGAGTACCTTCGACAATACGAAGCGAGATACGAATTGCCGATTCGCAGGCCGGTGGATGTACATTCCGTAAGGCGGGAAAACAATTTGTTTCGCCTGGAAACGTCCGATGGATTGTTTAGTTGCCGGGCCCTGATCTCGGCTACCGGCACCTGGCAAGCTCCCTACATTCCCGATATCCCGGGCTGTGGCCTTTTTGCCGGCAGGCAACTCCACTCTGCTTTTTATCGATCGCCCCTTCCCTTTCGGGAAAAACGGGTGCTCGTGATCGGTGAGGGGAATTCGGGTGCCCAGATACTGGCTGATCTTGTACCCCACACAACGGCTGCTCATTGGGCCACTAAAGATGAGCCCGATTTCCTACCAGAGGATGTGGACGGACGAGTATTATTCAACGTGGCCTCCGCCAAATACTATGCCGAGCAAAAGGGAGAAACCTTCGATACCTCTAAGCTGAACCTGGGGAATATCGTATTGGTACCATCTATTCGCCAGGCCTTCCGGGATGGCCACCTGATCAGCCACGGTCAGATCCGGGAGATCACCGAAGACGGTGTAGTCTGGCAAGATGATCGCCGGGAGCAGTACGATACGCTGATCTGGTGCACGGGGTTCCATTATGCAACGGACCATCTGGAAGGGTTGGTGCCCCGCGACCAGCGCGGACGTATCCAAACCAAGGGCACTAAAGCCACGGAGATCGATAATCTCTGGCTGGTCGGTTACGGTAATTGGACGGGTTTTGCGTCGGCCACCATGATCGGCGTGGGCCGTTCGGCCCGCAAAACCGTCCGGGAAGTGGAAAGATCACTCGGTCGCTAGCTCCCTCGTTTTTAGACCGCTCAGGCCGGGTCGTCCTTCGCTATTAGACCGGTCGCAGGCTCCCTTTTGGTAGTAAGACAGGTGCTCGATCCTCTGGATCGAGCGGATAATACCTTTCAGATCAACCTTCCTTCAGGCGCCAGCTCCCGCATAACACTCCATATCCATCATTCAGCATTGTATCTTCCATGGAGCACTGAGCAACGAACACGGTTCATTCAATTCATAGAACATGAAGTAACTATCAATCACCCTCTCCCCAATTTCCCCACTCTCCAAATCACCCTCTCCCCAAATCTCCAAATCTCCAAATCCCCAAATCTCCCCTTCCCGAACATCACTCCACTACTTTCGTTCAACAGACGCACTAAACAAATAAACCAAATAACACCATGCATACCGTTCCCGAAAACATCCTCGACAAACTGACCTACGGTTTTTACATCGCCACCACTCGCGCTAAAGCCGATGACCTGGACACCCGCGAAAAAGACTATATAGCCACCGGTACCGTTTCCTGGGTGATGCAATCCAGTTTTGAACCACCCATGGTCACCATGGCCATTCAGAAGGATAGCGACCTCAATGAAACGATCGGCAAGGCCTATCGCTTCGCCATCAATGTGCTCGGTAAAGATGATCGCGATATGATCAACGATTTTGCTAAGGATAGCTCCGTAAACGGCCAAAAGATCAATGGCTATTCCTTCCTCAACGGCATGAAAACTGACTCACCCATTCTCGATAAATGTCTGGGCTACATCGAATGCGAAGTGGCCGATGTTATCAAGACCGAGGGGGACCATGTCCTTTTCGTCGGGAAGGTCGTCAATCACGAATTACGTGAACCGGAAGCGATGCCATTACACGAATGGGAAACCAGTAAGCATTACGGTGGGATCGTCTAAGTAAGACCACTCGCCCTATTCGGGCTCGTTTTTAGACCAATCGCCCGTACGGGCTCTTTTTTGGACCGGAAGCAAGCTTCCTATTAGTATAAAGACAGATTGGTGGCTGAGCCTCTGGCTCGGCCATACAGTTGTTTCTAAAATGGCTTTCCTTTTGGCGAAAGCCAAGCGAGAAGATCGAATAATTCAACATTGATCATTTAGCATTCAACATTTCACCCCGTTAATCGTGTTCGTTCACCTCAACGCTGATGGTTAAAATAACCGCATCTGCGGCGTCTTAAAGTCCCGATGCATATCCAGGTTGTATCCCGATTTCTCTCTGCCCGCAAAAAATCGTGCTCTGGCCAGACTCATTTGCTGATGGATGACGTCGGCAATTTTGCCTTCTCCGCGCATCCGGGTGCCAAAGCGACTATCGTTGAGGTTGCCGCCGTGGCAATCGCGGATACGATTTAGCACGCGGTCGGCACGGGCCGGAATGGTACGCCGGGCCCAGTCTTCGAAGATCTCGCTTACGTCGCCGTTGAGTCGGACTACCGTAGAGGCCATAGATACGGCCCCGGCCTCAGCTGCGGCCTCGGCCATGGGAATGATCTCGTGATCGTTGAGGCCCGGGATGATGGGCGCCAGCATCACATTTACGCTAACGCCCGCCGAACTCAGCTCGCGAATGGTCCGCAGGCGCTGCTCAGCGGTGGCGGTACGCGGCTCCAAAATACGGCGGGTATCTTCACTTAAAGTGGTCAGTGATACGGATGCCCGAACCAGATTTTTGCTGGCCAACTTCTCCAAAATATCCAGATCACGCAGGATCAGACTATTCTTGGTGATCACCCCTACCGGATGCCGGTAGCGCCATAGTACCTCCAACAAGCTGCGGGTAATCCTGAATTCCTTTTCCGCCGGTTGGTAGCAATCGGTATTACCGGATAACATGATGGCAGCAGCTTCCCATTTAGGACTGCGTAGCTTCTTTTCCAACAATTCCGGGGCGTTCTTCTTAACCAATATCTGCTGTTCAAAGTCCAGGCCGGCACTATAGCCCCAGTAGTTATGTGTATTGCGTGCGTAGCAGTATACACACCCGTGTTCACACCCCTGATACGGGTTCATGGACCAGGCCATGCCGATATCCGGGCTGTTTACCTTGTTCAAGATGTTCTTGGGATACACGATGGTGTATTTGGTGGCCTTATCCGGCTCCGTAGCTCCATCGTCCGCAATCGTCGATTCGAACCGGTTGGCGGGGTTAAACTGGGCGCCCCTCCCCTTTTGGTAGGTCATTGTTTTATTTTATCGAAAGATAAAACAAATTGTGTTTTTATCCAAATGCTAAATGATCAGTGCTAAGTGCTCAATTACAGGACAGGACTCATTGAGCACTTAGCACTGAACACTGACTCATTCAGCAAATTAAAATTCGTTTGAAACAGTTTAGTGAGAAGACGACATCGCCTTGCGAAGAATAGGCAGGTATCCCCGCTCCAACATGCTGTACTTCTCATAGAACCCCTTTTGCAACAGCAAACGGTGCATGCGGGGTAGATTGTACGATGGAACGGTCATAAGCAGGTGGTGCTCCATGTGGTAATTTACGTGGTGGGGTGCGAAGAGCATACGCTCCAGCCAGTTGGCGTAGGTGGTGCGAGTATTGTGCAGCGGGTCGGTGGGCTGGTCGCTCATGGCGTGCTCCGCAATGGAGCGAACGCGGGTGCTGAACTGAAAGGTGGTGATCAGGGCCCCTACCCACAACAGGTAGAGCCAGGGCGCGCCAATGAGCCAGAAGATGCCAAACAGGATAGCATTGGCCAGGATCGGACCGGGCAAGTGACGGACGGCGGAGCGCAGGTGGTGTTTCCAGTCGCCGGCTTTCAGGTGTCGTTCTACCTTATTGCCCAGATTGTACTGGAGATAATCGATGTGCATGAGAAAGAGGCCGATCTGTCCCCGCAGGCCGGTACGACCGCTGAGGTCACGTATCCATTTACGGATCATGCTTTTCTGTCCGGCCGGATAGCCTTTGGTGAGCAGGAGATCCGGATCCGCCTCCAGGCCGGTATGCAAATGGTGTTGGATGTGGTACGGACGGTACCGCAGCATATCGTTGAAGATGGGATAAGCACCCAGCCACTTCCCTACCCAATCATTCACCCTTGGATTAGAGAACATCGACCGGTGCGAGGTGTCGTGCATGATGATCGCACAAGCCAACTGCTTACCCCCAAGGATAAACAAGGCAACGATGACCGTCAAAACGTTGGGCCAAACGTAGACCAGGGCAAAGGCAACAGCAATCCAAAACCAGGTTTGGAATATTTCGAAAGCGGCACGCCAATCGTTCTTTTGCAATAGATCGCGGCGCTCCTCCCGGGTCAAAAACTGGTGGACAGGAATTTGCTGCATAAAAATCAGGTTTGAGGTTTGAGGTTTGAGGTTTGGGGTTTGGGGATAGGATGTAGGTCTGGTTATAGGTTCGAGGTATATCGATTGCCGGGTTCCAAATTCCTGGCACCTGACCTATAACCTACCTCAAACCTCACACCTCAGACCTCAAACCTATAACCTCACACCTGATAAGAAACCTCCTTCACCGCCTTGACGATCTTCTCCACATTTGGGAGGTATTCATCGACGAGGGTGGGTGCATACGGAAGCGACGTATCGGCGCTGTTTACACGGGTTACGGGAGCGTCGAGGTAATCGAAGGCATACTTCTGTATTTCGTAGGCGATCTCTGCGGAAACACCAGCGAACGGCCAGGATTCATCAACCACGACAAGACGGTTGGTTTTCTTGACGGATTCCACGATGGTGGCGTGGTCGAGCGGACGGATAGTACGCAAATCGATGATCTCGGCATTGATGCCTTCTTTCTCGAGTGCTTCTACGGCATCGAGACAGGTCAGGGCCATTTTGTTAAAGCTAACGATAGTTACATCCGTTCCTTCCTTTCGGATGGCTGCTTTACCGATGGGTACCAGCAGGTCGTCTCCTTCAGGAACTACACCCTTATGGCCGTACATCAGTTCGGATTCCATCATACATACCGGATCGTTATCGCGAATAGCCGATTTGAGCAGTCCTTTGGCATCGGCCGGGTCCACGCAGGAGATTACTTTCAGGCCGGGAACATTGGCCAACCAGCTTTCGAAAGTTTGGCTGTGTTGCTGAGCTAACTGACCCGCTGCTCCAGAAGGACCGCGGAAAACGATGGGGCATTTATATTGTCCGGCAGACTGGCTGAGCGTTTTTGCGGCATTATTAACGATCTGATCGAAAGCCAGAACGGCAAAGTTCCAGGTCATGAATTCGACGATCGGACGCAGACCGTTCATCGCCGCGCCGACACCAATGCCGGCGAAGCCGAGCTCCGCAATGGGGGTATCGATAACGCGTTTGGGACCAAATTCATCCAACATGCCTTTGGTTACTTTATAGGCACCGTTGTATTCAGCGACCTCTTCACCCATGATGAAGACGTCCTTATCCCGACGCATTTCTTCCGACATTGCTTCGTTGAGGGCGTCGCGCAGCGCTAATTCTCTAGACATAATCCGTGTTTATCGTTTGTAATTGCCATCAGTATTATGCGGCAAAAATAGTAAAATTGATGGTATGGGCAATGCATTGTGTGTATCCGATCGCCTACCCACAAGACCACTTAACTGGTAAACCTGCCACAGGATGGAATGTTTTTGATCAGGATTGATTAACTTTGTCCATTGAAATAAAATAGTTAGGCCCGAAGAGGCGTTAGGCTAGCAACCTGAACATTCATCCAAATCGATTGACATGACACGCAAAAACCGCCGTTCTGCAACTACATTAATCGCTATGCTGGGAATGGTTGTCCTTTCTTCCTGTAACCGGGGATACGGCTGCCCAACTAACTTTTCGGTAGAGGATGCCTTTAATGTCCTGCTGCAAACAGCTTCCAATCTGCTTTTTTAAGCACACACCAAACATCTTACCCCCTACTACCGTCCTATAATAGCCTCTCTTTTACAGAGGCCTTAGATACTACACCCCAACTTGAACGAACTGCGTGATGAGTGAGCTTGAGATTTTTGAAACACAGGATGGGTCACATTCCGTCCTTTCCCACCAATTTGGTGTTTCCTACCATTCGAAATATGGTGCCATACAGGAAACAAGGCACGTTTTTATCGAGGCCGGCTTGTTTCAACAGGCCCTTAAAAAGACGAACCTGCATATCCTGGATGTCGGCTTCGGAACCGGCCTGAATGCCTACCTTACCCTTCTGGAGAGTCATAAACGCAACCTGACGGTGCGTTATGATGCCGTCGAAAAGTTTCCGATGCAGGAGGAAAAGGTGAAGCAATTGAATTATACGGAAGAAGTTCCAGCTACCGAGGAGGAAAAGGAGTGGTTTGAAGCGATGCACCAATGCTCTTGGGGCGAATGGCATTCCATCACCCCCGACTTTGAGTTGTTCAAGCACCAAATGGATATCCAGTCGGTCGATTTCGAAGAACGGTTTGATGTGATCTACTACGATGCTTTCGCACCGTCGGCTCAACCAGAATTGTGGGAGGAACCCGTAATGGAACGCATGCAACGGGCCTTGGTACCGGGGGGTATTTTGGTGACCTATTGCGCTAAGGGCGCATTTAAAAGAGCCCTCAAGGGCCTGGGTTTTGAGGTGGAAACCTTGCAAGGACCTCCCGGCAAACGCGAGATGACCCGGGCTGTCAAAAGCTAGGCTTCCTTCTTAGTGGATTCTAACTGACTGCTACCTTCATTTTCAGATCGCGACTTGATCACGTTGATCTTACCGTCATCTCCGTAAAGTTTGCGCGACATTTTGTTGTACGCCAGGGCTGCTTCTTCAGCCGTTGGGTACATGCCGATGTGCACCGATTTGCGGTTCACAGAAATCACGGCCCGATAGCGATTGTTTTCCTTGTACACGCCGGTATAACCGACCTTACTACTCGATTTTCGCTTGCGGCTGGCGACCGAGCGGGACCGGTATACCAGATTCTCTAACCGACAATCCAGTTTGTTCCCGTTTTTGGCGCCGACCAAATTCCGCTTACCTTGCTTACCATCCGATAAAAACTTTTCGGCAATGATTTTGTGTAGGTAAATGGTTTCGGTTTTATAACCGCCATCGGCTTTCTTCCAGGTTTTCTGAAAGACGGCACATCCGCTACTGTGCTTGCGCAGGTTATTGATAAAATCAACGCGAACGAGGTATGGGTCAGATGTGAGGTATTCGTATACTTGATCATCCAGCAAGATAGTATCCTCCGCGTTTTTGAGCTTCACCTTATATAACACGAGACCTATATTTGGTTAACAAAATAGTTACGGTGAGCGTCCATGGGACCAAGTGTATGCTAAGGGATAAGTCGTAGAAGATTTGATGGGTGGGGTTTACAATTTAAATATACAAAAAATTAATCAATACAGTACTCAGAGAAGTCTTTGTGCGTAATTTCCACATCTGGCTATTTTTTAGCTGCTAACTGGGCTTTCGCCAAAAGGAATAGGTAGTATCATGGGACATGAGCAGTATATGCGCCGTTGTTTCGATCTGGCCCGGCTGGGCGCGGGTCGGGTTTCACCGAACCCTATGGTCGGTGCCGTTTTGGTCTGGAATGGCCGGATCATCGGTGAAGGGTTTCATCGGGCACACGGGCAGGCACACGCAGAAGTGAATGCCGTGCAAAGTGTTCCGGAGGCTTTGCGTACCCATATCTCCAGTGCTACCCTCTACGTGTCGCTGGAGCCTTGCTGCATATTTGGCCGCACTCCGCCCTGTACTGATCTGATCCGGCGCGAAGGGATATCCAGGGTGGTTATCAGCTGCCGCGACCAGACAGCTGGCGTCGCCGGGCAGGGGGTAGCTATTCTGCGTAAAGCAGGCGTTGAGGTCATCGAAGGGGTACTCGAAGCCGAAGGTCTGCGCCTGGCGAGCATTCGCAATACCTACGTGCAGGAGGAACGTCCGTATATTCTCCTCAAATTTGCCCGGACCGATGCAGGTTTTTTTGCACCCACCGACCGTAGGCAATTTCCGATTACCGGTCCCATTACTCAGCGACTGGTTCACCGCTGGCGTACGCACACGGATGCCATCCTGGTTGGCTCCCAAACAGTACTAAGTGATGATCCGCAGCTGACCGATCGTTTTTTCGAAGGGCCTCAACCTTTGCGAATTGTACTGGACAGATCCGGACGACTTGGTCCGGATCTGCGTATTTTTCAGGATGGCATGCCTACCCTGCTCGTAGGTGGAAACCCTTCCCCTCCTTCCTGGCTTTCGCCAAAAAACGACTACCTGCTTTTGCCGGAAGGCGAAGAACAATGGTCGTACTTACTTCACCACTTAGCCCAACGGTCTATTAGCCACCTTACCGTTGAAGGTGGTGCCCTGATCCTCAACGACCTGATTGGCCGCGGACTGTGGGATGAAGCCCGGATCGGGATCGGACCCGCTTTTTTGCCGGAAGGCATACCCGCCCCTACCCTGCCGTCAGAGCCTGCAACAGAATGGAGTCTGGACAAAGATCGAATACAAGTATTCTACCGTCAGTAAAGCGTTAAACATCCTTTAAAGTCCCAAAACAACCACATACGCAGCGGGCATTTTTTGTTACTTAGGCAAAAGAAACGCTTGGTATCTATTCAAACCAGAAAGATGAGAAAACGTCCAATACAACTCGTGTTGTTGGCATCGATCTGTATTCTTCTGCCCCTGAGTTTGTCGGCTCAAACAGAGGATCAGGTCGAGTGGTTGTCGTGGGAGGAGGCTATGGTGAAGATGGAGCAACAACCCCGCAAAGTCTTGGTCAATGTATATACCCAATGGTGCAACTGGTGCCGCCGCATGGATGAGAAAACACTCGAGAATCCGGAAATCGCCCGGTATATCAACGAACATTTTTACGCCGTTAAGTTCGATGCTGAACAAAAGCAGGAACTTACCTATCAGGGGCAGGTCTACAAATACTCAAAAAGTGGCACCCGTGGTTATCACGAACTCGCTGCCCTTCTGCTGCGCGGCCGCCTGAGTTATCCCACCGTAGTTTTCCTCGATGAGGAACAGGAGATGATCCAGTCCATCGTGGGATATAAAACACCGTCCCAGTTCGAGACCATTGCTACCTATTTCGGTGACAATCAATATATGCATACGCCCTGGTCTTCCTACCAACGCACCTACCAGGCCGCAGTGGAGGATGATAAGAATTAGTGGAAACCGGTCCTCAGGTGCTGCGGTTCAAAAAGCAATAATTACGGGGCGATGAAAAGTCGATCCGGAGGATCGGCCAGGATTATCCCCGGGGTAACGAATCTTGATCCGCAGCACCTGAGGATCTATTTTTCATATGAATACTTTTTCATATCTTCATGCGATAGTCACCCCTACCCTGCCAATTCAATCTTACAGCCGATGCTAATGTCAGGAGCTTTGAGTCCTCCTGACTTCTTTTTGACCACCTTAAATGCATCGATATGCTGTACACCCTTACCAATCGTAGGTGGGCCATCCTGGTATTATGGTCCGCCTTTATTCTGACCGGATGCCAAAAGGAGGCACCACTGCCATCCCATCCGTTATCCGACTTCCTGATGGAGCCTGCCGACCTGGCACATCTTCTCAAGCACCAGTCATCCATTCGTTTGATCGAACTGAGTAAAACCGGCGAATACAACGCAGGACATCTGCCGGGAGCCCTGTCGCTGTGGAGGCCCGATTACGAAGGTGATGGACATGCCTACGAAGGTATGCGAATGACACCAACGGAAATGGCAGCGCTGCTTGGCAGGCACGGTATTTCGCCTGGTGATTCCATTGTGCTTTACGATGTAAAAGGAAGTGCCGACGCTTTGCGACTGTGGTGGATGCTACACATGTACGGCCACGAGCAAGCCTTCGTTTTGAATGGCGGTAAAGTGGCCTGGACCATAGATGGGTATGCTCTCGACACACTAGCAGCCCGAGTCCCTGCCCCCGTTAACTATCAGTTCGAACGTGCACCCGACCTGGCACGTCTCATTGAAAAAGACGAGCTAATCCAATTGCTGCAGGATACCAACTATGTCCTACTCGACACCCGGGAGCCGGAAGAATATCGTGGAATTCCGTATATCGATAAGGGAGTGTGCTATCCCTATAAAAAGGGCGCTTTCACCTACGGGCGCATTCCCGGATCAGTGCACCTGAATTGGTCCGATGCGGTGGATCTGCACGGTGATCACCGATTCAAGTCCCTGAAAGACCTTAGATACAATTTTGAACAGGCCGGTATCACTCCTGAAAAGACCATTATTGCCTATTGCCAGAGTGGAGTCCGGTCGGCTCACACCACCTTCGTCCTTACGGAGATTCTTGGATACCCCAATGTGCGCAATTATGATGGCTCCTGGATCGAATGGAGTTATTACGCGTTGCAGGATACGTCTCTGCCCATTGAAAGCGACGTGGATGAGCTGGAGCACCAGCGTCTGCTGGCCGAACTTAATAAATCCTTACAGGATTGAAAGAGCGGAATGGGGAATGGGGGAATGGGAGAAAGGGAGAAAGGGGGAATGGGAGAATGGGGGAATGGGGGAATGGGGGAATGGGAAGCAAACTCCAACTCTCCCTCTCTCCAACTCTCCCTCTCTCCAACTCTCCCTCTCTCCAACTCCCCCTCTCTCCAACTCCCCCTATCTCTTCTTCGCCCCCAGCACCGACAACAGCCCCCGTGTCAGTTCACGGGCGACGGTGCGACCGATCTGGCGGGTGGTGGTATTGTTCATGATCTGCTCAATAACGGATTCCTCTTTGCGGCGGGATGTTTTTTTGATCTTCTCTTTCTCGGCTTGTTTGCGGGCGATCTCATCGGCCTCCTTTGCGAAATCGATCTTTTTTTGCAAGATCTCCTCGGCACTTTCCCGGTCGATCTCCTCATTGTAATGATCGATGATTTCCGAGCGGTCAATGATTCGATTGATCTCCCGCTGGGTCAGTACATCCATACGGGATTGGGGAGCGCGCAGCATAGTGTGCGCCAGGGGCGTTGGAATACCTTTTTCGTTGAGGACGGTGATCAGGGCCTCACCGATCCCCAATTGGGTGAGCAGTTCGTCGACATCGTAATAATCCGTTTCCGGGAAGTTCTGGGCGGCCAGGCGGATGGCCTTACGGTCTTTTGCGGTAAAAGCCCGCAGGGCGTGTTGTAATTTAAAGCCCAACTGGCTGAGTACCGCTTCGGGGATATCCACCGGATTTTGAGTGACAAAGTAAAGGCCCACCCCTTTGGATCGGATCAGTTTCACCATCACTTCGAGCTGATCCAGCAGCGTATCGGAGGCCTCCTCAAAGACAAGATGTGCCTCGTCGATGAAGATTACCAATTTGGGTTTGTCCATGTCTCCTTCTTCGGGGAAGGTGCTATAAATCTCGGCCATCATTTGCAGCATAAAGGTCGAGAAAAGCATGGGCCGATCCTGGATGTCGGTCAGGCGAACAATGCTCACGACCCCCCTTCCATCCTGATCGGTGCGCAGGAGATCCTGCACATCGAAACTTCGTTCACCGAAGAACCGATCTGCTCCCTGCTGCTCCAATTCAATGAGCTTTCGCAAAATAGCGCTGACCGAGTTGGTGCTCAGTCGACCGTACATATCTTCGATTTCCTCTTTGCCTTCATCGGTCATATAATTGAGGGTCTTGCGCAGATCGTTCAGGTCGATGAGGGGAATATCGTTGTCGTCGCAATACTTGAACACGACGGCCATAATACCTTGCTGTGCCTCGGATAAATCGAGCATTCGTGCGAAGAGGACGGGACCGAATTCGGTGAGCGTGGCCCGCAGGCGTACCCCCGGCTCGTCGGATAAAGTCAGAAATTCTACCGGGCTGTCACCGGCTTCGAAGGGGAAACCAATGGCCTCGTGGCGCTCGTCGATCTTTTTGTGCCCGTCGCTCGGTACTGCGATACCACTGAGGTCTCCTTTGACATCCATCAGTAAGGATGGCACGCCTTCCCTGGATAATTGCTCGGCCAGGATTTGCAGACTTTTCGTTTTACCCGTACCGGTACTGCCACTAATCAGGCCATGGCGGTTCAGGGTTTCCATCGGTACGCGTACGATGGTGCCGGTTTGAGTTTTTCCGTTGAGCATGGCTCCCCCCAGGTCTATAGATGGGCCCTCAAAGGTGTATCCGGCGTTCATGTCTTGATTGAAGCGTTTTTCGTCTGCCATATTGTAATGTTTATTGTCCGAGTCGTTGGTCGTGAGCAGCCTTGCTAAAAGGCCAAAGGTCAATATTCAGGTTACTTTCGATATCTGTTTCCAGGTCGCGGGGCATCAGGTCCGGGAAGAAGTCGAGTCCCGTGCGTTCCTCTACCTCATCGATCGATATGGCAAAGGTATGCAAGGGCTCGTAGGTAAGCGTATTGGGCAGGATAAAACCAATTCCCTTCAGACCCGGTTCGGAAAGGTCCAACACCACCTTATAGAAATAGTTGGGGATGGTAATGGCATTGTCACCAATACTTCCCTTACCCTCTTCGTTGAGAACGGGTCCGGCAATGACGTAGATTTTTTTGTGCTGGCGGGCCCAGCTTTGCACGTTGGTTTCCAGCTCGCGCCAAATACCCGTATTGAAATCCCGCGCCATGGGGCTAATATTACTAAGGTAAAAGGTTTCGGCAATAGCCACCGGATCGAACGACATATCGTCGGCGGGTACGAGGTGTCCGCGGTCGTAACCACTACCGCGATAATCAGCCAGCCGGGCGCTGCCGGTGCGGACCAGGGGATCTTCCCGAAAGTCTTCGCTGCGATCAAACCCATCCGCATTCACGCGGTCGCGAGTGAGTACGTAGGCGACCCATTCGGCCTGCTCGTGTTGCTCATCGTAGGACAGACTGAAGAACTCGTGGTGAACCACTTCCCCGTATCCGCCCGCGGGCAGATAATAAGACCGGTCGTCGACAGTATCGGCCGGTGTGACGCGATCGTTACTCCAACCGTCCGTATCGGCTTTGCCGCCGGTCAGGAAGTTGTAGACAAAAAATAAGCCGCTAAGCAGGGCGGCGAAAATACCCACGCGGATGATAGTGGTTCCACCACCTTTACCCTGTCGGGCGTGGTTCATTCTGAATTTTGCCATAGCAGCCGCTCTTTTTCGTGGTTGCCCGGTAAAAATAGTAAATTGTGCCAACTGTCCCGACCAGAATGGTCTCTGTTCAAACAGCTTCTTAACCTGATCGAATCCATGTTGCAAGTAGGTATTACCGGCGGAATTGGCAGCGGGAAAACGACCGTCTGCCGTTTATTTGAAGTCCTGGACGTACCGGTTTATTACGCCGACGACCGGGCCAAGGAGCTCATGGTTACTGATTCCGGGCTGCGCGAAAGCATTCAGAAACTGCTGGGAGACGAGGCTTACCGAAAAGACGGCACCCTCGACCGGGCGTGGATTGCCGGGCAGGTTTTCGGTAACGAAGAAAAGCTGCTGGCATTGAACGGCCTGGTGCATCCGGCGGTATGGCGGGACACAGCACGGTGGAATGAAAAGTACCACAATTATCCGTACACTCTTCGCGAAGCAGCCTTGCTGTACGAAAGCGGCGGTTACAAAATGGTCGATGTTATGTTGGTGGTTACGGCCCCTGAACCTTTGCGTATCCAGCGGGTGCGGGAGCGCGACGGTCTGAGTGAGGCCGAAGTTCGCGCGCGCATGGACCGTCAGTGGCCCCAATCTGAAAAAGATGAACGAGCTGATTTCCTCATTGTAAACGATGGCCAGCAATCTCTGGTGCAACAGGTCTGGCGTATTCACCACGAGCTTTTGGCAAAAGCCACAAAGAGAAAGGCATGAACCCAACACCCGATATTCGCATCCTGACCGTAGCTGACCTGCAAAAGCAAGGTAGTGACCTGCGCCATTGCACCCTGCAGGGCCTTGGTCTCACAGCCGTCGATGGCGACTGGTTTCGGATGACTCTTGACCCTACCACGACCCTGCTGGGTTGTACGCTGAATGAAGACCAGGAACTGCACGCCATCAGGCAGGGTGCTCACGTGTTTCGCGAGCCGGAGGGGCTTCCTTACCACCCGTTCCGCACCGGACTGTATACCTGGCGGGAATTGCTGGAAGGATATAATGATCAGAAAGACCAGAGTCGGGATTTATTGATTTACGAACATTTTGTAAAATCCCGCTTTAATCCACCCATTAACGAAGCGCTGTGGCAGCGACTGCATGATCACGCTATCGATGATGCACTGCGGGAGCTATTGGAGTTTGATAACGGCGGTATGACCACCGAGCGTTGTGTTGGTTTTATGGGTGGTCACGGGATACGCCGGGATGCTCCTTTTTTTAGCCTTTCGGCAAAAACTGCCAAGCTTTTGGCGGAAGCCGATTACTTCGTAGTATCTGGTGGAGGGCCGGGCATTATGGAGGCCGCTAACCTCGGTGCGTATATGGCGGGAAAACCGCAGGAAGCCCTGAACGAAGCGATCGAGCTTTTGGCGGAAGCCCCTCACTATACCAGTCCCGGATACCACGAAAAAGCGATGATGGTGATCGATCGCTATCCGACCGGTGGGGATTCGCTCGCCATCCCGACCTGGTTTTACGGGCACGAACCCAGTAATCTGTTTGCCTCACATATCGCTAAGTATTTTTCCAATAGTCTGCGCGAAGACACGCTGCTGGCCATCAGCCTGTACGGTATTGTGTTTGCTCCGGGCAGTGCCGGCACCACCCAGGAAATCTTTATGGATGCTACCCAAAACCACTACGGCACTTTTAATTACTACAGCCCGATGGTCTTTCTGGGTACTCACCGATACCAGATTGATACCCTGATCTATCCCCTGCTCAAACAATTGGCGCACGGCCGCACCTATGCCGATCTGTTGCATATTACCGACGTACCCGGGGAGGTCGTTTCCTTTTTACAAGAACATCCGCCCGTTCCCGTAGCCACTAAAACCAAACTTGCATGACCATCCGCTCCGCACTGTTGCTGGTATTCACTCTTTTGGTCGCCTGGCCGGGAGCGAATCCGTTATCGGCTGAGATCCTGCATCGGGATCCTTCCGTCTTCTTCAAGGGGCGTATCGGATTGGTTCGGGTAGAAGTATTGCTGGAACAACCGGGGAGGGAAACGCACGGTTTGCTCCACTACCCCGGCAGAGACGAAACCTACCGGCTGGTGCCCTCGGCCGATGGCCAGGCCCTCGAGGAGCGGACCCTTTTTGAGAACCGGCCCACCGGTCAGGTGTGGCGATTGGATCTTAGTGATGTTGACCGGCTTCGCGGCTTACGCCAAAAAGGAGATCAGCTCATGCGCTTTTCGGTAAAACGCCGATCGATCGAGGCCGATCCCCGTACCTGGGAATCGATCTGGACAGAGGAAGAAATAGTAGAAACCCTGTTTTTTCAACTCTGTGTGCAGCTTACCGGGATTCGCTACGACCTGCTCTATTTTGGAGGCACAATGGATAGACCTCCTGCCCGCCTTTCGGCAAAAGATGTACAGATCCAAACACAACACGTCAATTTATTCGGAGACACCGACCGGGAACTGCTGGTCGAAGTGCGCATAAACACCTACATACATGTAGTGCGGTTTTGGGATCCCCGCCGCGGCTGGGTGCCGGAAATGTTGTGGTTCAAAAGGAAAAACCGGGACGCCGTACCCTGCCTGACCGATCCGCCGGGACCTGCCTTTTTTTACTTCCGAACCGAAGAGGTGGTGCGGCCTGGTGAATACGTGCTCACCGGCTATACCTACGATGGAAATTGTACGTTTATCACCCGTGGTGATGATATTCAGTACTACGTCTGGCGGGTAACGCCCGAGGGACTGCGTGAAATTTTCCATGCGCCGGCTCGCAGTTATTGGTACGATTCTCCCAATCCGGCACCCATAAAGCGACCGGTTTACCAGGAGTTTCAATTTGTATCCCAACAACCGGTTGCCTTTCCCCGTTTGTTAATGAAGAAGCAGGCGGTATTCCCCTATCCCAACGGCATTGAAGAGGGTACTACACTAAGACCCATTGACTTCCGGGTCCGTTATATTGATCTGTTTAATGAGGGGTAGAGTGATACCAGATGCCGAGGAGGGCCGACAAACGCATAGCATCGCGTCGGTTAAACCATTTACCCCCTAAACCTTCTAAACCTTTTATGCATGCAAGACATCCATACGGTAGAAATACGGCAACTAGAACTATCCGATTACGAGGAGTTGCAACGCTCGATGAAGTCAGCTTATGACTGGACTCCCGCCTGGTCACGGGAGGAGATCAGCCGATTGATTAATAAATTTCCGGAAGGACAATTCGTTGCCGTGGCCGACGGTAAAGTGGTCGGTAGTGCGCTGTCTATTATTGTGAACTACCAAAAATACGGTGACGAACATACCTACCTTCAGATCACCGGCAATTACCAATTCGATACCCACGATCCGGAAGGTAATGTCTTATACGGGATCGATGTCTTTATCCACCCCGATTATCGCGGTTTGCGATTGGGCCGGCGACTCTACGATTCCCGCAAAGAACTATGCGAACACCTGAATCTGGAGAGCATTATGTTCGGGGGGCGGCTTCCCAATTACCACGAACATGCCGATGAACTCACCCCGCGTCAGTACATCGATAAGGTGCGGCACAAGGCTTTCTTTGATCCGGTACTCACCTTCCAGCTATCCAACGACTTTCATGTAAAAAAGGTGCTGCGCGGGTATATGCCCGACGACCACGAGTCACAGGAATTTGCGGCCTTGTTGCAGTGGAATAACATCTATTACACTAAACCATCCAACGACCCCGACCACCATAAAAGCATTGTTCGCCTCGGCTTAGTGCAATGGCAGATGCGAAATTACCGCTCGCTGGAAGGGCTTTACGAACAGTTTGACTTCTTTGTAGATGCGGTCTCTGCGTATAATGCCGACTTTGCCCTGTTCCCGGAGTTCTTCAGTGCCCCGCTGATGGCCGAATTCAATGAACTCAAGGAGGCGGAGGCGATCCGCAAGTTGGCGGGTTTCACGGAGGAGATTCGCGATCAGTTTGCCAGTCTGGCCATCTCCTATAATGTAAACATCATCACTGGGAGTATGCCTTACCTGGACGACACAGGCTTGTATAACGTAGGGTACTTCTGCGGTCGCGATGGCCGGATCGAGATGTACGAGAAGATCCACTGCACACCGGACGAGGTGCAATCTTGGGGGTTACAGGGGGGCAATAAAATCAAGGTGATCGATACTGACTGTGGGAAAATAGGCATCCTGATCTGTTACGACGTAGAGTTTCCGGAATTACCCCGGTTGTTGGCTGAGCAGGGTATGCAGATACTGTTTGTACCTTTCCTTACCGATACCCAGAACGGGTATGCCCGGGTACGTAATTGCGCCCGTAGTCGGGCGATAGAGAACGAATGTTACGTGGCCATCGCCGGTAGCGTGGGCAACCTGCCAAAGGTGCATAATATGGATATTCAGTTTGCGCAGTCCGGGGTGTTTACACCTTGTGATTTCAGTTTTCCACTGGACGGTATCAAAGCCGAAGCCACACCCAACACTGAAATGATCCTCATTGCCGACGTCGATCTTGATCTGTTGGCTCAGCTGCATACCTACGGAGCGGTCCGCAATATGAAAGACAGACGTAAAGATCTGTATCAATTGACGCTACAGGATAAAAAAGGAACACCAGCCACTAAATACCCCAAAGTCAAAGTGGTCACCGATTAGTATACTTTTCATAACACACACCATTGACCTTACTCACTTATCAGGAGCAACTCGACAAACTTGGTCCCGGCCAAATCGCCATCGGCGGAGTACCCTTTGATGCCTATAGTTCATTTATGCGCGGCCCCGCCCTGGCACCACCACTGATCGTAGATGCTTATCATTCCGATTCGGCCAACTACTATACCGAAAGTCTGCAGCGGTTAGATGCTCATCCCGACCTGATCTGGCTGGGTGACCTTCCGGTCGGTGCCTATGAGGACATTCAGGTACAGGCGGATCGCATCCTGCACCGCGGTGCCAGGCTGTTGGCGCTGGGAGGAGACCATTCGATCACCTACCCTCTCGTTAAGGCGACAGCTAAGCATCATCAGGGTTTGACTATCCTTCACCTGGATGCCCATACCGATATGTATGAATCCTTCGAAGGAAACCGCTATTCTCATGCCTGTCCATTTGCCCGCATCCTGGAAAGCGGACTGGTAAAGAGGTTGGTCCAGGTAGGTATCCGTACTATGATCCCGGAACACCGGGAAATGGCCGAAAAGTACGATGTGGAAATCATGGAGATGAAGGATTGGCACGGACAAACAGATTTTGACCTGAGTGCCCCCCTTTACCTGTCATTGGATCTCGATGTACTCGAACCCGGCCTGGCCCCGGGCCTGTCTCACTACGAACCTGGTGGCATGACAGTCAGGGAGTTGCTGTCCATCATTCAGGCAATTAAGGTACCCATTGTAGGGGCCGATATTGTAGAATACAATCCGCTGCGCGACCGGGAAGGGGTCACTGCCATGATAGCAGCAAAATGTTTGAAAGAGATTCTGGATAAGATGCTTTAGTTGAAACCAAAGCATAACCTTATACCCTTTTTGCAAGTCTGAAGTGAAAAATACATGATGAAATTATCATGTATTCATATAAAAGCTGTAGTATTGTAGCAGCACCCAATTAAATCGTCTATTCACACGTATCTTAATCAGCATCCGTCAGCTCGGCGGAGGTAATGGATTATGCACACCTTAGTGTGATAAAATAGGCAAACATGCAACAAGACAAGCCAAAGAAGACAGGCATCCATGCATTGTATGGGAAAGATCCTGTTGAAGCTGACCGACTACTCTGGGGACGAATACCTGAGAATAGCCGGCGGGGGTTTCTCAAAAAAAGTGTACTAACTGCTATGGGAGCGGCTCTGGGAGCACCCGTCGTATTCGGGCGATATTTCCCCCCGGGAATGATCCCGGCAGGCCTGGCCTATGCCGACGCCCCTTTTCAAATACCGGGTAAACACCCCGGACTGGTGGTGCTTAACGATCGCCCGGTCAATGCCGAAACACCTCCGCATCTGCTCGATGACCGATTAACCCCCAATGATCTGTTCTTCGTTCGTAATAATGGTCTGCCACCCCGAGAGTCGACCATCGACCCGTCGACCTGGACCCTGACTATTGAAGGAGAATCCGCCGAACGGTCCCTTTCGTTTACCATTGATGATTTGAAACAGCGATTTACCAACCACACCTACCAATTGACGCTGGAATGTGGAGGTAACGGTCGCAGTGAGTTTAATCCTCCTGCTAAGGGTAATCAGTGGTCGACCGGAGCCGTGGGCTGCGCTGAATGGACGGGAGTACGGCTGAAAGATGTCCTCAATGAGGTGGGCATCAAAGCAGATGCCGTCTACGTAGGATACTATGGTCGTGATACACACATTTCCGGTGATGCCGAAAAGGTAGTAATCTCACGTGGTGTACCCATAGCAAAAGCTATGGAGGACGAGACCCTCATCGCCTGGGCGATGAACGGTAAAGACTTGCCATTATACAATGGCTATCCGCTTCGACTGGTCGTGGGCGGATGGCCGGCCAGTTGTTCCGGTAAATGGCTGTCGAAGTTAGTGGTGCGCAATCAGGTACACGATGGCCCCAAGATGACGGGACAATCATACCGGGTCCCGTGCAAGCCGGTTCCTCCGGGCACTGCCGTTTCCGACGATGAGATGTGCATCATTGAATCCATGCCGGTTAAGTCACTGATCACCTACCCCAAAACCGGTGCCAGTCTGCGCCTTGCGCAATCACTGCCCATACGCGGGCATGCCTGGGCAGGTGATCGAAAGGTTGGCAGGATGGAATATTCTATAGATTTCGGTCAGACCTGGCAGGAATGCCAGCTGGAAGAGCCGGCCAATCGGCTGGCCTGGCAGCATTTCTCAGCCAATATTCGCTTTCCGCAAACAGGTTACTACGAAGTATGGGCCCGGGCGACCGATGATTCGGGTACAGCTCAACCAATGGTGTTGCCGGGCTGGAACCCCAGGGGCTATCTGAATAATGCTTGTCACCGAATCGCCATTAAAGTGGTTTGATCTAAAAGAATGTTATGTTTTTTCCACTACCTGATGATAGCAAACACTCAGACCGTGCCCGTGACCGGTTTAATGAGGCCTGGCACCGCATGTTCATGGCAGTAATCAACGCCGTGAAACTGGTGCTCGTTGCTGCCTCCATCTTACTGCTTTACCTCTGGCTTGGCCCGGCCATGGAAGGGTGGTTTCAAGGCCCCACTCCCCTGACACCACAACAAGAACAAGCTATGTTGGATGCCCGAGCAGAGCGCGCCTCCGATGCCGGGCAAGAGAAGATCGAAGACGGCATTCACGTGGCCACCGGCTTAAAGATCGCCGAAGGTTGGGAGCTGGTCCGTACCACCTGCACGGCCTGCCACTCAGCAGCCCTGGTCACGCAAAACCGGGCTACCTACGAAGGTTGGGAAGAGATGATTCGGTGGATGCAGGCTACCCAGGGATTATGGGACCTGGGCGATACGGAACCCAGGATTCTGGAATACCTGGCTAATAATTACGCTCCGGATGAGACCGGGCGGCGTGCTAACCTGAATGTCGAAGAAATTGAATGGTATATTCTGGAACTGTAAGTCAAACAGCATATGAAGTATTGGAATATTTTCGTGGATGCGTACCAAAGCTACGCGAACTACCTCTGGTCGGAGATCACTAACCCGGGGTGGCATAATTACTTTTACTGGCTGATCATTGTATCGGTCTTTTTCTTCATGATTGAAGTCCTTTCGCCCTGGCGGAAAGATCAACCCAAGTTCCGTAAGGATTTCTGGTTGGACTTCTTCTACATGTTCTTCAACTTTTTTCTGTTCTCCCTGATCATTTACAATGCGGCTTCCGATGTGGTGGTCAATCTGTTTAATGACGGGATCCAGAATCTGACGGGTTTCAACCTGCAGGCAAACAATCCGCTTAATGGTGCCCCTTTGTGGATCATTTTAATCGTGGGTTTCCTGGTACGTGATTTTGTACAATGGTGGGTGCACCGCTTGCTGCACCGCTCCGACCGGTTGTGGGAGTTTCACAAGGTACACCACAGTGTGGAGCAAATGGGATTTGCTGCCCATTTGCGGTACCACTGGATGGAGAATGTAGTTTACCGGACCCTCGAATATATACCACTGGCTCTGCTCGGTATCGGACTTTATGACTTTTTCATCATTCACATCTTCACCTTAGCGATCGGACATTACAACCACTCCAATATTACGGTCCCCGGATACGTGACGGGAGGTGTGCTGGGAACACTTCTGGGGTTAATTATTGCCACTTCCGGTTTTGATGTGAATCTTCTGCAAGACCCTGGCCAGGGAACACAGGTCGGGGTGGTACTCCTCGGCACTGCTTTTGGTGCGGTGGTATTGGGGCCGATCATGAAGTATGTTTTTAACTCCCCGGAGATGCACATCTGGCACCATAGCTACGATCTGCCCGAGGAGCACCGATACGGAGTAAATTTCGGAATTTCACTGGCCCTGTGGGATTACATTTTCCGTACGGCGTACATTCCCTATAACGGACGTGATATTCGGCTTGGTTTTCCGGGAGTTGAAACCTTCCCCCAGGGTTTTTTGGAACAAAATACACACGGTTTCGGTCGTTTGCAGGCCGATCAATCACCAACCACCGGGATAGTCCCTCCGGTGGATAAGGAAAGGGATCCAGTAACCTGAATGGTTAATCTGGATCCTGGTTGTAAGTTAGAATTGGTATTTTCGGACTGCCCATACGGGCGGTCTTTTTTTTAGCTACTTAATAACTGACAGATGGCATCGGGTACCTCAACAATGCCCAGATCCAAATGGATAATGCCATCCTCATTAGTCAACAGAATCGATTGGCCATTGCGTTTGTATACCGCTTCGCTGGTCGAAAGCTGAATATCCGAAAATGCATTCGTCGATTCGCCTAAAGGCAGCAGAAAATCGTATGATTTTCCTTGTTCCAAGGGTACGGAACCTTCGAAGTTGCCGTCCACCAGGCGTCCCAGGTATCGGTACGGCGTCGGGGCTTCGCCGCAGTGTTCCCGGAATAAAATGGGCATAGTAGGTCGAATTACGACTTTGCTATTATTCAGGTTGTTACAAGCCGTTTCGGCCGTAACCGTAAACTGCATTGGTTTTTTGGGGATCGGGGGACTAATATCGAAACCGAATCCTTCAGCTAATTCGCACAGACTGGTTTCGGTGCCATCCTGCAGTCGGTAACAGTTTTCCAGGAAAGTGAACGTAAAGCTGGCCTCCTCCCCATCCAGCAAAAAGAGATCATCGGGGAAGGGTAAAACCAGGTCGTTCTTACCTTTTTCCAGCTGTACGTACTCTTGTCCCTGGATGTTGCCGTAGGAATAATGCAGGAATCCATCGGCCATGGCGTCACTATTAATGGCCAGTTCAAAATAACGTTGGTTAGCGGAGGCCGATTGATCCATACAAACCGAGGGGCGGAAAACCGGGTACAATCCTTTTTCGGTGGTAAAGGTTACCCCTTTGAAGGCCGAGCTGTCCTGCCTCTGGAAGTAGTTAACAATATCCTCCTTGGCTTTGCGTATGAGTCCGTCCAAGCCCTGGGCATTACCCGTTGCACAATTCGGGAACATGGCAGCAAAGGAAAGCTGGGGTCGTTCGGCATATTCAAAGAATACTTCTTCCTTGATACGTATGATGGAATCCTGCCCGGAAGCGGTTTGGATGGTATCCAGATAATCCCGGCGGTATACGCCGGCATAGGGCTCGGATACCTCGGCTTCAACGTTCAACAGGAGAATACATTCGGTATCGATATTCGCTTCCTGGAAACTCCCCCACCCTATGGCCAGAGGCTGTAATTTGCGGATCCAGGTACTGGCAACGAGGCCACCGTCACCGCGCAGGACACGAGCCAGTCCTGTGCTTCCCCAGCAGGCATGACCATGATCATATCCGTAGACAGGTACCAAATCACCTTCTTTTAATGGTTCACCCGTAAACCGATTGTTAGAACCCGGGCGAACGGGAACCTGAACGCGCATGGGGTACAATAAATCCGATGCGGCCTTACCTTCGAGGGTCAGGGTAAGCAGGGCTACCGGTTCGATTGTCATAGTTGTCAGCTCACCGTCCTGCATTCGGAATAATTGGTGGGTCAGCTGCTTACGCAAAAAACTACGATTTGCGCGGCTGTTGGTATAGAGGTTCGCCCGGATGATATCACTGCCTTTCAGAACCTCTTCCTGATCATTCAGGAAACGAACCTGCCTGGGTATGCTCAATTCAATAAGTCCACTACCCGAGGTAAGCACCCTGCCCGTTGGACTGGACAGGGCCAATTCAGTACGCAGCTCATCGACATCGGGTCCCGGATTCATTCCCTTCTGCAGAGGTACCTGAACGACTCGAGGTTCCTGGGACTCAACCATGAAAACCTGATCGCGGGTGACGTACCCGGGAGCTTCGTAGCGTATGAGGATCCGCTGGGGGGTACTGGTGCCTCTGAGCTCATCCTTAAGCACCCCAAGCGGAAGAATACCATTGGTGGCTTCCAGTGACTGCCGGCCATCCAGGGTATAAACTCCCGAAAAGTCGGATTCCAAAACGGTGATCAGCAGGTTATCGGGTACCTCTCCCGTTCGCGGATCGGTAAATTGCAGGATCAGTGGATTTGCCAGCAGGTCAGTGCTGATCTCAAAAGTAACCCCTTCGGTTACTCGTTCACCGAACTGGTCGAAGTCTTGACAAGAGAAGGCTATTCCCGCCATGAGGAATAGTAGTGCAGCGTGGGCCTTACGCATGTTTGTACTAGTTTTGGGATTACGGGATACATGTCAAAAAGCATCCGTTTGATGATGCCAAGGAGGTTAGAATGCAGATTGAGAGGCCGTATTATGGAACGCTGCGGATCGCAGGATAGCGAACCGTCCAAGGTGTGTTGTGGTACATTTTATCGGTTTTTGGTCTGGAATACATCTTCGGCTATTCCCCGATTAGGAGGAGATAGCGGAATAAAGCAATATGGGTAACTTAGGAAGAAGGGTTAGATGCGCCAGAACAAGGTTTGAACGCTTCTACGAATGTATAGAAAAAATGTAGAAATATGAAATATTTTGATATAGTGATAATAAATATAATCGTCTTTTTTGGGTTGTGCTGGGTTTTGGTGTTTCCAGAGCTCGCGTGCGGAAGAGAGACAGCTTGGAATTACGGGCATACCGTCTTTTGGAGGAGTTTCTGGTGAAATGGCAAGACTCTCGTTCTAGGGTCGCATCTTGCCAGTAATTCCAAGCGAGGTGTGAAGTAGGAAGTGTGAAGTAGGAAGTGGGAGGTGTGAAGTGGGAGGTGTGAGGTGGGAAGTTAAAAGGGATCAAAGCAAGTAGGTTTACAATTACTGGCTATCAGTCTTTTAGAAGAAAAGTATGTGTTACTACTACCACCCTACTTAAGAATACCGAATGCCAGTAATTGTAAACAGCGCTACCAGGCGCAGAAACCCCGGGAAGCAAGGCATCAGGCTCAGCTACCCGACTCGCGCTTATCCCCTTTTTAGCGGGCAGAGAAAGACGGAGCAACCACCGATTCCTTGCTACCGGGCGTGTATTGGTAAAAGCCCTCACCGGACTTGACTCCCAGTCGTCCGGCCGTGACCATATTGACTAAAAGAGGGCACGGTGCATATTTGGGGTTACCGAACCCTTCGTAAAGGACGTTCATGATAGACAGGCAAACATCTAATCCGATAAAATCAGCCAGCTGAAGGGGACCCATCGGATGTGCCATGCCCAATTTCATAACCGTGTCGATCTCCTCTACTCCGGCTACTCCTTCGTGCAGAGAAATGATAGCCTCATTGATCATCGGCATCAGGATGCGATTACTGATAAAGCCCGGATAATCGTTGACCTCCACCGGGATTTTACCCAGAGCTTTGGATTTTTCCATGACTTGTTGGGTGACCGCATCGGAAGTGGCGTAGCCGCGGATCACTTCTACCAATTTCATGACCGGTACAGGATTCATGAAGTGCATGCCGATGACTTGTCCGGGGCGATTGGTAACGGCTGCAATCTGGGTGATGGAGATGGAAGATGTATTGGTGGCCAGGATGGCATTTTCCGGTGCGTGTTGGTCCAGGTCGACAAAGATTTTTTTCTTGAGATCAACGCGTTCGGTAGCCGCCTCAACGACCAGTTCAGCCTTACCTACGCCCTCGGCCAAATTAGTGGTGGGAGTCAGACGTGCAAGGGTATCTGCTTTGTCCTGGTCGGTAATTTTTTCTTTGCGGACCATACGGTCCAGGTTCTTAGTAATGGTGGCTATCCCTTTGTCGAGTGCATCCTGGTTTACATCGACCAGAGTTACCAGGTGGCCGTGCATGGCAAAAACGTGGGCAATCCCGTTTCCCATGGTGCCGGCACCGATAACGGTTACATGTGTCATAGTTGGTGTTTATTTGGTGTGGGCCGAAAATACGCATTCTCTTGCTTACGCAAAAAAACAAAGGCTGCCTCCGTATTAGAGGCAGCCCTTGTATCTATTGGCAAATAAGCCATTAATTGTTCTTGAAGTAGCTTTCTACTTCCTGACCAGCCTGAACTTTTTCCAGACGTTCTTTGAACACATTTGACATGTCAATGTCGTCTTTTTTCGCGTAGATCTCTTTCAAAGCGATCAGGGTGTTGATATCACCGGGAGCGATCTGTTCAGCCTGCTTGAAGTACGGCAATGCTTTGTCAAACTCGGCGATCACCTGGTCACGCATTTTGTTGTACTTCTCGATACCTTCTTTGGAGTAATCGTCCTGGAGTTCCAGCATTTTTTGCGTAAGCTGAGCTGCCTTATTATAGTACAAAGCACCAGCTGAATAAATGGCGGTAATGTTCTGGTCGTCCAGTTCACGGGCCTGGTCGTAGTAATTCAGCGCCTGGTCAAACGCTTCTTGTGCTTCCGCATCCTTGCCTTCCTGGGCACGCTTCTGGTAGATAGTTTCGTAAGCGTTACCCATAACGGAATACAGAGATGGGTTTTCAGGCTCAGCTTCAATGGCCCGTTCCAGCTTTTCGATCAGTTGTTCGGACTGTCCCAGTTTCAAGTAGTGGTTGATCTCTGCAAACAGCAGGGATACATCTTCCGGATAGCGTTCCTTACCTTTTTCCAGGATAGAGTATGCATCCTCGGGAGACGTCTTTTCAGCTTTAATCTGGTAGAGAGCTTCGTAGATGGCGGGCTCATCGTATTCCATATCGTACAGACGTTCGAATAAACTTTCGGCCTTATCCATCATTTTACCGTTCAGAGCGGCCAGACCGGTAATGTAAAGCTGGCGGTTGTAGTCTTCTTCTTTCAGACCACTTTCCTCGCCCATATCTTCCAGCATTTTGTGTGACTGCAGCAGAGCATCGAAGTTTTGATATGCGATATCGTACTCCTGATCTTCGTAGTGGAAGATACCTTTGTTCGACAAGGTACCCTGCAGTGCCTGCAGACCGGAAACGGCGTTCTTAATGTCGCGGTTTTTGTCGGCCATTTCCAATGCTTTGGAATAGGCTTCAAAAGCTGTGACAGCAGGTTTTTCTACCTCGGGCAGTCCTTCTGATAAGCCCATACCCAACTGACGGTCCGTAACAATCTGAGTAGCGATAGCTGAGTAGATTTCTCCACGGGTCAGCCAGGCATCCACGTAATTGGGATCCGCTTCCACGGCTTTATCAATGGCTTCTACCGCCACTGCGAGTTGATCTTTAGCTCCTGATTGGTCTAGATTAAACTTACCCAGGGCACGGTTGGCATCTTTTTCCAAGCCTTTGGCATCCTGAGCATTAATGCTACCGGCTACCAGCAGCAACGACAACATACCCAAAATCAGTTTTTTCATAAGTGACATTGTTTTTTTGTTTTCCCTATTTAGACGTAAGAAAGTAGGATTGAGTATTAATAGAACCCTAAATACGGATTCTATTACCTTAATATTCTGTTAAATGTTTGATGTTTAACCACCTAACGTCTGGGGACGCGTGGTGTTTATTCCTCTTCATCCAATAATTCCTCCTCTTCTTCGGAGTAACGGACTACGGCCAGATCGGCGATTTCATCGCTTCCATCGAGGCGTACCATGCGTACACCCTGGGTAGCTCGTCCCAATTGGCTGATATCCCCGGCATGAATCCGGATGGTGATGCCACCACGAGTAGTGATCATTACATCATCTTCGTCGTAGACGTATTTGAGGCCAACCAGATTGCCGGTTTTACCGGTGATCTGCATGGTTTTCACCCCCTTTCCGCCGCGATTCGTAATGCGGTATTCATCGACCAGGGTGCGTTTGCCATTGCCTTTTTCGGAGATCACCAGGATGCTTCCGAAATCAATACTGGTGTCGATACACACCATACCGATGACCGCATCATTGGGTCCGTTTAGGCTCATTCCGCGCACCCCGGCAGCCGTGCGTCCCATGGCACGAACGCGATCTTCTTCGAACCGGATCGCATACCCACTGCGGTTGGCCAACAGGATCTGAGAATGCCCGTTGGTCAGTTTCGCTTCCAGCAGCATATCACCTTCCTTGATATTAATGGCGATAATACCGTTGGATCGGGGCCGGGAAAACGCCTCCACAGAGGTCTTCTTGATCATCCCCTGTGCGGTGGCAAAAACAATATAATTGGAGCTTAGGAACTCTTCGTCGGTGAGGTCCTTAATTTTGATATAGGCTTTAATTCGGTCCTCCTTAGGTATGGTCAGGATATTTTGGATGACCCTCCCGCTGGAGGTTTTGCCAGCCTCCGGGATTTCGTAGACACGTAACCAATGGCATTGCCCGGATTCGGTGAACAGAAGCAAATAGTTATGGGTACTGGCCACAAACATGTGCTCGATAAAGTCGCTATCCCGTGTCTTGGACCCTCTGGATCCACGACCACCGCGGCCCTGGGTGCGGTACTCCGATACCGGCGTACGCTTAATGTACCCCAGCTGAGAGATGGTAATAACTACATCTTCCTCTTTGATCAGGTCCTCGATGCTTATCTCCCCGTCGGCAGCTACGATATCGGTCCGGCGCTCATCGCCAAACTTCTCAACAATATCGTCCAATTCCTCTTTGATGATACTGCGCTGGCGGTCTTCGTTGGCAAGTATGTCTTTCAGGTCTTCAATCAGGGCCATCAGTTCCTGATACTCCTGCTGGATCTTTTCGCGCTCCAGACCGGTCAGCTTCTGCAGACGCATATCGAGAATGGCCTTGGCCTGGATTTCCGACAGCTCGAAGCGTTCCATCAAACCGGTGCGGGCTTCGTCGACGGTTTGTGAAGCACGGATCAAGGCAATAACCTCGTCCAGATTGTCGAGGGCAATGAGCAAGCCCTCGAGGATGTGCGCCCGTTCTTCAGCTTTGCGCAGGTCGTAGCGCGTACGGCGTTGAATGACCTCTAGCCGGAATTCCACAAACTCCTCGATGAGGTCTTTGAGGTTCAGGGTCATCGGGCGACCTTTGACCAGCGCTACGTTATTGACACCATAGGAGGTTTGCAGGTCACTATGCTTGAAGAGCATATTCAGGACCACGCTCGCCATCGCATCCTTCTTAATATCGATCACGATCCGCAGTCCGTCGCGATCTGACTCATCGCGGATATCGCTGATGCCCTGGACCCGGTCGGTATTTACCAGCTCGGCGATCTTGGCGACCAGACGCGCCTTGTTGACCTGATAGGGAATTTCGGTAACGATGATCCGTTCGCGGTTGGAAGCAGTATTTTCGATCTCGGTACGTGCGCGCAACACAATGCGCCCCCGCCCGGTATGGAAAGCTTCGCGAACTCCTGATGTTCCGTAGATAATACCGCCCGTCGGGAAATCAGGAGCCTTGATGAAGGTCATCAACTCATCGATAGTGATGTCCGGATTTTCCACCGTTGCGGCAACCCCTTTACAAACCTCGGTCAGGTTGTGGGGCATCATGTTAGTGGCCATACCCACCGCGATACCGGAGGCACCATTCACCAACAGATTGGGAAGCTTGGCTGGCAGCACCGTTGGCTCCTCCATGGAATCGTCGAAGTTCAATTCGAAGTCGACGGTTTCCTTTTTAATGTCGGCCAGCATCTCGTCGGCAATGCGGCGGAGGCGAGCCTCCGTATAACGCATGGCTGCCGGGCTGTCACCGTCCATACTACCGAAGTTACCCTGACCGTCGACCAGCGGATACCGCAGGGACCACCACTGGGCCATCCGCACCATGGTATCGTAGACGGAGGAGTCACCGTGCGGGTGGTATTTACCAAGAACGTCACCCACAATACGGGCCGATTTACGGTGGCTTTTGTTATAGGCTAGTCCTAACTCCTGCATACCGTACAACACGCGGCGGTGTACGGGTTTTAAACCATCGCGAACATCGGGAAGAGCACGGGAAATAATCACCGACATCGAGTAATCGATGTAGGCTGATTTCATTTCTTCCTCAATATTGATGGGAATAATACGCTGATTCGACATGTAGGTTTATCTCTTCGGTTATCGTTCGTTTTGGCCGTTTCATTTCCGACCAGTACTGCCTTCGACTAAGACATGCAAAAATACAAAATGCCCTACATATTTTAGGTAAGCAACCTAACCTTTCTCTACCAATAACTGTTGTGCAACGTGATCTTAACTTCCTTTTTTCCGTAAGGATATCTATCACCTCCGCTGAGAACGGCGGATTACTATCTTTGCACAAATTTTTACGCATGGAGCGCAAACAAGTCAAGCCATATACAGAGACGGAGAGCAAGAAAAAGCAGGTCTCGACCATGTTTAACCGTATTGCTCCCTATTACGATTTTCTCAACCGGGTCTTGTCACTGGGCATTGATACCATTTGGCGAAAAAAAGCCATCAACAGTCTCAAGGATGAAAAGCCCCGGGTAATCCTCGATGTGGCAACGGGTACGGCCGATGTCGCCATGGAAACGGCCCGTCGCCTGCAACCCGAACGAATTGTCGGCATCGACATATCCGCCCAAATGCTGGAGGTAGGACAACGCAAGATCGAAAAGCGTGGCATGGATACCGTGATCGAATTGCAGGAAGGTGATTCCGAAAATCTTCCATTCCCGGATAATACCTTTGATGCCGTGACCGTTGCCTTTGGCGTACGCAATTTCGAGCATCTCGAAAAAGGACTTGCCGAAATGAATCGCGTACTAAAACCGGGAGGCAAATTAGTGGTACTGGAGTTTTCCAAACCCACACTTTTTCCCTTCAAGCAATTATTTAACGGGTACTTCAAATACATTTTGCCCGCTATCGGTCGTTTAACGTCCAAAGATCCCAAAGCATATCGGTACCTGTACGAGAGTGTACAGGCTTTTCCGGATGGACAGGACTTTGTGCAAATATTGGATAAAACCGGATATACCCAGAATCAATGCAAGCCACTTACGCTCGGAATCTGCTCCCTGTATCAGGGTCGAAAATAATCCTCATCCTGGGCTTGGCCCTGTTGGCCGGCCTTCCCGCTCAGGCCCAAAAGTACCGCGGCAACTACAATTTTCTGGAGTTTCAGCAGAAGCCTTACTACTTCGGAATCACGTTGGGGTACAATACCTCGACTTTTCGCCCCTTTCAATCGCGTGATTTTCTGCGCAGTGATAGTATTCAGGTCGTAGAAGGTTTGAACGGCCCGGGTTTTAACCTGGGTATCGTAACTAACCTCAAGATCGGTGAGTATTTCGACTTCCGCTTTCTCCCTACCCTGTCCTTCGCCGAACGCAACCTGACCTACGATCGGCGTACACAGCTGAATACCTCCACCCGGACCATCTCCTCCGTGTTCGTGGAGCTACCCTTTCACCTGCGGTATAAATCAGCTCCCTTCCAGGATAAACGGGTATTCGTGATCGCCGGACTGAAATACGGGTTTGATGTGGCCAGCGACAGCCGTACGAAACAGGCCGAGAGCCTGGTGAAGATCTCCCCCAACGATTTCAGTTTGGAATACGGAGCCGGGGTCCAGTTCTTCTTTCCCTTCTTCATCTTCTCTCCGGAGTTCAAGATCTCCCACGGGATCGGCAACAGCCTGATCTACAACAATAATCTGGAGGAATCTACTGTACTTGAAAAGGTGTTATCGCGGACGTTTACCATATCGCTACACTTTGAAGGCTAATGCACCAGGT
>CAYFGK010000003.1:0-64472 GCA_964342305.1 uncultured Saprospiraceae bacterium | reverse complement strand
ACCTCAAACCTATAACCTGTTTATGGCCTGTTGAATGTCGGGATAAAACTGGTGAAACTCCTCCACCAATAGATCGTAATCCCGAATTAGGCTCTCCACTACTCCGTCCAGCCACTCCGGGCGGCTTACTCTTGTTTTCATGCGTTCAAAGGTATAGGCCACACCGGGCAAAGTGCCGTACGAGGGCAGCCAGTCGTGCCGTATCATATTAGGTACCCGTTCCTGTAGGCGCGGGGGCATTACGTGCAGGTGGGCCTCCATGATGCGGTACATGCGTTGAGTGAATTGGCTAAGGGTTTCGTCGGGAAAATAAGTATCCCAGTTTTGCGCAAGCACATAATCCAGGAATACATCGAGGACCACCGGAGCGTATTTCCGGTGTTTTTTGCGCAAGCGATCCACTCCGGACTGCACGGCCGGATGTTTATCCGTAAAATTATCTATGGCGTAGTGTAATTTAATGCCGCTTTGGTAGGCCGGGGGCATGGCGTCTTGTTCGTGCTTCCGCAAAAAATCGGCCAGAAAGTTGCCGATCAGACGCTCTTCGGAGCCACAGGACAGGGATAAATGTGCTAAAAAATTCATGGAAATGATTTCAGCCAGGGCTACTGGTTACGGTATTGGTATTACAAGTAATTCGGTCTATATTTGCGCCGCATTCCAGCGGCCTGTGGCCGTTGATTCATAAAAGATACAACTTACTGTCCTATGGGTTTACGATGTGGTATTGTGGGACTCCCCAATGTCGGAAAATCTACGCTTTTTAATGCGCTGACATCGGCTAAAGCACTGGCGGCCAATTATCCGTTTGCCACCAAAGACCCCAACGTCGGGGTCATCACCGTTCCCGATCAACGGCTCGACAAGCTGGAGGAACTGGTTAATCCCCAAAAAGTTATCCCTACCACCGTCGAGATCGTCGATATTGCCGGACTGATCAAGGGAGCCAGCCAGGGAGAAGGACTGGGCAACCAATTCCTGGCCAATATACGGGAAGTAGACGCCATCATCCACGTGGTGCGTTGTTTTGAGAATGATAATGTCGTTCACGTAGATGGCAGTGTAAACCCCGTTCGCGACAAGGAAATCATCGACACCGAGCTGATCCTCAAAGATCTGGATACCGTTGAGAAGCGACTCGACAAACTGCGCAAGAACTCCAAATCAGGTGATAAAGAGGTACTGCGTCTGGTCGATACCGCCGAGCTGATCAAAGCCCACCTCGAAGAAGACAAACCTGCCCGTACCCTGGAATTGGACAAAGAGGAGGATCAGGAGCTGCTCGATGATATGCTCCTTCTAACCAATAAACCCATCCTCTACGTATGCAATGTGGATGAGGATGCGGTACACGAGGGGAACGAACACACCAAAAAATTCATGGAGGCCGTCGCTAACGAAGATGCCGGAGTTATCCTCATCAGTGCCGGCATCGAAGCCGATATTGCCGAATTGGAATCAAAAGAGGAACGTCAGGAATTCCTGGCTGATATGGGCCTCGAAAAACCCGGTGTCCATCATCTCATCTCCGCCAGTTACAAACTACTCGATTTGATCACCTACTTCACGGCCGGAGAAAAAGAGGTCCGCGCCTGGACCATTCGTCGTGGCACCAAAGCCCCCCAGGCCGCCGGCGTGATCCACTCGGATTTTGAGAAGGGCTTCATACGGGCTGAGGTGATTGCTTACGACGATTACGTTCAACACGGCTCCGAAGCCAGCGTAAAAGCCGCCGGCAAAATGTCGGTGGAAGGTAAGGAATACATAGTCGAGGACGGTGATGTAATGCACTTTCTGTTCAATGTATAAGTCAGGTTATAGGTTTGAGGTTTGGGGTTTGAGGTCACCTCTAACCTAACCTCAAACCTATAACCTGATTAGTACTTATATCTGATAGAGATTTCAGTATCGTGCCCCGTTTTATTGTGGACTTGTCCTTGACGCGATCCAGAGGATCAGCGCTCCACCTCAAACCCCACACCTCATACCTCAAACCTGACTAGTATTGCCACATATCCAGGTACTTCGTAAAGATCTTGGTAAGGTTTTCGGCATCGGCGATCGCGCGGTGGTGGATGCCCGTGAATTCAAAGCCTTCGTTTTCGACGGCGCGTCGGAGACCGGAAGGTTTGCGAAGGCGCTTGATATCCTGATACTGACGTTTCAGGTTGATGTGTTCCCTGGCCCAGTCGGGTTCGAGATCGTGTAGTTCGCAGTCGCTGATAAGCTGGCGTTTATCGAAACTGCCCCAGGAACAGAGCACGTAATCCTCGTCGAGAATATGGCCCCAGTCCTGGAAATCTTCGATTACGCGGTCAAAGGTATCGGCCCGGTCCACATCCTCCTGGGTAATGCTGGTGAGTTCTTCACAAAAAGCGGATAAATTAGGACTGACAACGGGGCGCACGAAGCGACTGAAGACATCCTCTACTTCTCCGTATCCATTGACCAGCAAGGCACCGATTTCTATAATTTCCTGAACTTTCTTTGGGGGTCGCCCCCGCCAGCAGGTGGCTTCCAGGTCGTAGATAATAAAATTCACGGGTCGTAGCTTTTGTGCAAACTGAGTCTGCAAACATACGAAACAGCAGCCTACTTATTGGCCAGTAATCGCTTTAGATCGGAGATCTCTTCGTGGAGTTTGTCAATCTTGCTTTCCAGTTCCCGGTTGTTGTCGATAGTCATTTCATCGACGAATACAGCGTTGGCCAGCGACATTCCGAATATTCCGCCAATCAGTACCACAAGACCAAAGTAAAAGCGAGTTCCCCAGACCATAAGGGGCGATGGTAGATCGTCGACGATTCCCGCCGGGATCTCATTCCACCCCTCCAACGTAAACAATTGAAAGATGGAATAGGATGCAATCAGCGGATCTCCGAAATGCTCCGGATCGACCCGCCCGAAGATGTGGCAGGTGAAAATGGCCAACAGAAAATTTAAAAAGAAAACCGCTGCTAATACAAATACGGAGGCCTTCAGTGCTCGGCCCAGTCCCGACATCAGCTGCCCCATGTTAGGAATAAACCGGATGAAACGCACCAATCGCACCAGACGGAACAGACGCAGGATAATCAGCAGAGACGTATCGGGAATCGGTATGAAATTGACCAATACCGAAGGGATACTGAGCAATACTATGGTCAGATCAAAGCGGTTCCAGGGGTCTTTGAAATAGCCCCTGACCTTATAGTAACGCATTTTCACCACCGCCTCAATGATGAAGAAAAGGATGAACAGGTGATCGACCGTTTCAAAAGCGGGATCATTCCGGTAGCCGGGGAAATACAGCAGAAAAATGATCACCGCATTTATCAAAATGGCGATCATCATGTTGCGTTCCGAAAGGAAAAAACGAGTTAGCATGGGCCCGGGAGGTTTTTCCGGCCAAAATAGCAAGACCCGTCTACTTCTCAGCTACCGTTTCCTGTTCTTTTACCGAAAGGTCGAGTGGTATTTCCTTCCAGGCAATCATTTTGTCCAGGCCATAGTTCTCGAGGCGGTTGTGGTAGTAGTAGAGCAAATGAAAACTATCGCTTACCACCTCCCCTTTTTTGGTGAATCGCAGGGGCTTTTTCAGGTGAAAAGTACCCAGACGGGAAATCCCGTGCTGGATAAGTGCATCGGTCTCCCCGTATACCTGATCCGATAACTTGATTTTACCGGAGTCAGCCATGGCCAGCAGGGCTTCCTGCAGTTGCTCCAGGGTTTTGCGGAGTGTCTCCAACGGGAATACGTATTCATCGGTAGGTAATCGCATAACCCCGTACAGGTCGAGTTTGGGATTATCCTTTTTGAGAATATTGAACGCAGCAAAAGCCACCAGATGACTGCTGAGTACTATGTTATCTTCGTGGTAACGCTTTACGATGGCATCGGCCAGCTGGCGGGTGTACTCATTTTCGCGTTGGAGATTTTGGGTAACCGCTCCGTCGGATTCGAAATACTCCCGAACCTGAATGGGGTTGCCATATTTATCGTAGCTGTTGCCTTCTTCGTCCACAATATTTCCCATCACATCCAGAGGTTGGCCGAATGAGAGGGTGATGTCATTGCCTTCGGATAACACCTTCCAGGCGTACCGTAAAATTCGCGTCGGCGAGAAAAAGTCGTCTTTGGCCCGGATATAGCGTTCCTTCCCCATGCGTTTGAGGTGCTGTTCGATCAGGAAGGGAGCTTCCAGTACAAAATGATAACCGAGTACCAGGGGTACCACGAATATCTTCTCGTCTTTTCCTTCCTGGTACAGGGCTCGCTGGGCTTCGATAACGGTGCCGAGGAGTCCCATTTTTAACTTGTTTTCCAATTGTCCGGACCGCGAGCGCGTGCCACCCGGGAAAAACAGGCTATTAGTGCCACGCTTGATGGAAAGGGTCGACATGCCTTTGAGGGTTTCGAGGTAGATGGCATTCTTTTTGCGTCGGTCGACCCGGTAAGCCCCCAGGCGATTCATGAAATAAGCCGTATATCCGGTATTGTAGAGGTTCAGTCCGGCTCCGTAGGAAAAAGAGGGTAAGCCCACTACGGCATCCAGTGCATAGCCGATCAGAATAGAATCAAGGTTGGAAAAGTGGGTAGGTACCACTACCACGGTCCCTTTCTCGAAGAGGCTACGCAGCTTTTCCACTTCGCCGCGTACGATCAGCTTTTCGTACAAGCGCTTACGTGCTCCGCGGGCCCGAAAGAACCCGCGTTGCTTTGCCTGTAACAGGCGGTTAAAGAAAAAGGTGAGGAAGCGGCGGGCGAACAGGAAGGTTTTGATCCGAAAGGTTCCCACGATCTCCTCACTGTAGCGGTGAACTATCTTTTGCAGGATCTCCGCATTACTGCGAATGGCATCCTCGCGGGGCTGGTCGAGGGAACGGCGGATCAATTGCTTGCGAATACGGCGCCAGAATTGCTTTTCGTTGGGTGGATCGACCTTCCAGGGTTCCTCCTTGACCCGGATACGCTCCTGATAAATGGCACGGGTGAGCATATCTTCCACCTGTTCGGCCGACTGGCTGGTGAGTCGGCGTAGTACGTGCATGTCAATTTCCTCAATGAATTTTTTGCGGTCTTCACTGAGTTTATAGATGGGCCAGTCTTCCAGTTTGGGAAGGACTTGCGGATAAACGGTTTTCGGATTTCGTACGGAACCTCGTCCCTTCATATAATGGCTTCTAGTGTTCCTCGGCGCGCAAACGCACCTCCTCAATAAACGATAAAATCTCGGCCCGTCCTATGCCTTTTTCCGACGAGGTGATAAACTGCTGAGGCAAGGGCTCCCAATACTCCGCCAGTGCGGTCTGAATAGCCTCGAGGTTCCCGGACAGCTCATCGGGTTTGAGTCGGTCGGTTTTGGTATAGACGATCACAAAGGGAATACGCATTTTTCCCAGCCAGTCGAGAAAGTCAATGTCAATCTTTTGGGGCGGGATCATGGAGTCGATCAGGACGAAGGCACACTGCATCTGCAGGCGTTTCACGAGGTAGTCCTGGATCATGCGTTCCCATTCCTGCCTTTTTTTCTTGGATATTTTGGCGTAGCCATAGCCGGGCAGGTCCACCAAATGCCATTGCTGATTGATCAGGAAATAATTAAGCAGTTGGGTCTTCCCCGGCTTTTTGGAGGTATGTGCCAGGTTAGTCCGGCCGGTGAGCATATTTATCAGGCTGGATTTTCCCACGTTAGACCGGCCGATAAACGCAAATTCCGGTCGATCGTCCTGAGGACATTGCTGAACACTTGGGAAACTGCCGCGGAATTCGGTTTGCTGTACCTCCATAAACACTTAAACTTTTTTTAAGGGCTTTCGCCAAAAGTAACAATATTGAAGGGAATGCGTTTGATCCCATATCTTAGCTGTATAAATAAATTACTACCGATATGCGTTTCCTGTTGCTCGTGCCCTGCTTCCTGCTGATGGGTACCTCCCTGAGTGAGGCTCAAATCCAATTTGGATTTAAAGGTGGCCTCAGTACTACCGATGTTAATGTCGATGAATTAGAGGTCCTGCAAATGGGCGGCGGCGATCGTCTGCGCCTGGCCCTTGAGGAAGCCCGGTACGGAGTACACGCCGGCGTAATGTTGCGCATACCACTGGGGAGCACGGTGTTGTTGCAACCGGAGGTAGTCTTTAATTCCAATACTGTAGAATTCATGGTCGATGATCTGAGCCAGCAGGGCAGTGCCGGCATGTTGCTGGAAGAGAAATACCAGTATCTGGATATACCGCTTTTGCTGGGGGCCAAACTAGGCCCCCTGCGCCTGATGGCCGGCCCCGAAGGACGGGTGTTTATCGACAGTGCTTCTGATCTTTTTCAGTTCGATAATTACGATCAGACTTTCGAAGATCTGACCGTTAGTTTTTTGGCAGGAGCCGGACTTGACCTGTGGAATGTAACGCTGGATGTGCGCTACGAAGGTAACTTCGACAATTTTGGCGATCACATCAATTTTGCGGGTCAACAGTACGAATTTAACCAATCCGAAAGCCGCTGGATTTTTTCGGTAGGAGTGTTTCTTGGCCGCTAAAAATCTGGTTCGAAAATTGATATATTTACTGGGTACACGAATACTAAACACCCAGTTGCTATGGTCAATCGCTGCCTGATTCTGCTTTTTTTGTGCTGCACTTCTCTTGTAGGAGCTCAGGCTCCTTTTACCCGAGGGTTTATTGTATTTGATTCCGGAAACCGCCAGGATGTTTTTATCCAGAATAAAGACTGGCGCAGTAACCCTGAGTCCATCTCCTACCGGTTGACTTCCGAAGGCAACATCCAGACTGCACGTATGGAGGAAGTAGAGTCATTCGGAATAGAATCGGGCGATCGGTTTGTGCGGGCAAAAGTTCGTGTTGACAGGGCCTCGGATATAACCAGTAACTTACCCTTTGGCCGAAATCCGGAATGGTCGACGGAGACTGTTTTCCTACGGGTATTACTCGAAAGCGAGGCTACGCTGTTCCAGTATATTGATGCTCCCGTAACCCGCTACTATTACCAAAAGAACGGAGGGGCCATCGAGCCGCTTATCTATCGACGATACAAAACGGAGGACGGCACAAGTGTATTGGTCAATGATTCTTATAAAGGTCAGTTATTAACCGAGTTGGCCTGTATACGGGACCCCGATCTGGACGACCTGGAATACGAGAAAAAGGAACTCATCCGTTATTTTCGGGAATACGCCGAATGTGCCGGTAACGACATTACCTATTTAAATCAGGGTACGCCCATTCAACTGCGATGGTCGCTGCATGCTGGTGCCAATTTTTTTCAAAGCTCTTTAGACAACGAGGTGCTGGTTGTTTCTTTTGCAGAGCCTTCCAAGATCAATGGCAGCTTTTCAGCAAGGGCAGGTATTTCCCTGGAAGTACTCCTCCCCTTTCAGCGCTATAAGTGGGCTGCACTCGTTGAGCCTGCTTTCGCCTTTTACAACAGTGAATCCGACGAAGGCCCCGAAACCGAGCTTACCTATCAGGCCCTGGAGCTAACCCTGGGCCTCCGGCACTACTTCTTCCTGGAAGCTACCCAATCATTGTACGTTAATGCAGGCCTTGTAATGCCCTTCGAAGGATCGAACAGCCGGTATGATCTGCCAGACAATGATTTTATCGAAGTGGCCAGTCTTCCGAATTTCATGGCCGGTATTGGCTTCCGGGCCGGAGACTTCAGCGTGGAGGGGCGCTTCCAGGTACCACGAAATACTACTAATGATTTTTTCTCCTGGCGGGGTGACCTGACGGTGTATTCGTTACAGTTGGGGTATACGTTGTTTTAATTTATTCGCGGAGGAAGCTCCACACGTAGCCGTTGTGAATGACCCAGGTTCTCTCATCAGGTAAAATATCATTACCTGACATAAGTAGTTTGGGTTATTTAAATTGAAATCGCCAGATTTTTCCGTTCCCTGGGACCCAGAGGCTCCCGTCAGGCCTTACCAGCATATTTTTTGCGAATATTTTCTCTGGTAAAATGGCAGTTTTGAATCCACGGGACTCATTGCCATAAAGCAACTGGGTCTCATCGGCTTCTTCACTTGGTCCCAACAAAAAGTAGATTTCTTCCCCGGATTCGTCTGACCAAATTTCAGTGGCAAATTCTAAATGAGTTTCTGACACTGTAAACTCCCCTTCACCAATTGCACCTTTCGAAGTCCACTCAATAACACCCTCTTCCAGGTTTTTATCCGATAATTCATATAAATAAACCTGTGGTTCATCCTCGGGCCGCTCTTTTTCCATCCGCAATTGGTAATAATGCCTTGATCCAGCCCATATCCCAATTGGGCGAACTAATATCCGCCGGTTAACAGGGTTGAAAAATTGTTCCAAGACCCTTAAGGAAAGTTGCCCTTCAATCGTAGAGTCATATTCAAATAATAATCCCAGATCATAAAGCAGGAAAGATTTATTTTGAGCATATAGGGATGAATATCCTGCATCCACCAGTCGGTTAGAGCTTACAAAATTCCTGTAAATTCTCCGTTGGAAAAGCTCATTAAACGGGTTAAATTGGTTAATAATGACACCCCCTACTTTCCCAGAAACATAAATGCGATCATCTTCTTGCCACACGAATTTATGTGTGAATATATCCACCAAAATCCCCTCCACTGGAACATTAGTCCATTCGCCGGTTCCTAGTTCATAGCGGAAAAGCATCTCATCCAAAGATCCACCATTTTTTTCACCAAAGCCTGCGTAAATTCCTTTTCCTGTTTCATAAATGATGTATCGATCAAAGCCACTTATTGGAAATGATATCCACTCCTGCCAGGTCTCCGGTTCCGGGATAGGCCCCACCGACAGAACAGAGTCCCTGAGTCCTGCAACTTCGGTGATCAGGAAAAAGTCGTTATCTGGAACGGGAACACCTGACCAGGAGACGGTTATTTGTTCTGCAGTTGCATCATCGACCCTGAGTTCCTGATCATTAACGAACACCCGGTTGCCCTCCGGAGCGGGGTTAAAATAGTTCCCATGAATTGTGAAGGTTTCGCCCCGCTTCATCGCTGCTCCGTCAAAGTAACTGATTTCCGGGCTGATCAACTGAAGTGGTCCGCGGGCTACAAAACTCCCGGGAATGGAATCCGGCACGGTAACAGTTATGGATGGTGCCGCCGTGCTAACTCCCACCGGTACCAGAGCCGAAATAACGTTGCGTTGAAAATCAACTACTTCCGAGGCTGCACCGTCCATGAATACCTGATACGGGATTGAAGAAGACATGACATTGGGGAAAACGCCACGAATGCGGATGGTATCCAGGAAGGTCGCTTGTCTTGGCGTAAAACCCGCTGTGAAGTCTACTACTTCCACCGGCGTTTCAATCGGATACTGGACCGAGTTTATTTGCAGATCTATCTCGTGCCATTCATTTGTGGCCACCGCCGGGATAATCACTCCAAAACCGTTGGGTTGAGCTTGTACGACGGGGGCGAAAAAGCCACCAATCTTCACCGAAAATTTAGATTGATTAATCGGGAAATTGCGCCCCGAGAAGAATAGGGTATCTCTTCGCATCCCCACAGTAGGCTCGTAACCGGTAATTTGTGGGGTTAGAGTCGTGGTAAAATCTGAAAATGAATTAATCAGTCCGTAGACCGTAAAATCCTCTGTTTTAAGAAAAGCCCGGACAAAATATTGGGTTTCGTTATCGAGCGATGACTCCAGCTTCTCTTCAAAGGAAGCTGGTTGTTCTGTTGCGGTCCCTAAGGAAAGGGTGATCTCAGCAGCTTCCAGAGTTGGAATGTTTGAAGAAGAGATGAGAAAGCCATGGTCAGTGATAGGTTCAGATGTGTTTCGCTCAATAGATGCCCGAAATAGGACTCCATTATTCTGGGGTATAATATCAACCTCCGACACACTGGGATATGGGGCGGGTGACAAAGCTACTTCGCGGCATCCAGTAAAGGCCCAACACAATCCAAGGAGTATGATCAATCGATACATGGACAAAAAATTATTTATAAAAGATCCAGCCTATGCTTCCCGACAAGGAAAGTTGTTGGGCGGCGTTAACAGGAAAATGCTCAGGAAGAAAGTCGGGCAGAAATGTACCGCGCAACTTAATGACCAGCGGTGTCCGGGGGATCATTGCACCTGCTCCTCCCCAAACTCCATAGGATACCCTCTCATCCGCCTCTATCTTTCCCTGGGCGGGAAAAACTTCATTATTCTGAATTCTGTCGTAGGAATACTGAAAGTCATGGGACAGAAAGCAATTGATAAAGACTCCTGCTTCCGCAAAAAAAGAAGCTTCTCCGATTTGTTTATAAAACCGGATTCCGGCGGGTAGTTGAATCGTTGAAAAGGTGCTTGCAAATTGGTAGCGATACTGGTTTTCATTGAAGTCAAAGGCGGCTACCCCATCGAATTGTGCACGCTGGTAATACATGCCAATCATTACGGTCCACCACCTAATGGATTGAATGCGGTAAAATTCTATTTCTGCTCCGATGGTCGGTTGCCAATCGCTGTTAAAATCCAGTTCAGGCAGATAATCAGGTTGTACAATGGCCGCAGCCTCCGGGTTAGCATTGAACGATAACTGGTTGTAAGTCACGCCACCGTGTAAGGAAAGCCGATAATTGAAAGTGCCTCTGGGAACGTAGTAGCTAGTGTAGTTTTCGCCGGTACAATCGTAGTAAACGCGTAAAATATTTACCAGATCCCGGGCTGACAATGATGCCTTTTCGATAAGGTGCCAGGTATTCTGACACGACCCTACCACGGCGCGAATATATCCCCGATAAGTTTGGTTATTTCGAATGTCCTCCACGGTACCGGGGTCCCCCACCCGACCTTTTGACAGATTAAAGTCGCCTTGCTCTTCGGATAATAAATACCATTCCTTTTGCAAAGGACTATCCTGTACGAATAATAGTCGGACCGGGCCTTCGATCAGGCGTTGGTAAAAGAATTTTTCATCGCCGCGATCGGGCAGTGTGCCACTGCCAAAGGTGAGGTCGCCAGGGAAACCGTATCCGGATATATCGCCCGGACTGTAGCGTCGGACAGGGCTTTTACGATCAGGCCTGAACCGAAGCGTTGACTTACCCCAGCGGGCAGTGTTGTAATAGAGGTACCCCTGCAGGGTATCCCCGGAATGGAGAACGACGTATCCGGGTTGATAGGACTGCTGGGCGACTGATGAATAGGCAGTCATCATCAGCACAAATATGGTGCAAATGCGGAACATAGGGGTTTACGTTATCTGCCAATCAAGATAGCATTTTTAGTAAACCTCTGAGTTCTTATGGCCAATAGTCATGAAAAATTGGCGTCGGGAAGACACAATGTAGTCTTTTGTATTTACCGGCGGGAAAAGGTTTTGGAGTGGCCAAACCTTTCCGGAAGCGGTATAGGTCTCTCCCCTCAGATTCCACCATAATTCAGCACCTAGAAATTCTGAATAACCAACCGTTCTGTTCTCCAATTTCCGGCCCCATCCTGCCATTGTACCAGATATACACCCGATGGCCATTGAGTGTCGGGATGAATGCGCCTGGATTCCGGTTCCTGATTTTCGAGCTGTATCCGTCCGTCGAGATCCGCGACGCGCAGGTAGCTCGGGATTTCCGGCAACCAGACTACCTGCCCGGTACGGGCTGGATTGGGGGATAGTGTTCCGGTTGGTGACGGTGTTTCCGGCAGTGGCATTTGGTTAACTGCTGGACTTCTTTCAATGGGTTCAGATTTGGCGGGCACCTCCATTGCCTGGTAATCGATGCCCGGTTCCCGGTGAATTGCCAACTGCACGTCCAGACAAGAATCCTGAGTGCCAATATGAACATTGCTGCCGGGAAAAGCATGAAAACCGGGACGCAAAACGACACCATCCTGGGCAGCAGCATCCCATTTTCCCATAATCTGGACCCCACCGGCCGTTTCTATGTAGGACTCCGATAATACCGTAATGTCCTCTTGTGGGTTAACGTTTTGCGTCCATTGAACATCCATCTGGACATCTGGACAATCCGACCGGGGTGGTGTGTCTTCACCTGGTAAATAGGTTAGATCGTATCCACAGGATGATTGGGCGGTGGGATCGATAAACATAAAGACTATTACGTCGGTCCGGTCAACAAACCCCCAGTTAAAGGGATTGTAGTTGCCATTATTAGCGCCAGCAGTAGCTACGCCAATAAAGCCCTCTTCTCCTGACTCCCCTTGGTTATCGTAGTAACCGGTTGCTCCGTACTGATTAGAGGATTGGATCAGACAACCACGCCGGTGACCATCACTGCTGTAGATCCAGCTGAATACGGCCCGTTCGACAAATAGTGGATTGTTAGCAGCGGAATTACCGGCGATGTAGAGATTTTCTCCGTACGACATGAACTCGTGGCAGGAGCCCAGTACGGGATCTTCGTCGACTCGGGTGAAGCTGCTCTTGCCGGAGGCTCCGGCGTGAGAGAACTCATTGTTAGCAACGAGCCAGTCGGCGTGTCCCTGGGCGATTGCTGATAAATGGGACTCGATAGCAGTTAGCGGTTTTCCCATCGCAGGAGGAAGGTAACCCGAACCGTCGTAATCAACACCGCCACGGCAAATACGCTCGGCATTAACGAGGTAAAGGACCTTTTCGGGGGCAGACCAAGATTCAAATCCGGTGGGAAGGCTTAGCGTGCCCAATACGCCTGGAGGCAGGTCAAACCGATCTTCTTCAGCCCGGCGGGCCTGATTAAAGGCTGCTTCCACATCGGCCATGCCATTGTATCCTGCCGACCACTCCAGTTTAACCCCCAGATCAGGGGGTGATTGAGCCATACTAAGAGTTGTCGCAATACAAAGGATTGGCACCAGGATCAACCTGGAGTTGTAAGGGGGAATGTCCAATCTCATTTTCTCGTTCTCGTTTACACTAAACAGGGGGAATACCTGTCTAACGGATAAACCTGATTCAGGTTCTAGGTTTGGGGTTTGAGGCGGCAAACAGGTTGAGAGTAGGGTTCAGGTTAAGTACTGTATAAGCTGAACCTTAATCTATACATTCTGGAGCAGGTATAACGGCTCATTTTCCGGAATTGACATACTGATTTCCACTTTTTTGGCGAAAGCCAGCAAAGCATGGTTCGCAAAATGCCTATTTTCCACCCGATCATACAACCATTCAGGCTACTCCTTGCTCCTTACCAAAAAACCTAACGGAGCTGCAGCCGATGCCTACTACAGAGATTCGAATGACCGAAACGGAACTAATTGAAGGCTGTTTGGCCAACGACCGCCTCGCCCAGCGCGAATTGTACCAGCGCTACAAGGATGCCATGTATACCCTTGCCTACCGGGTGATGAACGACGGAGAGCTGGCTAATGACGTATTGCAGGAAGGGTTTGTAAAAGTCTTTCGCAATCTGGATCGGTTCCGAAGAGAATCAACACTGGGAGCCTGGATCAAAACGATAATTGTCCGCACAGCCCTTAGTAAGGTCAAACGCCAGCCTCGCTTTGAAGAGATTCAGGATCACCATCGCAGTGGATATGTTGATTGGGGCACTCGTCTGGATACCGAATACCTGGAACGAGCCATCAGCAAATTGCCGGAAGGATACCGGATGGTGTTCGTGCTGGTCGAAGTCGAAGGGTATACCCACAAAGAGGTAGCTCAGTTGCTTGGGATCTCGGTGGGTACGTCCAAGTCGCAGCTCTTCTACGCCAAGAAAAAATTACGCGAATTAATAAACGCCATGCACTAATGGGAACCGAGAAAAACAGAGCAACGCTGGAAGCAGCCCTTCGCGCCCTGCCGGTGCACGGAGCACCGGACAGTGTTTGGGAAAGTATTGAACAAGAGTTGGCAGAAGCGCGTCAGCTGGATCAGGTATCGGAGGCGGCCCGGGAGTTGCCGGTACACCGTGCTCCGGATCACCTTTGGGATGCAATAACTCATGATCTGGACCAGCCCCTCACAATACGCCGCCCTTTGTGGCGCCGACCATGGTTGCAGATCGCTGCTTCGGCGGCAATCCTCATCCTGACAGCCGGGCTATACCAGTGGCGGTCCTCCCCTGCTTTACCGGTTACCGTCTCCATCGATCAGGAAATGGCCGACCCCACCCTGCTGGTCTCCGACTGGGATACAGAAGAAGTAGCGGTAGCGGAAGTGATCCGATTATACCAGCACTACCTGAACAGTTTTCCGGACCGTAGCGAACGGAATTGGCTGCAGGAATACAAAGAACTGAGTGAGGACCGCAGGGATCTGAAAGCAGCGATGGATCGCTACGGGCGAGACGCACAAATGATCAATCAACTAGCTGATATCGAGCGGGAACGAGCCAAGATTTTGAAACAAATGGCACAACAGATTTAAATATGACTTTGGGAAGGTTTATATCATCGATCGGAATTCTTGCTCTGGTGGGCTGGAGTATGACTCCATTATCGGGACAGGAAACGGTCCAGGTCGTCACCAAAAAGATCGATAAGACCTTTGGTTTTGACGAAGGTTACGAACTCAATATTGAAGGGGAACGAGCCGAAGTATATATCGAAGCCTCGGAAGGACCCGGTATTGAGGTGCAATTGGAGTTAATTGCGCGCCACCCCGACGAAGGTGTTGCCCGACGGGATCTCGAACATATGCAATACCTGGTCCGGAGGGTCAAAAACAAGATATATCTGCGCAACTACCTGAAAGTTCCGGAGGGCGCTCCCAAGCCCGAGTCGCAGATCCGGGCCGTTTACCGTATCCAGGTGCCTCCCAACTGTCCGGTGTACACCAAAAACACCTACGGTTTGGTAGAGGCCAGTTCGCTTACCAAGTCCCTACGGGTCAATAGCCAGTTTAGTAAGATCGGCCTGACCAATGTGGCTGGTATGGTCGATCTGCAAACGCGTTACGGAGATATTGTCGGTGAGCGGCTGGATGGGAATATCAGCATTATGGCCAACCGTTCCGACATATTGCTCCGAGATATGCGGGGTAGCTACGATATCAACGCCAAGTATGGAGTTATTGACCTCTTTGCTTCGGAGGGCCTTCTGGACCTTAAGCTGGAGGCTGATAAATCCGAGGTGTACCTGCATAATGTCAACCTCCAGGCATTCAGTTACGAGTTGAGTGCCAAGAACGGACGTATCGAATATCCGGATCAGGGCCCATTCGTTCTGGAAGAACCCGAAACGGGGTTACAAAGGGTCCGGTTTAAGCCCAGTAGTGAGTTTTACCCAAACATCAGTGTCAAAATAACCTTTGGTAACATTCACTTAACCAAGAACTAACCAACTGACATTGTAGGAGGTTACGAAAATGTTTGACACATATAAAATTTTCTTATTTGTAAACATGTGCAAATAAGCAAATTTTGTATTTATGAAATAAAAATTATTTTTTCAGATAAAATACCCGTAACCCATAGTAGTTTTTTTCGTATATTTGAACTGTCAACCGACGATTTACTTTTCCGGCGTTTTTTACCACGCAGCCAGTTCTCACCACACCGATTTTACAATACATCAAGATTGTATTTAAGCACCTGCGTGCTCTCTATATCTGGTATTTGTCCATACGGACAACCCTTGTTCTAAACGCTTTATAAAGGAAAGTTCTTCATTGTTTCATACGCCCCCCGATGCAATTATAATCCCGTAACATTATCCATCCACTTTTGCACGGACCCCACTGGCTTGCCAGCGGGGTTCTTTTATTTGTGGTAGTGGGTAAAATCACCCCCTTTCCCCAACTCTCACTTTTCCCAATTCTCCCTTTCTTTTACCGGGTACCGTGCCGCGAGGAAAAACGTAATTCCTGGTTAGTGTGGTTTCGGTAAGGTCTCCAAATCCCCCAATCGGCGGAAAGGCAGACGCGATAAATCGCGTCTCTACTTTACATTTGGTCGCACGGGAATTCTCCCATTCCCCAACTCTCCTATTCTCCAACTCTCCAACTCCCCCATTCTCCCACTCTCCTATCCGTGGAGTATAGTTAAAGGGAGGGGCGATGACTTGCCTTATGTCCAGAAACCCTTTAATATGCAGTTGTCTTTAGAAAAGATAGCTCGCCCTATCGCCTGTCTCAGATTCACTGCGAATGGCTTTGCGATCAAAGAATGAGGAACTCCCGGGTAACCGGGCTTTACTTTTTCTCATTTAAATCGCTTACAATGAATAAACGAATATCCTGGATATGCACGATCTGTTTCGTGTTTGTCCTCCAATCATACCTGGAAAAAATCTAGTAAGACGGTAATGGAAATGAAGGCAGATTTTCTTGTCGCACTTAAGTTTACGGGAGGCGCGTCAGAATTTGGCGATAAACTGACTTTTGGCTTATTATCTTTTGGGGATCAGTGGTCCAGAGAGTTCTTTGACCAAAAGTTTTACCTCGACTATAAGTGTTTTATCAAATCACAATAAACTAAATCTACCATGAAAATATACTATTCAATACCATTGGTTCTTATGCTTGTGGTGTGCTCTTGCAAAAACCTCAAGGACGAGCCTACCCGTGAAGAATGGATCAATCAACGCTTCGAAGAATTGAAGGATGAATATGGCTTACCGGGTTCCCTGGAATTGTTCGAAATCGATCCCGCGGCCTATACTGACCAATTTACGGAGGAACAAATCGAAACGGAGATGCGCACGAAAATGGCCTGGTGGGCCGAAAATTATGATAAAATCGACCAGGGAATTAAGGATGCGAATGAAGCTGACCGGCTCCTGGCCATCGAAAAAAATGAAAAATTGGCTAAAGTACATACTAAGAGAGACTCGTTATTAGTGCTACTTCAGTTCCCTGATGAAGCTCGTAATATTCCGCGGGAACTACTCGAGTACTATGATATCGAAGTCGAAGATGTGCCTATCGACACCACTACCGTGAAGTATTAAATGAATTGATTCTATACAGAAGAGGCGTACCTGCTCTTAGAAAAAGGTGCGCCTCCTTTGTTATTCAGTTCCCTTTCTCCAACTCCCCCATTCTCCAATTCTCCCATTCTCTACTATTTCCCTGCATTCTTCGCACCCCGCAGGAATTCGCCGAAGGAATTGAATTCTTTCTGGAAACTCAGCCCCGTACCGATCTGCAATTTCCGTCCGGCAATATCGGGTTCCAGTCGTTGGTACACCTGGAGTTTCAGGCTGCGGTCTTTATTGAGGATGTAGGTAAACACCAGGTCATTACCAACAAATGCACCACTGGTGGTACTGGCCGTCCGCACATTGCCATTCACCCCGAAAGCACCACCCACTTCAATGGAGAAACGGTCGTTAAAAAAATCTTGTTTGAGACTTACCTCCAGCTCGTCACCACGATTAAAGTTTTGACCGTCGCCCAGATCAACCTGCTGGTATTGGTTGTAGGCGATATCAAAGTCAATGCCCGAGATGACCTCTCCTTCTCCGATGAATTCGGAGAATAACTCGGTAAGCAGCAGGGACAACTGGTTGCTGACAAACTCACTCACTGTATTGTAAATTACCTCGGTCCCCTGAAGTGCAAATTCGGAAGGCAAAAACTGTCCGGCTATGATCAATCCAAAAACTTGTTTGTTCAGCTCGTTTTGGTCTTGTTTCAGTACGCGCAGCTTAGTTTCCGTATAGGATTGCAGTTCCTGACGCAGGTTGGGAAAGGCAATATCAAAATTGATCTCGGGTTGGAGTAAGGGCCCCTCCAGGTTCATAGTGAGGTCGACATCGGTGGAGTTACTGGCTTGGTTTCGCAAATCGGCCGGGGCGCTGACCAGGTATTCCTGGATAAAATTCGCGACCGAAGTATTGAGGTCGGTATAGCGGGCGACCAGATCAATCTCTGCCTCGAAGGGATCTCCGGTCCAGGTAATGGTGCCGCCGCGCTGAATAGTAAATTTCTTATTGATCAGATTGTACAGGGTGAAAAGGTAATCGCCCTGCTCGATGGTGTAGTTCCCAAACATTTGAAATGGTCCGGTGCGGGGCACGGAGATACGCAATGCTCCCCTACCCTGCCCTTCGATGATGTCGCCGGCCTGTTCGTTGAAAATGATTTGTAATTCGGCTTCCTCGGTTGCCTGCAGGTTCATTTCCAGGCTAACCCCCTTTAGGTCCGGGAGACGGTCGCGGAGACTAAGGGGCCCCTCTTCCTCCTCCGGTTTATCCTTATCGACAAATCGCAAAAAGCTTAATTCCGAGGCTTCGCGTTCCTGGCTGACCGGAATGACAATATTGGTACTATCGCTCACGGTAGCTTCCACGTAAACATCGGGTTGCTTAAAGGTGCCGGTAAATAAGACCTCGCCGTCACCAAGTGCTCGCCCGTAGAATAAATTATTATCCCCTTTCTTGGTGTCAATGGCGAGGAACCGATCAGTCGTAAGCCGCGCATTAAAACCGAAGTCCTTGAGTTGATTGTGCCGGATACCACCGCTGATGGTGCCATTATGGCCGTATTTATCGTAGAGGACCGTTCCGGTCAGGTCAAAAAGGTAATTATTAACCGATACGTCCGCACCCCGCCAGCTGTAACGGGTTTTCAGGAAATTGACATTCAGCCCACCGGCTCCCAGAGCCATGCTGCCGACCACGTTGGGCGCTTCCGGATTACCGTAAAAACGAAGCCCTGCATCAAAGGTACCGGTGGTTTCCGAAATAGTATTCCCGATAAAATACTCCGCAATGGATAAAGGGTATCCCATGATATCCAGACTTACGTCAAAAAAGCCTTTCTTTTCCCGGACACTGCTACCGACATTATCCAGGTTGTAGAACCCTTCCATTAACAATTGCCCCTCGTCTTGCGTCATGGAAGCATAGGTGTACAAAGGAGATTTAGGGTTCGGTGTACGGGCGTCGAGGCGAAACAACCCCCAGTCGTCACCATTGATAAAGAGACTGTCGGATTGAGCCGTGGCCTCTAAATCGCGTAAATCAAAAACATCCTGCGTCTTGACCATCAGATCGATCTGACCGGCAAACTGTGTTGGGTCGTATTGGATAATATCGTTGAGCTGCGACAGGTCGAGGTTATCGGCGCGCACTTCCAGTCCGCGACGGCCAAAACTGCTGAGGCGAACGACCCTGTCCCTCGAACGGGTTACGAAGTCCCGCACGATCACACTGTCCTGGACAAAGGCAATGACGTTATCCTGATCGATTTGCCAGGGGGTTTCCATGATCACCAGTTTGCTGTTATCGAGATGCAGTTGCAGTGAGTTACTGTCGATCACCGAGAACGCTCCATCCAATTCAAGGTTACCCAAAAAGGCCGTGCGGTCGGCATCGTCGTAATTGAGACTAAAAATAAGGCTGTCTCGATCGAGAAAGCTGATCAGAGTTATGGGGGCAAATTCCGTTCGGTCATTGATAACGATCTTTTCCACCGAAAAATCAATCTCGCCCTCGGCACCCTCACTATCCATGGACCAGAATATTTCTTCGGAAACAAGGTTGTCGTAGCTAAATGCCGGTACGGATAAAGTAGCTTGCAACTGTTGATCACGCTCATCAAGATTCCCCTCAAAACGGATGTCTTTAAGGTCACCCAGTTTATCATCGATCAGCCGGTTGAGGCCCTTAGAGTCCAATAACCGAATATCGTAGGTAAAGAAGGCAGTGTCTTGGAGGGTGTCCCGCTGAACGATGCCCATTTCCCGTGTGAATTCAGGGTAGGTTGCACTAAGAAACTGTACCACGGTGGCCGGTATACGGTCGAGCCGGAATTGCCCTTCCATTTCCCCGACGGCGACATCGGAATCGATGGTAAGATGTTTCAGATTTGAACTATCGACCCAGCTGTTTAAATTAGCATACGCTACCTGATACAAGGTGTCGGGGGTGCGAATATGGAATTGGCGAACGTCGATGGACCCCGCAAGGTCAGCAATGCGTTGGTTGCGGAGGTTAAGGTCCACATCTCCGGACAGGATAAAGTATTCCTCACTCAGGTTTAGCTGTTGCAGATCAAGGCGATTCACCGAAGCCTCGAAGTTAAAATAGGGCACACCTTCTGCCAGGTTAACCTGCCCGGAAAAGGTAAAGTCGATGTTGTCGTCCTGGATAGCAAAATTGCCATCAAATTGCCGGGTCTGGAGCTGGCCGGAAAGGGTCGCATTTTCGTACCGATAACCTTTGTATTCGAAGACGTCCACGTTGGCCAGCAAATCGGCACTAACGGTGTTTCCAGTAATGCCGCGACCATTGAGGACCTGTGAGGAAAAGGTGATCTGACCAAATTCGGGATCGCCGGTCCAAACGCCCAGGTCGAAATTTCGCAGATTAAGGGTCCCCCGGTACTGGGCTCGTTCACGCCCTTCGAATAGGTTCATCTGCATATCCATTTCCGCTTCACCGATGTCGGTACGCAGATAACCAAAGGCTACAAAATCAGCGAAAAAGCCATCGAAGGAACCGTTGAAACGCAGGTTGCCCAGTCGGTTAAAATTATCGGGTGGGTTGAAGTTGGGCACCAATTCCCTCAGAGTCTGCATATTGGTGCGCAAATCGTCCAGGCGGAGGTTCATCGACTCACTATTCTTCACCGCCAGGTTCCGGGAACTGAAACGCCCCCTAAGAGAGGTACCGTCGGCGAGCTGAAGATTCAAATCTCTGCCACTCAGGTTATTCACTGTGCCGCGAATAGTTCCGTCCAATATCAGGTTTTTGCTTTCATTCTTGCGAAAAAAAGTATTGCCGTAAAGGCCCGGCGCAAATGTCATAATGTCGCCCAGCATCACATTTGTGTTGTGAAAGCGTCCCTCCATAATCACACTGTTCTCAAAATCCTGGAACGACCGGTACCCATCGTACCGAAAAATGAGGGTGTCACCAACCTCGGTGTAAGGCGTTTCAATAGACAGGCCATTAAGTGTAAAACCATCCCTGCTAACCGTGGCATCATCAACAGCGAATCGATCGAGGACAAAACCACTGCTGTCTTTTGCCGAAAGGCGGTTGATATTTCCGCTAAAAATATCATCAACAAAGCGAAAGCGACGTATTCGCAAATTAATGTCAAACACTTCAAGGTGTCGGTAATTGAGGATATCGTCGGAGGTTAGTTTTACCGGTTCTTTACGGTAGTTATGCAGTTCAAAAACCCCTTCGCGCAGGTCTAATTCCCCTACTGCCAGTGATAACTGAGAGCTATCGGCCTTCTTTTGCAGCAGGGAATCGGGAAAGAAGGGCGAGCGCTCGTAGTCGTCGATCAGTATTCGTGGCCGCGTCAGGCGCACGTAGTCTGCATCGATCAATGCATTGGGAATGCTGAGGGTTTGTAATTGCACCAGCCCCTCCTCGAGCTCGACCTGTAATTTTTGTCCCTTATATCGGTCCAATTTTATGAACGCAACCCGGTCGAGATTGAGTCGCGACAAGTCCATATCGAAGCCCCCGTCACGTTTCGATTTTTGGGGCTGGTCACCAAGGAGCTTCAGAAGTAGTTTGAGGTTGTCGTCGGGCGAGTCCGGGGCCCGTCGAATATACAACCGGGCCTGTTCCAGGTCGAGTTGATTGATCACCAGGCCCTTACTGATAACGGTGATAGGGTTCAGGTCGATGCTGGCGGTCAGATTTTCGGCGACCAGCAGCGTATCGCGGTTCAAATCCTCGATGTAGACGCCCTGAAGGGCGAGCTTATTGAAAAAACCCAGCCGAAAATAATCGATAGAGACCTCCGTATCGAGGCGGTTTGACAGGGATTGCGTGATTTGCTGCACCGACCAGTTCTGAATGGCCGGAATCTGGAACAAAAGATATAAGGCGATCAGCAGCACAAAAAAGGCAAGGAGGATGCGCTGGGTCCATTTCCACAGACCGCGCAATGCACCAGCGGGTGCAGATTCCGTTTGATCGGACTCAATACCAGTTTTTTTGTCCTCCTCTGACTGCATATTCGATTAACTAGGGGGGCAGGCAAAAGTATGTAATATATCGGGCCTTTAACGAATATTTATGGCGCGTGATCCGCCATAAACTCCATCCCTCTCACCTCTGACCACAAATGGCGCCGTCCGAAATCCAGGAATCCGACATGGCCACCCCAGTTGGGGGTGAGCAAATGGAAGATATCAGAGTCGCTTGCTTCCGCCCGAGGATAGCATTCGTTGCTGAGAAAGGAGTCATCAAGGGCGTTGATCATCATGGCGGGGCGCTGAAGCTGAGTCAGATACGGCTTACTACTACTCGATACCCAGTAGTCGCGTGCGTCTTCAAAACCATGGACGGGGGCAGTAAAGTAATCATCGAAGGTCACGAATGAGGTACTCCTGGGGGCGGGCTCCGTGAACTGATCGGGATACTGGCGTACCTTTTCCATCATCTTCTGGTTTAAGGTCCGCATAAAACGGTTCACGTAGATAGTATTTTGCCAGCGGACGATCTCCTGATTTGCCGAGGGTATATCACAGGGAACGGAATAGGCCACCCCACTGCGTACCCGATCGGGCACCTGATCGGCATCGCGACTCAGGTACATCATAACTACATTGCCACCCAGGCTAAATCCGGCCAGGTGAACCGAATGGTAGTTTTTTTGCCGTAAGGCATACTGAATTACCAGGTGGAGGTCACCCGTTTCCCCCATATGATAGGTGCGGAGCTGACGGTTGTCCTCCCCGCTACAGCCACGGAAATTGAGTCCCACACCATCCCATCCCTGATCGTTAGCGGCACGGATAAGTCCGCGAACGTAGGGCCGACCGGCATTACCTTCCAGGCCGTGGCAGACAATAAGCAGGTGTTCCCCTCCTTTACGCGACCAATCGAGGTCCAGGAAATCGCCATCGGGCGTATCGATACGCTCCCGCTGATAAGGAGTATCAGTAACCTTGCGGATCAGGGCTGATAAAATGGTATTGGCATGGCCATGCCGCAGCAAGGGGTGCGGGCGGTAATCAGATGCTGGCAAAATGGGCATACTGCAGGAAGTTAGCTTCTACGGGTTATTGATACGGCCGATATTGGTCTCAAAATCGAGGGTCTGTCTGGATAGATCACGATCGAGCTGTTGACGAGCCTGTTGTCCTTCCTCAAAGGTATCGTACAGATCTTCCAGATACAAAATATAAAAGGTGCGGCCGGGGAAAAAACAATCGGCCCAGATGACGTTGACCGAAATACCGCGCCGGCGAAGGTAGATCGCCTGGCTTTTGGCGTAAGCCGGATCATAATATGAATTCAGGTAAACCAGGTAGCGGTTGTTAGCCGCCGCTGTGAGCCGGTCGCAGGGGACCGTCTGGAAAGTGTTCTCCCCGTAGAGGAATACATCACCTTCCCGGGGTCCGTTCCCCGGGATCACCTGATCTATTTGCAGGTAGGGTCGGACATTGGGCATGGGTGGTGGCACGGCAGCCGTGTCGACCAGGAATACCCGGGATTCGGCATCGGCACCTCCCTCCAGGCGTTGCGCCAGGCGTTCGCGTCGTCGCTGATCCTGAGAAGTATCCTCGTAAGCAATCGGGCGTTCCTGAAGTTCCAGTGAAAAGAAAATAAGGATCAACGCAAAGGAAATTCCGCTGATAAAGGCCTGATGCCGGTAGGAACGGCGAAAGCGAAAAAGGTTGCTCCAGTCACCGATCCGCAGGCGGGGATTTACCTTAACGGGTACCGGCAGACGGGTGGTCAGACTCTTACCAACCCGCTGGGTAAAGTCGCGGACCTGCCGGAATTGGCGGATAGCTCGTCTGCGGCCGAAGACATCAATGCGAGTGGGCGCCAGGTGAATCTTCACGCGTTGCTCCCGGTCGACCTCCAGGAGCCCGAATCCGTACTGCATGCATTGCTTGCGTAATTCGCGGTAGTATTTGCTTTCGGTCGAGTAGAATACATCCCAGGCAAAGGCCACCCATTGGTCATCAGCGTGGTACTGTTTGAATTGCTCCACTGCGTAAATGTAGTGATAACGGGAGCGGCCACGGACTAGTAAGACGACCAAGAGGGTCAGCAAAATAATGATCCCCAATAAAATAAGGGCCGACCCAACCGGGCCGGTGGGATAAACCGATGGTTCCCCCCGAATGTGGGCCCAACCGCTGAGGATTGCCATCAGGGCCATAGCAACAGTGAGTCCATCCATAAACATCAACTGCCAGTACAGGCTGTAGCGAAGTTCCTCCCGCTTCATATAATCAGTAGCCTCAATAGTAGCTGTGAATACTTTTCCGGCTTTATCCACCTCAAAGGCAATGTACCCATCGGCCTGTATGCCCTCCTCCGTGCGCACGTCCGACCGCGCCTGGGTCTCCCCCTCTCGCGGCATGTATTTGTAGTGTCGCTTGAGGTAGGCCAGGGCGATCCTGACCACAATCTTTTCGGTGAGCTGGATCATAAATACTTATTGCAAGTGCAACCAGAGTTTGACTACCTGTACGGCTTCTTTAACGTCGTGCACCCGCAACAGGCGAGCGCCCTGTTGCAGAGCCACCATATGCAGAGCAGTTGTTCCGTTCAGGGCGTTCTCAGGCCGGGTACCCAGGACTTTATTGATCATCGATTTGCGACTAATGCCCGCCAGTACCGGGCAATCCAACATACGAAAAACGTGCATCTTTTTGAGTAGTTCGTAATTGTGTTCAAGGCTTTTGCCAAAACCAAACCCTGGATCCAGAATGATGTCTTTAACTCCAAGCTTTCGCAAAATAGTGGTTTGGGCGATAAAAAAATCCAGTACTTCCAGTACAACATCTTCGTAATCAGGGTGCTCCTGCATCGTTTCCGGACGCCCCTGCATGTGCATCAGTACGTAGGGCACACCGAGGTCGGCTACCGTTTGGTACATCTCCTGATCGAAGGTGCCGGCTGAAATGTCGTTGACCAGATCAGCACCCGCTTCAATAGCTGCTTTAGCTGTAGCTGCGTAAACCGTATCAATGGATATAGTGATTTGGGGAAAGGAGGTGCGTATTGCCTCAACAACCGGAAGAACCCGGTTTAGCTCTTCATCGGAGGAGAGCACTTTGGCACCGGGGCGGGACGACATGCCACCGATATCAATGATGTCGACTCCCTCGGCAATCATGCGTTCAGCTTGCTTCAGGGCATCCTCAACCCTATCGTACCGGCCGCCATCAAAAAATGAATCGGGAGTGACGTTGAGTATTCCCATTACACATGGCCGGTCCAGGGTGAGCAGTCGGCCGCCAACGTTGAGGGATTGTTGCGGATTTAGCATTGGATAATTTTTCGTGACCGCAAAGTATAGCTTATTATATTTAAGGAAAAACACATGGCACTCGACCGGACCCTCGATTTCCTGAGGTACAACCAATGGGCAAATACTACTTTATTAAAGGCTTGCGCCAAATGCAGCCCGGAGCAATGGGTGCAGCCATTGCCCGGCAGCTTCCCTACCCTCCGGCATCTATGGCTGCACATCCACGATGCGCAATATTTATGGTTTCAGCGCATCCAAGGTCGGTCTTTTTCGGCATTTCCCAGCCATTCCATGTCGGAAACCGAGCAGACTCGAGCTGCGGAGCACGTTCTGGAGAGTGGCCGTGCATTCCTGGATCACTTTGCCAACGTCGAAAGTGACTATTGGGATACCACCATCGTCTATAAGAATACCAGGGGGGCAGCATTTTCCCAGACCGCCGGTGAGATTGTGCAGCACGTGTGTAACCACGGCACCTATCACCGCGGGCAAATTGTTCAGGGATTGCGCACCTTATTCCCCGCTGAGAAAGTGCCGGCCACCGATTATATCTGGTTTTGCCGGGAGAAGGCCAACAATTCCGGTACTTAAACAGTATTATAGAAAAATCTATCTGAACAAGATTTATGAGTACCAATAAACCGCCCGGCGTGGGCGTACAGACAGGCCAGGTACTGATCATAGTACTAGTCCTATGCCTGGCGGGTATCGGAATCTGGTGGTTTTTCCCACAGGTTTTTAGCGGAAGCAAAAACTTTACCCGTGTTCCCAAGGAAATTCAGCTTACCTATTTACCATCCGATTACCAGGTAAATATAAACGAAGAGGACGCTGTACAGATACTGACCAACCCCAAGCGTTACCGTCGTGAATTTGATCAGTTGGTGTACGACCTGAATCTCTCCATTTTGCAGCACGTTGGACGGCGCATGGGGCTTACTGCTGAACAGCAGGCCCTGGTTAAGGAAGAGTACGACCAACAACATCCCTATTTGCGAAAGCTGTACTACGAAGACTTCATGGAAATTCGGGATACGACCTCCACTTTTGCCCGGTCGTGGTACCAAAATGAAGCCGGCTCAGCTACCAAGGCACTGGAGATGGTCGCCGGTAAGTACACCTGCTTTTTGATCAACCAGATATTGACCAAAGTGGTCCCGACTCAGGATGGATCGTTTTATGCCAGGGGGCGGAAAGTGGATACACCTTGCGGGATAGCCATGGCGGAAGCTTTGCAACCCATGATAAACCGCATGGAACAATCGGCGGAGATCGAGGATTTTTCGCGAGCCAAAGGAATGCTGGAGGAACGGGTAGAAAGGGCCGTGGCTGAACTGGCCACCTACGAGTTCCAAAGTAAAAAAGGGCTCAGCAAGCGCATGCAGACCAAGATATGGGGTATGTCGGTATCGACCACTGATCTGGAAATATCAGCCGTTAGTGTAATGAAACTCGGCTTTAAACTGGATGAATACCTGAGTATTGACCTGAGTGAAACGTCTAAAACCGTAACGGTAACCCTGCCCGAGCCGACTGTACTTTCTCACGCAGTGTATCCGCGAATGGATAAGATGAACATTGGCTGGCTTCGCGAGGTAGAAGGCGATGTACTTAATGAATCATTTGAACTGTTAAGGGAAGAATTTGTCAAGGAAGCGCAACGCGAAGGTGTCATGGAAAAGGCCAAGGAAAAAGCGGAATCCGTCATGGAGATGATCGTGGGACCAGTTATGGCCGGACTGGGCGGCAATTACGATTTGCGCATCCGATTCCGGCCCAACCCCGATGTTCAGGCCGAGTGGGAGGTACAGGATGAATTCACCGACCTGCCCGAACTTTCTCAGCGCGATACACTAAATTAATATCCACATGCCCGAACTCACTGCTGACTATTGGAATCAGCGCTATCTCACCGAAAACACCCCCTGGGATCTGGGTGATGTCAGCCCCGCCATCAAACATTTTATGGATCGCTGGACCGACCGCCAGGCCCGCATTCTCATCCCGGGTGCCGGCCGTGCCTACGAAGCCGTTTACCTGCACCAGCAGGGATTTACCAATGTATTCGTATGCGACTGGGCTCCGGAGGCCTTTCATCATTTACAGGATCAGGCACCTGATTTCCCCAAAGACCATCAGATCACAGGCGATTTTTTCGAACTGGACCTGCGCATCGATCTGCTCATCGAGCAAACATTTTTTGCGGCTATTGCCCCTTCTCTTCGCGGCGATTACGTACAGCAGGCCGCTAAGCTGATCAGGCCGGGAGGTTGGTTGGTCGGATTGCTTTTTGACGGGGAAATGAACCGGCCGGGACCTCCTTTTGGCGCCAGCCGGGAAACCTACCGCAAATTGTTTTCCAATCACTTTACAATTCGCGAATTAGACACCGCTCAACACAGTGTGGCCGCACGCAGGGGGCAGGAAGTATTTGTCCGGTTTCAGCGAAAAGACGCTCTAATCTAAATTAAGTCTAAATAAATTTGGGGATTGGTTGTGGCCCGCGTATTTTCGCCCCACAACAGAAAAGGATTATGCAACCCAAGGCCAGAATCGTACTTGCCGATGCCCAATACCTGATCCGGTTTGCGATCCGGGAGCTTCTGGCCCGGCATGACCATTTCAACGTCGTGGGGGAAGCTGACCACGAAGATCAGCTCGTGGAAATGGCAAGCCGGGAAAAGCCCGATCTGATCATCTTCGACTACAACCAGCCCGGCGACTTTGGACTTTCCACCATTGAGCGTTTGCGCGAAACCTCCCCGGACAGCCGCCTGATGGTCATTAGTGGTGACGATCAAAAAGAGAGTATGTTCCAGGCCCTTGAATCTGGTGTGCAGAGTTTTCTGACCAAAAATTGCGACGAAGAAGAGATCGTCGACGCTATCAATGCGTCCATAAAAGGTGAAAAGTTCTACTGTACACAGGTCATTGATTTTCTGTTAGAAAAGAGTTTTGCCAAAGAATCCGAAACGGACGAAGATCCTACCGCTACCCCGCTTACTGCCCGCGAAGCCCAAATCGTTCAGTTAATCGCTAAAGGGTTCATTGCCAAAGAAATAAGCGGTTTGCTCAACCTGAGTGTGCACACCATTTATACCCACCGCAAGAATATCATGCGCAAGCTGGATCTCAGCTCCACTTCGGAGTTGGTGCTCTATGCAGTTAAGACCGGATTGGTGAATAGTGAGTAAGGTTCGCCAATACGTCAACGCACTGTTTTGTTCGATTTTGTGGTGTATTTGCAACCTCTTGTTTTGGTATTGCGTTACTTGTGATAGCCTTATTGTTTTGTTAAAAAACGCATTTTTTGCGTCCTGACAACCCGGCTGTGGCCCATTCTATTGTAGAAACTGTTGATTTATCGTACCTTACAAGTGAATGGAAACCTAATATGCCTTCTGTTCTGAAAACAATTCCAAAACATGACCAAGTCTATCAAACTCTTTTTTGTTTCCTTTTGCCTGGTTATCAGTCTTTCCGCGGTCCATGCGGTTGATTACTATTTCCTGTACGACCCTTCCTGCATGGATTTGTTGGAGTATCGCTATCAGGAGACCAGTGCGGGTAACGAATTCCTGGCCTACGGTTTATCCGTTAGCGAATCCGAACGTCTTATCCTGCAAACCGGAAGCAGAGCCAACGTCCGCGAGATTAGTCTGGCCGACCCACTTATTATCGGTTGTCAAAACGGGCAATCGCTTAAAAATGGCAATCTGGCCAAGAAGATCAATGACAACCAGGCAAACGTATACGTCGCAATACCTACCGATACGGAAGGGCGTTTTCAGGTGCGCCGGGTCAACCAGGCGGATTACCTGAGTACCAGTGGCAACCAATTGGTGGTGCGTACGAGCCTCTACCGACTGACGTACAACACCAACAGCAACCAGTTTGAAGGTGACCTGAGCAATACCGATCCACGGGGAAAGGTGTATTTCCAGAATCAGCAACAACAGGGAAGCTGTACCACTTTTGAATTCCTGCAGCGCTACGACTACAATCCACAAGCCGGATTATTGATCCGGGTGAATCCCAAAGTGGGTATCTTGAGTGAAACAAATCGTGGCGGTGCCAGCACTTTCTATTCCCTCTCCTCCATCAACGGTCAACCGGTCGAGCAAGTACTGGCCCAGCGGTGTGGCGATCAGGGGATGGCCAGTCAGGAAAGTGGTCCGTCTTCGTATGGTGACGATAACTTCATCGCCCGTGGTGCACAACAGGCTTCCTTACGCACCTCGAATAATGCACCCCAAACTCATCAGGTAGCCAGGGGCGAAACCCTGTATCAGATTTCCCAGAAATACCAGGTCTCGGTAGAGAACCTAAAGCGCTGGAATAACAAAAATGACAACTTGCTGAAGGTTAACGAAAACCTCATCGTTTCGGCACCGGCCAACGCCTACCAGAATAACGACTACCGGGAAGATGGCCAACGACCATCCTCCTATGGCGATGAAAACTTCGTAATAAAGGGGACAGGTCCCAGTAGCATAGCCGCCGGCACTGTCCATGGAGGAAGTGATGGTCCCTATGCGACCAATCCATATAATGCAGCCTGGTTAAATACGAACGGTCAGCACGTAGTACAAGCAGAGGAAACAGTAGCTTCTATCGCACGCATGTACGGATATACCGAAGAGCGTTTTCGCCTTTTCAATAATCTCGGTGAAAATGAGGCCATTCGTCCCGGACAAGTGTTGCAAACCCTAAACTGCGTAGAACCCAATCAAATGCGCAGTCGCGGTAACAACCCAACTGGTTATCAATACGACCCGAGCAATCAGGGCTACTCGAATCAGGCTAATGACCCGTATTACGATCCGAATGCTACCTTTGAACCCTATGCCGACTATCCCAGTGAATTCCAGGCACGCAACCAACAGGATATGTCGAATAACGCCGGAATGCGTTCGAAAGGGGCACCCGGTCCCAGCTCCTACGGGATGCCGATGAATAGTCAGGGCACTAACGTACCATCCACCCCTCAGCAATCCGCCATGGATTACTACGGTCCCGTTCCGGGTTCCTTTAATGAAAACCGGCCGTTGCAAGAGTTTGGCAATGAGCCCCGTTCCAATGCTAACCCGGCCTTTACCGCAAAGGGAGGCACAACAGCTGGTCCCAGCTCCTACGGAGCGGTTCCTCAAACGCGATCAAATTCCGGAACCAATACTTCCGGACGCTACACTGATCAGTCACAGGAGTTGTACCAACGCAGTAACTCACTGCCGGCCTCCAACCGGCAAACCTATACCGTGCAAAATGGCGACACTGTACGTTCCATTGCCCAAAAACTGGGTATCGCTGAGCAACGACTGCGCGATTTGAATAAACTCGAGAAGAACGAGATCGTCCTTCCCGATCAAAAGATCTATATCAATTGATAGCTTGGGTTCGACGCGAACCCGGCAATTACAGCAGCAGGAAAAGGGTTTTCGGCAGGTGCCGGAAACCCTTCCTTTTTTGCATCTGTGTCGGGCTTATTGTATTTTGTACAATAACGCAAGGTTGGGCACTGACATATCCATAAAGTGATGATAGTTAAAGCCCGACCTCCCGGTATAGGGTATCGGGGTTAAACCGTGTCCTACTACCTGATACCTCTACCAAATGCAACGTGAGATGCTATGTTTAGCAAAATACTTTAGCACCAACCCCACGTTACAATAAGCAGGTTGGTGAACCATATCTGCCCTGGTTCATTTTGATAGTATTGACCGGCGCATTTTCACCGGTAAGTTCAATTATAGAATTATGCTAGCTGCCCACAAACGTCCAGAAACACTTTCAGCCCTTGCTGGTCAGGAATTTGATTTAACGATCATCGGAGGAGGTATCACCGGTGCCGGAATTGCCCTGGATGCTTCCTCGCGCGGATTGAAGGTCGCCCTGATCGAAAAAGGTGATTTTGCCTCCGGGACCAGCAGCAAATCTACCAAACTGATCCACGGCGGACTGCGGTACCTCAAGCAACTCGAAATTCAACTGGTCCGTGAAGTGGGTCGCGAACGCGCTACCGTACACCGCCTGGCACCGCATTTGGTAACCTCCGAAAAAATGCTTCTTCCCCTCATCAAGGAAGGTACCTATGGCAAAACAGCTACTTCACTTGGGCTTTGGGTGTACGACATCCTGGCCGGTGTTCAGGGGTCCGACAAACGCAGAATGCTGAGCAAGGACGAAACCATCGCCAAAGAACCCTTGCTGAGGACCGACATCCTGGTTGGCGGCGGATACTACGCGGAATACCGCACCGACGATGCCCGACTAACCATTGAAAATATAAAAACCGCCTATCAGTACGACGCGGTAAGTGCAAATTACGTTAAGGCCCACGATTTTAAGTACCGGGATGGTAAAGTCTGTGGAGTACAATGCAGGGATATGCTGACCGGTGATCAGTTTGATATCCATTCCAAGTACATCATCAGTGCTGCCGGACCCTGGGTCGACAATCTCCGAAAGAAAGATAAGTCACTAAGAGGCAAGCATTTATTTCTTTCGAAAGGCGTGCACATTGTAGTGCCGCACGAACGCTTTCCGCTCAAACAATCTGTATACTTTGATATTGCTGACGGCCGGATGATGTTCGCCATTCCGCGGCACCGAACCACCTATATTGGCACTACCGATACGCCCTACGAAGGGGATCTGAATCATATACCCATCGACCTGGAAGATGTGACTTATTTATTGGATGCCACTAATGATATGTTTCCCGAAGCGAATCTTACTGTAGCGGATGTGGAATCGAGTTGGGCCGGGCTGCGACCACTGATTCACGAGGAAGGTAAATCGGCCTCGGAAATGTCGCGGAAAGACGAGATTTTCGAATCAGAAACGGGACTGATTTCCATCGCCGGCGGAAAATTAACCGGCTACCGCAAAATGGCCGAACGTGTGGTGGATGTGGTGGCGGAGCGATTTCAAAAGGAACGGAACCGGTCACTTCCCGGCGCCCAGACCGAGAAGATTCCACTGCACGGTGGTCCATTCAACGACGCTGTGGCCGTTCGCAGGTACTGGGACGGGATAGCTGATCGCATACAAACCTTGGGTCTGTCACCTTACCACGCTATTTACCTGGTATCCAATTACGGTAAGGAAACCGAGCGCATCCTGCAGGAGTGGGATACCTGGAAAACAGGGGATCCGGAGGAATCCCTGGCCCGTGCCGAAGCCTGGTACACCCGCGAATACGAATTGGCCCAGACGGCCCTTGACTTTTATAATCGCCGGTCCGGACGTCTTTATTTCAATTTACCGAGTATTCGTCCTACCCTGCCCACCATCCTCGATGATTTCCAACAAGCCTTAGGATGGTCTGCTGAACGCAAACAGCAAGAAGTTGAAGCCGTAGAAGCGGCCATACGTCACGTTAGCACCTTTGAGCCGGCGACTAACCCGCAAGCATCCTGACAATATCGGGCATAGCCTTCTTTGCCGCCTGGTAGCCGATGTCGTGTATACTTTGAAATTTGTTAAACTGGAAGATGTGGTATTGTTGCAACTCTTCTGGTGTGATCACCATATGGCACTGGTCCAGGTTCTTGCGGCTATTGGCATAGATACTCAGCTCGAAGCACCGGGTAGCAATGCCGAAAACCGTTTGGATGGCTTTATTCTTCACCGGCAAGGTGGGCATGGCATTGACGCCCAGGATATGCTGAGCTTCATCCAGGAGCGGTTCTACGGGTAAATTGTTGATCAGGCCTCCGTCAACGTATAATTGCCCGTCGATCTCAATGGGTTTAAATACCAGAGGTACCGAACTCGAGGCTACCACAAAGTCGAACAGAGGTCCTTCACTTACCGTTCGCAATTGCCCCGTATTCAGGTTGGCGACCGTAACAAACAGTTTTTGCTGTAAAGCTTCGAAAGAATCCTCTTTCAGTGTTTCCTTGAGTCGTTGGCGAAGGTAGGTCAGTTTGGTCAGCCCATCGTAGGGAATACCAACACGGAAAATGCGCCAGATACTGCTGTCTTTCACGAAATCAAGCATTTCCTCCGGGGTCTTACCAGCGGCGTGCAGGGCTCCTACGATCGCTCCGGCACTAGCGCCGGCCAGGACGTCGGGAATAATGCCTTCCTCGCGTAGTGCCTTTAGGACCCCGATGTGCGCTATACCTCGTGCCCCCCCGCCCGAGAGGGCTATACCAAGTTTTGGTTTTTCTTTGGTCATATCCATTTGCTATTCTGCCAGAACGTTACACATTTTCCCAGAAATGATCTGCTCCTGGAAGGAAGTTCTTCGAATATACCGCTTCCTAAGTGGTATAAATAGACATGATTCACCTGTGGGTAATATGGGTTGTTTATTTTAGCGGCTTCTTACAAAAAAAACGACACATGTCCCGATTGCACGCTTTCTGGTTTCTTTTTTTCTTTGGTCTGGTTTTGATTGGCTGTCGCCAAAATAACCCCTCCGATTCCGGGACGGGAATAGAAGAGCCCACTACCCTACCCGATTCTTCAGACCGGCATCCTAACGCAATGGTAATTACCGACGGTGAGCTGCCTGGATTGATGGTGCCCGGCAGCCGCTTAATGCCTATGATCTCTGCTCACCGGGGAGGTCGTGATATTCCCGGTTTCCCGGAAAACTCCCTGGAAGTCTTCGCCTATACCCTCGAGCGGACACCAGCCATGCTGGAGTGCGATGTGAACGTGGCCGGCGATGGCACCCTCCTTCTCATGCACGACAACAGCCTGGATCGCACCACCACCGGTACCGGCATCGTGCAGGAGACGCCCTGGTCCGCTATGAAAGACCTCTTCCTGGTCGATGACCAGGGTACTGTGACCGAATTTCGCATTCCCACTTTTGCGGAAGCACTGGAATTTGCCAAAGGTAAAGCCTTGCTATCGGTAGACGTGAAGCGGGGGGTGGACTTCGCTCAGGTGGTACAACTAATCGAAGAAAAGGATATGGTCGACTACGTTGTGGTTATCACCTACAATACGGAAGATGCGGAGACGATACACAAACTCAATCAGGACCTCATGATCTCGGTTAGCATTCGCAATCAGGAGGAATGGCAACGGATGAAAAACGCTGAGGTGCCCTTTGACCGAATGGTCGCCTTCACGGGTACACGTCTTAGTACCCAGGCACTCTTTGATACCCTGCATGCCTACGACATTCCCGCCATTTTAGGCACCCTTGGTAACCTCGACCAACGCGTAGCCGCCCGCGGTGACAGCCTCTATCTGGAGTACCTGGATCTGGGCGCCGATATCCTCGCCACGGATCGCCCGGTGGAGGCAGGAGCGGTGCTGAGGGGCAGGTCGATCCGAAGGATCGACGGGGAATAGGCCCTTACCGCAACCACACCAACCAGGCATTACGTTCTTCATCGCGGCACGATACCCGGTAAAAGAAAGGGGGAATTGGGGATTTGGGGAATGGGAAAATTGCCGTGCGACGACATAGGTGGTAAAGACGTAGATTTATCGCGTCTGCTTTCTCGATTAGGGGAATTTGGATTTTGGTCCAAGGTTCAAGGTCCATGGTTTTCACCTGGTCCAAATCCCAAAACCCTCTACCACATCTGCAAATGACTGTAAGCGAAACACTTACTTAATTAAAAATTAAGCACTGTACATTAAAAATTCCGTCACCGACCGCCAAAGCCCGCACTGCCCGCTGAAGCCCGTACGGGCGAAAGAGGAAAAGGGCGAAGGTGGGATACCTCAAACCCCAAACCACATACCTCAAACCTGGCCCAGTTTTGCCCTGGTCTTTACATTAACTGTATGTTAATTTTTTGTAAACAAATCTTCATCATTCAGTTAATGTCGGCCCAAAACAATTGCCGACAAAAAGGGGGTACGTACTAATTTTCTCACATCAATCGGGTTCCTGCCGAATTTTATTTCCGACATCCCGCCTCAACAAGGTGTTTACAGCGGATTTACCAAGTTTAAATTTAGGTTTACCGATGCTTAACACGGGCTGGGTACATTTGCTCCGTCCTTATTACACAATCAAACTCACTAGTTATGAATTCACTCAAGCTGTTGAAGTTCCTGGGTACACTGGCCCTGGTAGTTTTGACGCAACACGTGGTTCTGGCACAAGGGGTGACCACCTCTTCCATGAACGGACGTGTGATCGACACTAATGGCGAAGAGCTCATTGGTGCCAACGTTCTGGCTGTACACACGCCTTCCGGTACTACGTACGGTGTAGCTGCCAACGAAAATGGACTGTACCGCATTCCTAGTATGCGTGTAGGTGGTCCCTACAAAATCACCATCTCGTACACCGGGTACGAAGAGTTGGTGAAGGAAAACATTTACCTGTCCTTGGGACAGTCTTTTCAATTAAATGTAACGCTGTCTGAAACAGCCTACGATATCGACGAGATCGTCATTACGGCCAACCCGAATGATATCTTTGACGGTAACGCTGATGGTCAAAAGACCGTGGTTGATGAAGGACTGATCAACGAAGTGCCTACTATTTCCCGTTCTATCGCTGACTTCGCCCGCCTCAACCCACTGGCGAACATCGATGAAGGCGGCGATGGGTTCTCCATCTCTCTGGCTGGCCAGAACAACCGCTTCAATACGATCTATTTCGACGGTGCGGTGAGTAATGATGCGTTCGGTCTGGCTGCCAATGGTCAGAACGGTGGACAAACCGGTATCTCTCCGATCTCATTGGATGCCATTGAGCAATTCACCATCTCCGTTGCTCCTTTCGACATTCGTCAGTCTGGTTTCGCCGGTGGAGCGATCAACGCTATTACCCGCTCCGGTACGAACAACTTTGAAGGATCTGCCTACTATTTCCTCCGCAACGAAGCTCTGGCTGGTAGCGAGCCTGCTGGACAGGACCGTGGACCATTAGCCGATTTCTCCGCCAAGACTTACGGTTTCCGCTTGGGTGGGCCGATCATTAAGAACAAATTGTTCTTCTTTGTAAACGCTGAGATTCAGCGTGACGAGACTCCCCAACCGTTCAATGTTGCTGACTACAACGGTAACCTGAATGCTGCCGGTATTCAGAACCTGGCTGATTTCATTCGCGAGAGCTACGGATATGATGTTGGTGGATACCAAAATAACGTGGCTACCTTGGAAGGTGATTTCATCCTGGGTAAACTCGACTGGAATATCAACGATAAGCACAAATTGAGCTTCCGTCACTCCTATCGTACGGCCGAGAATCTGGAAGCTCGTCGCTCCGGTGCATTCGGCATTGATTTCATCAACGGTTCCGAGTACTTTGTTTCTGAAACAAACTCTTCTGCCCTGGAGTTGAGCTCTATCTTCAGCAACACCCTTTCTAACAAACTGACAATCGGTGCGACCATCGTTCGCGACGACCGCGATCCGTTTGGCAATCCATTCCCGGCTGTTTCTCTGGAAGATGGCCCAAATGGAGGTGTTACCTTCGGTGCAGAGACTTTCTCTACTGCTAACCTGTTGAATCAGGACGTAATAACCGTTAATAACGACCTGACCATCTACAAAGGAAAACACTCCGCTCTGTTTGGTGTGAACTTTGAATACTTCAATGCCGGTAACCTGTTTATTCGTGATAACTACGGTAACTACTTCTGGGAAGATGCCAACGACATGACTGGTGTAGAACGCTTCCTGGCAGGTCAACCTGCTGATAGCTATTCGCACTCGTTTTCTCAGGTCGACAACGTAAACGGTGATGAGTCACAAGCCATCGCTGCTTTCGAGCAAATGCTGCTCGGCTTCTACGTACAGGATGAGTACCAGGTGAATGACCGCCTGAAACTGACCGGTGGTCTGCGGGTGGACATCCCGATCTGGCCAACTGATGTTCCCGTAAACGAATCCTTTAATACCGAAACCGTTGCTGCTATTCAGGGACAAGGATATGATCTGCAAGGCGCCCGCACCGGCCAGTTCATCGGTGGATCAGTTGCTTTCTCTCCTCGCTTCAGCTTCAACTACGACATCTCAGGTGACAAGACACTACAGTTGCGTGGTGGTATTGGTCTGTTTACCTCTCGTATTCCGCTGGTATGGCCTGGTGGCGCTTTCAACAATTACGGATTGAATATTGGTGGTGTATCTCTGCCTGATGTACCTTTCAATCCTAATGTACAGGAACAACCTAAAGGTATTGATGGTGATGGCAACTACATCACTCAAATTGACCCGAACAACATTACCCCATCTGGACAGATTGACCTCTTCGCCGAAGACTTCAAACTGCCACAGATTATGAAGTTCAACCTGGCGCTAGATAAGAAATTCAGCAATGGCCTGGTGGCAACCGTAGAAGGTATCTTTTCCGATAACGTGAACTACATCCGCTACCAGAACTTCCAGGTGAAGCCGTCTAACCGTAACCTGACAGGTGCCGGTCCGGATGATCGTCCTCTCTTCAACGGGGTATCTCCTCAGTTCGGTGACGACGTCGTCGATCCTCGCTACACGGGTATCTTCCTGGCTAGCAACACGGACGAAGGCTACAGCTGGAACCTGGCTGCTACCTTAAGCAAGCAGTTTAATAGTGGCTTTTCTGGATTCTTGTCGTACTCTTACGGTGATTCATACTCCGCTTTTGACGGTACGTCTTCTCAGAACAACTCCCAGTGGCGCGGATACTACAACCAAAATGGTCGTAACTCCGATCCTTCTGTACTGGGTGCTCAACGCTCTAACTTTGCCTTCGGTCACCGAGTATTCGGTCAGGTTGCTTACGGCCTCGATTACGATATCGCTGGCAACTTCGGAGGACGCTCTAAGCTGTCTCTGAACTTTAACGGCCAGACAGGTGGATACTTTACCTATGTTATCAACGCTTCCAACTTTAACTTTGTGGATGACGGTGGTTTCAACAACAACGAACTGTTCTTCGTACCGAACAGCATCGATCAAATTCCTTTAGTTGACCTGAATTATAACGGTACCACCTACACCCCACAGCAACAGTGGGAACTGTTGGATGCTTACATTAGCGACAACGATGGTTTGGCTGATTTCCGCGGTGATTACGTGGAGCGCAATACCGGTGTAATGCCCTTCCAGTTCACGATGGACCTGCGCTTCCTGCAAGACTTCTACATCCAAATGGCCAACGGTCAGCGTAATACGCTCCAGTTGTCGGTAGATATCTTCAACTTCACCAACCTGTTGAACCCGGAATGGGGTATTGTACGCTTTACGCCTGGTTTCGATGCATACAGTATTGTAACTCTTGAGAGAGATGGAAATACTGGTTTCCCAGGAAGTAACACCACCCCTCAATATACCATCAACCCACAATTAATCGATGGTGAAGATCCATGGGAAGGTAATATCGACGACTCCGGTCTGCGTTCTTCTCGCTGGCAAATGCAGGTGGGTGTACGTTACATCTTCGGAGGTAACTAATCGACTTTGCTGACCATGTAGAGTGTGAATTCCACACCATTTAGTCAGTCTACATTAACCCAAGCATAAACGGGGGGATGTCCGAAAGGGCATCCCCTTTTTGGTGTGCGATCCTCCGGATCGCACCTATATTCGCTTCGAAGTGAATTGGTCTTTCTAATCACTTCGTTCTCGGTACGGCGTTATGCTGAATTTGACCGGTGCGTTGGATTGCACTGATTCATGCTTAAGAAGCTATTAGATCTGTAACTTCGCCGCTCCTTTTCTTTTTAGGTTGTGAGGCTCGATCCGGAGGATCGAGCACCAACTCGGTATAGCGTTATGCTGAATTTGACCGGCGCGTTGGATTGCACTAATTCATGCTTAAGAAGCTATTAGATCTGTAACTTCGCCGCTCCTTTTCTTTTTAGGTTAACGTAAGGTTCTCGCCTTCACTTCGTTACTGCGAGCAGGGAGGTCCGATCTGTTTGCTAAATAACTGAGTGTAACAACCTTACGTTGTATTTGGTAAAGAGTAGTAGGTAGTAAGATTGGCTTAAATCCAAATACCCTTTACCTAATACGCTGTACCGGGAGGTTGGGCCTTGATTATCTGAATTTTACGAAATCATTCACGCCCAACCTCGCGTTAGGTTATGAGGCTCGATCCTGAGGCCATCCTTCGCCAAGGCTTCGGCAACCGGAGAAGGATCGAGCACCAACTATAATTTCTCCAACACCCACGCCAATTGCGGATCGCGACCCCGGGCGACATCCTCCCTGGTCCAGCGTACCTCCACATCCGGTTCCACGCCGGCATCCGGCCTTTCTTCACCGGGATAGAAATACTTCAGGGGTAGATCTACCTCCATGTTCGTGTAGGGCAAACGGAAGAAGATGTACTCCCCGCCGTTGATGCCCTGCAGGTTACCACCGCTGGCCTCTCCCACGTAAGTGGCAAAACCGTTTTTCTTGGCGTACTGCAATAAAGTAAAGGTGGCCGATACATTGCTGGCATCGCCCAGGATGTACACCTCCCCCCGGAAGCGGTTCTCTTTGGGCTCGATGGTCCGGCAGCCACCGGGCTCTTTTAACTCGAGCCAATAGTCATTGTAGCGGGAATACATTCTCTCCGGCAGACCTTCGAAGATGATATCCACCCAGGTATCTGCGTAGGGCGCCAGCTCTTCACTGATCTTGTGGGTGCGGATCAGCGTTTTCCCCTTACCGGAGCAAGGGATGGGATCGGGGGTTAAATAGGAGATCAGTTCAAAGCCGATGTCCGTCAATCCGCCCGCATTGCCGCGAATATCCAAGATCAGGTTTTCGGCTCCAGAGTTATTGATTTTGGCGAAAGCCGAAGCCAGCCACTCCGCCGGTTGGAAACCCTCCCAATGCCAGGTCACGAAAGTGCCGAGTTGCAGATAAGCCGCTTTCGGGTCGGATATATCCACTTCCCAACTAACGGAATCCCGTGGAAAGGCCGGATATCTACGTGCCATCGCATCTGCTCTTTCCTGCTTGTCCATGGCCGGTATGACCGTGGTTTGGATTTCCTTTTTTTCGAACGCTTGATATTCCAGACGAAACTCCGGTTTGCTCATGGGAAAGAACAGGGGAAAGTAGAGGTCGAACGCCTCGTAAGAGCCCGGATCCATCACCGACAGGGACAGGTAATGGTCTACGGGCGCATCGTTGCTGCCGTCGTAGCGGGCGATGGTCCGCAGACTATCCAGTATGTCTGGTACCGGGATACCGTTTATCGACCGTATGCGAGCTCCCCGCTGAATGGGACCTGCTTCACTGACCGATCTGGTTACGATCAAGTCACCATCCAACACCCGGAAACAGAGCGGCAGATAAATCGGATGATCAAATAAGCGGCTGCGCAGATCTTCCTGCATATTCCAGGGGTTCAAATAAGTGTGCCCGCAGCGGATCAGCGCGGTGGTTTGGGCCATCCGCTTCATCAATTCAGCCTCCGAAACGGGATCGGGTAGCTGGTCCCGCAAGTTGTCAAAGGCAATCGCCAGGTCAGCCTCCGTTTGGTAGCGGTAGTACCCGGGGTGAATCTCCGTTAAGGCCTGCTCTAATAAATTAATATCCCGGATGACCGAGTCTTTTTCCAGGTATTTTCCCCGGACCAGGGGTTGGCTTTCGCCAAAAAAAGGGAGTAGAAAAATGATCAGCGTGATGTAGTATGGGTGCATGTCAGTAGTTTAAATGATGAATGAAACTCCCTGATTTTAATGCTTTTGTAAACCATAAAAGTCAGGAGCGAAATTGGAAATGGAGAAGGGAGGCGCGCTAGTAGAGACACCGTGAATATTGTCTTTACTGCTATCTGGTCCCCTCCTTACCTACCGCCTGGTAGCTCATGCCCTGTACGCCTTTATTCATGACGGCGCGTACGCGAACCTCCCCATTGGTGTCGTTTTTGAGCAGGACTTTTTCGTGGCGGGATACCTTTACCGTCGCTTTGCCCTTCGAGGCCAGACCGAATCCCTTGGTGGGCTTCCCGGTGCGGGTGTTGATCGCCTGCACCCGAATATCGGTATCGGTCAGGTTGGTGAGTTTAACTGTGAAGTTTTTCCTGGAAATCTCCCCTAATACGAATTCATGTTGGGCTGGGATGGAGACGACCGATTGGTTGCTGGAGCAACTGCTCAGACTCAGGCCCAGCACTAAGACCAGGCCAGTTGCGATTTTTGGCGAAAGCCGCAAAAAGGGGAACCGCTTAGACAGCAGGTAATCCAATCCGAAACGGCCGGATCCCAATATCAAACAGTACACCGACATCCACAGAAATCCCATGGCCGGCAGCATTTCCCAGGTGTCGGTGCCCCATTTCTGAAAGAAGATGGCCACCAGCATAGTACAAGCAACAAAAAAGGAGGAAATGCGGGTCTGGAATCCCAAAACCAGTAATAACCCACCGATGGCCTCACTGGCGGCACCTATCCAGGCAAAGAGCCCGGGCGCCCAGCTAAACGGAGGGCCGAAGGAGGCCACATCTTCCGGAAACCAGGCGGCTACCTGGAACAGCGCCAACCCCTGTTGGGGGTCGGTCCAGGGCGTGCCAAATTTGCTGCTACCGAAATCCAGGGTGAGCAGTAAGCCACACAAAATACGGGGAATGGCAATAGCCAGATCAGCTGACCAATGCGAAAAAGTAACGGGTGTTATTAATCGTCGGAGTGATTTTTGAAACATGATCGAGTCGTTTTGATTCCCTCCCAAATTGCCGGGATGGGGAGTCTTGTTCGTCTCGATTTAGGCAGAGTACGTCTCAAAAGCGCCTTTTGGGGAAGTTGATACCTTGCACAAGCTCGATGCACTTCCCTTTACTTACCTTCGAATGATCGCCGGCAGAATGTGATCACGTAGGATGGCCTCCGGCAGGTTGAATCCGCCGTTGCGATAGTTAGAGGAGGTGATGGCTACCACCATCTCTAATTCAGGGACGACGATAATGTATTGCCCGCCGGCACCCCGAGCCTCCCAGGTGGTAACGGTATCATTACCCAGGGGATAGTTGTGTTGCCACCAAAGATAGCCGTACTCATTTTTATCGTTGGCATTTTGTAGCGGTCCGTAGGCGGTGAACGTCTCTTTTACAAAACCGTCGGGTAGCAAAGCCCGCCCTTTCCAGGTTCCTTCCTGCAGGTACCATTGCCCGTAGGTCAGCATATCCAGGGGCCGCAGATACATACCGCCACCCGTGTAAAATTCCCCATTAAGATTGTTTTGCAGGGCGTACTTTGAAATTCCTAAAGGAGCTAATAATTGTTCATGTTGGTAAAAGGGCAATGGTTGGGGAATCGCCTGCCGCAACATATCTCCTACCAGGTGCGGATTGGCCGTTCCATACCAGGCTTTCTCCCCAGGATCGTGGATCATGGGGGCCTGCAGGATGGTAGCCGTCCAGTCCGGCGTGGATTGATAGTTGTTTTCGGAGGCTGCGGAGGAACGATCTATTCCAAAATCAATGGCATCCAGTCCGGAGCGCATTGTAAGCAGGTCATGCAGCGTAATGGTTGCCTTTCGGGGATCGTCATTCAGCAATGGTTGCCGGGTACCGGGGAGATAATCGGCTAATCTGGCCTCCACCCCCGGCAAATATCCGTCGCGAATGGCGAGTCCGGCGAGGGTTCCGGCCAGGCTTTTTTGAGCCGATCGCAACTGATGGATCATACCCCGATCAAAACCGCCAAAGTATGCCTCGTATACTAGCTTTCCGGAACGTGCGATCAGGATGGCATCCGTGTCCAGATAGCCCCCCGTATCGACTTTTGTGGTCATTGCAGCCAGTCGTTCGGGGTCCAGGCCAGCTGACCGGGCTTTTTGAACGGGCCACTGTTCCGATTTTCGGGGCTTTTGATACCGGGTGGCACTTTGGACTGGACGAAAGGGATTGGGGAAATCACCCTCGTACGCCGTCAGGCGGGCTTTGGATAGCAGTGCTTCCCCAAGGCTGATTTCCAACTCATAGTGATCCCGTTCCCAGGAGGCCCGGAATTGCATACCGGTGAAGAAGTCCTGAAAGGTCCAGACGTTGGGATCTACTTCCTGGAACATGCCGGCACCGGTACCGGGGAATCTCGGATCATCAAAAAACGGATACAATTGCCGGTCCCCTCCATCATCACCTTCCACTCCGAGATAGATCGTGGCCGGGTTAAGGGTGTGTACGTACCAGGGAAGCCACTCCCCGACCCAATCCGTTCCCTTTTGCGAAAGCGGAATATGATGTTGCATGATCCCCGACTGCATGAACCCATAGGAAAAGACGCCCTCTTTAACCCGCCCCCGAAAACGAAGTCCCTGGTCAAATTCCCAGGTAATGATGGAAGAATCCGTGGCGGACACCGTTTGGGTCGCTATCACCTGGTTGCCGGACAATAGGGTGCAGGTCAGTTCACCGGAGGCTTCTTTTTTTATGGTCACCGAGCAAACAAAGCCCCCGGGGTTGGAAAGCTGCCCCCGAAAGGCGCCCAGTCCGTCGGGTTGGGAAAAACCATTGGAGACCAGCATCAGGGCAATCAGTAAAAGCAGTAAATATCTCATGTATTTTTTGTTTGCTAAGCCACAAATCTCCGCTTCCTGACCGTACTAAACTAGAACGAAATTAACACTGGCCCGGTATTTGGTCCTGGGTAGACCCTCGAAGATGGGATATATCGGGAAGTAGCACCTTGCTGGATCAAGGAGGGTGTCACAGCTCCAGTTCGAGCATTGGCCGCACCGGACGCTTATTGGCCGGTGGCAGATCTCCGGTTTGGATGCCCAGCGTAAATTGGTAGGTGCCGGACAGTGAATCGGGTAAGGGCATTCGGGCGGTAAAAGGAAGTGTGGACTGAGCAGACCATTGACCGGGAACAGGCGAGATGGGCAGGAAAGCGGCCAGCCCTTTGGCGTTGTAAAGCAAGCCGACTAGTTGCAGGGGCATGGAACCCACGGAAGGGCGGATGGGAAAGGAATAGGGATTGAACAATTCGATAGTCATTTGGAGGGAATCTCCCGATGCCATTTTCTGCGCATTACGGTACCGTAACTCTACCTGCTGACTCACCTGTAGCTGATCCATCGGTTTCAAGCGAAAATCTTTGGTTGCTAACCGGACTAATGGGCACCCGGTACATGTCCAGGCCTTTTTACCGGCGAGCAATACATTTTGGTTTTGCAGCTCGGTCTCCCACGACCAGATGTCGTACTGACTGGCCCGGTATTTATGATCGGTAAACTGATAGGCTCGCTCACCGGTATAGAAATGATACATGGCCGGATCGCGGTAGGAATCGGCAAATACCACCGGACGACCTTCCGCCCGTTCCTGCAGTTCGTAGATCCAGGCGGTGCGGTGAAAATCGCGCAACACCTCTCCTACCGGAACGATCAGAAATACCCGTACGACCAGCAGCAAAACGCCCGATGCTACGGCCATCCGCAAGAGCCATTTGCGAAAGCCCGGCGTTTGCACGGCGTGCCGGTAGCCAATGATGACCAGCGGAAAGGTCAGCAGTACGGTCCACTGCGGTTCCACGTGCCCTTTAAAGCTCATGGCAAAAAAGAAGATCCAGAAGCCAAACAGCAACCAGTAGTAGGACGCCTGCAGCCTATCCTGTGACCGGTACCTCGCCGTCGCCCAGATCAGCAGTGGAAAGACCAGCGGACTAAAAATAGCCACCTGGTTCAGCAAGTAGCTGGTGGTGTGTTTTAGCTCGTAGGGATCATCCCGTCCGGAAAGGTGATAGGTGAAAGAAGGGAAATTGTGGTCGTACTGCCAGTACAAATGCGGCAAAAACAATACCAGTCCCACGCCTGCCGCCAGGTAGAACCAGGGCTGGCGAACCAGGGTGCGGAAGTGAGCCAGACCAATGAGACCGATCCAGACCAGTCCGTGGTATTTACTGTACAGAAGCGCCGCCATCAATACACCGAGAAGTAGTGCGCGGGGGCCGTTTGGTCGTTGCAAAAAACGGCGAAATACTACCAGGTACCAAATGCCAAAGAAGAGCAGAGGTACATCGGGGGTAGTGATGAAGGCGTACACCTGGAGCATCGGCATGGCCGTGAGCAGAGCGATCAGCAACCAGGTATCTTTTTTGCCGGAAGGTCTGCCGAGGAATACCCAAACGCCGGCCAGGGTGCCAAGGTGAAGTAAACCGGTCAGCAACCGCACTCCGAGCTCATTACTGAATAAGTGGTAGCCCGCCGCGATCATGAGAGCTACCGCCGGCGGATGGTCAAAATACCCGAAGTCTAATTGCCGGGAGTATACCCAATAATAGGCTTCGTCGGGATCCAGCTGGGTGGCAAAGGCCTGCCCCCAATTAACCAGGAGCCAGATCAACAGAAAGCCTGCAAATAGTTGATGCCCGGGTTGACGCATACTATTGTTTTGTTCGGTATTCCGGCTTTAGAACCTCCTGTAATTGATCGTAGGGCAGAATATAATCGGTGGGGCCGAGCGCATAGGGCGCGATCTCGTACGTGTTGTAGTACAGGCGGAGGCCTTTTTCCTCCAATGAAAAGTTGGCGGGAGGGTGAAAAGATTCGCCCCAGAAAAAGCCGGCTTCGTCCAGATTTGCATCGTCGGCAATGTCCCAGACCTCACGGAAGGCGGCTTCCGCCAAATGCACAAACCCCAGAGAGTCGGCCAGGACGTCAGCCCAGTCCAGCAATTGGCCCGAGTCGAGATCGAAATTCAGAAATACCGTATGCGTATTTGGGTGCGCTCCCCCCGTGAATTGATAATTTTCCAGGGCAACGTTCCAAATCTCGGGCGATTGATGGATTACCTTGCCCATGGTTTCCATACTCCAGGGCATGGTCGACATCTCGGCAAAGCTGAGATACTCCTGGTAATCGTTGAAAAAACGTGTACACTGATCTTCCAGGCTTTGTACGGAAGGGCCTTCCTCGGGATTTGCCAGGCCCGAGGCGTAGACAACCTCCCGGCGCACAGTCGCATTGATCGTGTTTGCGGTGTTGGGTCCGGCTATTTCGGACCGCAAAATGGGAAATTCGGCTTTGAAAACCGCACAGCGGGAGCTGTCCGTCGCACAGGAAGGCGACTTCCGTTCGAACGTATACATGGTGTAGGCTGCCTCGGGGAGTTCGGGGTCAGAGGATTCGGCTTCAGATGAACATCCCACTCCGATAAGCAGCAGGAAGCAATAAAGAGACAGGCATTGTTTGGTCATGTCAGACGTGTTATCAAGACGCAAAATTAGGGCAATCCCGACGCTTTTCCTAGTGTGGTAGCGGATTCGTACGGTCTTTCTACAACCGCCAATGCCGGCGTGTGTGCGCCAGGGCATCCTCCAGTCGCAACGATGATTCCCGGGAAAGTCGGCCAAGTAGCTTCAGGTAAACCAAACCGGTAACAAAGGCATCCCCGCCGGCCGTATGCCGCTCGTAGGTGGGTACCTTCAGTCTTTCGCACAATTCGTCAAGTGACCAGGGACGCTGCATAGGGTGACGCGGAAATAATCGCTGGGCCAGACCGGCCGTGTCAACCAGTGGATTCGGAAGCGCAATCGGGCAGTGAAAATGATGGCTTAATGCATTTTCCAACATTTTGGCGTCGAAGGCGATGTGGTGCCCCACGATAATGCGTGGTCCGATAAAAGTAAGCAACTCCTCCAGGGATCTACCCGGTGACGAATCTCCCCGGCGGGGCAATAATTCGTGGACTGCAATACCGCCGTCGGTTCCTGCATCGTGGCTGAATTGAGCGGTAAAAAAGTTGTCCGTACGTAATTCGGGATAATCGATCCGGATAGCGCCGATCGACCGGATGCGATCACGTCGTACGCGCAAGCCGGTAGTCTCCGTATCCAGCACGACGGCCGGAACGTTCTGCAATAGGGAATCCGGGTCCAGACCATTAGTACAGGCCAGGAGGTGAGCTGCCCACCGCTCGGGAGGCTCCTGAGGTGCTCGCTTCCTGGAAAAAGGCCAAAGTCCGGGCATGACTACATTATTTGTGCTAAGCCGTAGCGGGTCATCAGCAATGATTGCAGGTCGCGCACGGGCTTAAAGCAATGCTTTAGATTTATCCGCTCCAATTTCGAGAGAGCTTCCGGGTTAATATAACGGCCCGAGTCGCCTTGCTCCAGTCCTTTGCTGGCCCGGTAGCGCATCAGAATTTCGTAGGCCGAAGCTGCCTCCCGGTACAGGCTGGCGTTTTGGGGTTCCAGTTCTGCCAGGAGTTCGAATCGTCGAAAGGTATTGTTTTCCTTTTCAATTCGCGACGCCAGCGTGAGGACCCGCGCGGCGTCGGCCAGCGGCATCATGGCGCGGGCCTTGAGGTCAAAAGCATCCTTGTGCTCACCGGATCGTTCTACCACGAAGGAACGGAAAAAAGACAAGGGGGGCTTTTTTTGAACAGCCTCTAGTGCCAGATAGCGCAGGAAAACCTCCTTCTTTTCCAAATTCTGAAAAATTAGCCCGGTCAGTTGGGTTGCCAGGTTCGCTTCACCGTAAACCGGCCGGTAATCGAAAAAGATGCTGGAATGCATAACTGCCTCGGGTTCCGGCTCATTGATCCATGCACTGAATTGGTCCTCCCACTCGGAAAGCGATAAACACCACTGAGGATTACTCGCCATCATTTCGGCCGGACAATAGACAAACCCCACCCTAGCCAGTTCACCGGTAACCCGGCGGGCCAATTCCAGAAAATAGGTCCGGCAGCTCTCCAAATCATCGGGCTCCCCGGGATGAAAGATCAGCGCATTGTCCTGATCGGTACGCAGCAACTGTTCTTCCCGGCCCTCACTGCCCAGTGCCAGCCAGCAGAAAGGTGCCGGAGGGGTGCCGCGTCCCTCTGCTTCGAGGTCGCGCAGCGTCCATTCAATGATCCGCTGAATGATCTCGTCGTTGATCGCAGTCATGACACTGGCGATGAAGGCAATGGATACCTCCTGATCGAGGGACTGTCGCAGCAACTGTTCAGCCCGCTGGCGCAGGTTCGCTAATTCAGCAGAATCCCCGGCCCGACGGATACGTCGCATGAACACGGCCGGGTGCTGCCCCTGAGTGACCAGCACATCGTGCTCGGTCACCACTCCGACTACTTCCGACTGATCGGTGCCGTCCGCGGTAACCACCAGGTGATGTATGCTGTGTTTGATCATTTGAATTTGCACATCGGCCAGGGTTTGCTCGCGCGGAGCCGTCCGCACCGGAGAGGACATAAGTACGGCAACAGGCTGATCGATACCGAAGTTGCCGGTCGCTACCTGGCAGCGAAGGTCCTTGTCGGTAACAATCCCGACCGGACGTTGCTGTGGATCTGTGACGATAATGGAACTTACCTTTTCGGAAGTCATGATCCGGGCAGCCTCCCGAATGGTGCACGCCGGCGTACAAGTTACCGGTCGGCGTTTGGGAACGATGCGCAGCATATCGGTAAAAGCATTTTCCGACTGGCCCGTAAGGAGATCAGCCCCCGCTCGCTGACCGAACCGGCGTTGGGTATCTTCCGCTACCAGTCGGGCCAGGTAGAGGGCTGCCGGGGGGTGGCTTTCCAGTTTTTGCCGAAAGGCTGATCCGGGAATAAGGTACACAAGGGTTTCCTCCTGTACCCGTGCCGTCAATAAGTGTGGCTGATCAGTAAGTAACGGGCGGATGCCCAGCAAGTCGCCTTCATCGCAGGTATCAACCAATTGGTCCCCATCGTACAGATGGATGGCGCCTTCGCGGATCAGATATACGCCATCATTGGTAGGTTTGCCGGCAGTGAATAACGTAGTTTCGGGCGGGCAATAGCGAACGTTGACCTCTCGGGCGAGGTCTGATAGTTCGGCTTCCGCCAAAAAGGTAAAAGGCGGATAGTCCTGCAGGAAGGACCGTATACGTTCCGGAATGACGTTTGACATATCGTTAAAAATGAACGGAAAGCTGGTTGCTTGTTTCCCTTACTAATTGGTATATTTACATGAGTATATATGAATGAATATGAAAACACATTTTGATCACCGTTTCCTGGAAGACGCCACCGAAACCCTGCGGGCCATCGCCCACCCCATCCGCATGGCTATCCTGGACCTGCTGGCAGATGGCGGATCCCTGACGGTGACCGAAATATATTCCCGCCTGCAGATCGAGCAGGCAATCGCCTCCCATCATTTGCGTATCCTGAAGAATAAGGGCGTTCTCAATGTGGAACGGGATGGCAAAAATTCGCTCTACTCCCTGGCGAATACCGAGTACCACGAGATCGTACGCATACTTACCCGTGTTCTCTAGCCCGGTACCCTCGTTGCGGGATAAACCTGCCGCCCTACCCTGCCAAAGTACGATCCCTTTTTCACATCCACGTTGATTTTCGTCATTCCCGGCCCGCAACCGGGATTTCCGACTATTTTTTACAAAAAACACTTGTAAATATATAGATAACTATATACATTAGTTCGAGAAACAAGACACAAACAAAAAACATCGGGTATGAAAAACCAATACATCAGCTGGCTGCTCGGGCCCGTTCTGATAATACTGGCTGGGCCGGCCATTGCCTGGGGGCAGGACCAGCCCAAAGAAGATCATTCCTATAAACCATTGATAATAAAGCTGGATAATACCGGACAAAAATACGTTCGGTTCATTATGTGGCATCAGGTATGGGCCACGACTAACAACCTCGCAGTGGACGACAGCAAGCTGACCATCACGCCCAGTATCCGGCGGTCGCGATTCCTGGCCTTTGCGCAGATCTCACCCAAATTTCTCATTTTGACTCATTTTGGCCTCAACGGGCTTGATCCCGGCAACCTGTCCACCCTGGGAAACAACGGCGATAGTCCGCAGTTTTTCCTGCATGGTGCCTGGACAGAGTTCAAGGTGTCGGATGAGTTGTATATTGGCGGTGGACTCCACTATTGGAAGGGTATGACCCGCCTGTCGAACCAAAGCACCCTCAACTTCATGACCCTCGATCAGTCACGTCCCTTCGTACACTGGCATTCCCTGGGCATCACCGATCAGTTCGCGCGTCACCTGGGCCTGTATGCTAAAGGTCAGATGGGCCAATTCGACTACCGAATCGCCTTTAACAGTCCGGGGCGCAGCACCTTGGGAGGCGGACAGGACTTTGGCGGGCAATCGAATTTAACCTACACCGGGACTACAGTGGCCGACGCCCAAAATGATCCCACCGGGAATACCATTATCGAGGGATACGTCAGGTTCAATTTCTGGGACCAGGAATCCACTAAGCTCCCCTATCAGGTGGGAGCCTACCTGGGCTCCAAAAAAGTATTTGGCGTAGGTGCCGGATTTTTCGCACACCCCAACGGCATGTACGACGAAGAGGAGGCCTTGCACTCCTCCGTTTTCCACTGGGCGATCGATGCATTCCTGGATGTCCCCACCACCTCGGGCAGTGTAACAGCCTATGCCTCCCTGCTCGCCTTTGACTATGGCGACAACTATCTGAGTCGTTGGGCAGGTACCGGAACGGCCCTTTACGGGCACGTAGGCCATTATTTCAAATCAGTAAAACTTATGCCCTATCTGGCTTATCAGGTCGGTAATTATGACGCACTGGAGAAAAAACCGACGGCCCTCGATATCGGTTTGAATTATTTCATCAACGGACACAACGCCAAATTAACCCTGGAATACCACCGGATCGCTGACCATCCGCTGGAGGGAGGTATCGACCAGGACGTAACGCAATTGCGTTTGCAGGCACATATTTTTTTATAATCGAAAATATCTACTAAATTAGATATATCTATTCATTGATCTAAAAATCGCACTATGTCAGAAACTAAAGACTTAAAAGGCTACTGGCGAACCAATGTGCGCTACCTGGTGGGCTTACTATTGGTTTGGTTTGTAGTCTCGTACGGAGCGGGCATCATACTCGCTCCCTACCTCAATAACTTCCAGATAGGCGGATTCCCGCTGGGCTTTTGGTTTGCGCAGCAAGGTTCCATCTACGTTTTTGTCGTACTCATTTTCGTGTACGTGTATTTAATGAACCGACTCGATCGAAAATACGATGTGGACGAAAAGTGATCGGTCCTACCCTATTACTAATCTTGAAAAGAAAACCTTATGGATGTTCAAATCTGGACGTTTATTATTGTTGGACTGACCTTTTCGATTTACATCGGTGTGGCCATCTGGGCCCGGGCAGGTTCGACTTCTGATTTTTATGTAGCGGGTGGCGGTGTACACCCCATCGTTAATGGTATGGCTACTGCTGCCGACTGGATGTCGGCTGCCTCTTTTATTTCCATGGCCGGCCTCATCTCGTTTATGGGGTACCAGGGCTCTCAGTACCTGATGGGCTGGACCGGTGGGTATGTACTACTAGCCTTATTACTAGCCCCCTACCTTCGAAAGTTTGGCAAATTCACCGTTCCCGATTTTATCGGGGAGCGATATTATTCCCAGACGGCCCGCCTCGTGGCGGTCTTTTGTGCTTTATTCGTTTCCTTCACCTATGTAGTAGGGCAAATGAAGGGGGTAGGCCTCGCCTTTTCGCGCTTTTTAGAGGTCCCCTTTGAGTGGGGCGTAGTGATCGGCGTAGTGATCGTATTATTCTATGCCGTTCTGGGAGGTATGAAGGGGATTACCTACACACAGGTGGCTCAGTACTGCGTGCTCATCTTTGCCTTCATGGTTCCGGCCATTTTCATTTCTCTGTTGATGGTAGGTAATCCTATTCCGCAGTTGGGGCTGGGTGGCACCCTCAGCGACGGCACCCCCTTGCTGGTAAAACTCAACGAGCTATCGACCGACCTGGGTTTCCAGGAGTATACCACTGCCCATAAGGGCCGGGTCGACCTGTTCTTCGTTACGGCGGCACTCATGCTGGGTACGGCTGGTTTGCCCCACGTGATCGTGCGGTTTTTCACCGTACCCAAGGTCTCGGGCGCACGGGTATCCGCCGGTTGGGCGCTGATTTTCATTGCATTATTATATACCACCGCTCCGGCCATTGCCGCTTTTGCCCGTACCAATATGATCAATACAGTGAAAGATACGGAGTACGCCAATGTGCCTTCCTGGTTCTCCAGCTGGGAAACGACCGGACTGCTTTCCTACGAGGACAAGAATGGGGATGGTCGCATTCAGTATTACAATGATGCCAATGAGGCTTTTGTGCAAAACGTAGCTACGCCCAATGGCTGGCAGGGTAATGAGCTGACTATCGACCAGGACATCATGGTGCTGGCCAATCCGGAGATAGCCAACCTTCCCGCCTGGGTGGTTGCTCTCGTAGTAGCCGGTGGTCTGGCCGCCGCCCTGTCAACGGCCGCCGGGCTGCTATTAGTAATTTCGTCCTCCATATCACACGACCTGCTGAAAAACTGGCTGCGTCCTGATATTTCGGAGAAAAACGAATTGCGTGCCGCCCGCATCGCCATTACCGTTGCCGTAGTTATCGCGGGTTACTTCGGCATTAATCCGCCGGGGTTTGTGGCCCAGGTGGTAGCTTTCGCCTTTGGTCTGGCCGCGGCCAGCTTCTTTCCGGCTATCGTGATGGGTATTTTTTCCAAGCGCATGAATATGCAGGGAGCCGTTGCGGGCATGGCTACCGGACTGATCTTTACCGCCACCTACATTTTCTATTTCAAATACGGTGGCGGAACCCCCGACCAGTACCTCTTCGGAATTTCCCCGGAAGGGATCGGTACGCTGGGTATGATACTGAACTTCATCGTATCGATTACCGTCAGTCAATTCACCCCGGCACCCCCCGCTGAGGTCCAGGATATGGTGGAGAGTATTCGTATTCCCCGGGGTGCGGGATCAGCAACCGGGCATTGATGGTACCGTGAGGATGGGCACACGCCATATTATTAAGTGATGGTAACCGGTGCCCAACCTCCCGGTACATGGTAGTAGGTATAGCGTATGTGGACTCAACTAATCCTACTACACTGTACTCAGTACCAAATACAAGGTGAGGCTCTGACATTCCGCTAATTTCCAACGAATGCCCCTGGCCTCACCTTGATAATATTGCGATTTTTAATAGGTTGAGCGGGTGGCTATCAATAGGTGGCCACCCTTTTTTCCGCTGGCTTTCGCCAAAAAAGCCGACAAACACCTATCTTTTCGCTAATACTTTAGCTGCCCATGCCATACCGTCGATACACCACTAAGCTGGTTGGTTTGTTTGCTGCCGGCCTTCTGGCCTTCAATTTTCCGGTTGTGGGACTGCTGGATACACGGGCTTCGGTGGGTGGTATTCCGCTGGCGTACCTGCTCCTGTTCTTGAGTTGGGGGGTATTCATCATCTTATTGATTCGGATCGTATCTCGCCACCCGGGAAATAAAGGAACCCGGCATGAGTAAAGTGCTGATCATATCGGTATCTCTGGGCTATTTGCTCCTGCTCTTTGTGCTGGCATACTGGGCAGAGCGACGCGGACGCTGGCACCAAAGCCTGGTCTCTAATCCGTGGGTTTATGCGCTTTCTCTGGGTGTTTACTGTACCGCCTGGACTTTTTACGGAAGTGTAGGCCAGGCCGCAACGGGCGGACTCCGTTTCTTACCCATCTTTCTGGGGCCAAGCCTGGCAGCTCCGATCTGGTTATTGGTCATGCGAAAAATGATCATCATCAGCAAACACCAGCGGATTACCTCTATTGCCGACTTCCTCAGTTCCCGCTACGGCAAAAGCACCAGTATGGGCGTCTTGACCGCTCTGGTAGCCGTGATCGGTATTGTACCCTATATTTCCATTCAGCTGAAAGCTATCAGCCAGAGTTATTTGCTCCTCAGTGGTCAGACCACCGGCACAGAATGGCCATTTTATCTCGACCCCGCCTTTTACATCACCTTATTGTTGGCGCTGTTTATTATTCTTTTCGGCACCAGAAACCTGGATCCCAACGAACGGCACGAAGGCATGGTGGCCGCCATCGCCTTTGAGTCCCTGTTCAAACTCATCATTTTCCTGGCAGTAGGCCTGTTTGTAGTTTTTGGTCTTTTCAACGGATTTGGTCCACTTTTTGAGCAGGGATTCCGGGATGCATCCATTGCACAGACCTTCCGGTTAGACCAGGCACAAGTAACGGGCTGGGAATGGTTTTGGATGATCGCCCTGTCGATGGGGGCTATCTTTTTATTGCCCCGCCAGTTTCACGTCGCCGTAGTGGAGAACACAGATCCTGACCACCTAACTAAATCGGCCTGGTTGTTGCCTTTGTACTTATTACTTATCAATGTGCTGGTAATTCCCATCGCAGTCGGTGGCCTGATCCTGTTCCCGGGCAGCAATATCGACCCCGACACCTTCGTGCTCAGCATTCCGTTGGAGACCGGTCACACTCAAATGGCCCTGCTGGCTGGACTGGGTGGTTTTTCAGCGGCATCGGGCATGGTGATTGTTTCAGTGATTGCCCTGAGCATCATGATCAACAACCAACTGGTTTTACCCCTGATCTTTAAACCCCGGTGGCCGGGCATGGATATTCGCGGATCCCTGAAACTGCCATTATTGACTATTCGCCGGATCGCAATGCTGGTGGTAATGATCCTGGCTTATTGGTTTTTCCGGGTCGTTGCCCGGGAATACACCCTCGTGAGCATTGGACTCATTTCATTTACCGCCATTGCCCAATTTGCACCCGCCCTGTTTGCTGGTATGTACTGGAAACAGGCTAATAAGGCAGGAGCTATTGCCGGGGTGAGCATCGGCTTCCTGATGTGGGCTTTTCTGCTGCCCGCATCTACTTTGATCGAAGCCGGGATTTTACCAGGATCGGTGTTTGGACTTCAACCGTTCTGGGAAGACTGGATGGCTTATTCCGATAATGCGCGTATTGCACACACTGCTTTCTGGAGTTTGTTGTTCAATGCCGGTGCCCTATTCCTCGGGGCCATGTACCGCAAACCTACTCCTCTGGAGATCACCCAGGCTGATCTGTTTGTCGACATTTACAAATACGCGGAGGCAAAAGGTGCTTATCAGGTCATCCGCCGTAAGGCACGTATTGGCGATCTGCGCCGGGTGATGGTCCGCTTTTTGGGGAAACCCAAAACCAAAGTCATTCTCGAAGGTTACCATCGACGCAGCGGGCATCCCATCGGCGACCACGATACCGGGCAATCCGAGCTGATCAATCTGGCAGAGACTCACCTGGCCGGGGCAATCGGTGCCTCATCGGCCAAGGCGGTCATGGCCTCCATCGTGAAGGACGATCCCATGGGACTGGAAGAGATGTTCCAGATCCTGGAGCAAACGCAGGAGATCCTGCAGTATAGTCAGGAACTGGAACGCAAAAGCCGGGAGCTGGAGCAAACCAGCCAGCAATTACGGCAAGCTAATGAGAAGTTGAAGGAACTGGATAAACTCAAGGCTGAATTTATTGCTACCGTAACGCATGAGTTACGCACCCCAATCACCTCCATTAAGGCCATGAGCAAAATTTTGCTCGACAACCCCGAGGTCTCCGGCGAGCAACGAACCGAATTCCTGCGCATTCTGGTGGCCGAAAGCGAGCGTATTGCCCGCCTCATCAACCAGGTGCTCGATATTGAGCAGATCGACAATCAGCTAGACGATCCCCCCGTCCCCGTTGATTTAGTGCCACTGGTCAGGCAAAGCGTGCAGGGCGTGCAGGCCATGGTGGAGGATCGGCGTATCTCGGTCGATCTGGATCTTCCGGAAGGTTCCCTTCGGGTACTCGGAAACCGCGACCGGCTCACTCAGGTGGTGATGAACCTATTGTCCAATGCGCTGAAATTCACCGACCCCGATCAGGGGGAGATACGAATCAACCTGCGGGAGGAAGGGCACCAGGCTTTGATAAGTGTAGGTGACAACGGCAAGGGGATCGCGCCCGACAAGCAGAAGCTTATATTTGAGAAATTTACGCAGGTCAGCGACCAGCAACAAGGTAAACCAGCGGGCAGCGGATTGGGATTGTTCATTACACGCAAGATCGTAGAACAACACCGAGGACAGATCATGCTGACAAGCTCGCCGGGGGCAGGCACTGAATTCACCGTCGCACTACCTAAATTCCTGGTTCCGGTCGACGCCTTCACCTGGCGTTAGAAATCTGATTACGAAATTATTTTGGGTACGAGTGCGTTGGGCCAGGTAAGGTGTGGTTTTTTGAGAAATCCTCATTATTTTAGTATCATTAGCGTGAGGTTGGGACCGGGCAATTTGCTAAATGACTGAGTGTTACAATCTCACGTAGTATTTAGTACAGAGGGTAAGGTAACAGGACTTACTTAAATCCATATACTTCATACCTACTACCCTTTACCGGGAGGTTGGGCCTTGGTTAATTTGCCTTTACGAAGTAATCTAAGCCCAACCTCCCGATATCATTGAATCAACCAACGGGTCCTCGGGATCCACGTACATTATGGATGGTACTGCCCACCAAAAGACGGTGCTCATCGTAGACGATGAACCCAACATCCTGACCGCTATCCAGTTTTTGCTTTCGCAAAAAGGATACCGGATCGAAAAAGCAACTAATGGCCGGGAAGCTCTGGAGAAAATCGCGATGGTTAAGCCGCGTATTGTGATCCTCGATGTGATGATGCCGGAGATGGATGGCTTCCAGGTGGCACGCCGCATCCGCCAGGATGAATCCCTGGACGATGTACGCATCATTTTCCTGACGGCCAGAGGCACCCAGGAAGACCGTTTCCGGGGTTACGAAACAGGGGGAGAAATCTACCTTACCAAGCCCTTCGATAACGACGAACTGGTCGGTACCGTGCAAGATGTGCTCGAATACGGCTAAAAAAATTTCTTAAAACCCATTTACTAATCTAAATATCTATATATTTAAGCAGCGAACCGAAATAAAATCAACACATATGACGCTTCAGATCAAATCGTTCGAAGAATATCAAAAAGTCTACCAACGCAGTGTCGCAGACCCGGAAGCTTTCTGGGCTGAGCAGGCCGAGACCTTCACCTGGAAAAAAAAGTGGGACAAAGTACTCGACTGGGACTTTAAAGGACCCGACGTCAAATGGTTTGTCAATGGGAAAATGAATATTACCGAAAACTGCCTCGACCGTCACCTGGCTGACCGTGGCGATCAGGTAGCCCTGCTGTGGGAACCCAACAACCCCGATGATGATGTGCGCTCTTACACTTATAAAGAATTACACGCCGAAGTGTGCAAAGCCGCTAATGCCCTCAAAGCCAATGGCATCGAAAAAGGTGACCGCGTATGTTTTTACATGCCCATGGTACCGGAACTGGCCATTGCGGTGCTCGCCTGTGCCCGGATCGGTGCTATCCATTCCGTAGTATTCGCCGGGTTTAGTGCTCATGCCCTCGCCGACCGCATTAAGGATGCCACCTGTAAGATGGTGATCTGCTCCGATTTCAATAACCGGGGTACCAAACACATTCCGGTAAAGAAAGTGGTGGATGAAGCCCTGGCAATGGATTGCGAATCTATCGAGACCGTGTTGGTCTACAAGAACGGTGACGAAGACGTTCCCATGCAGGAAGGCCGCGATAAGTGGTGGCACGACGAAGTGAACGGGCAATCCTCCGAATGCGAAGCCACCGAGATGGACAGTGAGGATATGCTGTTCATCCTGTATACCTCGGGTTCCACTGGTAAACCGAAGGGCGTGGTACATACCTGTGGCGGGTACATGGTTTACACTTGTTACTCTTTCCGGAATGTATTTCAGTATCAGGATGGTGACGTATACTGGTGTACGGCGGATATTGGCTGGATCACCGGTCACTCCTATATCGTGTACGGACCATTGCTGGCCGGTGCCACTACTATGATGTTCGAAGGGGTGCCTACCTATCCGGATGCCGGACGGTTCTGGGAAGTATGTGATAAGCATAAAGTCAATCAATTCTATACGGCTCCCACGGCCATCCGGGCACTCATCGCCCAGGGTGACGAATGGGTCGACAAATACGATCTGAGCTCTCTGACTGTCCTGGGGAGCGTTGGTGAACCCATTAATGAGGAAGCCTGGCAATGGTACTACAACAAGGTCGGTCGTAAACGCTGCCCGATCGTTGACACCTGGTGGCAAACGGAAACCGGAGGTATTATGATCTCCGGACTGGGCGAACACTCGCCCATGAAACCGGCACACGCGGGCTATCCCCTGCCGGGCATCCAACCCTGCCTGATGAATGCCGAGGGCGATGAATTGGAGGGTAACGACATAGAAGGATTATTGTGTGTCAAATTCCCCTGGCCATCCATTTTGCGCACTACCTACGGCGACCACGAGCGTTGCCGGCAAACCTATTTCTCGGCCTTTGCCGATAAGTATTTCACGGGCGACGGTGCCCGCCGGGATAAGGACGGTATGTACCGCATCATCGGTCGGGTCGACGATGTGATCAACGTATCGGGACACCGCATGGGTACCGCCGAGGTGGAAAATGCCATCAACGAGCATCCCATGGTGGTGGAATCGGCCGTGGTAGGTTATCCGCACGACATTAAGGGACAAGGCATCTACGCCTACATCATTACCAACGGACCGGTCGACGATGAGGATGCCTTCCGCAAGGAAGTGCTGAAAGTCGTTACCGAAGAAATTGGCCCGATCGCCAAGCCGGATCGCATTCAGGTGGTTTCAGGCCTCCCGAAAACCCGCTCCGGAAAGATCATGCGCCGGATTCTGCGCAAGGTTGCTTCGGGCGATATGTCCAATCTGGGCGATACCTCTACCCTACTGAATCCCGAAGTGGTCGAGGAGATCAAAACGGGCGCTTCGGAGCTACGGTAAAGGGGCCTTTAAACGGCTTTCATTTTCGTAGAATACTGATTGAGTTTTAATTAACGGAAGGGAATGGGTGAATTGGGGAGTTGGAGAATGGGTTTTGACCCTTCTTTGACCACCGAAGTTGTGGTAATCCTAAAACCCCATACCTTCCCTGATCGCCGAAGTCCACAAGGACGTAGGAGGTAAAACTGAGGTCGCCACGCCTTCGCCAAGGCTACGGCGGGCAGGGAAATCGGAGATCAGAAAGCGGAGGTCGGAAAGCCCCAAGGTGCTAACCGCACCCAAAAAAGATGATACCACCTTTGGGGAAATAGGGTCTACAGGTAAGGCTTTTGATCAACGGTTCCTGCCTTTGCCTACTCATAGTTTCCGCAAGTAGAAAAGGCCGATTCTAAGCCTGAGCCTTATCCTAAACCTTTTAAAGTACTCATTTTCAAAGCTTAATAAAAAGGTGGTTTGAGGTTGGAAGTCCACCTCACATCTCAAACCTCAAACCTCAAACCTAAAGATGGCATACCAACACGAATACGAACGCAGCCTGGCGTCTCCGGAGTTATTCTGGATGGAACAGGCCAGAAAGCTGGATTGGTACGAGCAGCCCGGTTCCAGCCTGTATAAGGATGAGCACAAACTGTACCGGTGGTTTCCCGACGGTCAGATGAATACCTGTCATATGGCGCTGGATTACCACGTGGAGCAGGGGCGCGGCGATCAGGTAGCTCTGATCTACGATTCTCCGGCTACCGGAAGCAAGGCTAACTACACCTACCGGGAATTGCGTGATGAGGTAAGTCATTTTGCGGGGGTATTGACCGGACTTGGGGTGGCGTCTGGAGATACGGTGATCATTTATATGCCCATGATCCCGCAAACAGCCATTGCCATGCTGGCCTGTGCCCGGATCGGTGCTGTGCATTCGGTGGTGTTCGGCGGGTTTGCGGCCCACGAGCTGGCCATTCGCATTGATGATGCCAAACCAAAAATAATACTGACCGCCAGTGCCGGTAAGGAACTGAGCCGGATCATCCCCTACGTGCCCATTGTGCGCAAGGCCCGGGCGGAGGCTCAGCACGAAGTAGAGGCCTGTGTAGTTTTTCAGCGTACTATTCACCCGGCCGGGCTGGAGGATGAGCACGATTGGGATACCCTTTTGGCGAAAGCCAAGCCAACCGAATGTGTACCTGTATCACCCGGTCACCCGCTGTACATTTTGTACACCTCCGGGACGACCGGAAAACCAAAGGGTATCGTGCGGGAAAACGGCGGCCATGCCGTAGCACTGTCTTACAGCATGGAGACCGTATACGGCATGAAACCAGGCGAGGTATTCTGGGCAGCCTCGGATGTGGGCTGGGTCGTAGGGCATTCCTACATCGTATACGGACCGCTCATTCACGGATGTACCACCGTGCTTTTCGAAGGTAAACCCATCAAATCACCCGATGCCGGTGTGTTCTGGCGGGTGATTCAGGAGCATCAGGTCAATGTATTTTTCACCGCTCCGACTGCTTTCAGGGCCATCCGTAAGGAAGACCCACGGGGGAATCTGAAAGCAGACTACGACACCAGCTGCCTGCGCTATTTGTTTCTGGCCGGAGAGCGATGTGATATCAGCACCCTCAACTGGGCACGGGACCTGCTGGAGGTGCCGGTCATCGACCACTGGTGGCAGACCGAATCGGGCTGGCCGATGCTGGCCAATCCCGTGGGTTTGGAATTATTCCCCGTTAAAGAGGGTTCAGCAGGAAAGGCAGTGCCCGGATACGATATTCAAATACTGGATCCGGAAGGGGCAGAAGTGCCGGCAGGAACCGAGGGAGCGGTAGCCATTCGCTTGCCCCTGCCTCCGGGATGTCTGCCCAATCTCTGGCAGGATACCGAGCGGTTTATCACCTCTTACCTGTCCCGATTCCCGGGGTATTATTTCAGCGGCGATGGCGGATATAAAGATGAAGATGGTTACCTTTTCATTACCGGGCGTATCGACGATGTGATCAACGTCGCCGGACACCGCTTGTCGACGGCCGAAATGGAGGAAGTCGTGGCGAGTCACCACAGCGTAGCGGAATGCGCAGTGATCGGCATAAAGGATCAACTGAAAGGACAAATACCGGTTGGGTTCGTAGTGCTGAAATCTGGTGTCACCGAAGAGGAAGTCACCATTCAGCAAGCGCTCATCCAATTGGTACGTGATGAGATCGGCCCCGTGGCTTCCTTCAAGAAGGTAATTATCGTGGAGCGGTTACCCAAAACCCGGTCGGGTAAGATACTTCGTAAGATCATGCGTCATATCGCCGACGGTGAGTCATTCCAACCACCATCGACGATCGAGGACCCGCAGGTCCTGTCGGAGATCGATCAGCGCATGTCGCAGGAGCTGGAGAAAGGGTGAAAGGGAGAATTGGGGAAAGGGAGAATTGGAGATATTCCCGTATGACCACCCAAAGTGTAGAGACGCGATTTATCGCGTCTGTCCGAATAAAAGAAAGGGGGGAGTTGGGGAATTGTACGATCGTAAGATGTAAACATCTAATTGCCTTAGAATTAATTAAAAATAAAACACTATAAATTAATAATTCACCATTCCCAAGCCATGACGGAACGCAAACTCAAGGGTAACGTCCCTTCAAAGAAGAAGGTCGTTTTTCCGGTCCAGCCCGAGCTGGAGGGGTACTTGCGTCAGTACAACCGGGTAGCTGACTTACCGGTGCAATACGATGACCTGCTTCGGTACGATTCGAGTGTGCCCTTGTTTGATCTGGCCGGGAATGATACCTTGTGGGAGACGGTTTACTTTTTGGGAAACCACGAGCAGGAGATCCACGATGCACTCACCACCATCTACGCACTGCTGAAAACGGACGGGGATACCGAGGTCACTAAGCACCTTTCGGTTGCGCGTATCGATTACTGTACGTTTGGTAATTCCAAGCCTTTCCGGGTTCGGATCATCAACCGCCTGAATGACAACTACGATCACTTTTACGTAAAGAAGGCTGATGCCTCACGCGTGTATGGTCTGGAGCTGGAGTACTTGCTTTCGCCCAGCAACCTCCGCTACCTGGTCGACGGAGCTACGTTGATCGAGGAACACGTGGCCGGTATTCCCGGCGATGATTTCATCAAGCGTGGCCTGGAAACTACCACCTTCAATCAGATACGGATCGCAAAGGAGTTTGTGAAATTCAACGAACGGTGCTTCGTTCGACTGCTTGGCGATATGCGCTCCTACAACTACGTTTTTGATATAACCCCCGATATTGAAGGGAATCAGTATCGCATGCGGGCCATCGATTTCGACCAACAGAGCTACGAGGGTTGGAAAAGCTTTTACCTGCCGCAGTATTTCAAGGAAAATAATCCCATCATTTTCCTGGGTATCAAGCACATGGCTCCCGAGACGGTCAAGCAATACCAATTGGAGGAACGCAGTTTGATCGCCAACCGGATCAATTCGTACCGTCATCAGGTGGAAGATATGTTTCGGGTGATGGTCAGGGACCAGATATCTCAGCCTAAGAAGGTGACACAGCTAAAGAAGGAGCTGCAAAACCATCACCACAGTGAGGCTTTCGCCAAATGCCAGACGATGGGGGATATTGTATTCACAAATCTGAAGTTGCTGTTGCAAAAAGATTTTCGCCAGAGTATTGAGTTATAGGCATCACTGAGTTCAGTTGTGTTTTGCCAAACACAACTGAACTCGGGTATAGGGTAATAGGTAGAATAACTTACTCATATCTATATACCCTATACCTGTTATGGTGTACCGACAGGTCAAAATCTTGCCTTGACAAATTAGTCTGTGCCCAACCTCACGATAGCTAGCGGATAAGTTGCACCGTTCCTGATTCGGTTGCCCTGGTCTGATCCGGATTATCCAGGCTATAAGCTACCTGGTAAAAGTAACTACCCTGCGGGAAGTCGCCTCGGGCTCCCCTACCCGACCAAGTTTCGGTGGGGTCATTGGTTTGGAATACAATATTACCCCAGCGATCCCGAATGACGAGTTTGTAATCCAGTACCGTCCAGCGCTCACTAAAGTATGGGCGGAAAACATCGTTTCGTCCGTCGCCGTTCGGTGAAAAGGCATTAGGGATATAAGCTCCCGCCAGACAAGCCTCTTCGGTCGCAATTATAGTAATAAAGTAGGTGTGGCAGGGTGAAGAGACCTGAACCTCATAGGTTCCGGCCGCAATCAGTTCACGAACCAGCTCATTGCCTCCATCGGGCCAACGTACCGTCATTTCCGCCTGGAAGGCTTCGGGGATAACCCGACGCAGATCGACCGGGACGGTATTTCGGTCGGTACAGACCAGGGTGGCAATCAGCGTGTCGGGCGGATGCAGGGTGTCGTAGCGGGTAGGTACACAAGGATCGGTAGTTGACACCCCAACGGTGATCGGCACTTCCACGCAATCCAATAACATAGTGATTTCGTACGTGCCCGGTTCGCGAATAATGCGTCGTGGATCGGTGCATCCATCCGCCCATGTGAAACTTGCTTTCGCAAAAAGATGAACAGGTACTATTTCACTCAGATCAACCCAGCTGCCCTCCGGACAGATCAGAGCGCTCCCGGTCAGCGTTTCCGGAACTTCGTACAAAACCAGGTTATCAATGGCCACCGCCATGAAATATAAAATTCCGGGGGAGAAAGGTTCACGACAGTTATCGAGTCCGGCGTACATTTCATTATCACCGATGAGCGCAATATGGGAAGCATCATCCGGAGCGATAAAACACCCGGATACGGTGCGCCACTCGGCCAGGCCACCCTTTTTCGGTTCGATGGGCTTGGTAATTACGGGCTTTGCATTTGCCCGTATCGACTTTCCCACCGGGACACCAAGAATAAATGTATCGACAACGCCTACCCGAATAGAATCCGTGCCGGCCCACAAGGATAAGTGGCGGTCCGGAATATCTCCGCACGGCAGGCCGGGATGGGCATTACCCTGTCTGAACAAAATATCCGCGTAGGCCCATTCCACCAGGTAAGCCTTACCCGCTTGCATGGGTTGATCAAGGGCAATACCAACCCCCTCCATCGAGGTAATGCCGCTGGCGCGAATTCCTCCTTCCAGCGACATATACCCTTCCTGTGCAAAGGGAGCCAGGTCGGGATCGATTCCGAAGACGGGTTCGGCGATATTACGTGGGATGGGGCAGTTGTCGTGTATCCAGTACGCATCAGAATTGACAGCATACCAGGTCCTGGTAGTAATAATGCTGTTGATCGAATTATTAGGGCAATCAATATCCTCAAACCCCGGGTTGGGGATGAGATTCTGGCCAAGAGAGGTCAGAGGAAGTAATAACCAAGAAATGATTGCCGCCTTGCGCATGGTACCGTCGCACTGGTTTATGGTAATATTGCGTGTGGTTGAGCTAAGTTTATTAAATAACGAAATATCTAAACCTCACGGTGTATTTGGCAGAGGGTAATAGGAGATGCTTTAATTCCGATACCTACCACTCTATGCCGGGAGGTTTTTCGATCATCACTTTACCGATAAGCTTGTCTCCAACCTCACAGTAATATACTAAGAGATTGCCGCTCCTCATACTCGTTCAACGGCTGACAAAAAAAGAGGGCACCCCCTAATTGGGATGCCCCCTGTTTATTCATCCCCGAGGGGATAGGTGAATCATTGCTTATTCCACCAGAATCATCTTCTTAGTAGCCGTGTACTCGCCCGCTTCCAGGGTGTAGTAGAACACACCAGTTGATGGCAAGTCAGAAGCTGTCAGGCGTACCTGGTTGTAACCTCCAGCGAAGTCACCTTCCACCACTTTCAGGATGCGACCAGTTACGTCTTGTACCGTGATCGTAGCTTCGGAAG
>CAYFGK010000002.1:0-114180 GCA_964342305.1 uncultured Saprospiraceae bacterium | reverse complement strand
GAGGGTGGGTTTTGCCCAAAAAGCACAATCATTCAAGTTTCGTACAGTCCTAATTCATCATTCAAAAAAAGCAACCCCTCCCCCACTTCAACCGTTCTACTCATATGCGACTACTCCTTACCCTCTTTTGTTTTTGCGTCAGCGGATATGCGATCGGCCAATCTTCCCTGGTGGATTTGCAGGGAAAATCGCTATTGGAATTGCAGCGACTCACCTATCCCGTTGCTGACCAACCGTTTAAGACACTCGTCGGGGTGCGCAGCTTTTCCTGGCTTTCGCCAAAAAAACAAAACAATATTCCTTCGCTAAATCAGGCGTTATTGAGTCCACAGGCAGCTCCCCTCGTGTATTCCTACGAGCAACTTGCTTTCTTTTGCCGGATCGATGTGCAGTTGGAAAAATCGGTGGGCCTCCCCGTGAAATTCCGATTAGGAGAGGTGCAAATGGTAGAGCAAATGGAGCGACAGCGGGCTTCGGAAGCTATCACTCCAGCCATTCGTAATAATTAGCGGTGGATTTTTTTGCGATTGTATTCGCAAAAAACACTAATCCAGCGCAAAGAGATCGCCGACCCCCAGCACTCTGCTGACGACAAAGCCCTCCCCGAATTCATAGCCAGCGGCGCGACCGTAGGTGCGGGCCTTAGCCTTGAGAAAGGCCATAAAGTCGGAACCGGAAATGGGTGTCTGGTCCTCACTGGCGTATTCGGAGGCTTCCGGCACGTGGAATTGGGAACGAAAGGCCTTGATCACCTCCATCTTTTGCTCAATGGTCGATGAGATATCGATCACGAAGTTGGGCTCCAGATTGTAGTCCTGAATGTAGTAATAGAGGTTGTCGGGGCGCCATTTTTTCTGTGGCGTACCATCCTTCCAGATCGTTTCGATCTTGGACAGTCCCGAGTAGAAGCAGGCATCATATACGAGCTTGGAAGCGCGGCCGTGATCCGGGTGCCGATCGTGGGGCGCATTCCCCAGCACGATCTGTGGTCGGCACCACCGCAGGATGCGAATGATCTTTTGCACGTTCTCCGGATTATTCTGAAAGAACCCATCGGCCATATCTACATTTTCGCGGAAGGCAGCTCCCATGCGGCGGGCAGCTTCTTTACCTTCTTCGTCCCGGATCTTAGCGGTGCCCCGGGTGCCGAGTTCACCCCTGGAAAGGTCCAGTAACCCGACTGTTTTCCCTTCATTAATGTAACGTAGCAAGGTGCCGCTGCAACTTAATTCTACGTCATCCGGATGGATGCCAATGGCCAGTATATCTACCTTCATATATGTGTGTTAAAGCCCTTTTTGATCAGTAATACCTCCTCAATTGGAAAGAAGTTGCATCGACCGATCAAAAAAGGGCTCACCTGCGATTTCAATGGAAAGAAAAAAGGCTTGACTATTCTTTCTCGTATTTAAATGTTCCCCCCACCATGGTCTTTAATACCTCGGTCTCGAGTATTTCCTCTTCGGTACAATTGATCAGATCCTGCGATAGCACGACCAGGTCAGCCAGCTTCCCGGGTTCCAGACTGCCTTTGATGTCCTCCTCAAAGGCGGCATAGGCATTGGCCAGGGTATAACTTTTGATAGCTTCCTCCCGGCTAAGGGCTTGTTCGGGGAAAAACTCGAATCCGTTATCGATCCGTTTCCGGGTGACGGTCGCGTAGAAGCTCTCGATCGGATCAACGTCTTCCACCGGTGCATCCGTACCGTTGGTAACCACTGCTCCGGATTCAAGGAGTGATTTCCAAACGTAGGCACCTTCTTTAGCACGCTTCTCTCCTAATCGCTTTACGACGAATGGCGCGTCACTGGTGCAGTGAATGGCCTGCATAGCGGCAATGACCCCCATTTCCGCAAAACGGGGAATATCATCGGGATGCAAGTGCTGCGAGTGCTCGATCCGCCACCGCAGATTCTCCTTATCGGGGTGAGCCGCAAACTGGGCTTCGAAAATATCCAGTACTTCCCGGTTGGCACGGTCACCGATAGCGTGTACGCAGTACTGCATATCGTTCTCAATACAGAGTTGAGCGATGTTGGTCAACTCCTCCACCGAGGTGGTATTTTGCCCGCTGAAGTCGGTCTTATCCTCGTAAGGCTCCAGAAGCCAGGCACCGTAGGAACCTAGGGCACCGTCGACCGCCGCTTTGATGGCCCGGCAGGTAAATGCATTATTTCCCGCATTGACAATGGGGAAGCCATCCAGGTTGCCATTCATGCGATCGTAACCATGCCGCAACATGACGTATAAACGTACGTCGAGGCTGTCGTTTTCCGCCAACCGGTTGAAGCGTTCAATATCCGTATAGGAGGAACCGGCATCCTGGAAAGAGGTGATCCCTTTGCGCAGGCATTCGTCTTGCGCCAATCGGTTGGCCCGCATCCAGTCTCTTACGTTGGCCTCCTTTGGGCGGCGCATCATAAAGGCATTATAAACACGGTCGATAAGGCCTTCGGCATTTTCTTCGAAAACCCCGATGGGATTTCCACGGCTGTCGCGTACGATCTCGCCGCCCACCGGGTTAGGTGTTTCAGCCGTTATGCCGGCCATTTGCATGGCTTTGGCGTTGGCAAAAAGGGCATGCCCGCTGGCGTGGCGCAATAGTACGGGATTCAGTGGAGACACCTCACTCAGATCATCGTGATACGGATACCCCAGGACATTCCGGTCGGGGGTTTCCCGCCACTTTTCCTGGTGCCAGCCACGACCGATAATCCACTCACCGGGCTCCGCTTCTTCGGCGGCTTTGGCTACTTCGGCCACAATATCATCCCAACTGTCGGATCGCAGGAAATTCAGGTTCATGGCCATGCGCCCCACTCCCTGAAAATGTCCGTGCCCTTCAATAAAGCCAGGCATAACGAATTGCCCTTCCAGATCAATCGTCTCGGTTTCTTCCCCGGTGAAGGTTGCTACATCCTCGTTGGAGCCGATAGCCAGGATCTTATCTCCCTTGATCGCAATGGCCTGAGCAGTAGGCTGCTCATCATTTGCTGTATAGATATTGCCATTTTGCAGGATAGTATCGGCTACTTCCTCGTCCGCACCGGTTGGTTGGCAGGCAGTCAGGGCGACCAGACACAGCGTCGCCCAAAGAAAAGCTTTGTTCATCATGATTTAACTATTCGTTTGATGAACGGAAAATATGGTTTTTTGCCGGAAGGCACCTTATCCTTTTACGCGCTTCTGCTTTTCCCGAAGCCGGTAGGCTGAAGGTGTAAGCCCCGTCTCCTTTTTAAAATAGCGATTGAAGGAGACTTTGTTATTGAAGCCCGACTCGAAGGCCAACTGCTGAATAGTGTAGTGCTCGTAATCTGGTTGCCGGAGAAGTTCCTGTACGTAGCGCACGCGGTAGCCGTTGATGAGCTCAAAGAAATTGATCTGGTAGCGCTCGTTGATCACCTGGCTTAGCTGATGACGGGTAATATCCAGGTAGGCCGCCAGGTCGTCGAGACGCAGTTCATTTTCTTTGAACACTTGTTCCTCCTCGAGGAAGTAGACCATCTTTTTTTGGATAGCCGATTTGGCACCCTCGGTGAGCACGGAGGTCGCATATTTTTGCCCCGGCAACAGATCCTGTACGGGTTTCCCGGCAAAGACCGGCTTTTGCCAAAAACCCATGTAGGCGATGGTTAATATCCCGACCGACATTACCAGACTGATCGTGTAATCCCATTCCGCACTGAAAAAGGAGGCATTAACCAACATAAAATACGATAAGAAAGCCACTGTGTACGCCACCATTCCTTTCAAGATCGTGCGCGACCAAACCTTCAGGTTGTCGTCGACCTGCCAGTCATTGTGCACCATTTGGAACACCAGGAAGCAATAAGTTACCAAATGGGCAATCAACATTTCCTTATTAGTTCCGATGATGAACCAGTTTCTGGATACCCCCAGATCGACCCCTGCATTGAGCAGCAGCATGGGCAAGGAACACAGTCCGACCAACACGGGCAGACTAAAGTGTACCAGGTAGTCACGCCCCGATGATTCCACTTTGAATACCGCTCTGACATAAAAGTACAGCGATGGCCCCACTAAGAAGGTCAGAAATGGCCAGGCATTATTAAGGTAGGGGAATTGCGTATTGTAGCGAGTCCAGTACAGCACGTAGGAGGCCATCATGACCGAAGTGGTTCCCATGAGCAGGGCCAGCCATCGCTCACCCCTCGCCAAGCGGGAAGTTCCCACCGCGAATAATCCCGTCAGCACCAGTCCGACCAGCGTGATCACCGACATCAGTACGGTCCACAGGGAAAAAACGGGCTCCGTAGCAGCTAACTCATTCATAATATGGGTATACGTTCGCAGAAAGTATCGTTCCGGTAATATACCGGGAGGTTGAGCCTTGATCATCTGCACTTTACAAAATCAATTAAACCCAACCTCCCGGCAAAATACAGGCAATGCGGTTACCATGCTCAGATGATCCCCCCAATGAGTAAACCTTTATAAAAATTTACTTACAGATCCTGAAACAGTAGTAACATGCCAAAAAATCACCCGACATGATTTCTTGCATTCGCTTAACTGCCTTTATGCTGGCCTTTTCAGTACACCTGAACGCTCAAACCACGGACACTATCGCTCCCGAAACCCATTTTGATTTTTGGGTAGGTACCTGGGATGCCACCTGGGAAGAACAGGGTGGTAAAACAGGACGAGGAACCAACACCATCACCAAAACCCTTGACGGCCAGGTGCTACAGGAGCAGTTCCGGATACTAGAAGGGGCCAGCAAGGGTTTTAAGGGAACCAGTATTTCGGTTTATCAGTCGAGATTCAAGCGCTGGAAGCAAGCCTGGGCCGACAATCAGGGAGGATACTACGACTTCACCGGCCGGAAGGAAGGGGACCGGCGCTTTTTTCAAACCGACATCGTGGAAATAGCAGATGGCCGCAAGGTCACTCAGCGGATGGTCTTTTACGATATTACGGAGGAAGCCATGACCTGGGATTGGGAGATTTCGTACGATGCCGGCGAAACCTGGACGCTGCAATGGCGCATCAATTATACCCGGAAAAAAGGGTGAACAGGTTTGAGGTGTGAGGTGTGAGGTGTGAGGTTTGAAATCAGAGGTCAGAGATCAGAAGTTGACCAGGACAGTAAACTGGAGACTGACTTCGAAAGCGGAAATCGGAAATCCGAGATCGGAAATAACCTGCCTACTGCACACTGCCTACTGCCTACTGCCTACTGGAGACCGCCTACTGGAGAATTACCCCATTCCCACCACTGAAGCGGATAGGCTTAAACTGCCAACTGAGCATCCTCCTTTTGGCGAAAGCCAATAAACCGAACTCACATTGAGCACTGAGCATTGAGCACTGCCGACTGCCAACTGAAGACTGAAGACTGTTAACTGGAGAATGACTTCATCCCCACCACAGAAGCGGATGGGCTTAAACTACCAACTGAACATCCTCCTTTTGGCAAAAGCCAATAAACCAAACTCACATTGAGCATTGCACACTGCCTACTGCACACTGAACTTGTCAAGCCCTTTTGCCGGAAGGCACCTGAAAAAGCTTGGTCAGTAAATCGTACAATTTCGGATGCGTAGACTGCATTTTTTCCGGGCGCTCAAAAAAGAGTTCACTCGCTACTGCGAAGAATTCCACCTTATTGGTCGCTCCGTATTCCCGCAGTATGGAATGACCGTGCTCGATCTTTTTCATTTCCCGGTACATCATGCCTATCCAGGGCGTAACGTACTTTTTGTCCAACAAGGCCGGAATACCATCGTAGGAGCCATCCGAAGCATCCAGTAAATGCACAAACTCGTGGATGCCAGTGTTATGCCCGTCGCCCTGTCGCAGGAAACCATTGATAACGGCCGGTTTCGACAGAATCACCTTGCGGTTCATCACCCCCGTCCCGACCATACCGAGCGTCGTGCGCCCCTCCCCTTCCTGCGCGAAGGTATGGCTATCGAAGGATCCCGGATATAACAGGACCTCATCGACGTTCCCATAGAACCAATCGTCAAATCGAAATATAGGAATGACGGCACTGGCCGCTACCAGGACACGACTTAGATCATCGACCTCAGTGCCCACTCCCGTAATCTGGGTGTCGGCCAGGAACCACTGCACCTTCCCTTCGAACCGCTCTCGTTCCTCAGAAGATAATTGCTGGTAGAATTCGACCCGTTCGCGCAGGATCCGGCGGTAACCTACCGGGAAAGGCTTTTCGGCCACCTTGCGTTTGGTACGTCGGGAGGCAGTTCGTCCACGCCAAACCAAAAAGCCGAAGACAAGGCCGATCAGTACCAATACCCCGAAGCGCAGAGGCTGATTACCGGCAATCGGGGCAATAACCCACCCATATCCTACCAGAATAGCGATGGTAAACAGACCGATTAGTATATCCCATTGTCGTTTCGTCATAGAAAGGCTGCCGTTTACGGATGCGGGGGCGCAAAGCCGTTTTAAAATCGATACCTTTGGCCTTTGAACGCAAAGAGAGACCAACTACGTATTTATGCCTTCCTACGAATTACAAATTTCCGGGACCGTCCAGGGTGTTTATTACCGGGCATCTACCCAAGCCCGTGCCCGGGAATTGAATCTGACGGGTTTTGTGGAGAACCTGGCCGATGGCCGGGTGCACGCCGTCATACAGGGATCTGAGGAAAATTGCCGGGCTCTGATCGAATGGTGCCGCCAGGGACCGCCCCGAGCCCGGGTTTCCGGGGTAGAGGTTACCTCCGTTGCCGAACAGTCTTATGATTCCTTTCAGATTCAACGCTAAGCCATGTCAATCCAAATACGAAAAGCCACCCAAGACGACATTCCCGCCATTCACGATCTGGTGCGGGAGCTCGCCATCTACGAGAAAGCTGAAGCAGAATTTATTGCCAGCCAGGAAGAATACCGCCGCGATTTTGCGGAAGGTGTATTCAGGTGCCAGGTTGCGGAATCCGACGGTGAGGTAGTCGGTATGGCCCTGTACTATATGACCTATTCTACCTGGAAGGGCAGAATGATGTACCTGGAGGATTTTGTCGTCAAAGAAGCCTTCCGGCAAAAAGGCATTGGTCAGATGCTTTTTGATGCTTTTCTGGCTGCCGCCAAAAAAGAAGGCTGCCGTCTGGTTAAGTGGCAAGTACTGGACTGGAACACCCCTGCCGTGGCTTTTTACGAGAAAAACCGGGCTATCATCGAAAAAGAATGGTGGAATGGGAAGATTTTTTTTGAGAAAGGGTGATTCTGGCACGGCCTTTGCACTAAAGTAGATGTCAGTGCTTGTGAAATTGAAAATATCTTAATACATTACACATGTTTAAGCCAGTCTCTGAATATTATCCTTCTCTCAACGCCGCAGAATTCTGTGCCTCTGGTGCATTGCACTTTTTTGGCACGGTTATTGCTTACTACTAACTGAGTAAGCGAATAAAGATATAGTGTTTCATAGTGTGAGGGGTGACCACTTAGGTGGTCGCTCCTTTTTTTATTTTCCCTATATTATGGTCATGCCCTGATGGTGGTCGCTCCAACCTGCGTATACCCGCAGCGAATCCGGCCACAAAGCACACTATTGATGCACGACACCTTCTACGATGTAGTGGTAATTGGCTCTGGTCCGGCCGGAGCAACTACTGCCCGCCTGCTGGCTCAACACCATTTATCCGTTTTACTCATCGACAAACGCCAGGAACTGGGAGCCCCCATCCAATGCTCCGGGGCAGTTAGCCGTCACGCCCTGGAGGAAGTGGACATCCCCATCACCGACGAATTCATTCAGGAACCCATCTATGGTTTTGGGATCTACGATCAGGCGGGTGAGATGACCCGCATTGATTACCGTATGCTCAAAGGTGACGAGTACGGTCCCGGTACAGGAAAAAAACCGTTGGGTTACGTAGTCGACCGTCGTCGGTTCGACCGCTACTTAATGACGCTGGCCGAGCGAGCCGGTGCTACGGTCCAGTTGAAAACGGAGGGCCTCGGTTACGAATCGATCGACAATGGTCAGTGCCGCGTTAAGCTGCGTCATTTTCGAACAGAAACCAGTGTGCGCTGCCGGGTGGTCGTCGGTGCCGACGGACTCATGTCGCAAGTTGGTAAATGGGCCGGCCTGCGCACCCATATCCGTATCAACGAGCTGGCCAGTTGCCTGCAGTACGTGGTCGATCAGGTCGAAACGGAAGGGCTGCTCGAGATCATTACCGGTCACGAATGGGCACCGGGCGGCTACGCCTGGGTCTTTCCGAAAGGGCACGGATATGCAGAGATCGGGTTGGGTGTTATTCCCACCTTTACCGATCGCGATGCCCAGTGGCATTTACAACAATTCATGGAGCAATCCTTTTTTAAAGAGCGCTTTAAGGATTCCCGCATTTTGGAGATCCAGGGAGGAGGCGTGCCACTGGCCGCACCCCTGCGGGTGCAGTACGCCGACCAATTGATCCTGGTGGGTGATGCTGCCCGGCACGTGAACCCCATTACCGGCGGTGGCATCCACACTGCCCTGAGCGGCGGGGCGATCGCCGCCAGATTCCTAGCTGAGCACCTGGCGACCGACCAACCGACTCGGGCCGGCCAGTTAGCGGCCTACCAGGATGCCTGGTTTGATCAACTGGGCCGAAAAATGTGGAAACTGTACGATGTAAAAACCGACATTTTCCGGGAAAAAGACGTCCCCAAACGAGATCTGGCCCTGTTTGAAACCATGTCTCATTACTTCAGCCCGGAGTCCGAATACAAAAAGATCTGAGCATGTCTGACCGTACACCAGTACTCTTTGATATTGGCTGGAATGCCTGCATAAATTGTGGTGCCTGCGTGGCCATTTGCCCACAACCGGAGCCCTTTATCAGTCCTTTTGATACGATTGCCGTGGATCGTCCCTGCGATATCGCCTGCATGCTTTGTGAGGACATTTGCCCGGTCACCACTATTGACCATACCGAAATAACATCCGCTACGAACGGTAACCAATCACCTTATCATCGCTAACCCAACATCTATGCGCCTGGTACAACACAAACAGGAAGCTTACTGGTTTTACCGGTTTTTGTCCATCTTCTACGATAAACTGGTCAACCCACTGTTCTGGACAGTCCCCATGCGGGATACCTCGCTGGACCTGGCCGATTGGTCACCCGAGGACCTTAAAGTAGTTGACGTAGGTTCCGGGACCGGATTCACCACCGAAGGAATTGTGCAACGGGTGTCACCGACACAGGTAACCTGTATGGACCAGAGCCCCCACCAGATGGCCCACGCCAAACGCAAACCGGAATTGCGGGGATGTACCTTTTTACTGGGCGATGCGGAGAACCTGCCTTTCCCCGATAATGAGTTCGACCGCTACGTATCGGCCGGCAGCATCGAATACTGGCCCAATCCCGATCAGGGCATTCGCGAATCGATCCGGGTGATCAAACCGGGCGGTCAGGCCCTGATGATCGGCCCTTTGGAACCCAAGCATCCGCTGGGACGGCGCCTGGCCAATACCTGGATGCTCTTTCCGGAAGAAGCAGAATACCGCCAATGGTACGAGGAGGCTGGCTTCACGGATATTCAGGTGCGGTACATTCGCCCGCACTGGTTCGGGGGTAATTCGGAGTACGGCCTCGCCATTATTGGTACCAAGCCCCATGACTACCAACCTCCTACCCTTCCCGACCCCGCTGCAACAGAACCGGAAGAAGGCCCCATGACGCTCGGCCGACGCCTGCAGCTGATCGGGCGGGTGCTGCTCGGTTCACTGGCCGGGTTTGCCTTCATACCGGCGGCACTGTTCGGATACCTGAAGGCCGCCATTCAGGGACGGGAAGGGGCCTCGCTGGAGCGCCTGAACCGCTATCAAATTGCCGTACTACTGCTCATTGGCATCATTCTGATCGCTATAATCCGGGCAATACTATGAGTACCGATCTTCATAAACGCATCAGCCGGTTTTACGATCAGTCGACCGATCTGTGGCTCGACATTTGGGGGGAGCATATGCACCATGGGTATTATCCGCCCGACAGCCCCGTCTCCAATCACCAGGAAGCCCAAATCCGCCTGATCGAAGAGTCTTTGTCGTGGGCCGGCATCGGTAATCCCCGGGCCATTTTGGACGCCGGATGCGGTGTGGGCGGCAGCGCCCGCTACCTGGCCCGCAAGTACGGCGCCAAGGCGGAAGGAGTTAACATCAGTTCGGTACAGATCCAACGGGCCCGTGAACTTACCAGCCAGGCGGACCTGGGTGACCGGGTTACCTTTGCCGAACAAGACCTCTTGTCGATCGACCAATCCTTTGGTCCCTACGATCTGATCTGGTCCATGGAAAATGCCGAGCACATTGCCCCCAAACAGGACATGTTGCAACTTTTTTTCGATAGGTTGCGACCGAGAGGACGATTGTTGCTCATTACCTGGTGTACCCGGGATGTCAGCAAGGTACCGCTCAACAAAAAGGAGCAACGCATCCTGGACAAATTATGTCGCCTCTATCATTTACCGCCGTGGATTAGTCTGCGTCGCTACGAAGAACTATCCGAAGAGACAGGATTTCAGGGGATCGAAACGGCCGATTGGAGCACCTTCGTCGCCCCCTTCTGGGGTGCCGTTATTCGTTCGGCTCTTTCGGTCCGCGGATTACGGGGACTGGCCCGAACTGGCCTGTCGACCATGCGCGGAGCCTGGGCCATGCGCTATATGCAACGGGGATACCGCATGGGGCTGATCCGATTTGGACTACTACAAGCGACCAAGCCATGATTACATCCTTCATACGATTCTCCCGCCTGCATACGGTGATCGGTACGACGATCAGTATTACCGTTTTATTTGCCATTGCCGTAGCCTATTCTGACCAATCGCTATGGACCAACCTTCCCTTGCTGGGATGGACCTTGCTGAGTTGCCTGGGGGCCAATATCTACATTGTGGGGTTGAATCAGATTACGGATGTAGCCATAGATAAGATCAATAAACCGTACCTGCCCCTGGCGTCGGGGGCGATAACCCTGCGCACTGCTTACTGGTGGATCGGGATCAGTGTACTTATCTCCCTGGTTATTGCTATCTGGCTGGGCAAACATCTGTTGCTGACCGTTTTGCTCAGTTTACTGCTGGGTACTATGTATTCCCTTCCGCCTATCCGCCTGAAGCGCTTTTACTTTTGGGCGGCTTTTTGCATTATTGCCGTGCGCGGACTGATCGTAAATATCCTGCTGTTTTTGCATTTCCACGACCGGATCAATGGCTTGGAAACCTTGCCCCCGTTGGTTTGGTTGCTAACCGCAACTATTTTTATCTACAGCATCATCATTGCCTGGTTCAAGGATATGCCCGATATGGAAGGTGATGCCCGCCATAATATACGCACGCTGAGTATCCGCCTGGGCAGCCGGCGGGTACTGTGGATTGGCAATACTATTTTATTTTTGGCCTTTGCGGGTCTGGTCACCTACGCCTGGGTCGGGCAATTGCGGGCCAATACCTGGTTCTTCAGCATTGTCCACATAGTTTTTGGCCTCGGCCTACTCTGGATGGCGGTCAGGGTTCAGCTTTCGCAAAAAAAGAGCATCGCCCGTTTTTATCAGTTTATCTGGATCTTATTCTTTCTGGAATACATCACCTTTGGCCTGGCGGGCTGGGTTTAACAGTACATTATGGATGTAAAAAACGGACTACGCATCGATTCCGACGGAAAATCCCGCTGCTGGTGGCACGGTGGTCACCCCGATTACCTGGCATACCACGACGAGGAATGGGGGCAGCCGGTTGGTGATGACATCCGGTTGTTTGAAAAGATCTGTCTGGAAGGTTTTCAGTCGGGCCTGAGCTGGCTCACCATTTTGCGAAAGCGGGAGAATTTCCGAAAAGCTTTTGCCGGGTTTGATTTCCAACAAATTGCCCGGTATGGAAAGGAAGAAGTGGAGGTGCTCCTCCAGGATGCCGGCATCATCCGCCATCGGAAGAAGATCGAAAGCACCATCAATAATGCCCGTCGAGCTTTGGAATTGGTGGACGAAAAAGGCTCCCTGGCCAGCTATTTCTGGTCGTTCGAGCCGGAAGCTTCCGAGCGACCGGCCGATTTTAGCTACGACACGATGATCCGGGTCACCCAAACGCCCACCTCCAAGGCCCTGAGTAAAGACCTGAAAAAACGGGGATGGAGCTTTGTGGGACCAACCACCGCCTACGCCTTCATGCAGGCCATGGGCCTGGTGAACGATCACCTGCAGGGATGTATCTGCCGCGAGCCGGTGGAGCGAATGCGGGCGGGGTTTGAGCGGCCGGTTTAGGGGCTTTTAGTAATGACCACTTTTCGAGTTTGTATACCACTAGATGTATGTAGTTGAATCAAGTACATCCCACTTGCCCATGTACTAACTGGTACCTCATAACTACTCCAACCGTCAGGTACATCTGATAAGCTCCACTTTTTTAGGCTGCCATCAATTGAATAAATGCGAAGTGCCCCGTCCATTCCCTCGGGGATAAAGCTTTCTAAGGTAAGCACTTCGCTGGCCGGGTTGGGAAAAGCGTGGATTTGTATGCCCTCTTTTTGGGAGATTTCGGCATCTGTTTTTCGTTTTGGCGTTTGACTTATGCGGGACGATGAATTCAGGGAAAAACTACTGGCTGCACAAGCGTCAATGCTGGCAACAAATGAATGCGCCCCATCAGCCGTGAACCCAGGATTTAAGGTTATGGAGGAACCAGCCTCCAGCAATACGGGGCTGGTAATCTGGGTTTGATTTTCTGTGTATATCTTTTGCTGACTCTGAATGGACCGACTTACCTGGCCGCTGACCCCAACTGTTGTAAAGGAACATTGGATACTAGCGACACTATTGGCATTACGCCTTAGTAAAGTCCCACTGTTTCCGACTATATATCCAATGGAGTTATCCAGGAACGTCAGATCCCACAGATCACCATTTTGTAGTTGAACCAGTGACGTAGCGGACCAGGTATTACCCCTATCCTCAGTGTGATGAACCACCTTATCACCTAACAGAAATCCTTCGTTCTCATTTAGAAAATGGACACTTTTTCCCGCTCCGAGATAATCTTCACGGGGCCAGGTATCTCCACCATTCGTGGTGTAAAAAAACGCATCACCGCCTGCCAGGAATCCTCTCTGACTATCCAGGAAAAAAATATCCTTTAAAGAGGCACTTGTATTGAGATCGATGACCGAATACTGCTCACCGCCATCTTCTGAAACAAAGAAAAACCCATCATCGCCAGCTAAAAACACCTTTTGTTCGTTTATCATTTTAACTGCCCGAACCTCCCGGGAAGCATTAATGGACTCCCAATTTGACCCTCCATCCGTTGTTTTCAGAATAACGAATTCTCCGACCGCGAAGCCTGTCCCGGAAGAAGCAAAATGAATATCGTACAAATCCTCCGTAGTCAATCCACTATTCTGAGGATGCCATGTAGTCCCTCCATCCGTTGTCTGGAAAATGAGGCCATTTCCACCACAGGCCCAACCCAGTGAGGCATTCAGGAAGAAAAGGCTGTTAATGGAATAAATTCCATCCGGGGTTTGGGTAGATTGCCAGGTCAACCCTCCATCCACTGTTTTAAGGATTTGTTGGCTATTACCTCCAATCCAGCCCAGTTTATCATCCAGAAAAAAGATGCTTTTAAATCCGTGAGAAAATGGAGTGGAGCCTTTTTTCCACTCGTCGGTAGGAGCCCCAATGGTAATAGCAATGGATGTAGATGGGCCGATCAGGTCTGCATTATAGGGAGCTTTTTCCACAGCACGCAGAGTATAGGTACCGGGAGCCTGTATCAAACCATCATCTCCCGTGCTTACCGTAAAATCGGCTGATGGCGGAAAAATATAGGTCACCCCATTAACTTCCAACTCCCACTGAACCGCGTCAGCACTGTGGTATTCCACCGCATTGGTATGATTCACTTCGAAGGTGACCGGGTGTCCCAGCGGAATGGTTCCGGACGGAGTGCTCCGCTCGACGACCGGTGCGTTCATCGGAGCGGAAAGCTCCGATAACTCGCCGGAGGTTACAATATCCCGCATTTTCTTCTTTTGGAACTCGGTAAAGGAGTTCCGGTTATTCCCCGCGTAGCTCATAAAATTTATGCAGGTATTGCCTACGCAATTATTTATTGTGTCTGCATCGGTATCCCCTATGTAGTCGCCCTTTTTACAAGAATTAACCTGATCAAAAGAAGTACTGAACGTATGGAATAGTCCCAGAGAATGCCCCAGCTCGTGGACAAGTATTTTATCCCGATCCGCAAAAAAATTCACCGTACTCCGGTGGCTGACCAGAACTATATTCCCACTGTTAGGGAAATCGGCCAGTCCGTTTACTGGTGAAGGACTATAGCCTTGGACAAGGTCTCCTTCGGCAACGTTTACAGAGTTAGTAAAAACTATATTGAGGGGTTGCGCCTGAATTTGAAAATTCAGACCATCAATAATACCCTGTAATTCTTCGTAATCCTGTGACAAGGGCACTATTTCAATGTTACCTTCCCCATCGACCAAGGCATTATTGTAAAAATCATAGATACCATCACTAAGGATATCCTGCACCTGATCTTCCATTAGATAGAAGTGAATTCCAAATTCATTAAAAATGGAGTTGGCATAATTCAAATGGGAAAGTAATTCATTATCAGTAAACGGACTCGTCCCCATTTGATTTAATACCCGAATCAGGCGCACCGGTATTCGAATCATACCATATTCATCACTTCGTTCAACACTGGTAACATCGCAATCCATCGAAGTTCCGTACCCTGTAAGGATATCCAGGCAATTGAGTGTGAAGGACGGGAGGTAAGAAGCTGTAATATAATCCCGGCTGCTCGCACAATTGTAGAGAATGTTCCCCTGATTTTGCCCCTGAGCGGAGAGAAAGGCCAGGAGAAGAAAAGCTGCTCCAAAAAAGTTTTTCATGGTTTCAGGTATTTTCAATTCCACCGGAAATCTATAAAAACCCTATCTTAAAAGGAAACAAAAACACTCGCTATGAACCGATTGACCTACCTATGGCTGGGGCTCCTACTCCTCGCCCCTGCTCTGATGCAGGCTCAGGCCAAGCGTACGCTAAGTCTGGATGATTACGCCAAAATGGAGTCCGTTTCCAATCCGCAAATATCGCCCGATGGGGAGCGGATCATCTTTACCCGTGGCTGGATCAACCTGAAAGAAGACAAGCGGGAATCCGATCTGTGGATCATGAATGCCGATGGTACCCAGCAGCGATTTCTGGTGAATGGCTCGAATGCCCTCTGGTCGCCGGATGGTGACCGCATTGCTTTTACCCGTCAGGGGGAACCGGAAGGCACGCAGATCTTTGTGAAATACGTAGACCTGCCGGGGGAAGCCACCCAGATCACCCGCCTGAAAAACAGCCCTTCCAATATGGAATGGTCACCCGACGGGGAGCACATTGCCTTTACCAGCTTTGTGGATAGTGAACCCGACTGGAAGGTCTCCCTCCCTAAGGCACCTGCCGGTGCCGATTGGACGGAGGGGCCACGGGTAGTCGACAAACTGGTATACCGTCGCGACCGGCAGGGGTACCTCAAACCCGGTTATGACCACATTTTCGTGGTACCGGCCGGAGGAGGTGAAGCCCGTCAAATTACGTCTGGTGATTTCGACCACGGTGGCGACTTTAGCTGGACCCCCGACGGCCAGGCGATCCTGTTCAGTTCCCTGCGCATTCCCGATGCGGAATACGCCTATAGGGAATCCAACATCTATCGTGTGCAGGTTATGAATGGTGAGATCGATCAGGTTACCGAGCGCAAAGGCTCGGAGTACAATCCGGTCGTCTCCCCTGATGGCTCCCAGATTGCCTTTATCGGCTCCGAATGGACCGAGAATTTCTACCACGCGCGTAATGTGTATTTGATGAATGCCGACGGCAGCAATGTCCGGCGGATTACCGACGGCCTGGATCGCAATCCCGCCGATTTGCGCTGGGCCGGCGACGGATCGGGCGTTTATTTTGATGTTCCCGAATTCGGTACCGAAAACCTCTACCAGGCCACTACGACGGGGGCTTATAAAAAAGTAACGGAAGGGAATCACCGACTGAGCACCAGCAGTATGTCCAAAAATGGTACCATGGTCGGTACCTTGTCCAGTTACCATGAACCCGGAGATATCGTGCGCTATAGCCCTAATGGAGAGATCAAGCGCCTCACCAATGTCAATGCCGACGTACTGGATCAGGTCGAATTGGGTGAAGTAGAGGAAGTGCGCTACACCTCCACCGACGGTACCGAGATCCAGGGTTGGCTGGTCAAACCACCCAACTTCGATCCCGATAAAAAGTACCCGCTGATCCTGCGTATCCACGGTGGGCCGCATTCGATGTACCGGGTGAGCTTCAACTTCAATTTTCAAATGCACGCCGCCGACGGTGCCCTGGTGCTGTATACCAATCCCAGGGGATCGACCGGCTACGGATACGACTTTGCCAACGCCATCCAGAATGCTTACCCCGGCAAAGACTACGATGACCTGATGAGTGGGGTTGACGAAATTATCGACCGTGGGTACGTCGATGAGAATCGTTTATACGTGTACGGCGGTTCCGGTGGTGGTGTACTGACTTCCTGGATCATTGGTCATACCGATCGCTTTGCCGCCGCTTCGGTGAATTATCCGGTAACGAACTGGTTATCCTTCGTCGGCACTACGGATGGAGTGGGCTGGTACCGCAACTTTGAAAAGTATCCCTGGGAAGATCCTACCGAACATCTGCGGCGTTCGCCCCTGATGTACGTGGGCAATGTAAAAACACCAACCATGCTGATGACCGGCGTGAATGACCTGCGAACACCTATTTCACAGACCGAGGAGTATTACCAGGCACTGAAAGTACAGAAAGTCCCCTCCGTCATGCTGCGTTTTAATGACGAGTACCACGGCACGGGCTCCAATCCGTCCAATTACTTGCGGACCATGGCGTACCTGCGAAGTTGGTTCGACCAATGGCCGAAGACACAACCTTAGGAGGTCAGAGGTTTGAAGTCAGAAGTCAGAAGTTGGAGATTGGATTTTGGATGCTGCGTGCGTTCAAAATCCAATCTCTTTTTACTTGACTATTATGCTCTCCAATATGCTCATTTGAAGGTCTACTCTCCTATCAAGCCTTACTTATTGTTTTCACCCTTTCCCCCATTCACCCTCTCTCCCACTATCCCTTCACCACTCAATGCTCGCGGCTGATCACCAGGTCGGTCATTTCGTGGAGAAGTCCTTTTTCTTCATCCGTAACCTGGACATCTTCCAGGTGACCGAATGCTTTATCCCGGAATGTATCCCTCTCGGTAGCGGCCATTTCTGGAATACCGATCTCACGGAAGATTTGGGTTACCTCTTCGATCTTGGCTTCTTCGTCGGCCGGCATTTCGCTGAATAATTCGCGGAGTCGTTTGGTTTGCTGCTCAGTACCTTCCTCGAGGGCCTTCAGGATCAGGAAGGTTTTTTTATTCTGTACGATATCGCCTCCGATTCGCTTACCGAACTTTTCAGCGTCACCGAAGGTATCGAGGATGTCATCCTGTAATTGAAAAGCTATCCCGATATAGCGACCGAACTCCGAGAGGTTGGTAACATCCTTTTCTTTGGCACGGGCGGCGATAGCGCCCATTTCCAGGCTTCCTCCTAATAAAACGGCCGTTTTGAGTTCGATCATGTGGAGGTAGTCTTCGATAGTTACATCGACCCTTTGCTCAAAATTCATATCCATTTGCTGCCCCTCGCATACTTCGCGGGCTACCCGGTTGAAGACGCGTACCAGGCGTGATAATCGATCCTCATCGCCAAAGGTCATCAGGCTTTCGTAAGCAGCGATCAGCATAACATCCCCGGACAGGATGGCCGTATTATCATTCCATTTGGTATGAACGGTAGGCTTACCCCGGCGCAGGGGGGCATCGTCCATAATATCATCGTGAACGAGGGTAAAATTGTGAAATACTTCGACCGTGTGGGCGATGGGAAGGGCTTCGCGCAAATGCGATGGCCGGAACATCTGATAGGCTACCAGGGCCAGGAGGGGGCGCAGGCGTTTCCCACCCAGGTTCATCATGTAGTTGGCCGGTTCGTATAGCTCCCGGGGTGTGCGGGAAAAAGGGTTATTTTCCTGGTAATCCTCCAGCAGCTTACGTAACTCGGTTAGGTTTTTCATATAACTTGGTTATCATTGGTCGCGGTAAAGATAGGTGTTTCGCCCTTTTTACCCAGGATTAACACCGAAGACTCCGGTTCCCTTTTTTGCGAAAGCAAACTGAAAAGGAATTACCCTTGTTAGAAAAAAGAACACGGACAAATAGCAACTACCTATGGCAAATAAAACGTACGATCTGATCATCATTGGCGGGGGACCTACCGGACTTAACGTAGGTATCGAAGCTGGCAAGGCCGGACTCGATTACCTCATACTGGAAAAAGGAATGCTGGTAAACTCTCTTTATAACTTTCCGGCAAATATGACCTTTTTCTCCACCTCTAAAAAACTGGAAATTGGTCAGATCCCCTTTGTATCCCATCTCGACAAACCCACCCGGGCCGAAGCCCTGGAATACTACCGGCGGCTCACCGAGACCTTTGACCTGAACATCAACACCTACGAACCGGTCGAAGGCATGGAACACCACGGGGACGACAGCTACACGATAACCACCAGTCGCCAATCGTACAAGACCCGTTCGGTGGTGGTTGCCACCGGCTTTTACGATACCCCCAACCTCCTCAATGTGCCCGGTGAAGATCTGCCGAAGGTAGTCCATTACTACCGCGATGCTCACCCCTACGTGGGTAAAAAAGTACTGATAATCGGTGCCCGTAATTCCGCCTGCGATGTGGCACTGGAAACCTACCATAAAGGTGCTGAAGTCTCAATGGCCATCCGAGGAGAAGAGATTCACGAGCGGGTAAAGTACTGGATCCGCCCGAATATCGTCAACCGGATCAAGGAAGGCAGCATTCAGGCTTATTTCAAAACGATCGTTAAGGAAATTCGACCCGACGAAGTAGTGCTGGAAGGACCCGATGGGGAATTTACCATTGAGAACGATTTCGTGCTGGCCATGACCGGCTACAAGCCCAACTATAAATTACTGAGAAGCCTGGGTATCGAGTGGCCGGAGGACGAAGACCGGGTGCCACGCCACGATAAAGAGAACCTGGAAAGCAATCTGCCCAATGTATACCTGGCCGGAGTGATCTGCGGTGGAATGCAAACCAACACGCTTTTCATAGAGAACACCCGCGATCACGGGCAGAAAATCATTGAAGATATTTTGCGGAAGCGGAAGGAGGTGGCAGTAACCTCCTGACAAAAAAGTCCCCTCTCCGGCTTTCGCCAAAAAGGGGACTTTGCTCAAGTCTTTTTCGTTTCAAGGCTTAAGGTGAGGCTGGGCCTGGACCATTTCCTAAAGTTGGTATTGTTTCAGGCCCAACCTCACGTACATGGTAGTAAGTAGAGTGTATTGGGATTCGGGCAAGCCCCATTACCTTTTACCCTCTACCTAATTCAACGGGAGGTTTTGACATGTAGCCGCTTAGCGACAGCTTAGCCCGTCAACCTCCCGTGACCTTATTCATTACCTCCACTCGAGCCCTGGTTTTCCATCTGCTCAGCGCGGCGAGCGCGTTGCATGGGGTTTTCGCCACCACTCCAGGAGCGGCGCTTAAACAACTCAAAGCGAGAGGGCTGACGGCGCTCCGGCCAGTAGTTATTATCGCGGTCGGTATCGGCCGTTTCCAGGTGAGGATCCAGAATGATCTCTTCTACTTCTTTTTCAAAGAAGAACACTTTACTCACCTGGTCGTGGTTCAGTTTCCAGATCTCGGCGGGAATGCGTTTTTCTTCGCTGGTGCCGTCGGTAAAGCGGAATTCAAGAAGAATCGGCATGACTAACCCACCCTGGTTTTCGAAACTCAGGGAGTAGTAGTTGTAACCTGCTTCCAGCAGTTCTTTATCTTCATCGGATAAACCCTGCAGGTATCGCTGGTAATCCTGACGGTCGAGTACCGTTACCTCAAAAGGATCGTACTCGTTATAGAAGTCCTTGATATCGGCATCCCTTTCTTCCAGGCTTTCCTGAGCGGCGAAGCGTTCGTTACCCACGTAATTGGGCGCTTCTTCGACGCGCTTGCGGGCCAGAGGCTTCTCGATATCCGGGTTCATGCTGCTTACCTGGAACCATTTCACATCGGTCAGGGCGATATCTACGTGATCCGTGCTGTAGAACCATCCACGCCAGAACCAATCGAGGTCAACACCGGAAGCATCTTCCATGGTGCGGAAAAAATCGGCCGGAGTTGGGTGCTTGAATTTCCAGCGCTGGGCGTATTCCATGAAGGCCATATCGAAGAGTTCACGACCCAGGATCGTTTCCCGCAGGATATACAGAGCTGTTGCCGGCTTGGCGTACGCATTATTACCAAAGTTCCAGATCGATTCGGAATTAGTCATAATGGGGCTCAACCGGCTTTTGTCCATCTTCATGTAATCGACAATATTGGCTGGGATACCGCGGATGGGATTGCCCCAGTTGTCTTCCCACTCTTGCTGGGCAATGGCCTGTACGAAGGAGTTCAACCCTTCATCCATCCAGGTCCATTGACGCTCGTCGGAGTTAACGATCATTGGGAAGTAGTTGTGGCCTACCTCGTGGATAATCACGCCAATGTGCCCGTATTTAGTACGCTGTGAGTAGGTACCGTCTTTTTCGGGGCGGCCGTAGTTGAAGCAGATCATGGGGTACTCCATACCCATGGAGCCATCGATGGACCAGGCGACCGGATACGGATAATCAAAGGTGTACTTGGAATACACCCGCAGGGTATGGGCTACCGCACGCGTAGAATACTGCCCCCACAGTGGGTTGCCTTCTTTCGGATACATGGACATGGCCATAACGGTTTCACCGGCAATATCCACGGCCATTGCATCCCAGATGAATTTCCGCGAGCTGGCGAAGGCGAAATCGCGAACCATATCGGCCTTGAAATGCCAGGTCTTGGTCTCATCGGTACCTTCCGCTTCGTTGGCGGTTGCTTCTTCCTGGGTGATGATTACCACCGGATCGTCGAAATTTTTACGGGCTTCATCCAGTCGCTTGCGCTGTTCACTGGTGAGCACTTCACGGGGATTCTGCAGGGTGCCGGTGGAGGCCACTGCGTGGTCGGCAGGTACGGTAATCTTCACATCGTAGTTGCCAAAAACGAGGGCAAACTCACCACGGCCCAGAAACTGCTTGTTCTGCCAGCCTTCCACATCGTTGTATACGGCCATACGTGGAAAGAACTGAGCGATGTTGTACATATAGTTGCCATCCTCGGCAAAGTATTCGTACCCGGACCGGCCACCATCATTGACGTGATCGTTGATATTATACCACCACTTCACATCGAAGGTAAACGTTTCACCCGGCGATAAGGGCTGGGGCAGATCAATGCGCATCATCGTTTTGACGACCGTATACTTGAGATCGTTTCCATTGGCATCTTTAACGTAATCGATTTTGTGTCCGCCGTCAAAGTCATTGTGTAAACGTTTAACCTGCCCGAAGGTCATCCGATCATTAAGATCATTGGTGCTGATTTTGTACGTATCGGAATCTTTGGCCCGCATATTTTGGTCGAGCTGTACCCAGAGATAGGTCAATACATCGGGCGACTGATTGAAGTAGGTGACGGTCTCCTCGCCCCGCAAGATCTGGTTATTATCATCGATCTCTACTTCCATCACGTAGTCGGCACGTTGCTGGTAGTATTCATGGCCCGGTGCACCGGAAGCAGTCCGGTAGACATTCGGGGTAGGCCATTCCTCTTTAAGTTGTTTGAATTTGTTGTAATTAAGATTGGGGTTTTGGGCGGTTACCCAGGCTGCCAGGCAGAGCAGCACCCCCAATACAGGAAGTTGCTTCTTCATAATCGTGAGCATAAAAAGTGGATTAATCGTTAAAAGTACGGAATAATCAATGTATCTCCATCTTGTCTGTGCCAATCATGTACTAAATGCAAATCTACATTGATGTATGACATACCAATGACGGTGAACGGCCACCTGCTTATTCTATGATTTTTTCACGATAAAAACTTGGACGAAGTGGATAATTGCCTTAAATTTGCATCGCTTTAGGAGGATGGTACAGGGTATTGGGTATTTTGAATTAGTTACAAAACCTTTATCCAACTGCCAACCCGGGAAGTAGCCTAGCTGCCCCGCTAAGTCGAACGAGTCTTAAGTCCTATTACCAGGTACCAAGTACCTACTACCAATCTGGGGGTATAGCTCAGCTGGTCCCGCCTTTAAGGCGAGGATCCTCGCAAAACAATGAAATCACAGATTTCTGGTTTTGCGGGACTAGAGCGCTGCCCCGCTAAGACGAACGAGTCTTTAGTCCAATTTCCAGGTACCAAGTACCTACTACCAATCTGGGGGTATAGCTCAGCTGGCTAGAGCGCTTGCATGGCATGCAAGAGGTCGTCGGTTCGACTCCGTCTACCTCCACCAGATCGTTCAAAAGAGAAAGGGCTTTGAGATCAATTGATCTCAAAGCCCTTTCTCTTTTGAACAGGTTTGATTCGCCCACAGGGGCTTCGGCAGTCGGAGAAGGTTTGAGGTTTTAGAGAAACCTACACCTGGTCGATCCGGAGGATCGACATCCGCCCTACGGCACTTCCTCGCCGGTGGAGGCTGTCCACAGGCTGAACCACTCTTCGCGGGTGAGCTCGATCTTCAGGGCATCGATGGCGGTGGCCATTCGTTCCTTGCGGGTGGTGCCCAAAACGGGGATGATGCGGGCCGGATGCATCAGCAACCAGGCCAGATATATCTGGTCAAGGGTGGCGCCGGAGCGTTTTTTGGCAATAGCCTCAGCTGCTTTGCGAATGCGGAGAATACGGGCATCCTCCCGATCGGTAAAGAGGCTGGCCCCGCCCAGAGGGGACCAGACCATGGGGCGAACCTTGCGCAAGATCAGCTGATCAAAGGTGCCATCCAGAAAGGGGTCGAGATGCAGCAGATTGGCTTCTACCTGATTCGTGACCAACGGAAAGCGCGACTGCAGCATGGCGTACTGATCGGTCGTGAAATTAGAAACACCGAAGTGCAGCACCTTACCTTCCTCCTTCAACCGCGTGAAGATCATGCCAATATCATCGGGGTCCATTAATGGAGAAGGCCGGTGAATCAGCAATACATCCAGATAATCCGTTTGCAGGTTTTGGAGGCTGCGCTCAACCGACCAGCGGATATGCTCGATACTGGTGTCGTAGGATTTTAGTTTATGCTGCGGACGATTGGGCGTAACCAGCTTAATACCGCACTTGGTGACGAGCTGTATTTTTTGGCGTAAGCCCGAATCCAAAGCAAGTGCTTTGCCAAAAGTTTCTTCCGTAGTATAGTGACCGTAGATATCAGCATGGTCGAAGGTGGTGACCCCCCGATCCACACCATACCGGATGAGCTCATGCATCTCTTGGGGCGAATACCTCTTACCCCATTCGCCCCAGGTCATGACTCCCCATACAAGTCGGGATAAGGCAGGACCATTCTGAGTGAGTTGACTGGGCTGTAACATGCTGTACTTTTTTTACTAAAAAGGATCGACATCAATATTGATGCGAACACCGGAAAGGCCTTTTTTGCTGCGCAGATCATCGGCAGCCCGCAGGAGTAATTCCTTGGCTTTGATGATGCGGTCGGCGTTGCGCTCTAATTTAATCAGAAAATCCAGGAGGTAATAGGTGCGTACCCGCCCTACCGGTGGCACGGCCGGACCACGTACCCGGTCGCCCAGGCTGGCGCGGATCATTTTGTCATACAGTTTCCCCGCCTCGTTGACCACCTCCGGCTTTTTGTGTTTCAGCGTAATCCGTATGAGGCGGGTGAAGGGCGGGTAGGCGTATTCGTGACGCTCGGCTTTTTCCCGGTCAAAAAAGGCCCCATAATCCCCCGCCAGCACTTCGGCCAGTACCGGATGGGTAGTGTTAAAAGCCTGGATCAACACCTTGCCGCGTTTGTGTTTGCGCCCCGCCCGGCCGCTTACCTGAGTCATCAGTTGAAAAGCCCGCTCGGTGGAGCGGAAATCGGGAAACTGCAGCAATTGATCGGCCGACAGAATACCCACCAACCCAACGCGGTCAAAGTCCAGCCCCTTGGTGACCATTTGGGTGCCGACCAGCACATCCAGTTTCCCCTGCTCGAAATTATCGATCAGCGTAGTCAGTGCATTTTTCCCGCGAACCGTATCGAGGTCCATCCGGGCAATACGGGCCTTGGGCAGATAGATCTTCAATTCATCCTCGATCTTTTCGGTACCGAATCCCTTCACCGACAGCTTCCGGTTGGCGCAGGCAGGGCAGGCATCGGGCAACCGGGTGGTGTAGCCACAATAATGACATTTGAGGCTGTTGTGAAACTTGTGGTAGGTCAGGCTCACATCACAGTGGATACACTCGGCGTGCCATCCGCACTCCAGGCACTGATAGGAAGGCGAGAACCCCCTCCGGTTCTGAAATAATATAGCCTGCTCGCCACGGTCAATAGTAGCCGACAATTCATCGAGTAATTCCTTGGTAAAATGGGACTTGAGCTCCTGTCTTTTCAGAGAGGCCTTGGCATCGACAATGATCAATTCCGGCATTTCCAGCCCCCCGAAGCGATCGGGCATGTCGACGTACCCGTATTTTCCCTGTTTAGCATTGAAAAAGGATTCGATGGAGGGGGTGGCCGTACCCAGGATCGCTTTGGCTCCGTGCAGGTGGGCCAGGTAAATACCGGCATCCCTGCCCTGATAGCGCGGAGCCGGATCCTGTTGCTTGAAGGACTGGTCGTGCTCCTCATCGACAATCACCAATTTCAGTTTTTTGAAGGGCAGGAATAAGGCAGAGCGGGGGCCTAACACAATGGGCTTCCCATCGACGACCGACTTCCACAATTCGACCCGTTCGTTATTATTCAGGCGGGAATGGTACACCGCCACTTCCTCCCCGAAAACCTTTTGCAGGCGCCGGATCAATTGAGTTGTCAGAGCGATTTCCGGTACCAGGTATAATACTTGTTCACCCCGCTTGATTGCCTCCTGCATGAGTTCCACGTAAACCCGGGTCTTTCCACTACCCGTTACCCCGTGTAGCAGCACTACAGAATGCTTTTTCCATTGCTCGCGAATGGAAGTGAGGGCGGCCTCTTGCTGATCGGACAGGGTCTCGGTATCCATGGTCTCATCCTCGTAACCCGCCAGGCGACTAACCTCTTGCTCGAAGAGCTCGACAATGCCTTTCTTTGCCATGGCCCGCAACACACTAATGTCGACCGAAACGGCCTGGTACACCAGGCTGGTGCGAACCGGATCGTGCGTTCGGCTCAATTGGATCAGAGCCATCAGGGCTTCGGTCTGCCGATTGGAGCGGCTCACTTTTTCGAAGGCGTCCTCCATCAATTCACGTTGGGAATGATAAGGTTCGGCCAAGCGTACACAGGAAACTTTTTTAGGTTTATACTTTTCAACCAAATCCTCCTGGAGGTAGATTATCTTCTTATCGAGCAAGGACCGTATGACAGGATAGACAGTTTTTTGATCCAGAATTCCCTGAATCTCCTGAATGGATAATTCACTTTGAATACTCAGGGCCTCGGCCACCAAATACTCCTTATCGTTCAGATCATCGTAGAATCCGTCGAAGAGGGGACTTAATACCACCTTGGTTTCACTGGCCAGCTTCAAATTAGCGGGAAGAGCAGCATTCATCACTTCACCCTGCGTACAGCCGTAATAATCGGCCATCCATTTCCAAAGACGCAACTGGTCGGGCGTAACGATGGCTTCAGCATCGATTACCGCCAGAATGGGTTTGGGGTCGTACCCCTCGGGGGCCTGGTCGTGAATATCAATTACGAGGCCTGTATATCGCCTGTTTTTGCCAAACTGAACCTCCACCCTCTTTCCTATATGCACGGATGACTTCAGCGCCTCCGGTACCGAATAGGTGTACTCCTGGCGCAAAGCCAGGGGAAGAATGACTGTGATATAGGTGTTCGTGGTTTGAACGGGATGGAAATTAGCCTCCAATGCGGGTGGTTTTTTTGTCCGGATCAGGAACGTACGAAAAAATACCGATGAATATCGAGTCTGCTACATATCCTTCACGTGGTGGCCAAGTACAAGGTAAGGAGGTTTGATCAATTTTCAAGCACACGAATTTAAAAAATACACTAAAAACTATTTAAACACAATATTATCAATCCAACCACATTTAGCTTCCCAATTAATTGAACCCACACAAGATTACACATAAAGCACTAAAAACCAACTCATTAAAAACAAGTACTGGTTTGAAAACCGGATAAAACCAAAAAACGCGCGAATCTAACCATTCACAGCGGTATGAACTCCGTTTACAGGTTCTGACAAAAACACCACATTAAAGCATTTACTTTTGCTGCAAATTAGTCATACAATAAACAAATCGCTTCTGACCTTCAATACACCGCCTTATGATCCAACGAATCAACAACGTTTACCTGTTAATCCTACTGAGTCTGTCTTTGGCACTTTCATCCTGCTTATCGGAGTCATTCGGAGAATTGGAGATGGACGACACACACGACTCCGCCGGACCAGCAGATACGGCGGATAAATACAAGGACTTCGAATTCAAAACCGTCCACGATTACCAGGTACAAATCCGGGCTTTGGACCGCCAGGACCAGCCCATGGATGGAGCCTATCTGGAGTTTTTCACCACCAACCCACTCGATGCCGAAGGGCGGCTACTGGAAAATGCCAAAGCTTCGCGAGTTTTCGCTGGTGCAACCGATGCCAACGGCCGTCTGAAGGCACGCATCAATCCCGCACTGACGGTTGACACCCTGTACATACTACCTTACTTTATCGGACTTGATCCATTGTATGCAGTACCTCTGCAAGAGGTTGACCTGAACCTCGTGCTGGGGGGTAAGGCATCGGAGGGAGATGGTTTTACCACCGGCCAGGTGCGTACGTTGAACAATACGCCTCCCACCGTTCGTCAGGAAAGTGGATTCTACGTGTTGGGAGACTGGAGTCCTAACGGACGTCCCTACTACCTGGAAGACACTGACGAGGTCATTTCAGCGGATTTTTTGGAAGACCTTACCGGAGCACTGCCCGAACGTCAATCACTCCCAACGAACAATCCTGACATATTGAACCCAAACGAAGACGCCAACCTCCACCTACTGGAAGATGCCGAGGTTTTCCTCACCTTTGTATCCGAAGGAGCAGGCCCGCATAACTCACTGGGCTACTATACTTACCCAACAAACAACCCGCCCCGGTCTGCAGCCGACCTGAACGACCTGACGATTATCTTCCCGATGGTGCGTGACCACGGCAATATGCTTGAACCGGGTAATACCGTACAACTCTTTTACCTCAATCAGGAAACCAATACTTATGAAGCCGATTTCCCGGCCGGTGTTTCCGTGGGTTGGTTTTTAATCAAACAAGGCTGGCCTCGCCTGCGAGGTAAAGGTACCTACTATTCGAATCCCGATCTGAATCCCGAAGAGGATGCAGAGCTACGCAAACACAATGTGCTTTTGTTCGACAATCAGCGGGAGCGGATGCTGATCGCTTTTGAAGACCTCGGGCGCGACCACCGCAGCGATGATGATTTCAATGATGTCATATTTTTCGCCACCACAACCCCTTCAACCGCCATCGACCGCACCCAGTATTTCCCGCTGACCAGCGCACCGGATGAAGACGGAGACGGAATAGACGACTTCATTGATGCTTATCCTGACAATGCCAATCAAGCCTTTAACAATCCCTATCCGGGTGAAGGTCAATATGCCTCCTTAGCTTTTGAAGATCTTTGGCCTTCCCGTGGAGACTACGATTTTAATGACCTGGTGATCGATTACAATTACAACCCCATCACAAACGCTAACAACCTGGTAACGGTACTGGAGGCGAGCATTAAGGTTCGTGCCATCGGAGCCTCTTTCCATAATGCGTTCGGGGTACAATTAAATATACCTCAAGAAAAAATTGCCTCGGTTAGTGGTCAACACCTGACCAAAAACTTTCTGAATATACACAGTAACGGTACGGAACGCAATCAGTCGTCGGCAGTTATCTTTTTCTTTGACGACGCCCAAACTGTTCTTCCGCATCCGGGATCGGGCGTTGGCGTTAACGTCGAGAAAGATGCGCCCTTCGTGGAACCCGTGGAATTAGTCATTACGATCACGTTTAATGAGCCGGTTTCCCTGTCCCAACTCGGACCAGCACCCTATAATTCCTTCATCGTAGTGAATGGCCAGCGCCCGGTAGAAATCCACCTCCCGGGGGAAGCACCGACTGACCTGGCGGATGTATCCTTATTTGGAACCGGAGATGATGACTCCGACATTGCTTCCGCAAAATATTATATGTCGGATGAAAATTTACCATGGGGATTGAATATTCCGTCAAACTTTGAATACCCCGCTGAAAAACGGGTGATCACTAATACATACCTGAACTTCGACAGGTGGGCCGTCAGCCGGGGTTCCCAATTCAATGACTGGTATGAGGACAAGAACGGCTACAAAAATTTCACCTTTGTCTACCGCCGGTAATTCCCAAAACGTCTGAGCATATTCGGTTTGCTGCACGGGCAGCAAACCGTTTTTCATAGGTCCCGGCAGCAACACACCCTCTCTTTTTCCGTATTTATACCATATACTTATCAAAAACCGACCAATCCCCCCTTAAGGTTATTTTCTCCCCACACGAAGCGCCATTCATCGTAAAAAAGGTGCAAATACCGAAATCCGGAGGTTTCCGGCCAAATACAGTTTGTAAAACCCCGTTTCACGAAAACACAGAAAATCCCAATCTAAACCGTTTACTTTTACACCAACAAACAATCGGTCAACAACCGTAGCTATCCCCTCTCCGCTACCTTTTCACTTTCGCTACTATGAGAAATAACAGACTACTACCCGGCCTGCTTTTCCTGGCCGTTACCCTCCTGGCTTCGGGCTGCCTGAAAGAATCATTCGGGGAAATCTCCAATCCGGAGGAACCTGACAACTCCAACCCCGAGCCCGTCGAGAATAAATACACTGATTTCGACTTCAAACTGGTAACCGACTATAAGATCGATCTGCGAACTCTGGACTTTGAAGACAAGGCACTCCCGGGCGTTTATCTGGAACTGTATACTCAGAACCCCTTGAACGATCAGGGTGTACTGACTGAAGAAGGTCAGAAATATTTGGCGTATTCCGGCGTAACCAATGCTCAGGGCAGGTTGGCCTCATTCATTAATCCTCCTACCACTGCGGATAGTTTATACATCATCCCCTATTACCTGGGGCTGGCGCCCTCCTACGTGGTGCCTTTACAAGGCAACGACATTTCACTTGTTCTGGGAGGCAAACCTACTCAACCGAATGGTTTAGTTCAGGGAGAAACCAGGTCTCTGAATAATCCGCCCGCAGTTTCCACCGTAAACGGATTCTACGTTTTAGGGTCCTGGACCAGCTACGGCCGCCCGAATTATCTGGAACCATCCAATGATGTAATCTCCACCGACTTCCTGGAACGGGTCAACGCATCCCTGCCGGAACGCAGCGGATTGCCCCTCACTCACCCCGACTACCTGGCCAGTGATGATGATGCCAATCTGGAGTTGATCGAGGATGCAGAGGTTTTTGTTACCCTGGTTACGGAGGGTGCAGGGTTTCGAAATGTTCTCGGATACTATACCTACCCAACAGATAACCCACCGACTTCCGTCAATGACCTGACCGACCTGACCATCATTTTTCCCGATGTGTCGGTCAACACCGGAGCCTGGCTCAGTCCCGGAAATAAAGTACAATTGTATTACCTGGATCCGGAAACCAATGCCTACACGGATATTTTTCCGGAAGGTACTTCGGTGGGATGGTTCGTTATTGCCAATGGCTGGAGTAGTTTTACCGGCGACACCTATTACTCAACGCCCGCCTTTAACCCCGAACCTACCCCTGAAAAGCGCAAACACAACGTACTGCTGTACGACGAAGATACCGAGCGACTATTGCTCGGGTTTGAAGACCTGAATCGCCATTCAGGTAGTGACGAAGACTTTAACGATGCCGTTTTCTTCACTACGGTTACGCCGACATCGGCCGTTGACCTGTCCATCTATCAACCCGTTGACGATGATATCGACGAGGACGACGACGGAGTTAGTGATCTTTTCGATGATTATCCCGGAGATCCAACCCGTGCTTTCGACAATCCATATCCCTCGGAGAATGCCTATGCCTCCCTGGTTTTCGAAGACCAATGGCCTTCGCGGGGCGACTACGACTTTAATGATCTTGTCATCGATTACCGCTACAATCCGGTAACCAACAGCCAAAACGAAGTGGTTTCGCTGGAAGCAAAGATCAAACTGAAGGCCATCGGGGCTTCGTACCATAATGCCTTCGGGGTTCATTTGAATATTCCCTGGGACCGGGTAGCTTCGGTTACGGGTAATCACATTGCGGAAGATTATCTCACCCTGCGTGCGAATGGCACCGAATTACAACAAGACCAGGCCGTCATTTTCTTCTTCGACAATGCCTACCGGGTACTACCCTATCCAGGATCCGGCATCGGCATCAATACGGAGGAAAACGCGCCCTACGTAGAACCCGTTGAATTGACCGTTTTGATCGAATTCACTGAACCCATTTCCGTTAGCCAGATCGGGCCTCCTCCATATAATCCGTTTATCGTTATTAATCGCCAACGCGGGGTGGAGGTCCACTTGCCGGAAGAAGTACCCACCGACCTGGCCGATCTCTCACTTTTTGGCACCGCCGACGATGACTCTAATTTTGCAACCGGCAAGTACTATATGTCGGACAGCAACCTTCCCTGGGGATTGAATATCCCCAATGATTTCGAGTACCCCTATGAAAAGCAGATCATCACCAATACCTACCTCCGATTCGATGAGTGGGCGGTAAGCAGAGGTGGACAATACAACGACTGGTACCAGAATAAGTCCGGCTACAAAAACCTGAGTAAGGTATACCGGCCCAACTAATCAATTTCGAGTAGCGCAATACATAACAGATTTATCTTTTCGAAAGCCTGTCCGCCACGGACAGGCTTTTTTTTATCAGAAGCTGTAACCTTCTCCAAACGGGTAAGTTTATCTCTACAAACCAACGAACACTCGCTATTGTGCAAGCACCTACGGATAACGATCTCATGCGGAGTGTAGCTCGGGGTGAAACCGAACAGCTGGGCGTGCTATTTGAGCGCTACCACCGGATGCTGTTCTCCTTTTTTCACAACCGCCAGCAACACCCCGAGCAAAGTAAGGACCTGGTCCAATTGGTTTTTTACCGCATGCTGAAATACCGGCATGGATTTTCCGGCAATGGGGAATTCAAGAAATGGATGTTTCACATTGCACGAAATGTGTTGTACGACGCCCATAAAAAACAAAAGCGGCATACGACCGATTCGGTAGATGACTGGCAGGATCAGGTGGTCGACCAAAGCCCTGACTGGATGCAACAACAAATGGATAAAGAACGGCTCGACCGGTTGCGGGAAGCCCTGGATAAATTACCCCCCGATAAAAAAGATATTCTGATCAGAAGTAAGATCGAGGGCCAACAATACGCCGACATTGGCCTACAGCTCGGTTGCTCGGAAGGAGCGGTGAAAGTTAAGGTGTTCCGGGCATTAAAGGCCCTGAAAGCAGTTTACCAAAACAATCCATCATGACGCGAGAAGCATTGATCCAAAAATATATTCAGCAAACGCTGACGTCCGAGGAGGAAGCTCGACTGGAAGCGATGATCGCCTCCGGTGAAGTGGACCTCCGCGAACTCTCCGACCTCCATGAACTGGGCGAGCAACTGCAGTGGCTCGCCGCTGATCCCTACGCACAGGATATGTCGAGTCAGTTTCATCAATGGTTGGAGCAGGAGGCGGTGGAGGCCAAAGTCAGTCTTCAAAAAAGAACAAATCCCGTAGTCCGTTGGCTTTCCTCCCCCATGACGGCAGCTGCCATGCTGGTCCTGGGGGTACTTTCCGGAGCTTTGCTTATGCAAAAAGGAGGTGTACAGCCAGTTGCAGGCTCCGAGGTAGTGGCTGAACTTACCCAATTGCGAACCGATCTGATGATGACCCTGCTAAAGGAAGAATCTTCATCCGACCGTTTAAAGGCGGTTCACATAACCAGTGAACTTACGGAAGTGACCGAACCGATCACCGAAGCCCTGCTGAAAACGTTGAGGGAAGACCCAAACAGCAACGTACGGCTGGCAGCCTTAGATGCACTGTATCCTTTTGCCGAAAGGCCACAAGTTCGAACGGGTCTGATAAAGAGTATCAGCTTTCAGAAAGATCCATTGGTTTTGATCGCAATGTCCGAACTCATGGTCGACCTTCAGGAACAAAAATCGGTGGGCGAATTGGAGCAGGTACTCGAACGCGAAGACACACCACCGGAAGTAAAAGAACGGATCCGTTCCAATCTGGATATCCTGCTATAATAATTACCCGATTAAAATCTATACGAACATGAATGCTTACTACATCTTTTTAGTTAGCCTGTTAGGGCTATTCCCTCCGGCACCCCAGCCCAATACAGATACCCTTACGCTGAGCCTGGAGGTGGACCAGGTCAATGCGGACCATCTGTTGGTCATCAGCAATATCAATGGCTCCATTACGGTCGAGGGTACCTCGGGCAACACTATCGAAGTGACCGTCCAGCGCACCATTGATGCTAAAAACAATGCTGCCGAAGTTAAAGGAAGGGAGGAATTGCAGCTGGGTTCCTACCAAACCGACGACTTAACGGCTTTGTACCTGCGCACTCCATGCACTCAAGAGCCCTCACCGGGAACTACAAAAGAGACGTACCTGGAAAACCGCTGGCGAAAATGGAGGGACGACTGCCGGTGGGCCGAGGACTATGACTGGAAATTGGACTGGACAGTCAAAGTACCCGCTGGCCTCTCCTTATCGGCCTCCACCGTGAACGACGGAGATATGTATATCTCTAAGGTACAAGGTACCGTTCGCGCCAACAATGTAAACGGAGATATAACCATATCGGATATTCAAAACCGAATAGACTTACGCACAGTGAATGGGGATGTTGACCTGGATTATAAACAGTCGCCGACCGATGGATCCAAGTATTACACCCTGAACGGGGACATCAACATGTACGTGCCCGGCAGCATCGATGCCCGGGTGTATTTCAAGAGTTTCAACGGAGACTTTTTTACCGAAGCGGACGACATCCAGGTCGCTCCCATGCAGGTGAAGCAAGAAAAATCGGACAAGATGCAGGGTATTAAAACCAAGATTGAAGCCCGGTCCAGCATGATCCTGGGTAAGGGCGGCCCCCAACTGAATTTTGAAACATTTAACGGAGACGTATACCTTAAAAAGAAATAGACATGAAAAAAGATATTATGATAATCGCTCTGTGCTTATTGATAAGTACACTGTGTTTTGGTCAGGAAGAATTACGCATTCCACTGACCAATCCCGGCAAATCGATGAAATTGGAAGTAGACATTCGTCGCGGCCCCATAACTATTAAGGGTACCAACCGGCAAGATGTACTGCTGCGCTACGAATCCATGGATAAAGAAGCTACCAAGATTACCGATGTCGGCAACGGTCTGAAAAAGATCAGCGGTGGCAACCCCGACATCGAAGTAGTGGAGCGCAATAACGAGGTAAGTGTTGAATCATCGAATTGGAACAGCGGCTTGAAGGTTTACCTGGAGGTCCCTAACAATTGCGACATGGAGATTCAGGGGTATAATGATGGAGATGTTTCTATAAATGACATCACCGGTACGCTGGAGGTAGAAACCTATAACGGGTACGTTCACGCAATGAACATTTCCGGATCATTGGTCGCAAACGCCTATAACGGTGCTATTAAAGCGACCTTCAATCAAGTAACCCCCGATGCGCCCTTCGCCTTTAGTACTTACAACGGAGACATCGATGTGCAGTTTCCGGCCAACTTCAAGGCGGATGTAAAAATGAAGACTGAGCGCGGTGATATTTATACGGGCTACGACATTGTGTTCGATAAAGAAAAGCCCCGGATTCAGAAACGCGATTCGGAAAATAGCTATAAAGCCTATATCGATGGCTGGACCCGCGGAAAAGTTAATGGTGGCGGACCGGAGGTGTTAATAAAAAACCACAACGGAGATATTTATTTGCGAAAGCAGTAAAAGACCTTCATACTAATCCTATACGCATTAACCGACTGTTAGCAAGGTGATTATCTCCGGATAATCGCCTTTTTGCATGGGATATCCGACGGTGACCAAACCTCCGGTACCCTGACCTGTTGTAAAAGAAAACGCTTTTATGTCTATAATGAATATTGAATGGAAGGAACAGCACATTAAAAACCCGACCGTCCTTAAGCCTGCGATAGGTTATTTGCATCGTTCAGCCCAATTTCCTGCTTTGGTAGCAAATAGTCTGTTGCCCAAGCAGGATGATGATTCCCATACCAGCCTGGAATGGGTTCCCGATCTGAAATCCCTGGTTAGCAAGCCAATCAAGCTAGATGCTGTGGTCAGAGTAGCACTGCATTATGAAAAATACGAACTACACTTTCTCAACGACACCTTCCAGGCCGTCAGCATTTTGCCGCTGACCGGACAGACCAGATCCCAGGTCATGGGTTATCTCAAGCAAACCGTCGCTAAATTAGGCGGTGACAGGGATGCCATCAAACCCATCGACCATTATGAGTTACCACCACACGAAACCGACAATAAAGGTGTCTACCAGGTGACAAATCCCGAACACCACCGCGAAATGATGCGTTACCGCACCAATATCCGGGTGATTCTGGAAGCTTTGAAACCGCACTTCAAGAATACCAGTGACATTGCGGTGTGGCCCCACCATTTCGATACCGGTATGACAATCGACGTCGCAACCAACGATAAAAAAGAGGTAACCAAATCGATAGGTCTGGGGTTAGCTGTCCCCGATGAACTAAGTCCCGAACCCTATTTTTACATCAATCATAAATGGAAAGGCGGTAAGATCAAATACGACGATCTGACCAATTTGCCCGGTGGGGGATCCTGGGTCGGTGAGAATAATCCGATGGCGATCCTGCGAATGAGCCAAATCCTGAAACGCGACGATGTAGCACAACAAAAACGTCAGATCACGCATTTCTTCGAGGAAGGCATTAATTTTTCGCTGGAACTCATCAAGGCCCCGGAGCTGAAGATGGAAAGTGAAACCACCGTTTAAACAGAAACACAATGGCAAAACAAGCTCGCTGGAAGGACGTTGTCCTTGCCGAAAGTGAAGACACCGTGGAGGTGGAAGGGAATGATTATTTCCCGAGAGCATCCCTGAACATGGACCACTTTTCGCCCAGTACACACACTACTGTCTGCCCCTGGAAGGGAACAGCTGCGTACATGCACGTAGAGGTCCACGGTGAAACGCTGAGAGATGCTGCCTGGTACTATCCGGAACCCAAGAAAGCGGCGGCCCACATTGAAAACAGGGTCGCATTTTGGAATGGTGTGGTGGTAGAGGAGATAGTATAAACACTGCTGGCTAATCTACCATACGGACGACAAAGTCACCAGGCAGAGCCCAAAACTTACCGAAGCGGTAAGGTCAGTGGCCCTGAAATAAAGGAGTCTTTATTTCAGGGTTTTTTTATGCCTTTCGGCAAAAGTAAGGTAAAAATTGCGCCTCTTTTTTAAGAGCCGAAAGTCAGACCGAATCGATAAAACAAAGTGTAATCCCTTGCTGTTAAGCATGTGTATTTTCTCCGAATAAGATTGGACAATTTCGATTTATTCACGAAGAGCATTCTGTGCAAGTCCAGCTAATCAACCCAATTATATGACCGTTTCTATCAGCTTCACTAATCAGGCTGAAACGCTGCTGCGAGCTTACCAGGTTATCCGTCAGCAGAGTATTGATCTTTGCGCCCCTTTGAAAGCCGAAGATTACGTAGTACAACCCATTGAAGATGTTAGTCCGCCAAAGTGGCACCTGGGCCACGTAACCTGGTTTTTTGAGAATTTCATCCTCGCCGATTACTATCCGGATTACCAGCTCTACGACGAGCGTCTGAACTACTTTTTCAATAGCTATTACGAGAGCCAGGGCCCCAGGATATTGCGGAGTATGCGCGGAAATATGACCCGCCCTCCCGTTGATAAAGTTATTGCTTACCGCAACCACGTCGATGAAAAAATGACGGAGCTGATCACCCGGGAACAAGCATTGGATGCCAAGCTGCACATGCTGGTCACCGTCGGTTTACAGCACGAGCAACAGCATCAGGAGCTCCTCCTGACTGATATTAAATACATATTGGGAAATAACCCACTACATCCGGCTTACCGGGAACAGCAGGAATTACCTTCCTCAGCAACACCCGCCGCCAATTGGCTCTCTTTTCCCGAGCAAGTTGCCGAAGTCGGATACCAGGGTTCTGATTTCAGCTGGGACAATGAGCGCCCCAGGCATAAAACGTATATCCACGCCTTTGATCTGCAGGATCGCCTCGTTACTAACGGCGAATTTTTGGCATTCATCGAAGCCGGTGGCTACCGGCAGTACGAGCACTGGTTGAGTGATGGCTGGGACTGGGTTAACCAACTTCAACAACACACGCCCGTTTATTGGTACCAGGAAAGCGGAGAGTGGTTCGAATACACCCTTAACGGCTTACAGCCATTGAATCTTTCCGCACCGGTCACCCACGTGAGTTACTACGAGGCCGATGCTTACGCCCGCTGGAGGGGATTCCGCCTGCCCACTGAACAGGAATGGGAAGTGGCATGCGCGGACCTATACCGGGAAATCCCTCCCGACGGAAATTTCGTAGAGGGGAAAGCCTTCCACCCGCTACCCAAAACGGATAGCGACGATCATCAAATGCTGGGCCACGTGTGGGAATGGACCGGAAGTGCCTACCTCCCCTACCCCAACTACCCCCGTTTTGAAGGGGCTCTCGGGGAATACAATGGCAAATTCATGGTCAATCAGATGGTCCTTCGCGGCGGGTCTTGTGCCACTCCTTATTCACATATGCGCCCTACCTACCGGAACTTCTTCCAACCCGAAAAGCGTTGGCAGTTTACCGGTTTCCGATTAGCCCGCTGAGTCTCATTCATGAACTAATAACCAATCATGACACCTTCCACATCAACCAAAGCATCCCAAACCCCTTTGGCTAAAGACGTTATGTCGGGCCTGACAGAAAACCCCAAAAGCCTGCCCTCCAAATACTTCTACGATGCGGAAGGTGACCGGTTATTTCAGGAGATCATGCACATGCCCGAGTACTACCTCACCGATGCGGAGTACGAGATCATGGATACCCATCAGAGTACGATCCTGGATACCATCGGGTACGACACCTTCGACCTGGTAGAGTTGGGAGCCGGCGATGGGTACAAAACCAAAGTACTCCTGCGCTATCTCGTAGAAAAGGGAACGGATGTGCGGTATTGTCCGGTGGATATTTCCAGGAATGTTTTGCTGGAGCTGGAAAACAGCCTGAAAAACGACCTGCCCGAACTAGCATTTCACTGTATGCACGGCGATTACTTTGACGTGCTGGAAGAACTGACCTACCGGTCGGAAACCCCTAAGGTCATCCTTTTCATGGGAGCCAATATTGGGAACATGGCACGCAAAGAAGCCCAATCGTTCCTGGCCAGGATTCGCGAGACTATGTCGCCCCGTGACTACCTGATCGTGGGCTTTGACCTGAAAAAAGACCCGGAAGTAATCCTGCGCGCCTACGATGACCCGGCCGGCAAAACGGCCGCTTTTAATCTAAATCTTCTGACCCGATTAAATCGCGAACTGGGCGCCAATTTCGAATTGGATGCCTTCCGGCACTGGGAGACCTATGATCCTCTGAGCGGAGCAACCCGCAGCTACCTGGTGAGCAAACGGAATCAAACCGTGACCTTTGAGGCTCTGAAATGGAGTGTTCACTTTGCTGCCTGGGAGGCCATTAGTGTGGAGCTTTCGCAAAAATACAGTGTCGCCGGGATTCACGAACTCGCTGCGGCAGCAGGTTTGTCGCCTATCCGGCACCTGCACGACCAGCGAAAATATTTCGTGGATACTATCTTCAAAAAGAAGGAGTAAAAGAAATACGCCGGTTTTTTTATCTTCTTGGGAAAAACATGAACCAGTTTCTTCGGTTACTCTTGCTCTCAGGCATGCTCTCCGTCTGTTTAGGATGCTCCAAAACTCCGGAATCTGTTGATCTGGCCGGAGATCTCTACGCCCGGATCCAGGAAGAATTGATCATGGCTCAACCGGGTGATGTTATCGAGATACCGGCTGGAGAATACCGGTTTGATCGTCCGCTTTCGCTGGACGGCATTTCGGGAATTACCATTCGCGGGGCCGGTATGGAGAAAACCATTCTTTCTTTTTTAGATCAGAAAACCGGTGCCGAAGGCCTGAAGATCACGGCCGATTCGGTTACCATTGAAGATCTTACCGTTCAGGATACGAACGGAGACTGCATCAAGCTTCAGGACTGTACCGGAGTGACCCTGCGGCGGGTAAAGACCACCTGGACCGGCGGTGCTAAGGGCAGTAACGGAGGGTATGGGTTGTACCCGGTTGCCTGTACCAATGTGCTGATCGAGGAGTGTGAAGCATCCTTCGCCTCCGACGCCGGGATCTACGTTGGGCAAAGTACCAATGTGGTGGTGCGCGATTGCTACGCCCACCACAATGTAGCGGGAATTGAGATCGAGAACTGTATAAACTCCGAAGTCTATGGCAACCGGGCCGAAGAAAATACCGGTGGTATTCTGGTCTTCGACCTGCCCGATCTGCCGGTAGTGAACGGGCATACCACCAAGGTATACCGCAACCAGATCATTGGTAATAACCACAAGAACTTTGCCCCCAAGGGAAATATCGTAGGTATTGTACCTCCCGGCACCGGCATTATTTTGCTTGCCGCAAAAAAGGTGGTGGTGTACGAAAATGACATCCGGGATCACAAAACATTCGGTACCGCCATTGCCAGCTACCAAATGACCCAAAAGCCCTGGGAAAACGAGGAATATGACCCGTTTTCCTACGATATCACCATCCGGGACAACACCTACGAGCGAAAAAAAGCCCTGCCCGACCTGAGTAGTGACTTCGGAAAGATGGTGAACATGGTGTTTAAGGGGCGGCCCCAGGATATTCTGTACGACGGTATTTTACCGGATACCACCGACGGAAACCCCAATCCCCTGAATATTTGTATTGATCAGTCCGGAGATGATCTGCGCTTTGCCAACGTGGATGCCGCCAACGATTTTGATAATGTCCAGACCGATCTCGCACCCTACGCCTGCGTCGGGATGGTGCAGTGATCCTTTTTGTTTTGCACCAGTAAATACATTTGTTCTTGCCAGTGGTGACCTGCCCTGACTTTTTGCTTTATGAAATGCTAAATGTTGAATGATGAATGATAAATATTTCAATTGCCTGGTTTCCAAACCCATTCATCATTCAACATTCAGCATTCAGCATTTTTTTAGGCAAAAATGGTGCTTCGGAGGTATTCTCTCACTGGTATTGCTGGGTTGCCAGGCGGAGGTACAAGAGTACGCTGGCCCCGTCAACATGGATGCCGCTGCTACCCTCCCCTACGAGCATTTATCCGACTATGGCTTTTTTGCCGGAAGGCTGACTGACCAACGCCCCAATACCGGGGTACTCCCTTATGACCTGATTACGCCCCTCTTTACCGACTATGCGCATAAGGCCCGCTTCGTCTGGATGCCCGAAGGGCAATCAGCCAACGTGGATGCGGAAGGTGTGCTGCAGTTCCCTGATGGGGCCGCATTGATCAAGACGTTCTATTACCCGACGGATTTCCGTAAGCCGGAACAGAATCGGGATTTGGTGGAGACTCGTTTATTGTTGAAGCAAGCAGGGGATTGGCAGGCGTACACCTACGTCTGGAACGAATCGCAGACGGATGCGGAGCTGACGGTGATCGGTGACTACCGGGATGTGGAGTGGGTCGACCTGGCCGGACAAAAACAACAGATCGAATACGTGGTACCCAATAAAAACCAATGCAAGAGTTGCCACAATCGCCAGAAAGAACTACTGCCCATTGGTCCCAAAGTGCGGAATCTGAATGTCAATTACGAATATGATGATAGTCCCGCCAATCAGTTGAGCAAATGGGTATCCCTGGGCTACCTCGATTTGGCGGATAGTCCGCAATCCCTTCCTGCCGTGGCCGATTGGTCGTCGCCCGAATCGGGTACGGTTCACGAGCGGGCGCTTGCTTACCTGGACGTGAACTGCGGGCATTGTCACCACCCGGAAGGACCCGCTCATACCACGGGCTTGTACCTGCAGGCCGACCAGACCAATATGGGGAAACTCGGCTTTTGTAAAACGCCCGTGGCCGCCGGTAAAGGATCGGGCAATCGCTTGTACGGGATAGCTCCCGGCGAGCCGGACAGTTCCATCCTGGTGTACCGCATGGAGGATTCCGATCCGGGGGTGATGATGCCGGAACTGGGGCGGGTCATACCGCATGCCGAGGGTATCGCGTTGATCAGGGAGTGGATTGCAGGGATGGAGGATGAATGTAATTAGGTTAATGGGCTCTCCCTCTTAAGCACACCTCTATAAGTTGTTGAAAATCAATGTTTACTTGAAAAAGGTTGAGGTTGAGTTTTAGGTTAAGGTGAAAACAGTAGTCCCTGGACCTTCCTTGCTTGGCGAAGGCAGGGCGATTTGCCATTATACCGACAACGTAGTGATTTGGGAATCCAAATCACTACGAGTCGAGTATATACTCGCGTGAAAAGGTTTGGGCTATGCCCAAACCTTTTTCGAAGCGGTATATACCGGTCCAAATAAAGACGCTACCGTGGTTTTCGGTAACCAGGTTGTTGAGAGGTGATCTTGACCCGTTCGGATCTCTTTTCTTCGGTATGCGCCATTCTCTGGGTCGGAGTAGCATTCGAACTGCTGGTCTGGAATGTTCACGATCCAATATTCGGGAAGGTGGTAGGATGCAAACAATGCACCTTTTGTCTCCCGGTCGTAGGTCAGGCTGCTTGGACCGTGGACCAACAAAAAAACACCCCGTCCAATCCAGAACGAGGTGCCCGGGTGATTTCACTATATACCGTGAGATTAGGGTCGAGCTGTTTGCTAAATAACGGAGTGTCGCAATCTCACGTTGTAGTTGGTATTGGGTATTAGGTAATTGGACTTGGTTAAATCCATATACCTTCTACCCGGTACCGGGAGGTTGGGCGTTATTAATCTGCACTTTATAAAGACATCTAAGCCCGACCTCACGATGTATACTCGGACTAGTTTCCTTCCAAAAAGGCGATCATTTGGGTAACGCCGTCTTTTAATTCCTGGAATCGTTTTTTGGAGTCCGGTTCGTCGGTTACCTCCACTTTAAAGGAAGACATTTCGTACGGACTTTTAAGTGCTTTCACCTCCGAGTCGGTGAGTTCGACCTTCACGGTGAGGGCGAAGTCTCTTTTTCCGTCGAAGGCTTCTTTCGTCAGTACATTTTCCAATTTTTCCCATTGCAGGGATTTGGCATCCGCCAATGATTCAATGGAGATGGTGAGTCCGTTTTTGCGATTGGGGGTCTGGTCGGATTGAGCATTTGCCGAAAGGCAGAATAAGGCACAGAGGAATACTAAAAATACGTTTTTCATGATATTGGATTTTGATCATTGATAGTAATCGTTCAGGGCTAGCTGGGTAGCCAAATATATATTTCAGACTTAATCGTAGTTGGAATCAGGCTCTTTGTTCAGAGCTGAGCCTGCTGGTTAATTTCTGGAAGAAACAGGTTTACGGGTAATCAACACCTTTACCTCTCCTTCTTTGACTTCTTCTCCACCGATCTCTTTGGTGACTCCTTCGGTGCGGATTTCAATAGATGAAATAGTTGAATAATCCAAGTCATCGATTTTGATACTTTTTGGAATACCGTCTAAATAATAAACAACAGGAAATCCTTCTTCCCGGCTTTGAGATGATATGGCGCGATTTAATAGAACAGGGAATGACTCCAGTGCTTCTCCTTCCTTAGGAATACGCATGGTAATGCTTCTGGAAAAAGGTGAACCTTTCGTTTTCTTTCGCTCCGATAATTTTTGTTTACGTATTTTTTCCAGGCTTTTTATTTCTGGGAGTAGGCGCAACAAATTTTCTTTAGATGGATCTAAGGCAGCCGTATGAAAGTCCAAATATTCATACAACTCAATTATTCGCTCCAATTTATCTGATTCCAAAACACCTATCGACAGTTGGCCATCTTTTCGAATACCAATAAATTTTGGCATATATGGCAGACCCGGAATGTCCTGATCAAATGTTGAGGTACCGGAACCCGAATGAGTCGAAACTTTTACAGAAATAGATTTAAAAGAGCCATCTGGTAAATACTCGACATCGTTAATCCCAAAGCGTGCATTATCGATATCGCTATCAACCTTATCCTGTAATTCCGATAATTCCTCATATGTAGCTCCATTTCCAACTAGAATAATATCCATTCCCTTGGAAACCGGCGGCAGTCCCTGTCCAAACAATTGCAGGATCGCCAGAACCTGGAGGATAATCAGTCCGCCCTTCCAGAATGGCATCCCCTTAATCTTAGTGGTATTCATCATTTGTATGCGTTTTTTGATAAAGGAATGATTGTAATTCGTGGCCATCGACATGGCTTGTCCGCCCAGGCTAACACTGAGCAAGCTGTATTGGTAGGTGCGCTGATCGACGCCCTGGTGCAGCAGGGTATCGTCGACCAGGTATTCGAGGTTGTTGTGCACCAATGAGCGGTAGGTCTTTACCGTCGGATTGAACCAGCAGAGTATCTGCAGCCATTCGCCCAGCATGATGTCCCAACTGTGGCGCTGGCGTACGTGGACCAGTTCGTGTTCCAGGATCTGTTGGTAATCGGTATATCGAAATTCTTGCTTTGGCAACACGATCCATTGGAAGAAGGAGAACGGCTCCTTTACGCCCGCAGCACGGACCAGTCGGAAATCCGAGCTGGGTAATCGCTCGGAGCGGCGCAGCACCCGGATGAGTTGCCACCATTGCCGCAGGTGTCTAGCGAAGAACAGGATAACCCCGGCCAGGTATAAGCTCAGCAGGACCTTGGCCCAGGTGAGGGTTTGCAGCCAAGGTGGTAAAACCGGCGTTTCGCTTACACTAACATCCCCACCCTGCGCTGTTCCGCCTGTTTTTTTGGCGGAAGCCTGATCCATATCGAAAGGGTTTGCGGTGAATGGGATCTGTTCCTGCACCCGATCGGTCACCGAGCGTTGCACCATCTCTACGGGACGCGGGATCTGTGGTAGCAGCAGGGCCAGCAATGGCAGGGCCAGCAGTAGATACCGGTTGAACCGAAAGGCGTGTCCGTCCCGAAAGAACAGCCAGTAGATGGCCACCAGGATAGCGAGGACCAGGTTGAAGGAAAGGATTAAGTAGATCATTATTTGCTGTTCTTTTCGATCATATTGATGATTTCCTGCAACTCCTCCGGCGAGATACGCTCCGATTTCGCGTAATGGGCCACCATATCCTTGAAGGAATTATCGAAATACTGCTCCACGGTTCCTTCCACGATCTCCTCCCGATAGTCTTCTTTCTTTAGCAAAGGAAAATAGCGGTGGGTTTTGCCGAATGATTCGTAGCCTACGTGTCCCTTCTCTTCCAGTTTGCGGATGACGGTGGACACCGTATTGTAATGGGGCTTGGGCTCGGGCAGCTCATCGAGGATTTCTTTAACAAAGGCTTTCTCGAGGCGCCAAAGCACCCGCATGATCTCTTCTTCTTTGTTGGTCAGTGTAGCCATGTGTATGGTTTTCGTGTAAGTACAAGGCAAGTATACAACTACTTTTTTAGTTTATCAACTATAAAAGCAGTTTTTAAACTATTTTTTTAGTTGACAGCTTTGTTGCGGGGCCGTGTGCCGGGGAGTGGACTGCGCAGATTCTTGATCCAAAACCCATCCCCCCAGCCCCCTTCCCTTTGGGAATGGAAGGGGGAGTCCCCATAAAACGATGATCGGTTCTCCCTCCCTTACAAAGGGAGGGAGTTAGTGGGTGGGTTTTGATTAAGCCTGAGCAATAGCTACCTCCAAGAACAATGCCCTACAGCCTGGCTTTGGACTGCGCAGATTCTTGATCCAAAACCCATCCCCCCAGCCCCCTTCCCTTTGGGAATGGAAGGGGGAGTCCCCATAAAACGATGATCGGTTCTCCCTCCCTTACAAAGGGAGGGAGTTAGTGGGTGGGTTTTGATTAAGCCTGAGCAGCAGTCCTCAACCAAGAGCAGAACACTGCACTTCCCCCAACCACCATAAATCGATGAAAAAGATATATATTGTTGGCAACCTCAACGACCACTACAATACCGATGATATGTCCGATCCGAACTACCGTAGAGAAGATTCGATAGGCTTCCTGACGCACGTGGCCGGCAACCAATTCGTACTTGGGCTGGTCCGCTCATTCAACGAGCAGGGGTACGAGCTCACCCACGATATGTGGCTGGTGCTTAATGTGCTGTGGGACGAAGACGGGCTGTCCCAGCAAACCATTGCCGACCGTTTGTACAAGGATAAGTCGAGCCTCACCCGCCTTTTGCATACCATGGAACAAAAGGCCTACCTTGAACGTGTGGCCGGTGCGGTTGATAAGCGGCGCAAGCGCATACACCTCACCGGGGCCGGAAAAGCCCTGCAGAAACCGCTGCGCCGCTGTGCACTGGACCTGTTGCGTCAGGCCAGCAAAGACATTGGCGTGCGGGAATGGGTGAGCTGCCTGGAGACCCTGAAGAAGATCACCGACAATCTGACGTAGTTGTAATTCTTAAAATTTAATTATTAATTAATTCGTAAAAGACTAAAAATCAAACATTAATAATTAAAAATCACAAAACCTCCCCGGTTGTTTTACGGGTATTGAACTTATGGCTGCACTCTGACCTTATTAGGAGGTACCCAACGATTGCACATGCGCCTACTGAAACTAACCCTACTCCTAATCAGCTCACTGACGGTGATGGCGGGAGCGATTATCGCGCCGGCCCTGCCTATGATCTCCGATCACTTTGCGGATGTACCCAACAGTGATCTGCTGACCAAGTTGATCCTTACGATGCCGGCACTGTTCATTGCGATCTCCTCCCCTTTTGCGGGTTATGCCCTGGATCGTTTCGGCAAAGTACGCCTGCTGTTGATCAGTATGGTGGTGTACGCGATTGCCGGAGGTTCGGGTCTGGTACTGAATAATATCTACGCCATTCTGGCGGGACGGGCGGTGCTGGGCATCGCCGTAGCCTTTTCCATGACGGGTGCAACGGCTCTGGTAGGTGATTACCTGGAAGGCGAGGAGCGTTCCAATTTCCTGGGCATTCAGGGTGCCTTCATGGCTTTTGGTGGTACGATATTCGTTACGGCGGCTGGTCTGTTAGCCGATATTAGCTGGCGCTACCCCTTTGGCGTGTATCTGGCGTCTATTTTGGTCTTAGCCTTATCGGCAAAAGTATTATTCGAACCTTCCAAAGAGGAAGAGGATCCCGCAGCGCCCCCTACTTCCGGCAATATCCCCTTCGATACGCTATGGCCAGTGTACTTGACGATCTTTCTGGGAATGATCCTCTTTTACGTCATTCCGGTCCAATCGCCCTTCCTGATGCGGAGCCTGGGTGCCGATCAGGGGCTCGAGATCAGTGCCGGTTTGATTGGCGGTACTTTTCTGGCCGCTACGGCTTCCTTCTTCTATAACCGGGTCAAATCCCGTTTGTACTTCAATCAGATCTACGCCATCCTGTTCAGTTGCATTGCCCTGGGATTTTTCCTGATCGGCCTCTCCGGCACCGTGCTGACGGCGGCACTATCCACCGCTCTGGCCGGACTCGGTGCCGGCCTGCTGATGCCCAACACCTCGCTTTGTCTGCTCACCCAAAGTAATCCCAAGAACCGGGGTCGCATCATGAGCGGTATGACGGGCGCCGTTTTCCTGGGCCAATTCTTTTCTCCCATCGCTTTCCAGCCCATGCTAAACTTCGTGAATCTGCAGCAAGCTCATATGCTGGCAGGGGCCTTTTCGCTGTGTATCTCGGTGGTGTACGTCGTTGGGTTGGTAAGGGCGAGCCGGAAGGTGGTGGCGTTGGAATAAAACTCATCCCTCTTTGCCAGCTATAGCTTTAGCGGAAGCTGGTGACCCCTTCTCTTTTTCCACTCCTTACCGTCCCTAGCGATCAACAATTTTCTTGGAAGAGAAGGGGTATCGTTCCCGAAGATGACTTAGAATGAAGTCCTATTTGAAGCTCGATTTTCACTTTCCCATAAAGCGTATTCCCTTCTCCCTTTGAGAGAAGGGTTAGGGTTGAGGGTAAAACTCATCCCCTGGCCCCTTCTCTTTTTCCACTCCTTACCGTCCCTGACGATCAACAATTTTCTTGGAAGAGAAGGGGAATCTTTCCCCGAAGAAGACTTGAAATGAAATCCTATTTGGAGCTCGATTTTCACTTTCCCATAAAGCGTATTCCCTTCTCCCTTTGGGAGAAGGGTTAGGGTTGAGGGTATCAAATCCCCATCCTTTCCTTCAACGCGCTTTCCACATTTTCCCAATCTTCCAAAACCTCCTCATTCGAAAACCGAATAAATCGATACCCTACACTTTCTAATAAAGCTTGCCGATCTTCATCATATTGGACGGTTTGATCATGAATGGAACCATCGATTTCGATGGCCAGCACATGCTCGTGACAGTAAAAGTCGAGGATGTAATACTGGGTTTTACCTAAATCATACGCATAGGAAACCACTCTTTGTCTGACGATTTTTTTGCCGTAAAACTGCCGATTACGCGTCTTTTCCCAGAAAAACTGTTCGGCAGGGCTCTGTTTTTTACGGAGCGAACGAGCTAGTTCGGTGATAGCTTGACGAGTCATAGGCGAGGATTTAGTGGAAAATATCAGGGAATTTTGGATGGAAATCCAATTGGTGTTAAAACTCATCCCTCACTGCCAGCCTTAGCTTTTAGCGGAAGCTGGTGCCCCCTTCTCTTTTTCAACTCCTTACCGTCCCTAGCGATCAACAATTTTCTTGGAAGAGAAGGGGTATCTTTCCCCAAAGAAGACTTCAAATGAAATCCTATTTAGACCCCGATTTTCCCTTTCCCATTAAGCGCATCCCCTTCTCCCTTTGGGAGAAGGGTTAGGGTTGAGGGTATCCCCCACTCTCCCTTTCTGCCACTGACAAAGCGAAGCACTTGAGCTTAGGGCAATAGGGTTGAGAGTAAAAAAATCGACCGCCTGACGGCGGTATTACCTCCAACAGCCCTTCTTACATAGCTTCGGCCCACCTACTCCCTCCACTGGGGACGCTACCGCCGTCCCCATGTTCCGCTCATGGAGGCCCTACGCATAGCTCACCAAAAAGCACGGAATAGACTACTTCGAACTGCGGGCCAGACGGAACCCGACGACGTAGTTACCAGCCGTCGGAATGTCGTTGCTGCGATTGGCGGCACGGCAGAGCCTGGCATTGCCGAACCAGCCGCCGCCGCGGTCCACGCGGTTAGAGCAATCTCCTTGCACCCAAGCACTTTCATCCCCTGGTGCTCCTTGGTAGTTGTCATGCCAGCAGTCCTCCACCCACTCCCATACGTTGCCGCTCATGTCGTAGATTCCTAATTGATTAGACTTCTTTTGACCGACCGGATGTGAATTCCCATTTGAGTTTTCCGAATACCATGCCACCTCATCGATATTATTGCTACCGGCGTACCGAAATCCCTGACTTGCCCCCTTTTCACCACCGCGGGCGGCGTATTCCCATTCGGCTTCCGTGGGCAGCCGGTAATTATCTCCCGTTTGGTCGCTCAGCCACTGGGAAAAAGCCTTAGCCGCATGCCAATTTATATTGGTCACCGGGTGCTGATCGTAGCCTGCTTGCACCACGTAGCGACCATTTTCCAGCCGTATTCGGGCATCAGTTTCGTCAAAATTATATAATTCCTGACTACTCAATACCTGACTACTCACCATATTCAAAAACGTCACATACTGCCGATTGGTAATCTCATACTTACTGATCGTAAAGTCACCTATCCTTACCTCATGGGCTGGAAACTCGTCCTCTTCACAAGGACCATCCCGCTCTTCCACACACCCCATCGTAAAAGTCCCCCCCGGCACGTCCACCATTTCGGGCAGTATCTCGGCGATGGGGGGCGGTAACTCCCCGCTCATATCCTGGACCTTGCCCGGTGGATTGCTTAATAACTGAAACAACTGTTGATATTTGGCCACGATATCCGGAGTAAGTCCCCCTTCACTTGCGTAAAAAAGCTCTTGCAGGCGTTCGAAGGCGGCGATATCTTCCTCGCTTGGGTTGGCGGGGAACTCCTCAAAATCGCCCAGAAAGTCATCGGCCATACCGACCGTCAGCAGACGATCTAATTGCGGGTGATTGAGCAGGGTCGTTCTGGCAGTTGCCATATTTTGGATGTTCCCCTGTAAATAACCTTCCAGCATTTGAGTTAGCACGGCATCCGGGCAATCCTGTACGCAAATTCCATTTCGATCCATGTAAAAGCTGTTACCCAAGTAAGTCACGGTGGCCTGTCCGTTTTCAAAGGGACCAACCTCATCAAAATCAAAGCCGGCAATCGATTCTCCGGTGGTGACATCGATATGTCCCCAGAGATTTGACCTTGGTAACTGCGCAGACATGAATCCTCCCTTTGGAAAACGGATCTGCCTGAACGCTAACGGGGCCACCAACGCTCCCTCCGCATTGGCCATCCCGACGGGGTTTTCCCCATTATTATTTGCCCCGGTTAACCGGAAAAAACCGCTTTGTGGATCTTGCTCAATGCGGGAATATTTAGGCTCAAGCACCCATTGATTGCCTCTTTGTAAGCCGTATCGGTCGCCCTTTTGGGAAATGCGCAGACTCGTATTTTGCTCGAGCGGAGTTAGTTCCAGTGGCCCCACATCCCGCATACCCGCCCGGGTGGCCTGCTGGTAGGGAACAGCCCGGGATATGTATCCGGATTTCTCCAGATCGAGGGTGATCTCCCGCGGTTCGTATTGGCCTTCATCCAGCAAATCAAAACGTCCGTCCGTACCGGTCTGGACGGTCACCTCTCCGGACCGGACCCGGACCCCGGGAATGCGCGCCCCCGAATACGCATCCACTACCACCCCGCTTATCTCGATGGCTCCGGGTGGCAGCTCACCTTCTTCCGGTTCACTACAAAACGCCTCCCGCGCCCGCAAATAGATGAGTGTCCGCGAGCCGTCCACAGTAATCGCCCGGTCGATCAACTCGCAGGCGAATGCCGTATCCAACTCCTCCATGGCCAGCAGGGCCCGGTTGTAGAGCACAGTCGCAATATTGGCCGTACGGGCGCGACGCAGGGAATCGCTAATGTTGGCACTGTCTATTTGGAACAGCTCCGCATCCAGCGCCTCAAACTGACCGTGGTAGGCAAATTGGCGGGCCCGGTGTTCGCGGTACAGGGCCGTATCCACGGCTGTTGCTAAGCAAATCTCGATATCGTCGAAGGCATCGGTAGTCGTGCCCCAACGCAGTACGTGCGTCCCGGCGGGATTTAGCGCAAATAGTTGATTGTATCCACGACCAAATTGATACGAAAGGTTACTCGGCTCGAATTGAGAAGCAGTTTGGTTGTCCGTGAATTTGCGGACATACACCTTCCCCGCCTGTCGGAAATAAATACTATTCCCTGAGATACCGATCAAATCAGATCCACGGGAAGTGTACACCAGGCCTCCATCCTTGGTCCAAACGTCGAGGGCATTATCGCCGGCCGTTGCAACGAATTCGCCATTCCAGCTCATTTCTAAAGACTCAGCACGGTAGGGTAATTGTACTCGTCCTGTCTCATATAAATTTTGATCCCACAAAACAAGGGTGCTGTCCGCCGCCGTGGTTGCGTACCGGTTAGCGAAAAAATAAGGCGAAGCAATTCGCTCTACTCCCGGATGGCGAGCCGTGGCCGATGCCTCGTCATCTTCGTTAATAAGCTGAACACGACCATCGGAACGCGCCACGGGAATACGGTTTTGGAGGTAGTATCCGGCGTCCATAATAGTTCCTCTGGCAGTTAGTTCCGTTGATTGGTATCCTCCCTGTCCATTTGCCGAAAGGCCGATCAATTGTCGGTCCTGTACTATGAGCATGGTGTATTGCACCGGACCACGTTCGTCAGCCGTATATACGGCCGGATAGGTAATTGACTGAATGCCACGGTTCGGTAATCCCAGTGGCGAAAGGGTATTACTGGGAAGATAATAGCGTACAATCTCCGGTCCGGTTCCCAGTATTAGAAAACTATCCCTTTGGCTTACGCCCAAAAGCTCGTAGGCCGAATTACTGTAATTCGGCAATTCAACGGAATCGACCGCCTGCGTAATGGTAGGCACCAAATACGGTCTCGTTTGCCCCCCACAATCCTCCACCGTGGGGTTCACCCAAAACGAAGCCACCGACAGGGCCAACCAAAGCATACTCGCCCACCGCAGGTCGCGCTGACTTTCCCGGCTGCCCAGTTCCCGGTACCCGCCCTTGTACACGAATTTTTTGAACCGATCGGGCAACACCAGATCCAGCGGGCCGGGATCGCCCTCCAGGTAACGGATCATCACCATGTCGGCCTCCTGCCCTTGTTCCAGCAGTTGCTCCAATTCCTGTTCCAGCTGTCGTCTGCGCTTGCGGTCGCGGGTGATCCGCCATTCGTTGAAGGCCATCTGTAACCGGTACGGCTCGTAGGCCACCGAATCGGCCGGTGGTTCCTGCTGCTGAAATTGCTCGTGAATCACCTCCCGCAACCGGTTTTCCGTGTCGGGATGTTCGCGTTGCAACCAGTCGAGCAATACCAAGCGGGCGGCCTCCGGCATCCTCCCTTCGTTGAACCAGGGCAACCGCAGCAGTTCCTGCACCGAATCCAGGGTAAGCAAAGATCGCTCGGAGGTGCTCATTGTACGACCGATCAGCAGGGTCAGATCCCAGTGCAGCTCCGGATAAATGGCGCAACCGGCGATCCACTGCAGCATGGCCGGATCGTAGTGTTTCTTCAGGGTGGTTACCAGGTCTCCCTCCAGTACCATGGGTTCCCGTTGCACATCCTCCACGTAGGCCGGCCACTGGTCGAAATCGGCCTCGTCCCTGGCCGACCATTGCTCCAGCAGGAAGGTCAGGCTTTGCAGGGTGGCCGGCACCACCGGCAACTGACTGCGCAATAAACGCTCGCGGCGTCCCCAGGCACCAGGCGGACGCGGCGTCAGCAAAGCGTACTCCTTCCAGTTTCCCAATAGACGACTGGCCCAGGTATTTACCTTACCCGTGCGGGCATTCAGCAGGCGGTACCCGTCGCTGATAATCAACAGGCGGGCCCCGGGATAACGATGATGTAATTCCCGCAGTCCCATCCCTTCGGGGTGCATTTCATTGGTGCAGGCGCGAATGTCACCCTGAAAGAAAAAGCGCTCCACCAGGACATCCTGCTGCCGAAAGGCCTCAAACAGATAGTCGAAAAGCGCAGCCCGGTGGCTGCGCCCCGACTGGCGATCGATCAGGAGCAGGTATTCCGGGGGTCTGGTCAGTGGTTGGTACCGGAAATCGGCCATTCCACCGCGGCGGACCGTGGCACGGATAGTCGCCGGCATATCCAGTTTTTCGCGCTCGTCATAAGCCCGGCGGCGCAAACGCGTTAGCACCCGTTGGATGCCCTCACCCAGTGAAATGGCACCCGCCAGGTCCGGTAATTCGATGTTCCATACGTAGGGCGGATTGGTGTGTGCTTCCGGAGTGGTCACCAGTTTTCTACGTCGTTCCTCCCGCCACTTGGCCCAGAGCATCACCAATTGGGCGCCCAGAATAATAAACACCCACCGCAACCAGCCGATATTCCTGGCCAAAAAGGAAGATAATCCGTCCGGCGGGGTGTACTCCAATGACCGAATATCAGATGCATAGGGCAATTCCCGGGGGCGAAAGACCGGAGCAACCGGCTCCAGCGGATCCGGACTGACCACCGGTGTATCGATCCGGGCCTGTACCTCCGGCACTTGCTCCCCGGTTTCCAGGGTGGCCTCCACCGTGGCGATCAGATAAACGGTCCGGTAGCGACGTCCATCGCCCCGCAGCACCAATTCCAGGGTATCGGTGATCGCCGTATCCGGGGCTGTGAACTGTACGCGGGCTCCTTCGTCTACCAGTTCAAACTGCAGGAACCGCGGCAGTACCGCCTCCTTTTTTTGCGGAAGCATAAAAACAACGGGAGCGGACAATTCCTCCAGGGCACTGCTATCCGGAGCAATGGCGTCCGATACCTCGCCGGGCTCCAGCGTCAAGTGCTGATTGACCGGGTCCAGCTCCGGATCCAGGACCGAGCGCCCCAGAAAGGCGATCAGAACCAGAATCAGTGCCAGAATCGCAAAAAATAAGATCTGCCAGATGGATCGCGCGGCTCGCCGGACCGGAGATGGGTGATAGGGCTGGTGCTTGCTTTTCACCTGGCTTTGTGCCCGTTGAAACAGCGTTCGGAAAAGCTGTTGCTCCTGCTCATTGGTGGCCAGCAGCGGAATAATACTGTCCCGCAACAGCTCGTCCGAAGGATCCACGGGCAGACGTTGGACCAATTCCTGAAGTTGCAGATGGGTGCCCGTACCCATGCGATACCCTTCCGCTTCCAGTGCGTACAGGAAGGCAGCCAGTAACTCGTAGGTGCGGGAGGTATTTGTCATAAAAGAACCGCCGGAATTATCGGGTCATTTTTGTTTGTAGTTCGTGCAGGTCCTCCTTATTCTTGGCCAGCACGGAGTAGGATTGGACCAGTTGGTCCCGTTCGTTATCGGAAAGGCTCGATAAATCATCCAGCTTATTCATTGGGAATCCCATTCGCTGCAACAGCATAGCCCAGGCGATCAATTCGGCGGTCGCGGGGTTCTTCTTGAGTTTGACCTTCCGTCCTTTCCGGATAGATTCGAATAATTGGATTACTTTCTTTAGATGTACCTGGTCCAACCCCTCCGTTTTGAGTTGGAGAATATCCAGCAATTCGGCTGCCGTTGGAAAAGGAATATGAAAAAAGGTCACCCGCCGCAGGAAGGCATCCGGCAGGTTCTTCTCGGAATTGGAGGTCATGACGATGATCGGACGCTTGGTGACCTCCGATTTGAATATTTTATTGTTCAGTTCCGGCACGCGATACTCCAGGCGCTCCAGCACCCCCAGCACATCGTTGGGCAGATCACGGGGCGCTTTATCGATCTCATCGATCAGCACCACGGCTTTGCGTTTTTCCTTGATCACCTTACCCAACGCACGAAAGTCAATGAACCGGTCTTCGATATCGGCCTGGGTAAGCTCCTTATTCTGAGTCTGACTGTACTGGAAATGGGCCAGCGCATCGTAGTGGTACAGGAGATCGCGGGCCGTGGAGGTCGTCTGAGCATCGAATACTTCGGGCTCTTCCAGGCCGAAAAACCAGGCCAGGTGATGGGCCAACTGCGTTTTTCCCGTACCGGGTTCACCGGTGAGTAGCAGCGGCTGGTGTAGATTCAGAGCGACGTTGACGGCCTGGATCAACCCCTCCGACGGGCGGTATAGTTTGGGGTCGTGGAGTTTTTGGTTAAACGGGATCTCGGGCAGGTCGCGTGGCTCTCCGCGATCGTAGAGTCGAAAGGTCATAGGCTTATTATTTTGCGATGCCCTCTAGCGGGCATCCAGGAAGTCACAAATAATTTTTTGGACGAGTTCCAGGTCGTCCATATTGAAGGTTTTGTCGGCATCATACATCGCTCGTTCGCGTTGCTTCAATCCTTTGATGATGATCTCCACCAGGGTCTCCACATTAGCGTCATTGCGGATGCCGATGCTGCGCAACCAGGCCCGCAGGTCCAGTTCAGCCACCGGTAGCAGGGGTTTCAGGTGAACCACCGGCTCGTGGCTTTTTTCCAGTTGGTCCAGTGATTGTACAATGGGGTGTGTGGTAGAATCCGAGAGGTGCATATCCTGTAGGTAGGTCACGAAGAAAAACAGGAATTTCGGAACGTCTTCGTGGGGATTCGAAAAAGTCTGTACGATCCATTCCAGGTATTCGGCCGTCACTCCTTCCCGCCACTTGGTCTGCTCGATCTCGAAGACCATGCACACGTATTCTTCCGGCAGGTTAGGGATGCCCCTGGCGATGAAGGTATCGAAATCCTGTTCCCGGGTAAAGCCGAAGAATTGCGCAAAAAAGGATTTGAAGGCATCCTGGCAGCGATTGAGCTTTCGTTTTTGCGGAAGCTGCTCAAACTGCAAGCGCCCTTTCTCTCCCTGCATCGGATACCGGATACTGTTATCGTCGCCCGACAGGAATTCATCTACGTATTCCAGGATCAGCCTTTCGGCAAAACTGGGCGGCATCTGGGTAGGACAGGCGGTAATAAAATAGAATTGATAGGTTTCCGATTCCAGCTCATCGGCCACATCAAAAAACCGTTCACTCATTTGTTCCCGGTTCATGTTGACCCGGTGAAAAACACCTACCTCATCACTGAATTGCTCGTCGAAGGAGGCCAGCTTTTCCGTTAACAGATTGTCCGAAGTGGGCGTTCCGATGCGGAAATGATTACTTAGTTGCCGTTGAAAATCGGCTAGTAATGCTTCGTGTTCAGCGATCTCATCCTCCAGGCGCATCTCTCCGGTCACATCGGTGCCCTTGATCGAGATCAACCGATCCCGCTGGCGGGCAATTTTATCCCGCAATTTCCGGACACTCTGTTCCAGCTGCTGTATGTCTTTCAGCGTGCTCATGATCCCGCAAGTAGCTTTTCTTTCATGGCTTCTAACGCCGCCATTTCATCTTCCAGCCGCATTTCCATCGACACATCAGTGCCTTTGATGCTGATCAGTCGATCCTGGATACGGGCGATTTTCTGGTCGATGCGCTGTACCTGACGCTCGAGGTGCGGCGGCAGCGATTCTTGTTTTTCCTCCCATGGCTCCAGCCCCAAATCGGCCGCGGTCAGCCGATCGATCAGGTCCATCAGGCCATTGCGGACCGTAGCCATTGCCTGATTGGTATCTGCCTGACTCTGCACACCTTTAAATCCATTGGTCTTAGCTTCCCGGTAAGTTGCATCGTATTCCAGCACATCATTATAACGGGGAGAATCTTCTACGACCTGTTTCTTTAGCGCATCGATGGTGGGTTCTATGCCTTTCGGCAAAAGTCTTTTCAGTACGCCCTTTTGGTCTTTCAGTGATTTCACGGGATAATTTTTTGCTTCCGCAAAAGGATTACAGAACGCGTAATACCTGAAATATAGTTTTTTTTGGAGTATTTGGGTTATGAATGGTAAATGAACAGTGCTCAGTGCTCAATTATTCGTTTACCGAGCACCGGCATTGTCCATTTAGCATTTAGCACTGAACATTGAGCACCGAGCATTGTGCACTGAGCATTGTGCACTGAGCATTGAGCATTGACCACATGGCATTTGCAAAAAGAAAGTTTGCCGTCCAGGTACTAAGGATGAGCCCGAACGGGCGAATGGTCTTTATACGAACGTGAGGTTGGGCTCAGCTAATTTTGTAAAAGACAGAAGATTACCAAGGCCCAACCTCCCGGTATTGCGCAGTAGGTATAGGGTATGTGGATTCAGGTTTGTCTTACTACCTTATACCCTATACCAAATACAACGTGGGGTTGTGACGCTTAATCGCTTAACAAAAAAATCGACCCCAACCTCACGTTAATACTAATTCCGTACTTTACCAACTGGTCCAACCAAAAAACCCATGAATAAGAAATACAATAAGGAGGACATTCTGCTAACTGGCCTGTACCTTATCCGCCGCCAGGGATACCACCATACCGGCGTCAGCGACATCCTCAAACACAGTGGAATCCCGAAAGGTTCGTTCTACAATTTTTTCCAGAGTAAGGAGGATTATACCCTCCAATTGATGGAGATGTACGGAGGTAGTATTGACCAGTTGCTGGAACAGGCTATGAATGACGACGAACCCTCCGCTCTCCGGCGGCTGTTGGGTTTCTACGGCCTCCTCGTCGGGGCCTACGATGAGGAAGAAGCCCGCAATGGCTGCCTCGTGATGAATCTGGCGACCGAAGCCAGTGGCTATAACGACCGGATCGCCGATACCTCCCTCGGTATTTTTAAGGGATGGGTGAACCAATTGGCAGCGGTTATTGCTGAAGGACAGGATGCGGGAGAAATCCGTACCGATGAAACACCGGAGGCCCTGGCTGAATTTGTACATTCCGCCTTTTATGGTTCTCTGGTCCGCAGCAAAATGCAACGTTCCGTGGATCCGCAAAGGGAGACCATGCGTTTATTACTCGACTTTCTTCGTCCCCGATAACCAGCTTTTATGACCGAACTGAAACGACAATTGATCGATAAGATCCTGGCCTGTCAGGATGAGCAACTGCTGCAGACGGTCGCCAGGCTCATGCAACTGGAGCATTCAGAGGGTAGCCTTCCGGCAAAAAAAGACGGATTGATCGAGCAACTCAATCAATCCGCCGGGAATGCCGTCGATCAGGAAACTCTAAAGGAAATCCAGGGAGATATTGACGACATTTTTGGTTAGATTTTACTTTTTCCCTTTGCGCAAAACCAATGCGCTCAGCAAGGTGACCAGCAAGCCGACCGGAAAGATCTCGAGGAAACTAACGCCTATTTGCACCAACGGGTTCTGGTACATGTCTTTATTGCGTTCGTATTTGGCGATTTGAGCCTGTTTTTCATCCTCTGCCATATCGCTCTCGCGAATATTCTGAATAAATTGTTCATAGTACTGATCGCCAAAATCAGTAGCCACCGTATTCGACAATATCATCCACCCGGCGACGTACAGTAAGGAAGCGATCAGCGTAATCAGGATACCCACCTGAAACCCTTTGCCAAAGGTGATGAAACCATCCTGGTACTTGTCCCGAAATTCACGGATATCCACGAAAATGAAAACAAAGGATAATACCATCGATAAATAACCCAGGATCTCCGCCAACCTGAAGTTGGTCGATTCGTTCATCAATAACATAGATACCGTCATCAGGGTAACCAGAATACCGCCGGCAAAGAGGCCGTTGCGAATAACAATCTTTTTCATGTGCTTTTTTTCCACAAGGTGCAGGATTTAGGGAGTATTCCGCCTCCTACCAAAGTAGGAATTCGGCATTTTTACGGTAATTCATACTTTGGTAGGACGGCTGACGGCTCCCTCCCTTCGTCCGTTCCGGACTTCGGCGGGCAGGAACGGCCGACGGCGGACGGGCCAAACGCAGGAAGCTTAAACTTGTCAGTATTCTTGGGCAAATGCGGTGCGGTTATTATACCGACAACGAAGTGGTTTGGGATCCCAAACCACTTCGAGTCGAGTATATACTCGCGTAAAAAGGTTGGGCGAAGCCCAAACCTTTTTGGAAGCGGTATAATCGCAAAAAAAACCGTCCATCGTGGGCCGTCTGCCGTAAACCGTTATCCGTAAACCGTTAGAATATGCACGATAAACTTATAAAGGCGCTGGAAGAGGTTAAAAGCCTGGAGCTGGCTGAGAAGCACCTGGACCGCACGGAGAAGCGATTGCGGGAGGCCATTGCCGAATTGCACCGCCTCGACCGCATTGTCGAGACCGAACATCAGCACTACGAAGAGCTGGAAAAAGGCGGATTACGGAAGTTATTCCGCAACATACTGGGTAAGGGGGAAGAAAAGCTGCAACAGGAAAAACAGGATTACCTGGAAGCAGTGCTGGAATACAATCAACAGCGGAAGGAGGTCGAACTTCTGGAGTTTGAACGCAAGATCTTGCTTGAAAAGGTAGGCCGAGGAAAGCAGATACGGGACGAGTACCAACGGCAATTTGATTACCACAGTGAGCAGGTCGCCCGTATGGATACCCCCGAAGGAAAAGAAATGCGGAAGATCGACCACCAGTTGGAGCACGAATACAAAGAGTTGAAGGAGGTAACTGAAGCCATTGAAACCGGGGAAGAAACCCGGCGAACCATTCGCACGATTCTCGATCACCTCGAAAAATCGGGCTGGTGGGGGGAAGACCGCAAATGGAAAAACATGATCAAAAAGGTGGGCAACAAACTGGAGCATATCGACAAAGCCCGCAAACTGCTGCCCCAGGCCAATAACCAACTCAACCGCTTCGTGGACGAACTGCGCGATCTGTACGAAGATCCGCAAAAGACCTTTCGCTTTAACCCGGCCAGTTTCCGCCATTTCACTAATGGCTTTTACGATAGTCTTATTACCGATTACATCCTCAAGCAGAAAGCCGAGAACGCTATCCGTGTAGTCTCCGGCACCCATGACAAACTACGGGTAACCCTCCGCACCCTCGAGAACCGCCGGGAAAAGCTGGAAACGAGTATCCGTAATTTAAACCTACGAAAGCAGGAAATCCTGCTTCCGGAGAAATAAGCCTCGTATCCTCAGAATATTTTTCTTAAAAACCTCCTCCTTATGGTTGTTTTACACTGACCTCCCCACTAAAGTGACCTCCTCACTAAAGTGACCTCCTCAGTACATTTTCACCCATTTTTCCGTACTTTTTCAGCAAAAACTATGAAACAAACCCTGCTCAGCTGCCTGCTCTTCCTCAGCCTCCTCCCACTAAGTGCGCAGATGCCCGCTATCCTGGACCTGAAAACACAAGGCGAAGTCCGGGATGCATGGCTGGAAGAACGCATGGCTACCCTCTTGCCTGATCTGATGGAACGTACCGGTATTGATATGTGGATTCTCATCTCCAAAGAATACAATGAAGATGCCGTGCTAAAAACCATGCTGCCCTCCAGTTGGTTGTCGGCCCGCCGCACCACCATGCTCGTGATGTATTACGATGGCGATTCTGTCGAATCGCTGGCCTGCGCCCGCTACGACGTGGGAACAACCTTCAAAAAAGCCTGGGATAAAGAAAAACAGCCCGACCAATGGGCACGACTGGCGGAAATCGTAGCCGAACGCGACCCGCAACGCATCGGAGTCAACCGGTCCGAGCACTTTGGACTGGCCGACGGACTGTCCGCAAACCACTATGAATTGTTGGAAAGTGCCCTGTCTTCCAAATATCAGGATCGGCTCGTTTCCGCCGAAGAGCTCGCCATCGGTTGGCTCGAAACCCGTACCCCCTCCGAAATGGTCGCCTACCAGCAAGTATGCCGGATAGCCCACGAAATTATTCAGGAGGGCCTGTCGGACCAGGTGATCCAACCGGGGATTACTACCACCGACGACGTGGTGTGGTACTACCGGGATCGCATTCGGGAACTGGGACTCACCGCCTGGTTCCATCCTACCGTCGATGTGCAACGGGCCGATCCCGAGGGCGGTGATACCGACCGCTCCTTTTCACGCCGGCCGGATTCCGACGTAATCATGCCGGGTGACCTGGTACATTGCGACTTTGGCATAACCTATCTAGGCCTCAATACTGATACTCAGGAAAACGCCTATGTCCTCAAACCGGGCGAAACGGAAGCTCCGGCCTACCTCCAGGCAGCCTTTAATAAAGGCCTGCGCCTGATGGATATACTGACCAATAATTTCCAGACCGGGCGTTCCGGTAATGATATTCTGGCCGCATCCCTGCAACAAGCCAAATCGGAAGGATTAAAGCCTTCCATCTATACCCACCCTATCGGTTACCACGGACACGCAGCCGGCCCGACCATCGGCATGTGGGACCAGCAAGGAGGTGTGCCGCATAATGGAGATTATAAAATGTACCCCAATACTGCCTACTCAATTGAGTTGAATACCAGAGTCTTTCTCAACGAATGGAACAAAGAGATCCGCATGATGATGGAAGAGGATGCCTTCTTCGATGGAGAACAAGTTCGGTATATCGACGGACGCCAAACGGAACTGTACCTCATTCCCCGTCAAAAACAAAAACTCGGCCAATCCAACGGCTGATGGACTTTATAATTTTTAGTGTTTAATTTTTAATTAATTAGGAATTAAAAATTAAACACTAAAAATTATTCATTACTCCCGTCGTACCGCCCTGCCTGCCAGTGCTCCCGTATATTCCCCGCCATCTATGGCGAAAACACCGTTGACCAATACCGCATGCATACCCGTGGAGAGCTGGACCGGCTCCGCAAAGGTGGAATGCACCTCCAGTTCGTCGGGCTTAAACAGAATGAGGTCAGCGAAATAACCGGGCCGGATATAGCCGCGTTTCGGAATGCCGAAGACGTCGGCGACCATCCCACTCGAGCGGTGAATCATCTGCGCCAGAGAGAGCACTTCCCGTCCCTGTACATACTTGACGATCTTGGTGGGATAGGAGGCGAATTTGCGGGGGTGCGGACTCCCGCCGTCCGAACAGGTCATCACCCAGGGCTGCCGCATGTAAGCCTCAATATCCGATTCCTGCATATTAAAGGAGGCGATGTCACTACCGCCACGCAGTATGATCTGGATGGCGGCACTTACCGGATCAGTTTCCAATTGCCCGGCAACATCGCCTAAGGTAAGCCCGGTCAGGGTGGAATCCTGCGGACGGATAAGCAAGATGGACTCTGGTCCGCCCCGGCGGCGTAGATTTTCGGCTATACCCTCCCGAATCCGGGGCAATAAGGTATCGTTGCTCAACTTCGGTAAGTAATCAGGATCATTCGCCACCACCCATCGTGGTAACAAAGCAGCACTGAATGAAGTGGAAGAGGCCTCAAACGGATATTGGTCAGCCGTGATTTCCAGGCCTGCAATGCGGGCCGAATCGACGATCCGGATAGCCTCGGCACTCTGCCCCCAGACATCGGTACCCAGGCATTTTATGTGGGAAATATTTGCTGGCAGGCCACCCCGATCGGCGATCTCGATGGTTTCACGGATAGCATTTAATAACCCAATATTATAAGTACTTTCATCCCGCATGTGGACATCGTACAGGCCGCCGTAGCGTGCGGCAACCTTGGCCAGGGCTATTACTTCTTCGGTTTCGGCAAAACTGGCCGGCGCATAAAAAAGACCCGACGACAAGCCCAATGCTCCGGCCTCCATGCACCGCTCCACCAGCGTCTGCATATTGGCAAGTTCCTCCTCCGTGGGAGCACGATCGTCCATGCCCATTACGAGGCGACGTATGGAACGGTGCGGGGCCATAAGGGCCGCATTGGTTCCTATCCCTTTTTGCGTAAGCGTATCAAAAACCTCGGCAATATTCAGTGGCCCTCCCCCGTCGTTGCCGTTGACGACCGTGGTAACCCCCTGGGTCAGGTAATTAATATTGCTGTTGCGATTAGCCGACTCCAGGTCGCGCAGGGAATGTGTGTGCGGATCGATAAACCCCGGAGCCAGTACGTATCCGGTAGCATCAATAGTACGGGCTGCCCGCACAGCGGTATCGGATACGATCCATGCGATCTGATCACCGACCACACCAACATCAGCAGTGACCGGCCCGTTAGCGGAACCGTCGTAAACCATAGCGTTAGCGATGACGAGATCTACATCATTGGCAGGTTGACAGGAAAAAAGGGTGCATAGGACAAGCAGGCACCAGCTGCTGATGAGAAGCGTTCGTTTGTTCATACTATCCATCTTTACCGGGGGCTTATTAAAAAGCGGTTGTAGGTCCCCGGTTGTTTACCCGGATAATATACTGAAAATAGTCGCAGGTTGATCCCTCGTCTATCCATTCCAGCTCACGACAAATGGGAATAATACGTTGACAGAACGGTGATTCCTCGTAGCCAGAGGCCAGAGGTTATTAGACCAGTCCATGATTGAAGCTTTTACACTTACAAAGTACTTCGGAAGCGGTATACTTACCTGCTCAAATGTCTACTGTATGACGATAGTTTTCCGGATATTCGTTTCACTGCCGTGGGCAAGGAGAATGTAAGTCCCTGGTGCTAACAATGGCAACCTTAAAGAGACAGGAGAATATCCTCGGGGTAAAGTCTTCTCCAATACAGTTCCCGGTACCGGTCGACCATACATATCTACCATTTCCAGGGTAACCTCCTCCGATTCGTTTAAATCAAGAAATAGTGTCAGTTCATCATTCTGCACCGGTTGTACGACCGTGAGTGTTGGCCGTTTGTGTTCTTTTTCCAGTTTTACCGGCTCATTGGTTACCGGCGACGACTCGCCGTGGGTGCGCCCGGCAACCAGCCGCTGCTTATTTGTACGTGCGGGAAGCGTTGCACATCCGTCAGTGTAGGCCCGAAAAGAGGCCCCGGCCGAGACACTGAATCCTGGATTAAGATGAATAGAGCCTCCCCTGAACACGGTCTCCGTCACCGAAGCTATGGTCACGACTCCCGAGGTTTCGACTTGATTCGCCGCCTGGAATAACCCGGCATTGCTTACGGTCTGGTCCTGTACAGTCAGATCACTTTCGCAATCCACGTAGAAGTGGTGGTCAACCACATCACCATTATAGGTGACCCGGTACGTCCAGGTGCCTTGTGGCGCTCCGTCTGGAATTACAATCATCCAATAATTCCAACTCCATTGTAACTCGTATTGCGAACCAATGAACCAAGCATATAGTACCTCTCCATCCGGTTTGATAATTTGGATGTACGCCTGCTCACCCGGTATGCGATCTGATTGGTAAATACCCAGGTACACCTCGCTACCGTGGGTAAACCAATTCTCAAAATTGGTACGCTCATCCTCCGGACAGAAAGCGATGTTGGGGACGTCGGAATGGGTAAACATGGCATTTACCCGCGGTTCCCAGTAGTCTTTCTGATCGCTCCACCAACTCTCCCCGCGGTCGTTCATAACATTACAATCATTTTGTGGGTCATCGGAAAAGAAGGGCTCGATAGGCGTAAAATCTGATTCCTGAAGTTCAAAATGAATGTGTGGGTTGGAGGAAAAACCACTGCTGCCCATTTCACCAAGGTATTCTGCCGAATCAACACGCATACCTACTTCCTTGCTAGTCAACGAATTCTTTTTGAGGTGGCCATACAATGCCCGCGTACCATCATCGTGGAGTACGATCACACAGTTCCAATTATTAAAAGGGGCCTCACAACTGCGATCGTCGTTACCGTCAATTTTATAAATAATAGTTCCTTCGGCCGCAGCGATTACTTCAATGGTATTATTATCCATGATGTACCACCAGAATGGGTAGCTACTGATGTCAATTCCTTTATGCCCGTCGTAGGTATTATCGCCGCAACGATAATCCAGAATACCACTGGTAGTATCCTGGTCCACGTAGTTTACCAGGCTCCAGTAGCGGTTATAGTTTACATCCACATTACGAAGGGGCCATCCAATTGGCGTAATCCCGTTTCGGAGTTGGGCGGAAGGAATAATCCCGTGTTCGCGAAGCTCGCTCTCATTTTTCCGGACCTCTCGCTGAATATACACGTAGTCATCCGGCGAGAGGCAAGGACCGGACTGAGGCTCTAACACGCCTCCGCCATCGGGAGGCCTGACCGGGACTTGAGCTGAAAGTGGACCTATGACTACCACGGAAAACAACCAAACAAATCGAAGGGTTAAAGGCAGACGCTGCATACATTAGATTTAAGGTACAAGAGATCGCTGTTGGCATCCTAAAATACACTTCTTGGTGGAACATACCGATACCCGGCGATGTAATAATTCGTATTTTCGCGGGCATGATTGGAAGAGATGTACAGCGGGCAGCTGACTTATTACGGAACGGCCAGGTGATCGGGATTCCGACGGAAACCGTCTATGGCCTGGCAGGTAATGCGCTCGATCCCGTAGCGGTCAGTCAGATCTTTGCCGTCAAGAACCGACCGACTTTTGATCCTTTGATCATCCATACCTCCTCACTCGACCGCATCGACCAGTATGTAACGGAATTCCCACCCCTGCTGCGCCAACTGGCTGAATCGTATATGCCGGGACCCTTGACCCTGCTGTTACCCCGCAAGCCGATCATACCTGACCTGGTGACTGCAGGTTTACCGCGGGTCGCAATTCGATTGCCGAATCACCCGGTTACCCGGAACTTGCTGGAATTACTCGATTTCCCGTTGGCTGCCCCTAGTGCCAATCCCTTTGGGTACATCAGCCCGACTACCGCCCGGCACGTAGCCCGTCAGCTTGGCGATCGCATTCCTTATATTCTGGATGGTGGCCCCTGTACCGTTGGAGTGGAAAGCACGATCGTCGGTATGGAGCAAGGTAAACCTACCGTTTTTCGCCAGGGTGGGTTAGCCATTGAAGAGATGGAAAAGCTCATCGGCCCACTCGACCAACGCGAGCACTCCAGCAGTAACCCTGCCGCCCCGGGGATGCTGGGCAGCCATTATGCCCCAAGGGTCCCCGTGGTACTCGATACCCCCGAAGACCTGCTCAAGCAATTTACAGCGGACCGGATCGGATTATTGCGCTTCCGCAAAACGGCAGCAGATATCCCCGAAAAGAATCAGGTCATCCTGTCGCCCACTGGGGATCTGGCCGAAGCAGCCCGCCGACTGTTCGCCGGATTACGACACCTCGACAGCCTGTCGGTAGATACCATAGGAGTAGAATTAGTGCCAAATCGTGAATTAGGAAGAGCCATCAACGACCGTCTGCAAAGGGCCGCAGCACCTCGCCCCCATTGAAAACTCCTTCAGACGCAACCTATGACTACCTTTTGGGTTTTTATACCGTACCCGGCCCGGAATACGTTACGATGGTTCCCCGAAACAGGGTATATTTAACGTGAGGTTGGACACAGACATATCTGTAAAGTGATGATAGTCAAAGCCCAACCTCCCGGTAGATTTAGACCACCAGATCAAAACAGATATGAATCAACGAATCACACGCCACCTGCTGACTGTCCTTTTCATTGGTCTCACCTTCTGGAGTTGCCGCCAGGAACCCGCCAATGATACGGACGATATGGTGGGGTACTGGGAAATAGAGGAAGCTTACCGCAACGGGCAGCTCACCGAATCGCTGGATGAACTGTATTTCGAATTTTTCCAGGATGGGACTATGCGCACCAATATTTCCGGTGTCCCGGCCGAAGCTACCTACGAATTACAGGGCGAAAAAGTATTGCAGCGCGAGAGCGAAATGGATATTGATTATACCGTTCAGGAACTGACTGATACGACCCTGACCCTGAGCACCACCATTCGGGATTTCGATTTCCGCTTTGTCCTTAATAAACGTATTCCTCAGGAATAAACCATTCGTATGCGCATACAGCCCTATATTTTGGAAGCCTTCCTGGGGCAAATTGCCATCTACCTTATTATTTGGCTGAACAATGACTACCTGGCCACCCTGCTCAGTTTGGTTTTCGGTGGCATAGCCCTGGCCATACTCATCATTTCCCTGATCGTGGATTGGGTGGAATACAGTGGAGTACCCCGCTGGTACTACCAACTATTAGTAACCGGCGTATTGGCGCCCTCCGTTGGTTTCGGGCTTTACCTCGTGCTCAATAAAGGCCTCGATTGGATGGCTCTCTAACGGCGAAAGCTCATGACCATACTGTGCACAGCACCGTACGCATCGCGCTGGGAAAAGGAAATAATAAGCTCGCTATTGGTAAGGCGATTTATTCTACCGTTAACACCACCCAGGTAATTCTGGATGGTAACCTCCCCGTTCTGGTCATTCACGTAATACGTACTGTAAGAGAGCGACCCCGAGCTGTCCTGGTACTGCAACTGATTCCCTCTCTGGAACGTCATGGTCATATTGAGCAGATCGATATAGTATTGGTTTCCCGAGTTCCGGATCGACTGACCATCGTAGGTAAAGTCACGAAGTGTCCACTTACCGAGGATCATCCCGGAATAGGAATTGGTGCCGGTACCGGAGCTTTCCACCCCGATCCCCGGCTCGGAGTACACTGAACCGTACTGCGCCGCCTGGTATTCCTGATATCCCAGAACTGCCAATACCAGCACTGCACCTGACATCAGCAATACTCCCCATCTCTTACGGGTTCGCCTCCGCTTTGCAGGCTTGACCCGCGATTGATTTTGGTTGGCTGATGGTGGTGCAGTGTCGGTACCTTTTCGAAGCTCCGTTTCCACCTGTTTGCGCTGGGGCAAAGGCGGCGGATTCAATTCTGCCCTGATCTCATCTTCAATGATCGGGCTGGGGGTACGTTCGTGTAGCTTCAGGCGGCAGTACCTGATCAAATCCTCCAGCTTAGGGTTATCGTCAATGCTTTGTGCTTCCTTAAAGTATTCCAGAGCCAACCGGTGGTTACCCTGTTTCAGGTAGTCCTTCCCCTGTTCGTAATGCTCTAAAAACCGAATACCGTTGGCACAGAACATCAACTGCTCATCGATGTATTCCAGATCGGGAACAAATCCTTCCAAAAAGTAGGCCTGGGCCTTTTGGTAGGCTTCGCGGGCCCGTACCAATTCCCGCTGCTGAAAAGAATTCTCCGCCTCGGTCACCCAGTAATCGTACTGGCCCTTGATCGAGGCCCGCTCTGATTCCTTAGCGGCCATCTCCTCCAGGATCTGCCTTCTTTGCTCCCGTTTTTCCTGTATGGCTTCCAGCTTTTTTCTGGCTTCCGCCAAATAAGTGCCCGTGGGGTATTTGCGAATGTAGTTTTCGTAGGCAGCCTCCGTGTCCTTAACCGTGGCACTTTTCCAGATATCCTTTTCACTTAATTCCAGGATACGCCGCTCGGCGGCCCGGGCGTACGTACCTTCGGGGTAGGCATCCAGATAGTTCTGGTATCCCTTCAGGGAATCGGCTTCCTGGATGGATTGCCAAAGATCGGATTCACTCATCTTCAGATGAAAGACAAACTCACCACCTTCGTCTTTGGAGTTTTGCAGGCGCCCTTCCACCGGTGTTTGACGGGCCTTGGTGTAGAGATAATCCTTGACGTACTCAATGAGCTGGGTGGTCTTGATCGCTTTGTCGGTATTCTTGCGCAGGAAAGTCAACAGTCCGGCCGCAAAGGGGCTATTGGCTCCTGCCATCCCGTCCGAGACCGTTTCGTTGCGACCTGAAGCAAGGATCCGGCGCGAGCGGAAACGCTCGTCGACAACCACTGCCCGCTTCCGCACGACCAGGGTTCCCGAAAAACAGGAATCAACGATCAGCAAAGTGTGGTGGGAATCAATAGCATTCAGCTTGTGAATGATGTTCACATTTTTGATGTACCCATCCTCGGTATCCTGACGGGCATCAACGGGCACCCAGGCCCCTTCGTCAAATTCCTCGTCGTAATGGCCGTGCCCCGAATAGTAAATAAGCAAATTATCGGCGGGCGTGATCCGGCGCTTGAGTTCCCGGATCGCCTGGTAAATCCGGGCTTCCGTAGCGTCCTGATCAAACAGACTGATCACCTGATCCGACTCGAATTGATAATGACGGACCAACAGATCGATTACATCCCTGGCGTCTTTGACAGCATTTTCCAGGGCGGGCCAATGAGCATAGTGATCGATGCCAATGGCCAGCAAATAGTTTTTGCCGGAAGGCGCCTGATGGCCGGCTTCCTCCGGGTTGTAGATCCCTCTCTCCATACCGGGCGGTTTAGGTACGCTTTTGCCGTAAGGCGATTACACATTGAAAACGAACCACCTACGGATTTATGGTACTAATATACAGGAAAAAAGGCTGCAAATTAGGGATAAGTGGGTGCGGCACTGTAGCGTTCGACAAAAGCTTTCATTTCCTTTACCATATCCGGCGACCCGATAGCTACCGTAGCGCGCTGGTGCAGGTGTTTTACCGGAAGGTCCAGGATGCGCTGTAACTGGCAGGTGATGGCGTGCCCGCCTGCTTGCTCGACAATGTAGGCCAGGGGATTGCATTCGTACACCAACCGCAACTTTCCCTGCGGATATTTACGCGTATTGGGGTACAGGAAAATCCCCCCCTGGAACAGAATCCGGTGTATATCGCTGACCATTGATCCGATGTAGCGCAGGCGCAGGTTCATATCGGAGCAATGATCGATGTAACGGCGCATTTCCACATCGAACTTCAGGTAATATCCCTGGTTTACCGAATAGTAATTGCCCCGGTCGGGGATCTGTATATCGCGGTGACTCAGGCAAAACTCCCCGATACTGGGGTCCAGGGTGAAGCCGTTGACCCCGCGGCCGGTGGTGTAGACCAGCAGGGTGGAGGTGCCGTACAGTACGTAACCGGCCGCTACCAATTCTACCCCCTTCTGCAAAAAGTCATCAAGGCTGCAGGGCTCATCCGTCTGGCTCTTGCGACGATAAATACCAAAAATCGTACCCACCGAGACGTTTACATCAATATTGGAAGACCCATCGAGGGGGTCAAAGACCACCACGTATTTTCCTGTTTTGGATTCCAAGCCGGGGATAGGGATGAAATCCTCGTTCTCCTCGGAAGCAATACCACAGCATTCACCGCTGTTCTTTAGGCAATCGATAAATTTCTCGTTGGCGTATAAATCGAGCTTCTGTACCTGATCTCCCGTCGCATTCTGGCTGTCAGCCACCCCGAGGATGTTGACCAACCCCGCCTTATTTACTTCCCGGTTCACAATTTTGGCGGCCACGCCCAGATCCCGGAGCAGAGAGGTTAATTCCCCGGAGGCATATGGGAAATCTTTTTGGCGGCGGATAATGAATTCATCCAGCGTTACGATGCGGTTCATTTAGCTAGGTATTTGGTTGGATTCAACGAAACTGCCGGAAATAGAGGCTCCCCGACAGGTGGTAAGCATAAAGATAGCTTTTTCAGGCACACAGTTCATCATCAGCCGGGTATGGCTTTCGCCAAAAAAGGAGGCGACTTACACCATCCAAACCGAATCCGTACTTTGCGGAAAATACAGCCTCCGCTAAACTATCTTAGTGAGTAGTGGTTTTCTAAGGGTGCACCCAAAACGAGCCCGTTCACGACCTTCATACCTATGAAAGAACTCTCCGTACTCAATAAATACTTCGTCAAATATCGCTGGCGTTTTCTCCTGGGAATTGTCTTTGTGGCACTCTCCAACTTCTTCCGGGTGCTACAACCGCAAATGATCCGGGAAGCGCTTGACCTGGTAGTCGAGAACATCGGTCTCTACGGACTCTTCAGTGGCACCGATCTGCAAAACGACTTCTTCAATATGTTGGGGCGCTACCTGCTCTATTTTGGCGTACTGGTCCTGCTCCTGGCCCTGATGATGGGTATTTTCATGTATTTCATGCGCCAGACCATTATTGTGATGTCGCGCCTCATTGAGTACGATATGCGCAAAGAGATCTTTTCGCATTACGAAAAGCTGGACCTGGCTTTTTATAAACGAAATAACACCGGCGACCTTATGTCGCGAATTACGGAGGATGTGAACAAGGTGCGCATGTACCTCGGTCCCGCCGTCCTGTACGGGATCAACCTGAGCACGCTTACCGTGCTCGTAATCTCCTCCATGATATCGGTGAGCCCGAAACTAACGCTGTACTGCCTGGCCCCCCTACCCTTTCTGTCGCTGTCCATCTACTACGTCAGTAACCTGATCAACCAGCGGAGTACCGTCATCCAGCAGCAGTTGTCGCACCTGAATAGTACCGCTCAGGAGGTATATTCCGGAATAAGGGTCGTAAAAAGCTACGTGCAGGAATGGCCGATGATCAAATACTTCGCTCAGGAGAGCGAAAACTATAAGGAAAAGGCCCTGGATCTGGCGCGGATCAATGCGTTGTTCTTTCCTCTCATGTTGCTGTTGATCGGTGCCAGTACCCTGCTCACGGTTTACATTGGTGGCCGACAGGTCGTTGCCGGTACCATCACACCGGGTAATATTGCCGAATTTGTGATCTACGTAAATATGCTGACCTGGCCGGTAACGGCCATTGGCTGGATTGCCTCCATTATTCAGCAGGCAGCCGCATCCCAGAAACGCATTAACGAATTCCTCAATACGGAACCGACCATAAGTTCTCCCGCTCAGGTAACCCGTCGGCCGCTAGAAGGGCAGGTTACCTTCGACAAGGTATCCTTTACCTATCCCGATACCCGTATCCAGGCTCTGAAAGATATTTCATTTGATCTGTTGCCCGGGCAAAAAATGGCCATTGTGGGGCGCACCGGATCCGGCAAAACTACCGTTGCCGACCTCCTCGTACGCATGTACGATGTCACGGAAGGCACCATCCAAATAGATCGCAAAGACATCCGCGAGCACGACCTGGCTAATTTGCGCCAAAATATTGGCTATGTCCCGCAGGATGTATTCCTGTTTTCCGATACCATAGCGAATAATATCGCCTTCGGACGCCGTGATGCCGACCGCGAGTCTATTGAGGCTTTTGCCCGCCACGCGGCCGTTTATGATGACATTCAGGGCTTATCCGATGGTTTTGAGACGCTGGTAGGTGAACGCGGGGTGACACTTTCGGGAGGTCAAAAGCAACGGGTATCTATCGCACGGGCCCTGATCAAAGAACCCAACCTGGTCATTCTCGACGACAGCCTTTCCGCCGTCGATACCAATACCGAAAAGCAGATCCTCGGCTATTTTAATACGGTCCTGGCAAATAAAACGGCGATCATCATTACCCACCGAATATACGCCAGCCTCGAGTTTGATAAGATTATCGTTCTGGAAGATGGTAAGATCGCCGAAGAGGGGACCCACGACCAATTACTGCTGAACAAGGGCTACTACGCCGACATGTACGAGCGGCAAAGCCTGGAAGAGGCTGAATCTGACGGTACCAAGTAATTCGACACGGACCGCTCGTGAACCACTTTTCCTCCGTTTTTGAATTTTGGGGCAAATATTTACATTTGTGAACGGAAGGTTTAGCCTGTCCGTTAACCAAACACCTGAGCAGTGGATAAAGAGCGAAATCAACGTCGATTCGAGAGTGTGTATTCCAAGAAAGTACGGGCGGGCAAACGCCGTACCTATTTCTTCGATGTACGTCGTACCAAGGGTGACGACTACTACCTGACGCTCACCGAGAGCACCAAAAAGTTCAATGGCGACGGTTATGAGCGCCATAAACTATTTCTCTACAAGGAAGATTTTAATCGATTCATCGACAATCTCCAGGATGTCATTGACCACGTAAAAACGGAGTTGATGCCCGACTACGATTACGATGAATATACCCGCCGCCACGAGGAATACGAAGCAGAAATGAACAACGAGGACGGCGAAAGCTATTCAAAAGACAGTACTGCTAAGGACGCGGATGAAGATCAACTGGAAAAATCCAGTTCCATCCAGTCGGAAGAAGATATGACCTGGTAAGCAATCGTGCGATTGGGCACAGGCCATTTCGTAGAACCAGGAATTTGATCTCCCGGTACGGTACAGCGGTATAGAGTATAGGGATTTGAGCAAGTCCTACTACCATTTGCCTTATACCAAATATACTCGACTCGAATTGGTTTGGTGTCCCAGCACGAAGTACTGCGGAGCAAAACCACTTCGTTGTAGGTATAAAAGGTGTTTCACCTATTGGGTGCGACGCCTTTTTGCGGCTTCCCGGCTTCCCCAGACCGTTTTTTGCGGAAGCGTAATTACCATATCCCTTCGTATAGTGATCTGACAACTCAGGCGGGGATACTCATATCTTTTCGCCAGTCGATCGTGCCAGTGATCCGGATCAGGGGCCTCTCCTTCAATCCAGACACCACAGGTCGCACACAATCCCCTTCCGCCGCAATTCAGCCGACTGGTGATCCGGGTATACGGGCTTAGGCCCGCACGCAGCAGCACGTCGCGTAGTATCTCTCCTTCCGATACCTGCACCCGGTGTTGCGCACCATCCTGATCGGTTACCAGTAATTGATGAGTCATCGCTAATAACTTCCAAAGTACCGGCGAAGCCCCCACTCTATGGCCAGCAAAAGTAGTATGGGGATAAATAGCCAGCGCAGGTTGATCGCCGACCGGGTACGACTCGTTTGGTAAATCACCGGCTTAATATTTTCTTCAGCCTGGATGGAATCTGCCAGCTCCTGAAGTTGTGCCGGATACACCAATTTACCGCCGGTGCGATCACTCAACAGACGCAACACTCCGTGATCGGCGGTGGTTTCGTAAAGCTCAAGCTGAATAGGCTGAACACTGAACTGCCCATCGTAGGTAAACTGTTCGCCGTTGTAGGTTACGGAGGCCTCGAAGCGGTAATTTCCTACGGGTAATGTACCCGCGTTCAAGCGGTACGCCCGCTCGGTTTTATTAAAGGTGTAATCGTAGGCATTGTCTTCATCATCGGTGATCTCCATGCGCACATCCGGTCCGTTGATGAGCTCGTAGGAATTATTGTATAGCTCCGCATCGAAGAATATCGGCTCGTTCTCATCCAGGATATTAGCACTGACACTGACCCGGAACTTCCGCTTATCTTCCTTCACGCTCAGGTATTGGATCACTTTCGTAAAAAAGACATCGAATTGTTCGTGGTTCTGGTTTTGCAGGTAATCGAATAAACGCCATTTCCAGATCCCTTCGGCGGTTAGCACGCCAGACTTGGTCCCATTCTCATTACCCAGCATCAACAGGGGGAATTGGGTATCGATCTTGCGGATGCGCTGATACAAGAGGATCTGCCCGTTCCCCGAATCCGTGAACTCGCCAAATGCGGCCGTTAATGGCGGGTAAGCCAGCAGATCCTGCCCCAGATTATCCTCGGTATTAAAGAGATTAAAGCTGCCATTCAGTTGCCCCTGTACATCATTCGTGCTGCGCGGGTTAGCCTGAACACCGATCAGTGACTGGACAGCGTTGATGCGGTTGTAATCGGACTGGCTGCCGAGGATAAAAAACCGCGGTGTCCGGTTTTCATCCAGGTTATTCAGGACATTGGACACCGAAACGTTACGTCCCGGCAATTGATGAAGAATAACCAGATCGTAATCCGCAGTGGTTCCATTCCAGTCTTCCAGAAAAGCAACTTCTACTTCGTAATTCTTATTGGTGCGGATCGACTGCCGCATGGCGGTAAGGTCGGGATGAGGATTGGCGGCCAGGATGAGGATTTTCTGACGCGCATCCAGCACATCGACAAAAATATCTTTGGAGTTGTTCTGCACACTGACCTCCCCGTTCACCTGCTGCAGTACAAAGCGATAGCGTTGTACACCCGGCTGATCGGCATCCAGCACTACTTCCATGGTTTCGAAGAAGTCGTCGTCGGTCACCCGAAGCGGTTGTTCCTGGAGCTTACGCGGCCCCCCTTGCTCCACCTTGTAGACGGAAAGGAGGGTTGAACGGCCCTCCAGATTTCGGGCTGCCACATCGATTTGCACGCTGAATTTATCATCCAGGTAGGCGATCCGGTTGTGGAAAGCCCGCTTCAGTATCAGGTCTCTGCGGGGAGTGGTATCACCAAGGGCGACGGTGTACACGGGTACCCCAAGGCCGGTTGATGCATACAATGGACTACTGCCTTCATTAAAAATACCGTCAGTGGCCAGCACTACGGCGCCAAGGTTGGTTCCGGCGTATTGATTTTTGATCAGATCGAGGGCATTGGAAATATTGGTCACCTTATCGGAAAAGGCCGTATCAAATTCGGGCCGGGTACTGCTGCCGAACGACAGGACATCCACGTTGTAGTCTCCCGTTAATTCACCCGCAAAATCACGCACCTCCGTTTCGTAAGCCTCTTCTTCCTCTGTCGACCACTCCGTGGAGACCGACTCCGACACATCCTGGGCGATGACTACCGTCGGTTTTTGCGTATCCAGCTGGGTAGACCGCAGCAAAGGTGACAACAAAAACAGGCTAATGAGGAAAATGCTCAAAAAGCGAAGGCCGGCCAATAGCGCTCGTATCCACTGCGGCTGATCCTGCAGGGAATTACTGCGAACGTAAAGAACAGCGGTCAGAACCGCCCCCAGAAGGGCACAAAGCAGTATGTACCACGTGGGAAAGGAAAAACTTAAACTCTCCATAGTTTTTGTTCGATTGGGACTAATTTGGGCCGAACAGCAAGTATACCTTTTTTTATAGGATCACTCCGGGTAGCCTGGTTAGTAATTTGTTAAAAAGAACAGTTCCCCTGGCATTTTTGTTATTTTTCTTCGACGTTGATCCTCCATGAATAGGCCTAGCGCGGAATCTTCCCGTCACAATTCCCGTTAGTACCTACAAAACTGATCGCAGACACCATGTATACTCGACTGAAACAAATCACCTTATTCATCCTCCTCAGCTGTTGCCTCCAAACCAACCTGCAAGCTTCCTACATACTCATCCCGATGGAAGCGGAGACACAGCAAGACCACCTCAAGGCCTACGGGATTACGTACTGGGTACTTCGCAGCGGCGAACAAGCCTGGTGGTTACTCAATTACCGGGGTGGCAGTTTTGCTTTTCCGCACACCCGCACCTTTGAAAAAGAATGCCTCACCCGGGGCGTTAGCTATGAGGTCATTCCCGACGGCCAATTCAATGGTATACTTGAGGAAATTGGTAACCCCGAAGCCAATATGGAAGCCATGCGACTGGAAAAAGCGCCGGAGATTGCCGTGTATACCCCGGATTTCAATGCCCGGGGTGAAAAGATCCAACCCTGGGACGATGCGGTAACCCTGGTGCTAACCTATGCGGAAATCCCATATGAGACCATTTATGATACAGAGGTGCTCGGTGATGCCCTCACGGAGTACGATTGGTTACACCTTCACCACGAGGACTTTACCGGGCAGTACGGCCGGTTTTACCGGGCGTATAGCGGAGCTCCCTGGTACCGGGAAAATGTGCGTCAAATGGAAGAATTAGCTCGCAACCTGGGATACCGAAAGGTGTCGCAACTAAAGTTGGCCGTAGTAAAACGCATACGCGAATACGTAGCCGGTGGCGGTTTTATGTTTGCCATGTGTTCGGCGACCGACACCTACGATATTGCTCTGGCTGCCGAGGGGGTCGACATTTGTGCGGAAATATACGATGGTGACCCGGCGGACCCGAATGCGCAGGAAAAGCTAAGCTTTGACAACACCTTCGCCTTTGAGCAATTCCAGTTAAAAAGGAATCCGCTCGAATACGAGTACAGTACCATCGACCAGACTGCGGTGCGCAATATTCCGGCCGAGCAGGATTATTTCAGTCTGTTTGATTTTTCCGCCAAGTGGGATCCGGTGCCGACTATGCTTACGCAAAACCACACCCGGACGGTGAAGGGATTCATGGGGCAAACGACTGCATACGGGAAGCAATACATTAAGTCCGATGTGTTGATCCTCGGTGAAAACAAACCGGCCGGTGAGGCCCGGTATATCCACGGCAACCTGGGTGATGGCTTCTGGACATTCTACGGAGGGCACGATCCCGAAGATTACAAGCACCACGTCAATGATCCGGAAACCGATCTGAGTCTTCACCCAAATTCTCCCGGCTATCGATTGATTTTGAACAATATTCTTTTTCCAGCCGCCAAAAAGAAGAAACGAAAAACGTAGCTTATTGGCTCCTGCCAATGATTTAAGAAGATGGCATTAAACACAATCCCATCCGGGGTTGTACAGTTATCATAGACACGACAAGACTACGATTATGATCAAGCGACTTATCTTTTTACTGACCCTCAGTTTTTTCAGCCTGGCGCAAATACAAGCCTCCTACATTCTGATCCCGATGGATGCCGAAAGTCAGAAAGACCACCTCAAAGCCTACGGTATTACCTACTGGGTGCTGAAAGGAGGTGAGGAAGCATGGTGGCTGCTCAATTACCGCGGCGGAAGCTTCGCGTTCCCACATACCCGGACCTTTGAAAAAGAATGCCTCACGCGGGGTGTTAGTTACGAAATTATTGCCGACGGCCAGTTTAATAGTATTCTCGAAGAGATTGGTAACCCCGAGGTCAATATGGAAGCTATGCGGCTGGAAAAGGCCCCTGAGATTGCCGTCTATACGCCGGACTTCAATGCCCGGGGAGAAAAGATACAACCCTGGGACGATGCGGTGACCCTGGTACTCACTTACGCAGAAATACCCTACGAAACGGTATACGACGAGTCGGTGCTCGACGATGCACTGACAAAATACGACTGGCTGCATCTGCACCACGAGGATTTCACCGGTCAGTACGGGCGGTTTTACCGCACCTACCACAGTACGCCCTGGTATCGGGAGAACGTACGGCAAATGGAAGAGATGGCTCAGCGCCTCGGGTATGCCAAGGTTTCACAGCTTAAACTCGACGTGGTCAAGCGGATCCGTGAGTACGTTGCCGGTGGTGGCTTTATGTTCGCCATGTGCTCAGCAACCGATACCTACGATATTGCCCTGGCCGCAGAAGGCGTAGACATATGTGCCGAGATATACGACGGCGACCCCGCCGATCCGAATGCACAGCAGAAACTAAATTTTGAGCGAACCTTTGCGTTTGAGGATTTTGAGCTGGCCCGTAATCCACTGGAATACGAGTATAGCACCATCGATCACCAACGTGGACGTAACGTCTCGGCGGAGCAGGATTACTTCAGTCTGTTTGATTTTTCCGCCAAATGGGATCCCGTACCAACTATGCTTACGCAAAATCATACACGCACCGTGAAAGGATTCATGGGGCAAACTACTGCTTTTCGCAAAACCCACATCAAATCAGATGTGTTGATCTTAGGTGAAAACAAGCCGGCCGATGAGGCTCGCTACATACACGGGAATTTTGGTGATGGCTTCTGGACTTTCTACGGAGGGCACGATCCCGAGGATTATCGGCATTTCGTTAAGGACCCGGAAACCGATCTGAGCCTGCATCCAAATTCGCCCGGATACCGGCTTATACTGAACAATATCCTGTTCCCGGCTGCTAAGAAGAAGAAACGAAAGACCTAATACGGGTCTGGCAAACCGCATTTACCCGATAAAATCAGTTGAGCTATGAAAAATGTCATTCGTCCCTTGCTCTGGATCGTCCTGCTGGGAGGTGGCTTCATTGCTGGTGTCGCCTGGCGAAATAGCGATGCCAAACCAGCCTCCGACCGCCCGGAACCAACTAATGTAGACGCACCCATGAATGTATCCAATGTCGATAATCCGACAGCGGATGAATCCCAGCCTCTTGCGGCTAATCCCCGCCTTCTGGCCAGTGAAACGCACACGATCCAGTTGTTCGAGGAATCAGCCCCCAGCGTATGCTTTATTACCACTACCAATGTGCGTCGCGACTACTGGTCGCGCAACATTACAGAAATACCCCGCGGTACCGGTTCGGGCTTCATCTGGGATGCCAAAGGGCACATCATTACCAACTACCACGTGATCCAGGGTGCCGACAGGGCGCAGGTAACCCTCGGCGACCAGTCAACCTGGGACGCTGAACTGGTAGGAGTTGCCCCCGATAAGGACCTCGCGGTTCTGCGGATCGACGCCCCAAAATCAAAACTACGTCCCATCCCGGTGGGTTCGTCCAATAACTTAATGGTCGGACAGGCCGTATATGCCATTGGTAATCCATTTGGACTTGATCAAACCCTGACCACAGGCATTGTCTCCGCTCTGGGACGAGAAATCAAATCCGTGAGTGGTATTCCTATCCGGGAAGTTATTCAGACCGACGCTGCCATCAATCCCGGTAACTCCGGTGGCCCGCTGCTCGATTCCTCCGGGCGCCTCATCGGAGTAAATACTGCCATCTATAGCCCTTCCGGTGCGTCGGCGGGAATCGGTTTTTCCATACCCGTGAATATCGTTCGCTGGGTTATTCCGGAACTGATCGAACACGGACGAATTAAAAGGCCAAGCCTCGGGATTACCGTAACCCAAACCAGCGTAATTCAACGCTATAAACTCGATGGCCCCTTGATTCGCGAAGTAGAACCCAATAGCGCTGCCGCCAAAGCAGGTTTGCGTCCTACTATTCGCGATGGCCGTGGTGAAATCCGCTTAGGCGACATCATCCTGCGTATGGATGAACAAAAAATCGAGTCGTACGAAGATCTGATCCTGGCACTGGAAAAATACCAACCGGGCGACGATGTAACGCTGCTCGTAAAACGGGGAGATCAGCAGCTTGAGGTCGTGCTCACGCTCGACCCTGCCCAATAATAAAAAGAGAGGGCTGCCACAAAAAGAGACGAACCAGGGTGTTTCGTCTCTTTTTGTATTTGGTATACCGGCAACGAAGTGGTATAGGACTCCAACCCTTTTCGGAAGCGGTATAATTCGTCGGATTCGGGCATATCAATTAGTCCGCCACTCGATACCACTGCCGACAAGTGATCTAAAACACGGTCCTTGTCCTCCTCACGGAACCAGCCAGGTGCTTTGCCATTGATCATTCTCCCATTCAAAGCGGGCCCGCTGGTGCCCTTCCCGTTCCAGGTGTAAAACGTCCATATCTTCCACCTGATGGACCAACAGCGCAAAGTTCTCCTGATACTTGTCCGTTTCCGAAAGATCCAACTCGGACCAATTATCTGGCAACCCGTCGGTATACGCAGGCAATGGTGTTCCCGGATCGAGTCGGGTCGCGTAGGCCTTACGGCCGGGTTTCGATAATTGCTGCCAAAATTCACCGGATAGATCATCCTGCTGGTGAATAACCATATTGCCCGTGCACCTTATTTGAAGGTGGCGTTTCGGATCCCAGAATAAAACAGATGACTGCGGCTGGTAATGAAGTTCACTGATTTTTTCCGACCGGATATCCGTGAAATAATATAATAAGCGGCCGTCGGTATCGGCTTTACGTAAAACAACCGTTCGTACCCGGGGAATCCCCCGTTGATCCGTAGTGGCCAGCACGGGGGTTCGCATGGCTGCGTTGCGCTCTACCGTAGCCCGAAATAAAAGGTTCCACGCTTGTCGGCGAATGTCGTGAAGGGTAGTGAATCGCTCCATATGAGGAGTTTAACGAAAGGTGTAGTACAAAGTTTTTTAAAAAAAACAGAAAAATATGTGACCTCATAAAGGTACCCTCGTCAAAAGACTGAAAATGCGCAAAAGAGCGACAAAAAAGAAACAGGACGAATTGGTAAATAGGTTTGGTGTACGGCGGGGAGCAGATGGCTCTCCGCTTTTACCCATCGTTCAACAAAAAATAAATGGGTTTAGGTGATTTCGATTCGGGAGGGCCGGGTGCCCTCCCGCCTTTAACAAAAAATTAACGGCGGGTCACCCCCCCAAGAGGCTTGAAAACAGTGGATTAGCCAGTGAATTTTTCATAGGTGATTTGCCGTAAATCAAGAAAGAATATGTCCCGGCAACCCAATTCAACAAACTTTTTTTTCAAGGTCAAAGGGACAAAGCGAATACGAATACGGGTTTAGGTTTATGAGGGAGTGCTTAATAGCACTCCTTTTTTAGCTAAAGGGCCCAAACAAAAAGAAAAACCCTTTGTTATCAGGGTAAATTAGCGTATTTTCGCAGAACAGTACGCAACGAATTTTTCGGTTTCCCGTTAAATTCTGTTAAGGAAATAATACTTCTTCTCGAAAGAAGGTTTTCATGATATGAATATGGGTTTTAGGTGTTTTTTTGAGGGGTGAAGTTCATCTTCACCCCTTTTTCTTTGCCCTCTCCACTCCTTTACCTGCTTGCAAGGTAGCATGTACACGGCACGGACATCCCCTCCTTTTTTGCCGGTCATCAGATGATTAATAGTAAACTTTTGAATAAGCTCAACGGAGTAAGGTTACGTCGCCTTTTAGTATTTCCTCGCGGTTTCCACGCAATCGTACTTTTATGAAATATACGAATACGCCGCCGTTGAGTACTTCCCCGCGGTGGGTGCCATCCCAACCCATGGTCGGATCATTAGGCGGAAAGCCTTCCCGGAGGTACAGTAATTCCCCCCAACGATCGTAAATCTGGAAACTGATCACCTCCTCTACCCGATCAGAAGCCTGGACATAAAAGACCTGATTCTGGACATTGCTGCTGCCGGGAGCGAAAACATTCGGTAAGTAAACGCCCAGGTCTTCCCTGACAAACACTGTAATATTATCAGAAACTGCGCAACCATCAGAGGTAACTCCTTCAAACCGGTACACCGTGGTCCGTTCCGGACTTACCCGGACCTTATCTTCCCGGCTAAAAGTTTGCCCTTCTGATATCCATCGTTGGGTTTCGACAGAACCCGTAATTACGGGAACCAGATCAATGCTATCTCCCAGGATAATCTCTTCGTCATCTCCCAAATCAATGGAAAGAGGCGCTTGCTCGTCAGTGATTACTACCTCCTGATCCAATGTACATCCATTGGCGTCTTCTACACGAATAGTCAGGTTTCCGGGACTTAAGTCGGGGAAAATAGTTGTCGAGCCTAAGGTTCCTGAAGGTAATAAGGCATACAGGTAAGGACCCGTTCCTCCCGATACGCCCGTAATGCGCAGGGTGGTTCCCTGCCCATCCCCACAGGCTGGTGGCTCAAGCTCCAGCAGGACAGAATCAATGGTTGATTCAAGGGTTTCGAGCGTAATACTAGCCTGGCCGGCACAGCCGGTAATCGAATCAAAAGCCATGGCCGAATACGTTCCGGGAAGTATACCTTCGATTTCCCGTGGATTACCACCTTCGATCAAACCACCGTCGGGGCCCTCCCACCGTATACCAGTCAATGGACGTTCCCGGGCATCAACCAATTCCAGCAGGACCGGATTCCCGGAACACCCGAGTATTCCAACCGTTTGAATGACTAACTCCGGCCGGGCAAAATCCTGGTTAACCAAAACGTCTCCTTCGCTGGTACACCCGGTAGTCTGGCTGGTGGCCACAACTGTGTACTGACCGGGTTCGACAACCGTCCAAACTCCGTTTGCAAGAGCGGTCGAATCACCACCAAATACACCGGTATAATCCATTCCGTTTTCCTGGTTGAGAATGGAGATTGTCGTCTGTTCATTGCTACAGGATATGGGGCTACCAACGGCCAGTTCGGGCTCTGTGGGAGGCTGCGAATTATCAGCTACGGTTACCTCCGTAGTTGTGGTACACCCATTAATGGTATCGGTCACCGTAAGCTGAACAGTGCCCGGTCCGGTGGCAAATACCTGAGCACTTTGTAAATTCCCTGTCGGATCCGGCCCACGGAGTACCTGCCAGTCAAATAGCGGACCGATTGCCGCTGGCACGGATGAATTAGAGGCATCTAATAGCACTTCCTTAGTCGTACAGGTGACCTCTAACGAACCTTCACCAGTGATCACCGCAGTCGGTGAACGCCGGTCGGCGTTCACGATCACGAACAATTCCGATTGACATCCGGAGTTTACATTCGTGGTCGTAAGGGTATAGCGACCCGGCTCCGAAACGGTGGGTCCCATAATGGTAGCATCACCTTCGATCTGGCCATCTTCCGTTTCCCAGGAAAAAGCATAATCAGACAGGTCCCCTCCCAGGGATAATCGAAGATCAACCGTGGGGCGTGCGCAGGTAATAAAGTCTTGCTCGGGTGCCCGGATAACAGGTCGTCCGTTGGTCGAAAGCACCACCGTCGTATCCAGTGCAAAACATCCCGTCCGGAGGTCCTCTACCCGCAGGAAAATGGAGTCTGACTCCGTTATCCGAATCTGTGGACTATTTTCAGAGCTTAGGTCTAACCCACGAGCCGTTGTCCAGGTGTATTCCAGATAATCGACTGACGGTAAGCCGGCATCCAGAAAAACCTCTAACCGATTACAGGTCAACGTATCCGACAATGGAAGGTCGGGCTCGGGCCTTTCCATTAGGGTAATCACCTCCACCCCGGCCTGATCAGTGCAAGCATTCTGAGTATTCGTCACTTGTAATTGGTACGTACCCGGCGTGCCGGCGATGAACGTGCGATCTTCCGATAAAAGCGTACCCGAACCATCGTACCATTCGTAATGATACACCGTACTATCACCAATGGGGGCTTCAATGGCAACCTCCGTGGCCCCGCAACCAATGTATTGAGTGTCCAGCGGCGAAAGCTCCGGAAAATCCTGTGGAGCCAAAATGCGTACTGAATCCAAACTGCCACAATTGTTCAGGGTATCCGTTACGCGGAGAAAGTATGTTCCCGGACCTTCGACCAGCGGATTCAAGCTGGCGACACCCGTCCGGATCTGGCCATCCCGGGTGCTCCACTGGTAAACAATATTGGTACCTTCGCTGGATCCCTGTCCGTTCAGACGAAGAACAGGGGCGTTACAGTCCAGCATTTGGTCCTCACCTGCCTGGGCGGTCGGGGCGTTATTGTTTGCCCGAACTACTACTTCATCCTGACTGGTACAGCCGTTACGCAGGTCGCGCACCCGCAACAGATATGTGCCTGGCGTTTGAATCAATACCGTGGTACCATTCCCCGATACTAAGGTGTCCGAAGAGGTCGTAAGCCAGGTATACAGCAATGAATCACCAGCAGGCACCAATTCCTGCCCCAGAACTACCTCATTGGTCAGGCAATCCAGCAATTGATCGGGACCGGCATCCGCAAGGGGTGAGGTCGTATCGGAGACCACCTCCGTGGTCACTACGGTCGAAATACCCGAAGAGTCAGTAACCCTGAGTTCGTAAAGCCCCGGTTGATCAGCCTCAATACCCGGCAATGATGGATCGGTAAGGATACGACCTTCGTCAGTAGACCATTCATACGTACAGGAGACACAGGGGGCACATAATTCAGCGGTAAGAGACACATTGGTCCTTTGACAAGTAAGCGTATCCGGATCCGCTATCGTGGCACAAGGACCACATGTCTGTTCTTCGATGGTAAAGGTTTCCGACACAGAACAGGCATTGGCCGTATCCGTTACCATCAGGGTGTAAGTACCCGTTTGTGTAATATCGACGACTGCCTGATCCAGATCTCCGGCAAGGCCGCTACCAGACCATTCGTACTGGTATATCCGGTCTTCGGGAAAAACAAAAGCTTCAAAGGAAAAGGTATCTGCCTCACAGGGAAAAAAACGCGAACCAAAACGTATGTCGGGCAAAGCCGCGTCCCTGGTAACGGTAACCACATCTTCCGCTTTACAGCCGGTTTCGGTATCCGAAACTTCCAATATATAGGTGTCGTCATCCCCGGTTTCGAACTGGAGTGTCCGTGCCAGCGTATCGCCTGCTGTATTTAACCAAACGTAGGTGAAGCTTGGTCCGGTATCTGAATTACTACCGTCCAGTACGACGCGGGTCTGGTCACAGCGAAGTTCGCGGTCGGGACCGGCATCCACCAGTGGAGCGTCGGTATTTCGCTCAACCTCTACCGTAGAGGTATCCGATTGACCTGCCGCCGTATTCGTTACGATCAGGGTATAAAGCCCCGGACAACGTACCTCAATAACTGCGTTGGTAGAATCATTCAGGCAACCGTTCTGCGGCCCCCGCCAGAGGAAGGAAAGCGGGTTGCCGTCTTCACTTGGCGTAGCATCCAGCGTTGTCCGTGTGAGTACACAACTCAAAGGAGCCGGATCGACAATCTGTGCGAGTGGCCTGCAATCCACGGTGACTACCGCTACGGCAGTATCCGAGCACCCCAGATCTGCATCCGTTACTACCAATTGGTACTGCCCGGTATCACTTACCGTGAAAAACGCGTCATTGCTTTCTAATTCACCATTCCGAAGCCAGGAGATCGTGCCGTTTCTGGACAGACTGGCGTCAAGATTTACCTGTCCACTAGCACAAGAAAGGGAAATGGAATCCTGGGTCAAAATTGCTTCCGGAGCAGTAGTCAGTGAATCCACGGTAATGGATGCAGTGGAAACACAAGCCGTCCGCAGGTTAGTGATGGTTACACTGTAAGTACCTGCGCAGTTGACAGAAATGGTTTCCTGATCACTCGCCCCGGCAATACAGGGGCCTGACCAGGCGTAGCTGAACATAATACCACTGGATTCCGAAGCCGCATTCTCAATGAGTACCGACGACTGGCCACAACTCAGAACACCATCGGTTATCAAATCTATAGCCGGAGGAATGGTATCGGCTAGTATCGTGGTCGACAGGCTGTCACTGCACCCGCTTAGCGTATCGGTAACCAGTAACGTATACGTACCGGCCGCATTGACCCGGGCAATGGGTTGGTCCGATCCGTCGAGAAGGACCCCGTCGGTGGTCCTCCACTCGAAAGCCAGCGAAGCCATAGGCTCCGATGTACTGGCGTCAAGACGAACTACCGGGCGTCCGCAATCGATATTCTGAACGGGAGATAACCGGGCAACCACCGGAGTGCGGTCATCCACCACCCTGACGGACGCCATATCCAGGCATCCATTTTCGGTATTGAGCAGTTGTAATTGGTAGGTGCCGGCAGTATCCACCTGAATGGACAGATCAGTGATTTGTTGGAAAGCTCCCCCGCTGATTGAGGTCCAGAGAGCTTCCGTAGTCCCGACCAACAGCGACGAGGAGCCATCAATAATTGCAGTGGGGTCCGAACATGTCAAATTGGTCGGGTTTGCCAATTGAACCGTTGGCCGTAGCGTGTCAACCGTCACTGCGACCGAATCCATTTCGGCACAACCACTTCCCGGATCCGTAACCGACAGAACATACATTCCGGGTTCAGATACAAGCAGGAAAGGCTGGTCGCTTAGTTGTGTAGCCGACTCCGAAACCTCATACCAATAGTAGGAATATGCCGGCCCCAGAGGATTAACAGTGCTTTGCAAAGACAGGCTGGTGTCGGTGCAGGTAAGTGTCTGATCGGGCCCCAGTGCAACATTAAGGGCCGGACGGTTATCCGTTACCCGTACGGAATCCATACCCGTACAACCATTTCGCCGATTGGTGACCAGCAAAAAGTATAATCCGGGGTCGGTGACCACCGGCCTGGCGATCGTAGAATCTCCCGGGAACGCTCCATTTTCGGCTGTCCAAAGAATCTCCGTATTCGGACCTTCTACTACCAGGGCACTACCTAAAACCGCAGTCGTCTGACTACAGGTTAACGTACGGTCGGGTCCAGCTTCCACCAGGGGACCGGTTGTATCGGCCCCTATTTCGATGCCGACGGTACGGTTAGAACACACCACCGAGTCCTGACGGGCGGTTACCTGCAGGAAATACCGCCCCGGCTCGGTTACCGTGAGGGTCGGATCCGTTCCCACCACATCTACTTCAAACATTCCGGTTTGCAGTTCCCAAAGATAGGTTATGTCACCTGTGGGTTGGGAACCACTCCCATCGAGCAATATACTGGCATCAGAGCAGGTAATGTCACGCGGTCCATCGGCAACCAATGCCTGTGGGCTGAGTACCGTCAGGTCCAGTACCAAAATACTGTCACATCCCGAAGTTCCGGGTAAGACCACAGTATGTATTCCGGTGGTATTAAATGACTCTCCGCCGATGCTAACCGATTGTCCGTTGCAAACCAATTGGGTAATCGTATCCCTGGTCGGTTCAACCACATCGAGTATCAGGGTTACCAGACTATCACAGCCGTCGCGTGATTGCAGGGTATCCCGGTAAATACCGGGTTCGAAATATTGATTACCGTTGACGGTTACCGTATCACCGGCACAGATCACCGAATCGATCTCCTGGTCGAAAACAGGTGATAGCTGGACATCGTACACAACTACACTATCGCATCCTGTTTGATTTTGCAAACTTCTGGTAAACGTACCGGGTTCGCTGGTCAGGGTGTCGCCAATCGCGATGGTATCGCCCACGCAGAGAATCTCGGTCTGGAAAACCGTATCACTCGGGGCCAGGATGTCCAGCGTCCAGGAATTAGTAGTGAGGTCACCACAAAAAGGCGGCAGCGGCCGGTCCAACTGATTTCTCAGGGTATCAATATGGAGCGTACCATCGACGTCCGGAAGGCTATTCTGATCAGTAAGGGCATGTGAAAGGCCAAATACTTGATAAGTCCCCGGAGGCAACCTACGCCAGTCATTGAGCGTATCGGCCGCAATGAGCAACGAATCCTGTGTCAAAAGCCAGGTATAACCGTATTGCACGGAATCAGCCGGCGTGATCGTTGTATCCAGAGCAGGATCCAGTAATAGATCAGGTGAGCCTACACAGGCCTGCAACGTGGAATCTGCTGCAAAGGCTCCTCCCTCGGCAAAGCAACAATTCTCGCCAAGAGGATCACAGAAATTGATTTTGACATCCCTGAGTTCGCCGGAGGGAAAGAAGTTATTATCCGTTTGTATGATCAATAACCAGGTCCCGTTTACCGGTCCGCTATCAAAATCATCTAACCGCCCTGAATACGGGTAAAATTCCCCATCAGTGATATCTCCGGGCGTCGGGTTCGGCAGATCATTATCCCAGGATCCATTGTTGGGGCTATCACCGAGCCGTTCAGAAAAGAAGGTCACATCGTAAACGGAAATGATGCTGAATGCCGGAGCCGATGCGACGGGGCCAATTAGCTGGATCTGCTGGCCTGACGGGGACTCCAGCCATACCTGAAAAATACCTACGCTGCTATGTAAAAAGGTAAGATCTACCGAACACACCCCCTGATCGGAGTTAGCTAAATCATTGTTTACCAGGTCGAAAATTTCTAATTCGAGGGTATCGATCGTATTGGCCGGTAGCGAAACAGGTGCTTCCAGACCACAATTCTGACTCCACACAAGGATGGGAAGCAATAAGAATATGCTCGAAGTCAGGATATGCTTCATGCTGGGAAGACTCTTGTTTCGGGATTATCTATCGGTTCGTGGGATACTGGTCGCTTTCGTATTTTGCGTCCTTACCCGGCCATTCAAAGTTAGTAATATACCGCTAAATATCTGTTAAAGGACTCATTCAAAAGAGCCTTTTTAGCATCTTTGCGCGTATCTCTTATAAGACTATTCACGTCAAAATGAATTGATAATGAAACGCATTTTACCCCTCCTGATAGTATGCTTCCTGGTTATTGGTTTTAACCAACGGGCCGAGGCCCAGTCCCTCAAGGACTTGCCGTTTAAAGAACGGTTATGGTACGGGGGTGGCTTTGTACTTGGTTTTAGCGGTGGGAATGGTTTTTCTGCTCTCCAACTGGGATTATCACCCATGGTAGCCTACAAGTTCACGCCCCGTTTTTCGGTAGGCCCCAGAGTATCTACGCTGATTTCATTCTATTGGGCCGACACCTTTAATGGTGATCGGGCAAGTGCCCAGCCGGTGAACCTGGGTATTGGCCTTTTCTCCAGATATAAGATCACCTCGGAGATCTTCGCACACGTGGAATACGAGTACGCAGACCAGGCTTTTATTCAGCGTAACTTTGATGACCTGACCGTTACCCGGATCACCAACGACAACATCTATATCGGTGCCGGCTACAGCAGTGGACAGGGTGCTTCGCGGTTTGAGATCCTCGGTTTGTACAATGTGAATCAAAATATTCAGACATTTGAGTCACCCTTTTCACTCCGATTTGGATTCACCCGTAATTTCTAGAAGCCATCACAATAATGTTTTTGATGACGAAAAGCTAAGGTTTTGTCCCTGGATAAGGCGCAAAAAGCTTACATCCGTACGGATGTAAGCTTTTTGTAACGAAATACAGGGGCAAAAGATAGCTTTGCCCCGACGGGCCCGTATGGGCAGGCCAAAGGATATTTTTGAGATGGCTTCTAAGATTTTTGGCGAAAGCCGGAAATACATATGCCGGCCCTTTCGGATCTGGTCATTACGACCAGATCTCCCTGGGTTCATTAGGGAGGGCGTTGAGGTTGCGGATATAGCGATCCCGGTTAAACTCTTCGGACTCCTTGAAGACCTGGAACAATTCCAAAATAACGCATTGGGCCACTAATTTATGAGCCTGATCTTTGGACCAACCAATATTGACAAGCCGATCCATATTTTTTTTCAGCTCGGGAGGATCGTTCTCCTTTAATTGATTGGTAATGATCTCATCGATGGCTTTCTGTAAGTTTTCCCGTGGATCAACCTCGTAATCGTCGTCCCCATCCTCTGGCAAATCCATGTCGCTGATGAAGAAATCCATCAGATCAAAAAGACCATAATCATCTTCCTGAAATAGTTCGTTCACATCGTCGCGGTCAAAGTCATCGGGCAGCCAGGTAACTCCGCCGAGATACTCTTTGTACATACTGTGTCTGGGATGTTTTGAATTGGCCAGTGCCGCGAGCATATCGGAATAACCCTCGGGGCCACCAATATCTTCGGGAGGCGCGGCACCCGCTCCGGCCCGGCAATAAGGCAAGGGGTGATCCAGTTGGGCATCCTCCAGAATATCTTCCACGGTAATCAGATGCCGCCACGCACTTTCAAAGTTATAGACATATACCAGTTGATCTCCCTGCTTCCGCAAAAATTGCTGGACGGGGATATCAGTGTAGGCCACCGTTCCCATTTCATTGGTAGCATCGGGAGGTAAGAACATTGTATCGCTGTGTTCAAAACCATGCAAATGGTGATTGAGCCACCCAATACCAACTTGCAGAATTTTATGCAGATCGACCAGATACAGGTCCGCCGGAATGATCAGCTGGCGGAAAACCTCCGGTTCCACCCCCTCGAGTCGCACATCTAGCTGAAAGGCTTTTGCCATTTTTGCCCGCAAGATAAACATCAGGGATAAGATTTAATGGCTTTCGCCAAAAAGAAAAGGTGCCTGCCTATCCGGCTGGCGGATGGCAGGCACCTTTTGGCTGGGATGCGATTTCCTAGAAGGACAGGGTGACACCCGCCAGGAAATTACGCCCGGCTTGTGGGTAATAGCCCCGCGATAAGAACTCCTCACCGCCCGAGATATACCGGTACGACCAACCGTTGGTTTCGTACCTGGCATTGAAGATATTTTGCACCAGCAGGGTTACCTCCACCCGGTTGGTCAGCACTTCGTCCAATGCATACCGCAACCGTACATCCGAGAAGAAATAGGGCTCGATAATATTATCCGGATCGGAAGTATTACCCAGGTATTGCCGGCCCACGTATTTCGACATAAAGCTCATACTGAGGTCCTGCTGGTCAAATCCCGCCGCATTCCGGAAGGGGTGCCAGGTAAGCTCACCGGCGGCGATCATTTCCGGTGAGAACGAAAGGTCGGTGTCCGTATAGCTCTGTTCCTCCTGTGTAAAACCACCGTCGTCCAGGAACACATCCACGAATTGGGTGAAATCCGCTATTTTATTGCGACTCAGAGTCATGGTGGCCTGGAGATCCAGGTTCTCGGCCAGTTGGTAACCACCGACCAACTCCAGCCCCAGGCGGTAGGATTGATCCACATTGATGCGGGTAGCGGCTCCCACATCGTTCAACTCTCCGTTAAGTACGAGCTGGTCGTTGTAATACATGTAGTAGCCAACTGCTTCGAAGGCTCCCCGGTCAAATTGCTTTTTAAAGCCGACTTCGGTATCCAATAATTGTTCCGGGTCCGGTCGACTGTCGGGGGTGGACTCCACGTAGTCGTTGCGGTTTGGTTCCCGGTGGGCTACGGCAAAGGAAGCGTATACCGAAGTGCGGTCACTCCAGGCGTACTGCAGTCCTGCTTTGGGGTTGAAGAAAGACAGCGTTTCGTTTTGATCAACCGAAGCTCCGTCCCGGTTCAGGCCCAGGAAGGAGTAATCAACCTGGCGGAACTGCAGATCGAGGTATCCACGCAGCCCCGGCAGCAACTCGTAGTTGAGTCGTCCGAACACATTGAGGTCCACTTTGCGGGCATCGTTATTGTAGTATTCCTCATCCGGGGTGAGTCCTTCGGCAAGTTCCGACCACACGATCTCCCCGAAGTGCCCGCCTTCATAAACGTGGAATCCACCTCCGAGGGTAAAGTCGAGCCGATCCTGCTCGAGATTCAGGCCGTAGACGCCACCGTAGAAATCATTGTCGAGCCACAGACGACGAACCAGGTCGGGTAAATCCCCGTCGATAGTTTGCGTTTCAAAGCCGTATTCCGCCAGATCCTGATCCGCTTTATACTGCTCGAAGAAACCCTGCCCCTGGGTGTAATGAAGCGCCACATTCGTATTCCAGCTACGGCCCAGTTCCTGGTTGAACAGCAGTTGGTAGTGGGTTTGCCGGTAATTATCCACCTCATCCTCGTATGGCTCGCCCGGTTTTTCCGTACCGGCAGAATTGAAGGTCCGCGTATCCCAATCGTCGACCAATTCGGCGGGCACCCCGTTCCAGGCCTGGTAGGTGATCTCGTGACCGCTGAAGGTATTGAACCGCAGCATGGTACGGTCGCTCACGTAGGCCCCCGACAGGTAATAGGACTCCATATCGGCCGAAGCCCGGTCGATGTAGCCGTCGGAGGTTATTTTACTCAGACGCCCGTCGATGGTAAAATGGTCCTTCAATAAACCAGTAGAGAATTGCACATTGCGCTTGAAAGTGTTGAAAGACCCCACCGACGCATTGATCTGTGCCCGTGGCTCCTGTTGAACTCTCGACGTATTAAGGTTGATGGTAGCACCGAATGCACCGGCTCCATTGGTGGAGGTACCTACGCCGCGCTGGATCTGAACATCGCTGGTAGATGAAATAAAATCCGGCATATTCACCCAGAAAACCCCCTGAGATTCCGCATCATTCAGCGGTATTCCGTTAATGGTAACATTGATCCGGGTAGGGTCGGTACCCCGGATTCGGATCCCGGTATAGCCCACACCGGCGCCGGCATCCGACGTAACTACGGCCGAGGGTGTCCATCGCAAAAGGTAAGGCACATCCTGACCGAGGTTATTGACCTCCAGATCCTCCTTATCGAGGTTTACAAAGGTCATCGGTGTACGGTCATTGGCACGGGTCGCCTGGACGGTAACTTCTCCCAGGTCAACACCCGATGGCTGCAGGCGAATATCAACCTCCTTACTGGTGACGCCCTCCGGAATAGTAACCGTTTTTCGAAAATCGGTGTAGCCCAGATAACTAACGCTTAAGGTGTAGGTCCCGGCCGGAACATCGGGAATGACGTACCGGCCATCGGCATCCGCTGCCGAACCACTTTGCAATTTCGGCAGGACTACGTTGGCGCCGGGCATTGGTGTCCCGGCTTCGTCAAAGACCGTACCGGTTAGGGTACATTGTGCCTGTAGGCCGATTGCGGCTAGCATAGCCAGCAATAGCGAAGACAATTTTAATGAATACATGATCATTGAACGTTGTGATGAAGTAATCGACCGTTCATGGGGTTTGAACGGCGTCCTAATTCACCCGGACGAGAAGTCCCAGGGACATCTCGTCCCATACGCCATCGAAGGAAAATCCTTCAATCCCTTCCCGGCATTACCCGGGCAGGTTCAATGGGTATGATCTCAGCCCGTATTGCTACCAGTGGTAGTCGGGCACCCCAATTAGAGAAAGTGGTGCGAAAGTATAACCTTCCGGCTGTTTTGTCAAATATGGCCCGGAAAAAGAAGATTGATTTCGGCAATGGAACGCTCCAGACGTTCTGCTTCCGAAGGGCCGGCAATGACCCGGTGGGGTACGTGATGGCTGCGTAAATAAGTACGGTACTGATCGTACAACCAGTCGCGTTGCTCGGGATGTTCGCGGAGAGGGTCGGGTTCCCAGGGCATATCGGGAACGGTAAGTAAGTAGAGATCCGTCTGATCTTTTTCCAGAGCATTCGCCAACCAGGGCTGTACCCTTTGGTAGGAAACCATTGACCAGATGTAGAGTACCACCAGCCCCGTATCGCAAAAAAGAAGGGAGCGGCCATTCCCGGCCGCTAATTGCCGACGAAGTTGCTCACGGCCAATGCGTTCCAGGTCATCTTCGCGGTACGGCCGGTCCAGGTCATCCAGATAGATCCGGGCGTACTCCCCTACCCAATCTGCCTGAAAGTGACGGGCTAAATTGCGGGTGAGCGTCGTTTTTCCCGACGATTCGGGTCCGGTAATAACAATTCGTTTCATGGGAGTTTTGTACTTTCCGACGCAACAACACAGCCAATGGACAACGCAACGGATACAGATACAGCCAGATGCAAAAATTGCGGTGAACATCTTCGGGGAGATTATTGCTACATCTGTGGCCAAAGAGTCCGTAATCGCCTGACGGTGCGTATGGTGCTCACGGACGTTTGGGAAACAATTTCCAATGTTGATCGGGGATTTTTGCATACGGTCATCGTTTTGTTTACCCAACCGGGGCAAACCATCCGTGACTATGTTTCGGGCCGGACCCGTCCCTATATGAATCCCTTTCGTTTCGCCATTCTTTTGGCTACCGTATCGGTCATTCTAAACTTTACGTTCGGTCTGTACGAAGATACACAATCCGAGATCAGCGCCGCTTTTGTTCCCGAAGAGAATGCCGAAGAGTTTCTGGAAAACCAACGTCAGGCACTAAAATACATGCGTCCTTTCCTGAACTTCATGCCTATCCTGTTAGTCCCGTTCACGGCTTTCTTTTTCCGTTTGTTCACCCGTTCCCGATTACCGTTCAATTACGCGGAGCACATGGTAGCCGGTTTTTTCAGCATGGGGCAATTATCGCTGATCAGCCTGCCTTTGATCACTGTTTACCTGATCACCGGTTCGGCTAGTTATGGGTTGTGGGTCGGATTGGTTTCATTCGTGATCTATTTTGGTATTGTGTACCGGCAACTGGCCAATCTAAACTGGGTCAGAGCATCATTAATTAGTCTGCTGAGCATCGTTCTGGGTTACGTATCCTTTATAATTATCATCATGCTGCTGACGGTTTTGGTCCTGCTCGTCCTGGCCGCCCTCGGCCTCCTTAACTAAGCCATTAAACTATCCAATCGTCCAGGTGTTTTTGCCACACATACTCTTTTGGAAGGGATATGAGGTTCCCAGTTCCTGCCAAAGAGTTTCACCGACAAAGAAGCGGAATAATAGCTACGGTGACTGTTAAAGGACTTGATCCACAACTGAATATTGCTTTTTTTAACGTAAGGTTTTGGGTTAGCAGTTGAGTAAATTACTGAAGGCTTAAACCTTACGTTGTATTTAGAATAGGGTATTGGGTAGTAGGACTTGCTTAAATCCAAATACCTAATACCAATTACGCTGTACAGGGAGGTTGGGCGTTGAATATGGTCACTTTAAGAGATATTCTATGCCCAACCTCACGATTTTTTATAGGCTGTTTGAATGAATAGCGGATGCACGATATAGAACCACACTGGCGCTGGAAGGCTGAATACGATGCGGCGAGAGACGAACGCTCTCCCTTCTACGGGCGCGTATACGACGAGTTCCAATTCCATAATAAGGTGTACAATTACTTTATCCACCCGCAGTGGGATTCCTTCGGGTCGAATACCCTGTACGCCAAGATCCTGTTTGTAGAATACGACGCCGGTTACGCCATCCTGGAGTTGATTGGCGAATGGAACGATTGTGTGTACAACGACATCATGTACCTGAAACGGGAGATCATTGACTACTACTCTCATTACGGCATCGATAAATACATTGCCATCTGTGAGAATGTATTGAATTTCCACGGCGACGACGATTCCTATTACGAGGAGTGGTACGAAGATGTGCGGGACAGCGACGGTTGGATATGCTTCGTCAACACCCTGGAACACGTGGAACGGGAAATGTCGGACACCCATCTGTACAACTACGTGCACTTTGGAGAAGCCTATAATGGCATTAATTGGCGGCCGCACAAACCCAAGCAGTTTTTCCAGGCAGTCAACGCCCTGGTGGAAGGTCGCATTCATTCCTTACCAGCCGGGTTTTAATCGACTCGGAGCCCCCAAATTTCCCTATCTTTGCCCCATGCACAAATCAGGTTTTGTCAATATCGTGGGGAGACCCAATGTGGGAAAGTCAACCCTAATGAATGCGCTGGTCGGCGAGCGGATGTCCATCATCACCAACAAACCGCAAACCACCCGCCACCGGATTATCGGAATCGTCAACGATGATGACTTCCAGATCGTTTTCAGCGATACCCCCGGCGTGATCAATGATCCGGCCTATAAAATGCACGAAGCGATGAATCACTTCGTGCAGGGAAGTTTTGAGGATGCCGACCTGGTTTTATTCGTTACGGAACCCGGCGAACAGTATGCCGATGATGACCCCATCATCGACAAACTGAAAAAGCTGGACGTTCCCTTATTCCTGCTGATCAATAAAATTGATACATCCGACGAACCGGCACTTTTACAATTAGTCAGGACCTGGAACGACCGGGTACCGTTTACGGAGACCATTCCCATTTCTGCCCTGCATAAAACGAATACGGAAACGGTCCTCAAACTGATCCTGGAACGTTTGCCGGAAGGCCCTGCCTACTACCCCAAGGATCAGCTCACGGATCGCCCCGAGCGCTTTTTCGTTAGTGAGATAATCAGGGAAAAGATCTTGTTGCTTTACCAGCAAGAGGTCCCTTATTTTACCGAGGTCGTCGTGACCTCCTTTAAAGACGACGTTACCAGTAAAGGTGATCCCATCATCCGCATCGGTGCGGATATCTACGTTGGCCGTAAGACACAAAAAGCCATCCTGATCGGCAAAGGAGGCAAAGCCATCAAAAAGCTCGGTGTGGAAGCCAGGAAAGATATTGAAACCTGGCTCAACAGCAAGATCTACCTGGAATTACACGTCAAAGTCAAGGATAACTGGCGCGATAATGATTATTTGCTCAAACAATTTGGCTATCGCTAGGAGCTGTGGGTACTGGTGCCGTCCGGGATTTTGTACTTTTGCCCCTTAAGGCCTGTTTGGGCTGTGAAAATGTATATCGATGAGTAATATTGTGGCCATTGTCGGTCGACCCAATGTGGGTAAATCCACTCTTTACAACCGCCTGATCGGGGAACGGCAAGCCATTATTGATGATACCAGTGGCGTAACCCGCGATCGCCAGTACGGTACGACCTTTTGGAATGGAAAGACCTTCACGGTGGTTGACACCGGTGGTTTTATCCGCAATTCCGACGACGTCTTTGAATCGGCTATCCGTGAACAGGTCCATATTGCCATAGAAGAGGCCCAGGTGATGATCTTTATGGTCGATGTTACCACCGGCCTTACTGACCTCGACGAGGAAGTGGCCGACTTGCTCCGGCGAACGGAAAAACCGGTCTTGCTGGCGGTAAATAAGGTCGACAACAGCCAGCGCATGTTCGAAGCCAACGAATTCTGGAGTCTTGGCTTTGAGGAAACCTATTTTCTGTCCTCCCTTACCGGTAGTGGAACCGGGGAGTTGCTGGACTCCATCACCGATAAGCTGCCCGAAGAACCGGAGTCGGAAGACGACGGTCTTCCTAAATTCGCTATTGTAGGCCAGCCCAATGTTGGTAAATCCAGCCTGACCAACGCCCTGTTGGGGCAGGAGCGAAATATTGTGACCGAGGTGGCGGGAACGACCCGCGACTCCATTCACAGTACTTATACCAAGTTCGGCAAAGAGTTTACCCTGGTCGACACAGCGGGCATCCGAAAAAAGGCCAAGGTGCACGAGAACCTGGAATTTTACTCGGTCATGCGGGCCATCCGTGCCATCGAGGAAGCAGATGTTTGTCTCCTGATGGTCGACGCCACGCTGGGCATTGAAGCTCAGGATATGAGTATTTTCCGACTGGCCCAGCGACGGAATAAGGGCATAGTCATCCTGGTTAATAAATGGGATTTGGTCGATAAGGAAACCAATACGGCCCGTGATCTGGAAAAAGAGATTCGCGGCAAATTTGCCCCCTTTGATGATTTGCCCGTACTTTTTATCTCCGTTCACGAAAAGCAGCGCATCTTCAAGGCCATCGAGATTGCCCTCGAGGTCTACGAGAATCGCACCCGCCGGATCAAAACTTCCGACCTGAACGAGGTAATGCAGGAGGCCATTGAGCGCTATCCACCACCGGCCTACCGGGGCCGGCATATCAAGATCAAATACGTAACGCAATTGCCTACGTATTACCCGGCTTTCGCTTTTTTCTGCAATCACCCCAAGCACGTTAAGGAACCTTATCGAAATTATCTGGAAAACCAGTTGCGGAAGCATTTTTCCTTCACCGGTGTACCCATCGGTGTCTTTTTCCGTAAGAAGTAACGACTAAACCACCCTGTCATGCCATTCTCCAAAACCGGAATCCCCGGATTGCTGGTCTTCGAACCCAAAGTCTGGGAAGATGAACGCGGCTATTTTTACGAAGCGTTTAATGAGCGCCTTTTTAAGGAAGCCGGGATTTCCCGACCTTTTGTTCAGGACAACCAGGCCCGCTCGGTTCGCGGCGTCCTGCGCGGCTTGCACTACCAGGTAGCTCCCTACTCCCAGGCGAAACTGGTACGGGTACTGGAGGGAGAAGTACTGGATGTCGCCGTGGATCTGCGCGACGACTCCCCTACCTACGGCCAGTCGTACAGCCTCGTTTTAAGTGCCGATAATAAAAAGCAATTGTACGTGCCCCGGGGATTTGCTCACGGGTACGTAGTACTCAGCGAGACTGCGGAGTTCTTCTATAAGTGCGATAATTTCTACGCAAAGCAGGAAGAAGGCGGGATCATCTTCAACGACCCTGCTTTGCAGATCGATTGGCGAATCCCCGAATCAGACCTGATCATCTCGGAGAAGGACCGCGTATTACCGACTTTCGGACAACATCGAACGCTGGAAATAGCATATGGCTAATCTACTCATTACCGGAGCCGCCGGACAACTGGGCCGTGAACTGAAATACCTTTCTCAGCAGTTCGGTGGGAATACCTGCCATTTTTTAACCCGCGAGAAGCTGGATATAACGGACGAACAGGCTATCCAAGAGCACATCCGGAGGCACGATATTGATGTGGTGATCAATTGCGCCGCCTATACCGCTGTTGATAAGGCGGAGGAAGAGGTTGCGCTTGCGCAAAAAATCAATGCGCAGGCCCCTGGTTTTTTGGCGAAAGCCTGTACTCAGCAGCAAGCCTTTTTAATCCACATCAGTACCGATTACGTCTACCATAATGGATTGGACCGGCCATTGGTTGAATCTGATCCATGTTGTCCGCAATCGGTTTATGCCCGGACCAAATTAGAAGGTGAAATCGCTGCCCGGTCTTACCCGGACAACAGTATGATCCTGCGGACCAGTTGGGTATACTCGACCTACGGACGTAATTTTGTAAAAACTATGGCCCGGCTCGGAGCCGACCGCGATCAACTCCGGATCGTGTACGATCAGATCGGAGCACCGACCTACGCCCGGGATTTGGCGCAAGCCATTCTGCAGATCATAAAGAACGATCAATACCGGCAAAACCCCGGCACCTACAACTTCAGCAATGAGGGTGTCACCAGTTGGTATGATTTCGCCTTGTCTGTTTTCACCTGGCTGGATATCGATTGTCAGGTGGAGCCGATACGCAGCGCCGAGTACCCCACACCCGCCAAGCGCCCCACCTATAGCGTACTGGATAAACAACTTTTCAAAGACACTTTCGGTCTTGCCATTCCCCATTGGCAGGAAAGTCTGTGGTCTTGTCTGGATACCGGTTTAGCCGCCGACTGAACCCCGTTTATGCCAACACCCGACGGTAGTTGCGTTTTGCCGGCGCTTAAGCACAACCTTTCGCCTCCTGAATAGGTTGAATTTGCGGATATTGTTGGTCAGCTTACAATCCGTTTACCGGCTATTTAGTAATTTGATCGTATTGCTTCCGGCTTGATAATACAGCTCCATATGCCACGTCTTTCGCCTATCATCATTTTAGCCGTAACCTGCTTGATCTTCTTTCTGCCCGATCAGCTCCATGCTACCCATAACCGGGCGGGTGAGATCACCATCGAACAGGTTGGGGATTGTGTAACCAGCCTCACCGTAATGGCCACCATTGTCACCTACTCCAAAGCGAGTAGTGTGTCGGCCGACCGCGACTCCCTGGAAATTTGCTGGGGCGACGGTCGCTGCGAATACGTTTACCGGACCAATGGCCCCGTCGTAGCGGGTTTTCATAAAGGCGAACGCCTGGAAAACGACACCAAGAAGAATATTTACATCGCCTTCCACACCTTTCCGGCACGGGGTACCTTTTCCGTAACTATGACGGACCCCAATCGGAATGGTGGTATTCTGAATGTGAATTTCCCCAACTCGGAAATGATCCGTTTTCACCTGAAAACGACCTACACCTTCCCCAATCCGCAATTCCAGGGATGCAACAATACTCCGGTTTTACTGCAACCACCTATTGATATTGGTTGTGTGGGGCAGCCTTTCATCCACAATCCTAATGCATATGACTCCGAAGGGGATAGTTTATCGTACGAATTCATCAGACCCTTCGAGGATATAGGCTCACCGGTACCAAACTACGATTTCCCCAACAACATTAATCCAGGCCCCGATAACCAACTGACCATCGACGAGGTAACCGGTGACATCGTATGGGATTCCCCGCAGCGAAGGGGAGAATACAATCTGGCCATGATCATCATTGAATGGCGTGATGGGGTCGTACTGGATACGATGCTCCGCGACATACAGATCTTAATTGAGGAGTGCGAGAATCTCCCGCCGGAAATCGAAACCCCGGCCGATGAATTTTGCGTGATAGCGGGAGATACACTATCGTTTGACGTTATTGCCACCGCTCCGTTGGTAGAAACGGACCAATTAGTAGAACTCACTGCCCTGGGCGGACCCTTTGAGGTAGAACGGAGTCCGGCCATGTTTACGCCGGTCGACCAGGATACCTTTGGCCCCGACCCAAACACCCGTCGATTCACCTGGATACCCGACTGCGACCAAATATCGGATCAGTACTATTCGGTCGTATTTAAGGCGGTGGATAATTACCTGGGGGATACCACGGGCCTGGCTACCCTTAAAACCATCCGGATTAAAGTGATGGGTCCACCACCGGAAAACGTGGTGGCAGCCGCCGGAGAAAATGAGATCAAAGTACGGTGGGACAAGCCCTATTTTTGCGAAAGCGCCGAATCCGATTACTTCCAGTTTTTCACGGTATGGAGGCGCGAGGGCAGTAATAACTTCCCCCTCGACACCTGTGAATCGGGGCTCGCCGGTAGAGGTTATGAAAATATGACTCCTTTTGGCACCCTCGAGATGGAGGATGGCAGTTATGTTTATAATGACCTCGATGTCGAAAAAGGGAAGACCTATTGTTACCGTATCGTGGCCGTATTTGCCCTCACGACTCCCGGTGGGCAATACACCTATAATCCCGTCGAAGGCTTACCCTCCATGGAGGCCTGTGTACAGCTCAATCAGGACCTGCCCATTATTCTGCGGGCCAGCGTGGAAAATACCGATACGGAGAACGGAGCCATTGATGTGTGTTGGGCACGCCCTGACCCCGATAACCTGGATACCATCAGCAATCCCGGACCCTACCGCTACGAGATCCTCAGGGCCGAGGGAATAAGCATTAATCCGGATGATTTCGAACCGATCGGTGTGGAATTTACCACCGAGAACTTCTATGACCCGCTCGATACCTGCTATACGGATACCGGACTGAATACAACCGATCAGCCATACTCTTATCTGGTGAATTTCTACACCGGCTTTTCCAATAGCGAACCGATCGGGGCAACGAATCCGGCTTCCAGTGTGTATCTGAACACCTCCGGTACCGACCAGGCCATACGACTGGTGTGGGACGAAGAGGTACCCTGGGATAATTTTGCATTTGTTGTCTTCCGACAAAATGATCAGGGTGGCTTCGACAGTATTGCTACCGTCAATCAACTGACGTATACGGATGCCGGATTGGTGAATGGCGAAGAGTACTGTTACCAGATATTAGCACTGGGCACCTACGGTATTGAATCGTTACCGGACACCCTCTTCAATTATAGCCAGATCAATTGTGGAGTCCCGCGGGACGACGTTCCGCCTTGTCCGCCGGTGCTGGCAGTGGATGATATTTGTGACGAGCGCATTGATTGTTCTGACGAAAGTCAGTTACAAAATACGCTGGAATGGTCCAACTCCAACATCGAATGCCCTCAAACCGATGACGTAGCCGGTTATCGTATTTACTACGCCGAGAACGAAGGGGCAGATTTTCAATTGGTCGGTGAAAACGACGGACCGGGAGCTACGGTCTTCCAGCACCGACCCGATCTGGGCATTGCCGGTTGCTACGCCGTTACGGCTATTGATGCCAACGGCAACGAGAGCGGGTTTTCCAACCTGGTCTGCGTGGATAATTGCCCACTCTACGAACTTCCCAACACATTTACCCCCAACGGGGACGGACAAAACGACCTCTTCCGACCGTATCCATACTGCTTCATCGAAAATGTAGCATTCGAAGTGTATAACCGTTGGGGACAGTTGGTGTACGAAACAACCGATCCGGACCTGAATTGGGATGGAACGAATTTAAATGGCGATCCGCTTCCGGCCGGTACCTATCACTATATTTGCCGGGTCTTTGAGCTGCGGGTGGACGGTGTCCAGGAACGTACGGAGGTGCTGCGAGGCTTCATTGAGCTGGTCCGCAATGGTAGTGAGTAGCCTGTAGGGGGGTGTTCCGTTTTCAATGGATGATGACTTTTTGGATGAAAATCATTCTGTTGGTTCATGAATTTGGGGTTCCTATTACAAAATCGTGTAAGCCCAATCTCACGTTTAATAAGACTGGCCTTTTATACAAAACGGAAAACTATGTTTACGGGAATAATTGAATCACTGGGCAAAGTGACCGGCCTGATAAAAGAAGGCTCCAATGTTCATCTCACTATCGCCTCGGATATATCTGACTCGCTGAAAATCGACCAGAGTCTGGCCCACAATGGCGTTTGCCTGACGGTGGTCGAAATTGGTAACGGTACGCATACCGTTACCGCAATTGAGGAAACTATGAATCGGTCCAATCTGGGTGATCTGTCGGTAGGTGACTTCATTAACCTGGAACGGGCCATGGTTTCCAACGGGCGACTCGACGGCCACATCGTGCAGGGGCACGTTGATGCCACCGGAACCGTTGCGGAGATCAAAAAAGCCGATGGCAGCTGGTACTTCCGATTCTCATTCACCCCTACCGATGAGCATCTGGTTGTTGATAAGGGATCCATCTGTGTCAACGGAGTCAGCCTAACGGTAGTCGATCCCGTCGACGATCAATTCAGTGTGGCCATCATCCCCTACACTTATGAACACACTACCTTCCAACAACTGAAGCCGGGTGATCGCATAAATCTGGAATTTGACATTCTGGGTAAATACATTGCCAAATACGCTAAGATCTACGCTCAACGCGTATAGATATTATATCGTGAGGTGACGGGCTGAGCTGTTGCTAAACGGCTGAATGACGCTATACCGACAACGAAGTGTTTTTGTTCCGCAGTACTTCGTGCTGGGAATTCCAACCTTTTCGGAAGCGGTATACCTCGCCGTTGTTTTTGGTAGATGGCATTACAAAGAAAAGCCTTCCGCCCTAAAAGGGGCGGAAGGCTTTTTCTATATGACACACCCCGGATAGGGGTCTGGTCTTATCAATTAATCTTCGAATTCTTGTAATTGCGCCTGACGAGCTTCGATCTCTTCCTGGCGCTCTTTGGTATTGACGTACAACCGATCGAATCGACGCATACCCGTACCAGCGGGAATACGCTTTCCGACGATGACGTTCTCCTTCAGTCCGCTGAGGAAATCGATCTTCGCTCCTATAGCAGCGGTACTGAGTACCTTGGTCGTCTCCTGGAAGGATGCAGCTGATATCCAGCTGTGTGTACCGAGAGAAGACTTGGTAATACCCTGCAGTAATGAGCTGGAGGTAGCCGGTACCGCATCGCGGTAGGTTACCAGGCTGTGGTCGTTGCGCTTCAGGAAGCTATTTTCTTCCCGGATCTGGCGCAAGGTCACCAGCATTCCCGGCATCAACTTGGTGGAATCACCGTTATCCTCTACCACCTTCTTATCGAAGATCCAATCGTTTTGCTCGAGGAAGTCGTAGCGTTCTACCGCCTCTCCTTCCAGGAAGCTCGTATCACCCGGATCTTCAATTTGTACACGACGCATCATCTGGCGTACGATCACCTCGATATGCTTGTTATTGATGGTAATACCCTGAGAACGGTAAACCTCCTGGATACCATTCACCAGATACTGCTGTACCGAGAATGGCCCGCGGATGTTCAGGATGTCGCGGGGTGCAATGGTACCGTCTGACAGGCGGGTACCCGCCCGTACGAAGTCACCATCCTGGACCAGGATATGCTTGGACAGACCGATGAGGTATTTACGTTTCTGACCGTCACGGGCTTCAACGATGACCTCCCGGTTACCACGCTTGATCTTACCAAAGGAAACCACTCCATCGATCTCGGACACAACGGCCGGGTTGGATGGATTACGAGCCTCGAACAGCTCCGTTACCCTTGGCAGACCACCCGTAATATCCTGGATACCACCCAGTTTACGCGGGATCTTCACGATCTTCTCACCGGAATTGATCGACTGACCATCTTCAATGCTGATGTACGCTCCTACCGGCAGGTTGTAGCTCTTCAGCGTTTCGCCATCTTTGCTGACGATGTGGATGGTTGGGATCTTCCGCTTATTCTTGCTCTCGACGATTACCTTCTCGGCGTATCCGGTCTGGTCGTCACGTTCAATGCGGAAGGTAGATCCTTCCTCGATCGATTCGAACTTGGCAATACCTTTGAATTCAGATACAATAACGGCATTGAATGGGTCCCACTCACAGATAGGATCACCCTTCTCGATCTTCTGCTTGTCCTTGATATGGATCGTAGCACCGTAGGGGATGTGGTGTGATACGTAGATCTTCTTGCTTTCCGGATCTACGATTCGCACTTCACCCGTACGCGACAGCACGACATCTTGTTTCTTACCATCTTCTTTCTCGGTGCTAACCACCTTCACGTTATCGAACTCAATGACACCATTGAATTTGGAAACAATTTCCGATTCGTTTTTCGCAACGGATGCGATACCACCTACGTGGAAGGTACGCAGGGTCAACTGAGTACCTGGCTCACCAATAGACTGTGCGGCGATAATACCCACTGCATCACCATTCTCGGTGATGCGTCCGGTGGCCATGTTCTTTCCGTAGCACTTGGCACAAACACCACGCTTGGTTTCGCACGTAAGAACGGAGCGGATCCAAACTGTTTCCACACCCACTTCTTCTATACGGTGGGCAATGGCCGTGCTGATATACTCACCGGCAGCAACTATAACCTCGTCGGTTTCAGGGTGGAGGACATCGTAAAGAGTGTACCGGCCATCGATCCGTGAAACCAGGTCTTCTACTACCTTGTCATTGTCTTTCAGGGCCGTAGTCTCCATACCACGGAGGGTATTACAATCCACTTCCATTACCACCACGTCCTGAGCTACGTCGACCAAACGACGAGTCAGGTAACCGGCATCTGCGGTCTTAAGAGCCGTATCGGCCAGACCTTTACGGGCACCGTGGGTAGAGATAAAGTACTCGAGTACCGACAGTCCGTCTACGAAGTTCGACAGGATGGGGTTTTCAATAACCGCTCCACCGGTGTCACCTGATTTCCGCGGCTTGGCCATCAGACCACGCAGACCACACAGCTGCTTAATCTGCTGTTTGGAACCACGGGCTCCGGAGTCGAGCATCATGTATACGGAGTTGAAACCTTGCTTGTGCTCGGCCAACTCTTTCATGAGTGTTTCGGTAATCTTATTATCGGCGTAGGTCCACTTGTCAATGATCTGGTTGTACCGTTCATTGTTTGTGATCAGCCCCATGTTGTAGTTATCCCAGACCTCATCCACTTCTTCGCGGGCGTCGGTCAGAGTTTGCTCCTTCACGGATGGGGTAATCAGATCCCCCAGGTTAAAGGACAAGCCACCTTTGAACGACCACATGAACCCGAGGTCCTTAATGTCGTCCAGGAAATGGGCCGTAACAGCAAAGTTAGTGCGCTCAATTACGTCACCGATGACTTTCTTCAGGTTACGCTTAGTAAGCAGGAGGTTAACGAAAGGTACGCCTTCCGGTACCACCTGATTGAACATAACGCGGCCGACGGTCGTCTCGACCAGCTGATTGACCAGTTCTCCTTCCTCGTTTTCTACTTTAACACGGGCCTTGATGGGCGCGTGCAGGTCTGCTTTGCCTTCGTTGAAGGCGATCATCACTTCTTCAGGAGAGTAGAACTTCATGTCTTCCCCGTTCACCTTGAGCTCCTTGGTTGTCCGGCGCTCTTTGGTGATGTAGTACAGCCCCAATACCATATCCTGTGAAGGCAGGGTAATTGGTGTACCGTTCTGGGGGTTCAACATATTGTGCGACGACAACATCAGCATCTGAGCTTCCAGGATCGCGGCCTGGCTCAGAGGTACGTGAACAGCCATCTGGTCACCATCGAAGTCGGCGTTGAAAGCACCACATACCAGTGGGTGCAATTGTATGGCCTTACCCTCGATCAAACGAGGCTGGAAAGCCTGGATGGACAGACGGTGCAGTGTCGGTGCCCGGTTGAGCATGACGGGGTGTCCGCGCAGAATATTTTCCAGGATCTCCCAGATCACGGGATCCTTACGATCCACGAGTTTCTTGGCAGATTTTACGGTCTTGACGATACCGCGCTCAATCAGCTTCCGGATAACGAAAGGCTTGAACAACTCAGCGGCCATTGCTTTGGGCAGACCGCATTCGTGCAATTGGAGGGTAGGACCTACAACGATTACCGAACGGCCGGAGTAGTCCACACGCTTACCGAGCAGGTTTTGGCGGAAACGCCCCTGCTTACCTTTCAGAATATCACTGAGTGACTTCAGCGGACGGCCACCTTCTGCTTTTACGGCGTTGGATTTACGGGAGTTGTCGAACAGAGAGTCGACAGCTTCCTGCAACATCCGCTTCTCATTACGGAGGATTACCTCGGGCGCTTTGATCTCCAACAGTCGCTTGAGGCGGTTGTTACGGATGATCACGCGGCGATACAAATCGTTGAGGTCAGAGCTGGCAAATCGACCACCATCCAGGGGTACCAGCGGACGCAGTTCTGGTGGAATGACCGGCAGGTATTCGATAACTGCCCATTCCGGACGGTTCTCCATGCGGGACAGACCATCGCGGAAGGCCTCCACTACGCGCAGGCGCTTAAGAGCCTCCGATTTACGTTGCTGAGAGGTCTCGTGAGCAGCCTGGTGCCGGAGGGCAAAGCTGAGTTGATCCAGATCCAGACGGCTGAGCAGATCCCGAACGGAATCGGCTCCCATCTTGGCAATAAATTTATTGGGATCCGTATCTTCCAATTGTTGGTTCTCGGGCGGCAGCGTTTCCAGGATTTCCAGGTACTCTTCTTCCGTCAGAAGGTCCATCTTACCGACCCCTTCCGGCTCTTTAATACCTGGCTGGATTACAACGTACCGCTCGTAGTATACGATCGACTCCAGCTTTTTGGACGAAAGTCCCAACAGGTATCCAATCTTGTTGGGCAGTGATTTAAAGAACCAAATGTGTACTACGGGCACCACCAGTTTGATGTGGCCCATGCGTTCGCGACGTACTTTCTTCTCCGTTACTTCAACACCACAACGGTCGCAAACAATACCCTTATAGCGAATCCGCTTGTACTTACCGCAGTAGCACTCGTAGTCCTTTACGGGACCAAAGATCCGCTCGCAGAACAGACCATCGCGTTCCGGCTTATAGGACCGGTAGTTGATGGTTTCGGGCTTCAACACCTCACCGTAGGAGCGCTCCAGGATCTCGTCCGGGCTCGACAAACTAATGGTGATACTGTCGAAGTTCTGCTTTTGAATATGACTTTTCTTCTTAAAAGGCATAGACTCTATAAATTAAACCGTAAGCCCGTACGGGCGGTCGGCAGTCGATTAATCAAATTTCACATCCAGCGCCAATCCGCGCAACTCGTGTACAAGTACGTTGAATGACTCGGGAATATTCGGCTCGGGGAGGTTCTCTCCCTTGACGATGTGCTCGTATGCTTTCGCCCGACCGTTAATGTCGTCCGACTTGATCGTGAGCAACTCCTGGAGGATGTTGGCAGCACCAAAGGCCTCCAGTGCCCAAACCTCCATCTCACCAAAGCGCTGGCCACCAAACTGGGCCTTACCACCAAGTGGTTGCTGGGTAATGAGTGAGTATGGTCCGATGGAACGAGCGTGCATCTTGTCGTCGATCATATGCGACAACTTGAGCATGTAGATCACACCTACTGTTGCCTGCTGGTGGAAACGGTCTCCCGTTTCACCGTCGAACAGATAGGTTTGACCGAGACTTGGCAGGTCGGCCTTCTTGATCTCTTCATCGATCTCTTCCAGGCTGGCTCCGTCGAAAATTGGAGTCGCGTATTTGCGATCCAGTTTTTCACCGGCCCATCCGAGTACCGTTTCAAAGATCTGTCCGAGGTTCATCCGTGAGGGTACGCCCAGTGGGTTCAGTACGATATCCACCGGCGTTCCGTCTTCGAGGAAGGGCATGTCTTCCATTCGGACAATACGTGCCACAATACCTTTGTTACCGTGGCGTCCGGCCAACTTATCACCCACTTTCAGCTTGCGCTTCTTAGCCATGTAGACTTTTGCGAGTTTCAGGACACCGGCTGGCAGTTCGTCACCAATGCTGATGTTGAACTTCTCACGCTTATAACGTCCGACCTCTTCGTTGACCTTGATGCTGAAGTTGTGGAGGAGGCTGGCAACCATGCTGTTCACTTCCTCTTCGTCGCTCCAGTTACTGTAGTCAACCGATGTGTAATCCAGGTCGCGCAGTACCTGCTGGGTAAACTTGACGCCTTTGGCGATCAGCTCCTCATTGTAGATGGAGCGAACCCCTTTGGATTTCTTGCCCTTGAGCATAGTCAGGAGCTTATCGACCAGAATGGTTTTCAACTCATTCATAGCGATCTTGTGCTGGTCCTCCAGTTTGGAGAGCAGCTCTTTCTCCTGAGCCTTTTGTACTTTATCCTTTTTGGCGCGTGCGAACAATTGTTTATTGATGATGATACCCTTGGTGGAGGGGGGCGCCTTCAGAGAAGCATCCTTCACATCACCGGCTTTGTCACCAAAGATGGCACGCAGCAGTTTTTCTTCCGGAGTCGGATCGGATTCACCCTTAGGGGTAATCTTACCGATCAGGATATCGCCTTCGTTCACCCAGGCACCGATGCGAATGATACCATTCTCATCGAGGTCCTTGGTAGCTTCCTCACTTACGTTTGGAATATCGTTGGTCAGTTCCTCCTCACCCAATTTGGTGTCGCGCACGTCCAATTCGAAGTGCTCGATGTGCAGGGAGGTAAAGATATCTTCCTGAACTACGCGTTCGGATAGTACAATAGCATCCTCGAAGTTGTACCCTTTCCAGGGCATGAAAGCTACCTTCAGGTTCTGACCGAGCGCCAATTCACCTTTTTCCGTTGCGTAACCGTCGCAAAGGATCTGTCCTTTGGTGACCCGCATACCTTTGCGAACAATTGGGCGCAGGTTAATACAGGATCCCTGGTTGGTACGGCGGAATTTGACCAGATCGTATTTCTTCACGCTATCGCTGAAGGAAACGAGTTCTTCTTTTTCCGTTCGGTCGTAGCGTACGACAATTTCATTGGCATCGACGTATTCAATTACCCCGTCGCCTTCGGCATTGACCAGCATGCGCGAGTCACGCGCAACTTTACCTTCGAGTCCGGTACCGACGATGGGTGAACGCGGACGCAGAAGCGGAACGGCCTGACGCTGCATGTTCGATCCCATCAGGGCCCGGTTTGCATCATCGTTCTCCAGGAACGGAATCATCGAGGCGGAGACACCTACAATCTGGTTAGGTGCTACGTCGATGAATTCGATCTCGTCCGGTTCCAGCACGGGGAAATCACCGTGCTCGCGGCATTTGACCCGATCGGTTTCAAAACCACCTTTCTCGTTAAGCTGGGCGTTAGCCTGAGCGATCCGTTTGTAATCCTCTCCTTCGGCTGACAGATACACCTGATCGGTGCTGAGGTCTACTTTACCTTTCGCAACCCGACGGTAGGGCGTTTCGAGGAAGCCCATTTTATTCACCTTGGCGTGTACGCAGAGGGTTGAGATCAGACCAATGTTAGGTCCCTCCGGAGTCTCAATAGTACACAGTCGACCGTAGTGAGAGTAGTGGACGTCACGAACCTCGAAGCCGGCACGCTCACGCGACAGACCACCAGGTCCGAGTGCGGAGATACGCCGTTTGTGGGTTATTTCCGACAGCGGATTTGTTTGATCCAGGAACTGCGACAACTGGCTGGTACCAAAGAAGGAGTTGATCACGCTGGACAGGGTCCGGGCGTTGATCAGGTCGATCGGTGTAAATACCTCATTATCGCGTACGTTCATCCGCTCGCGGATGGTACGGGCCATACGGGCCAGACCAACGCCAAATTGAGCGTAGAGCTGCTCCCCTACGGTACGTACCCGGCGGTTACTCAGGTGATCGATATCGTCGATCTCGGCGTTTTGATTCATCAGACTCACCAGGTATTTGACAATCTCAATGATATCGTCTTTGGTGAGGACAAGGGTCTCGCGGTCGATCTCCAGCTTTAGTTTGCGGTTGATCTTATAGCGGCCCACATCGCCGAGATTATAGCGCTTATCGGAAAAGAACAATTTGTCGATGATACCGCGAGCCGTCTCTTCATCGGGCGCATCCGTACCACGCAATTGCTTATAGATATACTGTACCGCCTCCATTTCGGAGCTGGAGGGGTCTTTTTGCAGAGTATTATAAATGATCGAGAAGTCCTGATCGATCTCGTCCTTCTGCAGGATAACGGTTTCTGTTTCTGCGTCCAGGATCAACTCGATATTCGATTCATCGAGTACGATATCGCGTTCGAGGATGATCTCATTCCGTTCGATGGTAACCACCTCTCCGGTATCTTCATCAACGAAGTCCTCGGTCCAGCTGCGGAGAACCCGGGCAGCCAATTTACGACCGATGGCCTTTTCAAGATTCTTGCGGTCGGCCTTCACTTCATCGGCCAGGCCGAAGATATCGAGGATGGCCTTATCGGTATCAAAGCCAATGGCTCGCAAGAGCGTTGTTACGGGAAACTTCTTCTTACGATCGATGTAGGCGTACATGACCGTATTGATATCGGTGGCGAATTCCATCCAGGCCCCTTTGAAAGGGATGACCCTGGCGGAATAGATCTTGGTTCCGTTGGGGTGAAAACTTTGCCCGAAGAACACACCGGGGGAACGGTGGAGTTGAGAAACGATCACCCGTTCTGCTCCGTTGATCACGAAGGTACCTTTGGGCGTCATGTATGGAATGTTACCCAGGAACACATCCTGTACGATCGTCTGGAAATCGACGTGTTCCTCGTCATTACACGACAAACGGAGCTTGGCCTTCAGCGGAACGCTGTAGGTCAGGCCACGCTGCATACACTCTTCAATGGTGTAGCGGGGTGGATCAACGAAGTAGTCCAAAAATTCCAGGACGAAGATGTTCCGAGCATCGGTGATGGGAAAATTCTCCTGAAATACTTTGTAAAGTCCTTCGTTCATCCGATTTTCAGGAGTAGTTTCGAGTTGGAAAAACTCCTGAAAGGATTTCATTTGTATTTCAAGAAAATCGGGATAACCCTCGGATAGTTTGATCTTCCCGAAGTTTACGCGCAATTCCTCGGGAGTAAGTACCTTACCGTTCGACGTCATCTGCAAAGTTTATTTGTGATTCCGGTGCGGAGGACGTTCCCTCCGACCAAAGCTAGCTTGAGAAATACGATGCATCGTATGTATACGACGAAGCGTATTTAAAAGTTCAATGTAGAAATGGGGATTTTGAAAGGAAGAATGTTGCAAAACCTATCCAATTCCTATTTACCTGCACCAACTGGCAATATACACTTTACAGCGAGAATTGCAAGTTAGCTAGCGTCATAATTATATGACAATAGGCTTAGCAAGTCTGTTACAACTTGCTAAGCCTTGAGGGTACCTGAATTCCCGACCCGGAAGCGCCCGGAGGCCTGTCCTCAGGCCGGCGAATCGGTCCCGGTCAGTCTTACTTCAGTTCGACGGTAGCGCCAACCTCTTCCAGCTTGGCTTTCAGCTCTTCAGCTTCTTCTTTAGAAACTCCTTCCTTGATGGTTGCAGGAGCACCGTCTACCATTTCTTTAGCATCTTTCAGCCCGATGCCAAGCAGGTTTTTCACCTCCTTAACAACTTTCAGTTTACCAGCACCTGCTGATTCCAGAACTACGTCGAATTCTGTTTTTTCTTCAGCAGCTTCGCCACCGCCAGCAGCGGCACCACCAGCAACTGCTACTGCCGCAGCAGCAGGCTCAATGCCATATTCTTCTTTAAGGATATCAGCCAGTTCGTTTACCTCTTTAACGGTGAGGTTTACCAGCTGTTCCGCGAAATCTTTCAACTCTGCCATTGTAAAATGTTTTGAATAATTTTTGACGATAATAAATATATATCGTGCGTGCAGATAGCTTGGAAGCCATGTTTTAGTGGGGTGTCCTGTCCCTTTGGAGTTGCATCACGCACACCTTATCAACTCCGGTGGGCCTTCGCGGACGCCCGGTTACCCCTCGCCGCGTTCCTCCAGGGCCTTGAGAATGCCGGAAAGCTTTTGGCCTCCGGATTTCAGAGCACTGATAACGTTCTTCGGTGGGGATTGAAGCAGGCCGATGACATCGCCCAACAGTTCCTCTTTGGACTTCAGCTTAGACAGCGTTTCAATCATTTCGTCACCTTCGTATACGCTGGTTTCGATGTACGCTGCCTTCAGAACCGGTTTGTCGTGAGACTCCCGAAAGTTCTTGAGGACACGGGCGGGTGCGTTAGCGGTATCCGTAAACAGGATAGCCGATGGCCCCTTCATGATATCGATAATCTTCTGGTAATTCTTGTCTTCCGGTGCCGCCTCGAGGGCTTTCTTCACCAGGGTATTTTTGTAGACTTTCATCGTAATACCCTTCTCGAAGCAAAGGCGCCGAAAATCATTTACCTGAGCTACGGTGAGCTCTGAAGCATCCGTCACGTAGAAAAATTCATTCTCCGCAAACGTTTCCTTCAACGCTTCAATAGTAGCTGTCTTCTCCGCTTTTGTCATTGCTAGAGCGTTTTAAATCTTAGCGAATAATTTTCGGATCCACCTTGACGCCGGGGCTCATAGTTGAAGCCACGGTGATGGATTTTACATACGTACCCTTGGCCGAGGCCGGCTTCATCTTCATTATCGTCGTCAACAACTCCATAGCGTTGTCTTTCAGATTATCCGGTGAAAAGGATACGCGACCTATTGAAGCATGGATAATTCCGTATTTGTCGACACGGAAGGAGATTTTACCTTTCTTCACTTCCGCGACCGCTGAGGCTACATCGGGTGTTACCGTACCAGTTTTAGGGTTCGGCATCAGTCCGCGAGGACCGAGTACGCGTCCCAGGCGGCCTACCTGAGCCATCGTTTGGGGCATAGCGATCACCACATCAAAGTCCATAAACCCGTCTTGTACCTTGGCGATCAATTCATCCAGGCCCACAAAATCAGCGCCGGCATCTTTGGCCTCCTGCTCTTTATCAGGGGTACAAAAGACAGCAACGCGCTTGGTTTTACCCGTTCCGTGGGGCAGAGATACCGTTCCGCGCAGCGCCTGATCGGCTTTACGGGGGTCGATACCCAGGCGGATGTGTAAATCCACAGAAGCATCGAATTTAGCGGTATTCACCTCTTTAACGATAGCCATTGCATCGTCAATAGGATACTGAGTTTCAGGATCCACTTTGGCGTTTGCAGCGGTTCTTTTTTTACCAACTTTTGCCATGTTCATTTCATTTTGAAGGTACCAACGCCGATGATCGGTTGATCATGAGCTCCCTTCCAGCTTAATTAATTAGGCATCTGAACTTTGCTCACCTTCCCAGGGAGCAGTTCCAACAACCTCCAGACCGAGACTGCGAGCCGTACCAGCAACCATTTTCATGCCGGATTCAACGGTGAAGCAGTTCAGGTCGGGCATCTTGTTCTCCGCGATCGCGCGCACCTGGTCCCAGGTAACCGTACCAACCTTGTCGCGATTCGATTCAGCCGAACCTTTTTTGAGCTTGGCCGCCTCTTTTAATTGTACAGCAGCAGGAGGAGTCTTGACAATAAAGTCAAATGACTTATCCTTATATACCGTAATTACTACCGGAAGAACTTGACCCTGTTTTTCCTGGCTTGCAGCGTTGAAACGCTTACAAAATTCCATGATGTTCACCCCTTTGGCACCCAATGCGGGACCAACGGGAGGTGCAGGGTTAGCCTGACCGCCTCGTACCTGAAGCTTGATAAACGTTTCGACTTCTTTAGCCATTCTCTTCAGTGTTTAGCGATGTCCTAGTTCGGCTTTCCGAGTGGAAGCTTTCTCCTTCCGGAGAAAACGGATCGCCGATGAATATATGTATTCGTAACAGCTCCAAATTCGTGTGGCTCCGGCGGTACCGGATACCGGCTGCAGCGTTCCCGATGCAGCAATCAGGCCGTTTTTTCGACCTGGACGAAGTTCAATTCGACCTCCGTTCCGCGCCCAAAGATCTTTACGATCACCTTGAGCTTTTTCTTTTCTTCATTGACTTCCTGGATATCTCCCACAAACTCACTGAAGGGACCGTCGATGATCTTCACCGTTTCACCAACGATGAACGGTTCGATCATGGCTTCTCCGGCTTCCTGAGACTCATCCACTTTCCCGAGCATGCGGTTGGCTTCACTTTCCCGCATGGGAATTGGGTTATCTTTACCCAGAAAGTGAATGACATTCGGAATGTTGGCAATGGTCGAGATCATTTCTCCCGTCAACTTGGAAGGCAGGGCCTGAATCAGGATGTAGCCAGGTAGGATATTTCGCTCAGAGATCACCTTTTTTCCGCTACGGATCTTGTAAACCTTCTCCGTGGGAACCAGCACCTGGGTGATTACCTCAGTCCATTTACTGCGGTCCACCTCGAGCTCGATGCGCTCCTTGATTTTGCGTTCTTTCCCGCTGATCACTCTCAGCGAATACCATCTCTTATCCTCTTCTGACATGTAGCCTATTTTAGATTCCGTAGATCAGGTCGAGCACGGTCCGGGAAGCTACGTCCATCACAAAGATGAGCAACGCCAGGATCAGTGACCCAATGATCACCAGAACAGTGCTGCCTTGCAGGTTGGCCCAACTTGGCCAGGTCACTTTGTTGACCAGCTCGTTGTAGCTCTCCTTGATGTAAAGTGTTACCTTGTCCATGATGTCAATCTATATAAAGCGAATGCGAGTTATGGCCATAACTCGCAACCACCAGTTTTTAGTTGCACGGGCAGGAGGACTTGAACCCCCAGCCTACGGTTTTGGAGACCGTCGCTCTACCAGTTGAGCTATGCCCGTGTGTCAAAAGATCAGACGCTACGGATAGCGCCCGATCTTTTGCTATTTAACTCAGTATATTCTCTCGTGTATACTAGTCGAGAATCTCAGTTACCTGGCCAGCACCTACGGTACGGCCACCTTCGCGGATAGCGAAACGCAGACCTTTCTCCATAGCTACCTTGTTGATCAGCGTTACTTCCAGCGTAACGTTATCACCAGGCATTACCATTTCTACTCCATCAGGCAACTTCACATCACCGGTAACATCGGTAGTACGGAAGTAGAACTGAGGGCGGTAACCGTTGAAGAATGGAGTGTGACGTCCACCTTCTTCTTTAGACAGTACGTACACTTCGCACTTGAATGATTTGTGCGGCTTAACGGAGCCGGGAGCACAAATAACCATCCCGCGCTTGATGTCATTTTTATCGATACCACGCAGCAACAAACCGGCGTTGTCACCAGCTTCCCCGCGATCCAGGATCTTGCGGAACATCTCCACACCAGTGATCGTAGAGGTCATAGGCTTGGCATCGTCTTCCATCATACCAACGATCTCAACGGCGTCACCAACATTGATCACACCGCGCTCGATACGACCAGTAGCAACAGTACCACGACCAGTGATCGAGAATACATCCTCAACCGGCATCAGGAAAGGCTTGTCAACAACACGAGTTGGTTCAGGAATGTCGCTGTCAACAGCATCCATCAGTTCCTGGATTTTGGCAACTGCATCAGCATCACCTTCCAGTGCTTTCAGGGCAGAACCCATAACAATAGAAGCGTTGTCGCCGTCGAATTCGTATTGGTCGAGCAATTCACGAACTTCCATTTCAACCAGCTCGAGCATTTCCTCGTCGTCAACCAGGTCTACCTTGTTCATGAAAACAACGATCTGAGGTACACCTACCTGACGAGCCAACAGGATGTGCTCGCGGGTTTGGGGCATCGGACCGTCAGTAGCAGCTACTACCAGGATAGCACCGTCCATCTGGGCAGCACCCGTAACCATGTTCTTCACATAGTCGGCGTGACCTGGACAGTCAACGTGTGCGTAGTGACGATTTGCTGTTTCGTATTCAACGTGAGCC
>CAYFGK010000001.1:0-119986 GCA_964342305.1 uncultured Saprospiraceae bacterium | reverse complement strand
TTCGCCGTTTGGCGAACGCCCGACTGTTTTTACCGGCGGTTCGTAGATGCAATGGACTTACCGGGCCTATCAGTTTCCAACCAACTCCCGAAAATCCTCGATCTTCTCATTCGGTACCGTTACCGATAGCTGGTAATGCGCGATCTTCCACCCTTGCGGAGTACGCTTGAGAATACCCGTGGAGCGGCAAACCCCCATCCACGTATCCAGAGTCTCGTCCCACCAGGCGTGGCGTTGGTCGGGAGCGAGGGTGATAACGCGGTCGATAGCCTTAAAGTCCCAGGCGGTTTCGCGGTCGAAAGCATCTTTGGCCCAGTCGCGTAGCTCATCGCGCAGCCAGCGTTCGGATTTATCCGTACCGATGTAGATACCATCCTCGCTCATTGCACCGAAGAACGCATCTGCATCCGCATCCGTCGCTGCCTGGTGCCAAGCGGTGATCATTGCGTCGAGTTCCTCCTCCAGGGCATTCGGTTCCGACTGGCAGCCCTCGCGCTCCCGGGTATCGGCAATCTGAATGATCTGCCAGCCGTCGGGACCATCGAATAGCTGAAAGGTATTTACACCGCAATGGCTCAGTTTATCCCCCACGAAAAAAGTGTAGGGTGTCCAGACAGAAGCCAGGTTCTGATCGATCTGCACATCGTATCCCCAGATCTTCTCGATCAATGTACCTGGTTCGGAAGAGCCTACTGATCCTACAAAACGCTCAATATCGCCGGTAACAATCTGCGGCTGCCCTTCCTGATTGATGTAGGTAGTCTGCAAACGCATGTCCGGGTGAAAAGTAGCGCGTACTTTAGCCGAATCGGCCTCCCGCATTCCCGCAAACAACTGGTCGATCACCCCGATCACCTCGGCCCGGCGATCCATCTCCTGGGCAGTTACCGTCATGGTACTGATGGCTAAGGCAAACATTACTATTCCATATTTTTTCATAATCAGCTTTTTTAGGTTGCTTTCGCAAAAATGGTCCTCGTTAAAGGTAGCAATCGTTTGGTTTAATTTGGAAGCTTCTAGCTTTTGGCACCATTTGTACCGACCAAGCAAGAAATTATGGGGATTGGGAGTGGGGAGCGTCGAGCGGGGAGCGGGTGCAATTCGGTGGAAAACGCGGTCAAATCAATGATTATATCCTATTTTACGCTGGTGTACAGGGACGGAAGCCCGTCAACAGGAATATTTTTTGGCGAAAGCCCGACAGAAAATAGGTTGACGGAAATTGACGTTCCATTAAAAAATCCACTACCGGATGGACTTATACAGTCGAAAATCTCGCTGGAAGATCTACCTGGCAGCCGCCGGGGCCGTGATTGTTCTGGCATCTCTTATCTATACCAATTACCTTACCAGCCAGCTGGCGCAAGAGGAGCGTAACAAGGCCGAAGTGTTGGGTTCAGCCCTGCGCAAGTTAAGCGAACCCCTGTCGGAAGATTGTGAACCCTGCCGTGATTACACCTTCCTGAGCGACATTATCAAACGCAACCAGACTATACCCGTAATGCTGCTGACCGATGGCCGGATCAGCCAGGACGGGGTCGTAAATTTCGCCAACACCGATATGGAGTACCTTGAGAAGCAATTGGCGGAAATGGAAAATGACGACATTCCCCCCATTGTTAATCCAGAGTTGGGAACCACGATCCACTATCAGGAGTCGACCATCCTCACCCAACTACGTTGGTACCCGCTGATCCAGTTATTTCTAATTGCGGCTTTTATCCTATTCGGGTACCTGACGTTTTCCTCAGCCCGCCGGGCCGAACAAAACCGTGTCTGGGTCGGTATGGCCAAAGAAACTGCTCACCAATTGGGTACGCCCATTTCCGGCATGGTAGCCTGGATCGAACACCTGCGCATGCTCCGGGAAACGGATACCGAAGTTCACGACGTACTGGATGAACTGGGCAAAGATGTTAACCGCCTGGAGTTGATTGCCGATCGGTTTTCAAAAATTGGCTCTGCACCAGAACTGCACGCCACCAATATTTATACGGAACTGGAAAAATGCCGGGCCTATATGGAGCGGCGGGCGCCGCGGAAGGTCGAATTTTCCTTTCCCGACCCCGGTAACCAACCGCTACAGGCCAGGATCAACCCTCACCTGTTCGAATGGGTGATCGAGAACCTGCTGCGCAATGCGTTAGACGCAATGGGGCCGACAGGGAAAATTCAGGCGGAAGTATACGAAGAGGCCGACTTCGTGTGTATCGATGTAAGCGATACCGGAAAAGGTATCCCGCCTTCGCGTCAAAAGCGAGTATTCAACCCCGGATATACCACTAAAAAACGCGGTTGGGGGCTCGGGTTATCCCTGGCCAAGCGTATTATCGAAGAGTATCACTCCGGTAAGATCTACGTGAAAAATTCGGAAGAGGGAGTGGGTACCACCTTTACCATTAAGTTGCAAAAAGCATAATTCGCATTTATCACCTAACGTAACGCCTTAAACTATGTGGAAAGAATTTAGGGATTTCATCATGCGCGGTAACGTATTAGAGCTTGCCGTGGCGGTCATCATTGCCGGAGCATTTGGCGCCATCGTCAAGTCATTTACGGCCGACCTGATCATGCCTCCCATTGGTCTGGCACTCGGTAATGTCGATTTCACCGATTTAGCCTTTACCCTGAAGCCGGCCGTACTAAACGACGCCGGAGAAACCATTGCCGAAGCCGTTCAGATACGGTACGGTGCTTTCATCCAAACGGTTCTCGACTTTCTGATTATTGCCTTTATTATCTTTATGCTGGTCCGCACTTACAATAAGATCCGCGAACGCAATAAGAAGGAGGAAGACGAGGTGCCATCACCTCCTCCGGGGCCTACTCAGGAGGAACTGTTGCGAGAGATCCGGGATATCCTGAAACAACAAAACGCCTAATACGAAACGCCCGGATGGTTTTCATCCGGGCGTTCTTTTTTGCCGAAAGGCAAAAAAGAAGCTGCCACGAGTGACAGCTTCCTTCTTTATCGCTAATTCAGGCGGTTAATCAGCCCTTCAGTTCTTCGCGAATTTTATTCAGAGCAGATCCCGCATTTACCCAGGCGATCTGTGCCTTATTGTAGGTGTGAGCTACCTCAAACTCATCGGTAGAACCGTCGGAGTGTTTGAGCACCACTTTCAGGTTTTTACCGGGGGCCATACTGTCGAGTCCAACGATGTCGATCAGATCATCCTGGCGAACCTTCTCGTAATCGGCCGTATTGACGAAGGTCAGTGCCAACATACCCTGCTTCTTCAGGTTGGTCTCGTGGATACGCGCAAAAGACTTTACGATCACGGCTTTCACCCCCAGGTGACGCGGCTCCATCGCGGCGTGCTCGCGGGAAGATCCTTCCCCGTAGTTTTCCTCACCGAATACCACAGTACTGATGCCCGCTTTCTTGTATTTACGGGCTGAAGTTGGCACCGGCAGGAATTCAGCATCCTCTTTGCTATCGACGTAGTTAGCGACGTTATTCATTTCGTCGTTGAAATAGTTGATAGCGCCGATGAAACAGTTCTCGGAAATATTATCGAGGTGTCCGCGGTATTTCAACCAGGGACCGGCCATGGAAATGTGGTCGGTGGTACACTTACCTTTGGTTTTGATCAGCAGACGCATATCGGTCAGCTTCTCCGGAGTGATCGGCTCAAAAGGAGTTAGTAATTGCAGGCGATTCGATTCGGGATTCACATCAATGGTCACACCACTTCCATCCTCCATCGGGTCGATAAATCCGGCATCCTCCACGGCGAAGCCATTATCGGGAAGCTCTACACCGGTAGGTGGTTCCAGGCGTACCTCTTCTCCATCCTCGTTAACCAGGGTATCGGTGAGTGGATTAAAGCCCAGGTCACCGGCAATAGCCATGGCGGTAACGATCTCCGGTGATGCGACAAAAGAGCGGGTAGCGGAGTTGCCATCATTCCGCTTGGAGAAGTTCCGGTTGAAGGAAGTAATAATGGAGTTGGCACGGGTGGGATCATCCATGTGGCGAGCCCACTGACCAATACAGGGGCCGCAGGCGTTAGCCAGGACTACTCCTCCCATTTCTTCAAATGACTTCAGTTGACCATCGCGATTCACCGTGTAACGGATCTGCTCGGAACCCGGCGTCACTGTAAACTCCGATTTGACTTTGAGTTTTTTGGCGACAGCCTGCTTGGCCAGAGATGCGGCCCGGTCGAGGTCCTCGTAGGAAGAGTTGGTACATGATCCGATCAGCCCCACCTCCAGCTTCTGTGGGTAACCATTTTCTTTAACTGCTTGCGCAAACTTAGAGATTGGCCACGCCAGGTCAGGAGTGTAGGGGCCATTGATGTGTGGTTCCAGGGTCGACAAGTCGATCTCGATCACCTGATCAAAGTATTGTTCCGGATTGGCGTAAACCTCATCATCGGCCATGAGATAGTCTTTGACGCCATCGGCCAGTTCGGCAACCTCGGCACGCTCCGTAGCGCGCAGGTAGCGGCTCATAGACTCGTCGTATCCGAAGGTAGAAGTAGTAGCCCCGATCTCGGCGCCCATATTGCAGATGGTACCTTTACCGGTACAGGACATGGATTCAGCACCTTCGCCAAAGTATTCGACGATAGCGCCCGTGCCACCCTTCACCGTGAGGATACCAGCTACTTTAAGGATAACATCTTTGGGAGAAGTCCAGCCCGAGAGTTTACCAGTGAGTTTCACACCGATGAGTTTGGGCATTTTCAGTTCCCAGGGCATGCCAGCCATCACGTCGACCGCATCCGCACCACCAACACCGATTGCCACCATACCAAGGCCTCCCGCATTTGGCGTATGGGAGTCGGTACCGATCATCATTGCACCGGGGAAGGCGTAATTTTCGAGTACGATCTGGTGGATAATACCGGCACCGGGCTTCCAGAAGCCGATCCCGTACTTATTGGAAACCGAGGCGAGAAAATCGTAGACCTCTTTGTTGGCATCGATGGCCTTTTCGAGATCGGCCGCGGCACCAACTTCGGCCTGGATCAGGTGGTCACAGTGTACCGTAGAGGGCACAGCCACGTTATCGCGGCCAGCCATCATGAACTGTAGCAATGCCATTTGTGCGGTTGCATCTTGCATAGCCACCCGGTCGGGAGCAAAGAATACGTAATCCTTACCGCGATTATAGTTTTGCAGTGGAGATTCCGGATGCAGGTGGGCGTAGAGAATCTTTTCGGATAAAGTCAGGGCCCGGCCGAGTTTGGCTTTCGCCTCATCTACTCTTTGGGGAAACGACTCATAGTGAGCCTTAATCATATCGAGATCGAATGGCATAGCTATGTACAGTTTTTGATTTAGGAAACGGTTTTACCTGGGTCACTTTAGATGTTTATTCGCTCCAAACCCGTTTGACGGCAGGCTTTTGCGCGGTGAAGCAAATGTACAATATTTGCATTTTGTTAAGAAGTCCTGCTTAAATTATCCTCGGGGCTTGACAAACGGTGCCGGCAGGCCCCGGCGGCAGCTTTTTTTCCTGACTTCTAACACGCACCTATTGTATAGAGTTGATCAACCATTATTTTGTTCTTCACCGCTTCGCTGAAAATCATTCCGCTCCCCATTCCTAATCGCCCACGGCAAGGGGGATTCCGCCGGTATCTGAAGCATTTTAAGAGGTTCCTTTCCTCCTGCAACCTCTTTCCCGTATTTCTTTTGGTGAGATGATCGTTTGACAATACTATTTTTTTAAATATCTTTCCACCCTGTTCCTGACCTCCATTCAAACAATCCGATTTCCAACTACCACACCTCAACCCTCCTTAGCGATGCATTCGCTGGTGGTGGAACAGGCATGTTATCAACTAATTGAAAGATATCAACAAATGTACTTTAACAACGACGGCAAACAAGAAGTCACCTACGACGCCATTGTCATTGGCTCGGGTATCAGTGGTGGCTGGGCAGCCAAAGAGCTGTGTGAAAAGGGCTTGAAAACCCTCGTCCTGGAACGTGGACGCGATGTAAAACACGTACTTGATTACCCTACCGCTGCCATGGACCCCTGGGACCTGGAGTTAGGTGATCGCGTACCACAAGACGAGATCGAGAAGCACTACAAAAAACAAAGCAGGACCGGGTATACCATCCGGCAATCCACCAAACACTTTTTCGTAAAAGACGATGAAAATCCCTACAGCGAAGTACAACGCTTCGACTGGATGCGGGGATACCATAAAGGTGGCCGGTCCCTGATGTGGGGACGTCAGTCATACCGGCTCAGCGACATCGACTTTGAGGCCAACGGAAAGGAAGGGATTGCAGTAGACTGGCCGATCCGTTACGCTGAAATTGCTCCCTGGTACGATTACGTGGAGCGCTTTGCCGGGATCAGCGGTCAAAAGGAAGGATTGCCGCAACTCCCCGACGGCATTTTTCTGCCACCCATGGAGCTGAATTGTGTGGAAAAAGACGTTCGCCAGGCCATTAAAAGCAAATTCCCGGAGCGAACCCTTACCATCGGACGAACAGCTCACCTTACCGAACCCGATCCGGAGATCCACGGCAACCGCGGTAAATGCCAGTTCCGGAACCGGTGCATGCGGGGGTGCCCCTACGGTGCTTATTTCAGCAGCCAATCGGCCACCCTGCCGGCGGCTGAGGCTACCGGAAACATGACGCTGCGCCCCTACAGCATCGTACATTCCATTATGTACGATCCCCAAACGGGCAAAGCCAGCGGAGTACGAATCCTCGATTCCGAAACGAAGGAAACCCACGAGTTCTTTGCCAAGATTATATTCTGCAATGCCTCAACCCTCGGCACTACCCAAATTCTCTTGAACTCCAAATCAGAAGCCTTCCCTACCGGACTGGGTAATTCGAGTGGTGAACTAGGTCATAACCTGATGGACCACCATTTCCGCACCGGAGCCAGCGCCCGGTTCGATGGCTATGATGATCAATACTACAAGGGCCGCCGTCCGAACGGTATCTATATTCCACGCTTCCGTAACATCAGCGAAGCAACACGGATGAAGGAATTCGTTCGCGGCTACGGATATCAGGGCGGAGCCAGCCGGGAAAGCTGGGGGCGTGGCGTGGCCGAACTCGATATGGGGATTGGCGCCGACCTGAAGGAAGCGCTGATTCATCCGGGCGAGTGGCGGATGGGCATTAATGGTTTTGGGGAATGCCTGCCTTACCACGAAAATAAAGTTACCCTCAATGAAGACCTGCGCGATGCTTACGGGCTGCCGACCCTGACGATCGATTGTTCTTTCAAAGACAATGAAATGGCTATGCGGAAGGATATGCGCAGTGCTGCCGCTGAAATGCTGGAAGCGGCAGGAGGCAAGGACATTAACACCTACGATGCGGGATCATGGCCGGGCCTTGGGATCCACGAGATGGGAACCGCCCGCATGGGACGCGACTCCAAAACCTCAGTCCTCAATAAATGGAACGCTATGCACGAAGTACCGAATGTCTTTGTCACGGATGGTGCATGTATGACTTCCTCCGCCTGTCAGAACCCATCGTTGACCTATATGGCTCTCACGGCCCGTGCAGCCAACTACGCGGTGGAACAACTCAAAAAACAAAACATCTAATTTGACTATGAATCGTAGAGATGCTTTAAAATACACAGCTGTCAGTTTGGGATATGCCCTGACCGCTACGACTGCCTCAGCTATCCTTAGCGGTTGCCAGGCAGATACTTCCCCGGATTGGACACCTGCCACCCTCTCCGACGGCCAGGCAAAGGCCCTCGCAGCCATGAGCGACACCCTGCTCCCCGCTACTGAATCCAGCCCGGGAGCCAGTGATGTTCATGTGCACCGTTTTATAGATGAGCTGTATACCAATTGGGCGTCCGAAGAGACGCGTTCCAAATGGCTGGCTGACTTTGATGCGCTGCATGCCGAGCTGGACAGTTCCGGAGACGATCCGGCCTTCGACAAACTGTCGGCGGAGGATCAGTTTGCTGCCTTGAACGAGATGAATACCCGTGCACTTACTAAGGAGGAACGTTCCGAAACGGAACAGTTCTACCGGGAATTAAAAAGTACTATAATCGGCGCCTATTTTTCCAGTAAGGAAGTCGGCACGGAAGTCCTGGCTTACGACCCGATTCCGGGTTCGTATCAGGGCTGTATTCCCTACGAGGATGTAGGAGCTACCTGGAGTTTGTAATCGTACTTTTGCGGGTAACCGGAGGGCTAAAAGCCTTCCGGCAAAAATACACCTATGTCTAAAAAAATGAACCGTCGCGATGCACTAGCCGCAGCCGGACTAGTGACCGGAAGCCTGCTCGTACCCGGGTCAGTACAGGCTAAACCACCTCTGCCCCAGACTCCTTATAAACACTCTGTTTGCCGTTGGTGCTTTAGCGCAACGCCATTGGACAGCCTGGCAAGAAGCGTCAAAGCCCTGGGGATGCAATCTATTGAATTACTGAAACCCGAAGAGTGGAAAACAGTCTACGATACGGGGCTGGAATGTGCTGTTGCGACCGACGACTTTATCAGTCTTACTCAGGGCTTCAACAATCCGGTCTACCACGAGGGCTTACAAAAGCAGTACCCTGGTCTGATCCGGCAGGCCGCTGATCAGGGCATTCCTCAAGTCATCTGCTTTTCCGGGAACCGCGAGGCAGGGATCAGTGAAGAACAGGGTATCGAGAACTGTGCCAAAGGACTGGCGCCACTCGTAAAAGAAGCGGAGCAACGGGGTATTACCCTGATCATGGAATTACTGAATTCCAAAGTCGATCACAAAGGATACCAATGCGATCATACTCCCTGGGGTGTAAAGTTGGTGGAAAAGATAGGATCTCCGCGTTTTAAATTGCTGTATGATATTTATCATATGCAAATAATGGAAGGAGACGTAATTGCCACCATTCGCAAGCACAGTGACGCTATAGCACACTATCACACGGCGGGTGTTCCCGGAAGGAATGAGATCAATGACACGCAGGAATTATATTATCCCGCCATTATGAAAGCGATCGCTGATACTGGTTTTACTGGTTACGTAGGTCAGGAATTTATTCCCAGTGATCAGCAAAAAGCTATTCAAAATCTGGCGGATGCAATTATCAGGTGTTCACCTGTATGATTTTATAACCGGAGCAAAAAAAAGCCGGGCCTCACTGAAAGCGAGGTCCGGCTTTTTATTCGAATGCTATAAATTATTCGGTGATCTTGCTTTCGATCGTTGAACGACCTTTAGCAGTCAGGGAATATTTAACGGTCACACCCCGGCGAGGTTTTTGGTCAGCGGAGAATAATTCAGCATTATTCTTGATTTGTGCTGCAATGTTCGAGCGGCGAATACCATTGCCAAAGGCTTTAGTAATCTCTTCGATCGTACCGGACGAGAAGCCTGTTTTTCCATAGGTAGCGCGGGCATAGTGGAAAGCGAGCAGGATTCGGTTCAGTTGATTACTCTTATCGAGGATATTTTTTTTGATCTTGCGGTAGTGATCACCTCCTTTTGCGACCTCTACGATACGTTTTGGATCGATCTCTTCCTCAATATCTTCGATCTCCTTTTTCACCGTTGCTTTCGCTTTGGTTTTGGTGGGTGCCTTTTTTGGACCCGGCTTGCGTCCGCGTTTGCTTTTGGTCTTTGTCTTATTGGTTGATCCCTTGGGACGACCGCGACGGCCGCGGGTGGTAGCTTTCTTTTGGGGAGCTGCCGGAGCGGCTTCTTCTTCGGTAGTGGTTTGTTCGTCAAAAGAAGCTACGGCCTCTTCGGTTGTTTCACTGGTTGGAGGTTGATAAGCTGGTTCACCTGGTTTCAATAAGCGGGGACCGCTGTTACTTTGCTCGATGCTCCAATTAATGAGTTCGCGCATTTTCTGATCGATGAACAAAGGATCCGTAGACTCTAATTCGATCCCAAAATGTTCTGCAGAAAATTTAAATCGATACACTTGGCTCATATCGGTAAGTTAGTTTTACAAATTATTAAATGGTTTTTCTTTGAGGTTCAGGCGTTTACGACCGAAAATGGGGTATAACTAGCATTTACTGGAGCGTCGGAATAGCGAAATTCCTAATAGACATTGTACCTGGTACAACGCAATTAATACTATTAGGTTTCGACAATTAACTGGAGAAGAAGTCCTTAGAGGCAGGGTTCTAGCGGGTTAGGCTTAAGCCAAAATACAAAGCAAATAAATAAAGAATTAGATATTTATACAAACAGATAATCCTTTATTTTTCAAGACGTTCGATTAACCGGGATGATATTCGAAGGAAATCCATTTCAGTTATTATCCCAACTAATTCATTTTCAATCACAACGGGCAGACAACCGATTTTATTGGATCTCATTAATTGAAGGGCTTCGAGTATAGTGGTATTCGGGGTTGCGGTGATGGGTTCCGAAATCATAATATCGGCCACATTACGTGGTTTTCGCCCATTGAGGCTATTTGACTGGGCAAAAAACCGTAATAATAAGCGGGAGGTGATCAGTCCCGACAAGTTCCCTTTACTATCCTCAACGGGCATATACCGGATCTTCCGCCAATCCATTAATTGCGCGACCAGGGCGATAGGGTCATCTTTCTGGACAGTAAACAAGTCGGTCTCCATAAACTCATCTACTTTGAGAGCGGAGGGGCGGTATTCCGGCAGGTCGGATAGTTTTGGCATAGACCAATCGTGAATCGGTTTTTCCCGGGCCTGATTTTGCATTATGCTACAGGTAAGCACGCTGAGTGCTTCATCATCACTAGTCTGTTTTTTAAGTTTAGTAAATGCTTTGATCTGCCAACGGGCACCGTTTGTATGCTTCTTGGTACGTTCTTCCACAACTCCCAGGTAGCGATCAATATCTTCCGAGTTAATATTTTGTGCTTTCAGGCCTTCCCGGGCCAGGGGTATTATTTCTTCTAATAATAGATCGGTAGCCGAAATATTCTTATCATCCAACCAGATAAACTTAGAATCTAAACCGGTGCGGGCAGCTTTCCCAAAATTATCACGGGCATCTTCCCAATTCATTTTCTCGGAAATATTCCCTTCTTTTTGGTACATCCCGACCATAGCCCCTAACCAGAGAGCGGCATTGGAGACTTCGTCAAGCACGGTCGGACCCGCCGGTAATACGCGGTTTTCAATCCTCAGATGCGGTTTGCCGGTATCACTGATACCATAACAAGGGCGATTCCAGCGGTAGACGGTAGAATTATGGACCTGCAGAGCCTTCAATTTAGGAACCTCTTCTTTTTTTATCATTTGCAGGGCATCTTCCTCCGTATTAGTACTTAATAATACCCTGAATCGGGCAATATCTTCCTTATAGATCTCCATGATCGACTCTTCGAGCCAATGCGTACCAAAGCTCACCCGGGGGCTACGCTCCCGCATGTGATCGTGTGTGGTTCGAACATCGAGAGCTTGTTGGAATAAGGCAATCCGGCTTTCGTGCCACAACCGGCGACCAAAAACCAGGGGGGAATTTGCCGCCAGGGCCATTACCGGAGCGGCCAGGGCCTGGGCAATATTATACATACCTACAAAATCCTGGGGTCGTACCTGTAGGTGAACCTGAAAACTAGTATTACAAGCTTCCAACAGAGGAGAATTATGCTTGACCAGTAATTCGTCGATACCACTCAATCGCAATTCAAATGCGGTGCCCAATAATTGCTTATGGATGGCATCCATCAGTACTTTGTATCGCTCACGGGGCGTCAGATTATGCAATTCCAAATCGTATTTACGGATGGTCGGCAGGATACCGGTGAGAATGAGATCAGCACCCATCGGATGAAGCACATCTCGTATAATACGCGTCTTAGTCAAAACCTCGTCTTCCATTTTGCGCAGGCAATTACCCCCGAAAATATGCGGGTCGAGATTAATCTCCAGGTTAAAGCGCGCCAACTCCGTTTCTATCCATGGATAATCACTAACGGCTTCCATTACCTCCATAGCGATAGGAGCCAGTTTAAAGGTTTTACGATCAACCAGAATCATCTCCTGTTCGGCACCGATGCGGATCACATCGTCCTCGAACCATTCGTGTTCGAGCATATGTTCCATGGCCATAACATCGTTGAGCAGGGATCGTACAAAGCGGTGAAGGGTTGCTTTTTTATCGACGGAGGATACTTTCTGTTCGCCCATAATGGCTGTTTTGTTGGCACCAATAGCGCCTGCGAAGTAGTCAGATGTCCCAAACCAGCTTCGGGACAGGTATGGGCTGAATTTCGATTTGTGGGTGCTATTACCAACCAAAAAATGCCCAGCATAGCTATTATACCGACAACGAAGTGGTATGGTGTCCCAATCCACTTCGGGTCGAGTATATACTCGCGTGAAAAGGTTGGGCGAAGCCCGAACCTTTTCGGAAGCGGTATAAGATAGTTAATTTGCCTGGATATTGAATAATTTGACCTTTGGTCTGACGTTGAGTAAGTACAGAATCAGATACTATGCGTTCGTGGATTACAATTATTGCTTGTTTGTTGTTGGGAGTTGCTTGTCAAAGCGACAACCGGGAGGTATTATTTGAAATGGTCTTCCCAAATATTTTATTTGACATCCCTGCGGGTCTGCCGGCGGGTGCCATTCCCCAGGTACTGGATTACGATAATTTCGCTTCCAATATCGACGACTACCTCCGTGAAAACAACCTCACCCTGGAGCAGATCGATGCTATCCGGCCCAACGTCGCTAATATGCGAGCCATTAATAATGATGGGGATTACGACTTCCTCGGAGGTATATCCATCCGAATGTGTCCCCGCAATACCGAGAGCTGCCGCGAAGCGGAAGAGGTCTTCTACCTTGAGGGTCGTGACTTGTATCGGCGCGCTGGCAGTTCGGTGGAGTTATTACCTACCCTGATCAATGCCAAGCGCCAGTTACAGGAAGATCGCTTCAAACTAGAGATATGGCTATTCCTGAACGAGGTATCCCCTACCAGTATTCGCACCCGGCTCGACCTGCAATTCGAAGCGGTGCGCGAAAGGTGAACACAGGTGTGAAGTGTGAAGTGTGAAGTGTGAAGTTAGGTCATAGGTTACTTCATACCTCATACTTCATACTTCATACTTCATACCTCATACCTGAAATAACCTATCTCGTAAAGCGCTCTAACTGGTAGCCCACCAGGGTGCGCATGGTAGCCAGGGCCAGCGGTTTGGCATCCTTGGCATCAAAGCCCTGGTTCATATAATAATCTTCCAGTAGGACCTGGGCTTGAAAAAAGCTCACTTTCAGGGCCGTAACTATGCGCTGGTGAACAGGATCCTCGGCAGCCCAGCTATCCATGTTCTGCCACAAACGCTCATTCCAGGAGGTGACCACTTTACCCATATCTGACGACAGGGGCTCGTCGGACAAATACAGTTGAGCCCGGAGGGAACTCGCCTGCCCCCACTTGGCATTATCCCGTTCGGCATCTCCGTTCAGATCGGAAGCGACGGCCAGGAGCGTCCGTACCTCGGGCCAGCGGGTAAACGGATCACAATCCTGAACATTAGGCCGCAACAAGCCTCCACCCTGAACGAAGCTGGCCTGCGCCTGAGCTGTTTCTGCCGGATGACGCTCCAGCAACCAGCACGGTGCTGAGTATGGTAAATTCGGAACGGCGTGCAGATAGTACATATGCTGGATCAATTGATCGATCCGCTGGTAGGAGTACGTAGCGTTTGGATCAAAAGGCGGCATACCCGCCATATTCACGTTGGCGAACCCTTCGCTCAAGGCGGTGTTCATCAGCGTATTCACTTCAGAAGACGGGCCAAGTATCTGGAATAAACTATACGCCCGATACGCTTTGGCAATAGGATCATCGTAGCGCTCTAACACCTTGCTGGCCGACGGATCGGCCGACAGATCATTGATTGCCTGCTGCAGCACATTACCGGAAGCGGCCGAGCTGGTCAGTTCCCATTCCTGTCCCAGTATCTGATATTTGCGAAGCTGGCGGTTTTGACTGACCATAGCTTCGTAGGCGGCGTTGGTCCCCGGTCCGTATAATCCATCCAGGCTGCCCGAGTAGGTTCCGTTTATCTTAAGTACGCGCTGCAGATCCAGGGCAGAACGACGTTTGACATCAGCCCGGATATTTGGCACTTGCACTGCTGATGTCTCGTTGTTAGCCCCCCCCGGACTGCGGGCAGGATTTGCGGAGGTATTACCCGACCGGGCGGTCATTCCCACATTAGCCGGCGGATTGCCGTAGGATGTAGGCCCGGGATTGGTATTGTCGTTCGTGGCAGATGATGGAGTCTCATCCAGTTGGATGGGAATGAGTGGCTTCTTTTGGGGAGCTATCCCGGTTTCAAACATGCTCAGGGAGTGTAAAAAAATAGAATTCACCTGCCTGACAAAGGCATCGTCGAAACCGAGTTGCTTGATGCGGTCCAGGTCATCCCTGGCATCTCCAGGATTGGCGTAGGTTCCGGTAACTACCTTGATCTGGCGGCCATCACTGATGCCGTAAAGAGAGCCCACGGGGGTGTATTTTGACCAGTTGATCAATTTGCCGGCGTCGAGTGTTGCCAATTGTATGATAGTCATTGAGCGCCCGTCGGCCGGATACCGTTCCTGGATGTAAGCAGTAGAGTATCCCGCTTTCTTAACATCTTCCAGCACACGCTCGGCAGTTGCCCGATCCTGGTAGCCCGCAATGAAGACCTGATGGAGGTTTCCTTCCATGGAAGCGCCGTATACAAATCCCTGGGAACGCAGAGAGCGAAAGTCCTCCACATTAGCATCCACGAAGGTACCTACATTGACGGTGTAGTACTGCCCGGTAGCTGCGAAAGGCAACAGTCCCAGTACTATTAAGAAACTCAGATATCGGATCATGGTCATACATTTTATGGTTGAACGTAAATATAGGCAAGCTTCATGTGCCTGACCCTGCGAAAGGGTGGTGATTCCTGCCAATTAGGCGGAAAAAAGACGATTTCCCCCTTAGAAACCGGCCTTTTCGGCCAGCTTGGCACGTGAGAACAGCTGGTACAACCTTTGCTAAAGGTTTGGCCACGGGTAGTGTTAGTAGTTAATCGGAAAGCCCGGAAACTATCCTCCGGGACTCGTCGTTAAGTTTACATTAAACACCCCGGCGGATAGCACAAACTGTCCTTTTTTACGTACTTTATGTACAAGTAATCTAATAAGACGTTCTATGAAAAGATCTTTTATGGTGGAGTTCGAACTCCCGGAAGAATTTTCCGATGAGTTCGTAGCTCTTATTCCCGAGCAACGAATGATGATCGATCGTTTATTGCTGGAAGGGAAGGTGCGAACCTACGCCTTGGCGATGGATCGCTCCGTCCTGTGGATGATCATGGACGCGGCGTCTGAATTTGAGGTACTTGAAATCATTGCTACGATGCCGCTCAGCGATTATCTGGATCCATATATTTCGGAGCTTATGTTCCACGACTCTTCGGAAGTGGTCCACGAGTTTTCCTTAAACTAAAAAACCAAAACACCCCATAAGGGCTCACAATACCGGTTGACTGCCGCCCCTTTCATTCGATTGGGACATGGACAAGTCACCGCTGATGTGAGCCCTTTCTTTTTGCTGATCCGGTTGGTAAGCAGCATTTCACACTTCCCTGCCCAAATTTGTCCGTCCTTTCCTCAACCTTCCCGGCGACCATTCGTTAATAGTTGCGTTCACAACCATTGCAAGCACCCAAACGAATGGATTCCACCTCCCGTGATATACCTGAAAATCCGCCACTGATCTTTCTGACCAATCGGATAGGACGGTTGTTAGCCAATGCTATTCGCGATAGTATGCGCGATGAAGATGCCCAGGTTCTTCCCCAGCACATGGGGGTGCTGTCCGACCTATGGGTCCGCGATGGCCTGCGGCAACAAGACCTGGCCATTTCTCTGATCAAAGACAAAGCTACTATCGCCCGGTCCCTGCGCACACTGGAAGAACAGAATATTGTAGTTAGAGTAGCCGATCCCGACGATAGGCGCAATAAACGGATTTACCTGACCCACAAAGGAAAATCGCTGAAGTCCGCTTTATTACCCCGCGCCCGGAACGTGCAACATCAGGCGACCACATCCATTTGTGAAGAGGATGTGAAAACCTGTATAAAGGTATTGGAACAGATTTACGAAAACCTGAAAAAGTTGCGTACGCAACCAAAATAAAATAGGCCCTTCGGTCTCAAATAAATACATAACCCTATGAAAACGACCACTGCCCGCCGCATCGGCGTTGTTGTCGGACTTGTACTCCTGGTCGGTGCCTTCGCCGCATTTCAATTGTTTTCACAAATGAAGGAGGAGCCCCCGCGACGCGAAATACCCAAAAATACGCCCACCGTGGAAACCCTATCGGTTGTGAACAGCACCATTCCCACCACCCTTAGCATCCAGGGCGAGCTGGTGGCCTACAATAAGATCGACATCTTTTCCGAGGTCGCCGGCACACTGGAGTCTTCGGAGCGCCCCTTCAAGGTGGGCAGTTACTTCCCAAAAGGGTCCGTTTTGGTACAGGTCAATGACCGGGAGGCCAGGCTTTCCCTGCTTTCGCAAAAAGCCACCTTACTCAATGCAATTACCCAACTCATGCCCGATCTGAAGATCGATTACCCCGATAGCTACAAGCAATGGAATGCCTATTTGGAAAACTTCGATGTGGAAGAAGAACTGGACTCTTTTCCGGAGCCGCTGAACGATCAGGAGAAATACTTCATTGCTTCCCGGAATCTGTATACTCAATACTATACCATCAAAAGCGCGGAAGAACGCCTGGATAAATACACCATGTACGCCCCTTTTAGCGGCGTGCTCACTCAGGCAAATATCAATCCGGGAACGCTGGTTCGCGTGGGCCAGCAATTGGGCACTCTGATGAATACGGGCTCTTACGAATTACAAGCCACCGTCCCCCTTTCGGAGCTTTCGTACATCAAGGTAGGTAATCAGGTACAACTCACCTCCGACGACATTAAAGGAAGCTGGACCGGACGCATCCGACGCATCAGCGACCAGATTGATCCCTCCAGCCAAACCGTACAGATCTTCGTCAGCGTGAGCGGGCAGGACCTGCGCGAGGGCATGTACCTCACTGGCGAAGTCAAAGCCACCGATATTGAAGATGCCGTGCGTTTACCCCGCAATAAGCTGATCAATCAAAATGCAGTATACACCGTTCAGGACTCCTCCCTGATCCTGAAGCCCGTAGAAGTAGTCAAAATCACCCGCGAAGCTGCCATCGTGCGCGGCCTCCCGAATGGCACCAATCTGCTCGACACCCAACTACCCAATGCCTTTGACGGCATGAAGGTTAAGGTCGGTGACCAGAACCGCCAGGAAGCAGGAAGCCTAGAATAAGAAAACCTACCAACCCGAACGGATCATGAGAAACATTGTAGCCTACTTTATAAAATATCCGGTCGCCGCCAACCTCCTCATGTTCGGCCTGCTCATCATGGGTATTGCCGGGCTTTTGAATATGAAATCGACCTTCTTCCCGGAAGTAGAGAGCCGGATTATCAGCATACAGCTCACCTATCCGGGGGCTGCACCCGAAGAGATCGAGGAAGGGGTCATCAACCGGATTGAGGAAAACCTCAAAGGAGTCACCGGCGTCGAACGGGTCACCTCCGTATCCAGTGAAAACAGCGGACGAGTTACCGTAGAAGTTTTCAAAGGGTACGACACCGATAATATCCTTCAGGACGTCAAAAACGCCGTTGATCGCATCCCTTCTTTCCCGGTGGGACTCGAACCTCCCGTCATCTACAAACAGGAAAATCTGGGCCGCGCCATCAATTTTGCTATCTCCGGTGAAGTTGACCTGAAGACCCTCAAACGCTACTCCCGGCAAGTGGAGGAAGACCTGCTGGCTATGGAAGGACTTTCCAAAGTCGAATTGACCGGTTTTCCGGAAGAAGAAATAGAGATCGCTTTTCGCGAACGGGACCTGCGGGCCTACAACCTCACTTTTGCGCAGGCAGCCGCTGCCGTTCGCAACGCAAATATTGAAATTACCGGCGGTACGGTAAAAGGAGATGAAGAAGAGCTTCTGGTGCGTGCCAATAACAAAGCCTACTATGCTGACGGGCTGCGCGATATTATCGTCAAAACCAATGCTCAGGGTGCTGTAGTCCGCCTACATCAGGTGGCAGATATTAAAGATCAATGGTCGGAAAGTAATCCCAGCCGTTCTTTTGTGAACGGTCAGCCGGCAGTCATTATCAACGTCCAGAACACCCTGGAGGAGGATATGCTCTCCATCGTGGAGATGACCAAGAACTACATCGAACGCTTTAACCGACAGGAGGAGGTGGTGAAGGCTACCGTTATCGATGATTCCTCTATCACCCTCAACCAACGGATCGGGCTTCTTACCGAAAATGGTATTCTCGGTTTTTTCATCGTCATTGTTTTATTAGCGATGTTCCTGCACTGGAGGTTGGCTTTCTGGGTAGCACTGGCTATTCCCATTTCCTTTGGCGGCATGTTCATATGTGCCAGTTTGCTGGGAGTCACCATTAATGTCATTTCCCTGTTCGGAATGATCCTGGTGATCGGTATCCTGGTGGATGATGGCATTGTGATCGGTGAAAGTATCTACCAGTATTACGAGAAGGGCGAACCACCCGTAAAGGCGGCAATTGACGGAACCATGAAAGTGCTGCCGGCTGTGTTTACGGCCATCCTCACCACCGTTATTGCCTTTTCGACGTTCTTCTTTATCGATGGTCAATTAGGTGATTTCTTCCTCGAAATGGCCATCGTGGTCATATTCTCTCTCATATTCTCCCTGGTGGAAGGTGCCTTCATTTTGCCAACACACGTAGCTCACTCCAAGGCATTGAGTCACGACCGCAAACCGAACAAAATCCAGGATTTTCTGGAAAGGGGTTTTAACTGGCTGCGCCGCAAGACCTACGAGCCGACCCTACGGTTTGCCATGCATAATAAATTCCTGACGGTAGCCTTTTTCATCGGCCTGCTGGTCACGACCTTCGGCGCCATCGCTGGAGGAATAATTGGCGGCACTTTTTTTCCCATCATCGAGCGCGACAGTTTCACCATCAACCTGCAGATGCCGGCCGGAACCCGTGAACAGATCACCACCAAATGGCTGGATCATATTGAGCAAGCCGCACTGGATGCCAACGAAGAACTCAGCGAACGCTTTTTTAATAATGAAAAAGAAGCCATTCTACGGATCGAGAAAAACCTGGGGCCTTCAACTTATCAGGGCAATCTGACCATTGCCATCCTCGACGGGGAAAACCGCGATTCCATGCGGGTACGGGACGTGGTAAATACCGTCCGTAAAATGGCGGGGCCAATTCCACAGGCCGAAGTAGTCACCTACGGCGGTTCCGGAACGTTCGGGAAGCCCATTTCCGTGTCGCTGGTCGGCGACAATTACGAAGCTCTGGATGAGGCCACCGAAGCCGTGAAGGCCGAAATGACCCAACTGGCCGAATTGACCGACGTTGTCGACAATAACCAGGAAGGTTTGCGAGAGGTCAATATCGACTTAAATGAAAAGGGACGCTTCCTCGGCCTGAACCTGCAAGAGGTGCTCGCCCAGGTTCGTAGTGGCTTTTTCGGTGCCGAAGCACAAAGACTACAGCGCGGCCGCGACGAAGTTCGCATCTGGGTGCGTTACAATGAAGAAAACCGGTCCGACCTGACCGAACTGGAGCAAATGCGAATTCGCTTTGCCGACGGCCGGGAATTCCCCCTGGGCGAGATCGCTAACCTGGAGATAGAGCGTGGTGTAATCAGCATTAACCACATCGATGGGAAGCGGGAGATAAAAGTCGAGGCAGATATCGCCAACGACAACGTTTCGGTCAGTGATATTACCGCCAGCCTGAAAGACGAGATCATTCCTCAGATCCTGGCTGACTACCCCACCGTAACCGCTTTGTACGAAGGGCAAAACCGACAGCAACAAAAGTCGGTGGAATCTATTCAGAAAATAGGGATAGTGATTCTGGGCCTGATGTTCTTTTCCATTGCCCTTACCTTCCGTTCCGTGAGTCAGTCACTCGTCGTCTTTTTGCTTATACCCTTCAGTATGATCGGAGTAGGCTGGGGTCACTTTGTAATGGGGGCACCGATCAGCCTGTTCTCTATCCTGGGGGTGATCGCCCTGATCGGGGTTCTGGTAAACGACTCCCTGGTACTTGTCACTACGTATAATTCGTATCTGGAGGAAGGGAATGGCCAAATGGAATCGGTCTTCCTGGCTGGATCATCGCGCTTCCGGCCGGTGATCCTGACGACCTTTACCACCTTTGCTGGACTGGCACCCTTATTATTTGAAAAATCACTGCAGGCTCAGTTCCTGATACCCATGGCTATATCCGTCTCCTACGGACTATTGGCGGTTACGGTGGTGAACCTGCTGCTACTGCCGGTATTCCTGATCGTAGCCAATCGCTTTAAGGTGTATGCCTCTTATTTGTGGAACGGCATTCGTCCGGCCAACGAAGCAGTAGAAGCCGCCATTCGCCGTGAAACCGGTTACGAATACCTTTGGTACGCCTTCTTTGCCATCGCGGGGATCAGCCTGGCTTTTGCGTTCTTTGGCCGCCAAATTGTCGAATTAATAACCTAACGTAATGCCCAAACAACGCATAGCTATTGACATGGACGAGGTAATTGCCCAGGTCTTGCCAAAATTTCTGGATATCTACGAGGAAAAAGTGGGCCACCGGCCCGCCGAAGCTGATATCCACGGAAAGAAAGCATACCAATTGCCGGGTGGACAAGGTATCCGCAACACCCTGTTCGAACCGGGCTTCTTTGCCGATCTGCCGGTGATGCCCGGCAGCCAGGAAGTGGTACGGGAACTACAGGAACGGTACGATATCTACATAGTGACAGCCGCCCAGGAGTTTCGCAATTCGCTGCCCGATAAGCACGACTGGTTACAAGAACATTTCCCCTTCATTCACTGGAAAAATTACGTGTTTTGCGGAGATAAAAGCATTATCCGGGCGGACTACATGATCGATGATCACGCCTATAATCTGGAAACCTTTCAGGGTAAAGGACTGCTGTACACGGCTTCGCACAATGTGGAGGAAGACCGGTTCACACGCGTCGATAACTGGGAGGAGATTCGTGACTTTTTCAATGCCCAATAAATTGATCAACTACCTTAAAAAGCTGTTCCTCATCAAATTGCGGTTTGCTGCCTCCGGGTTGGTCGCCACTGGTCTCGACTATGTCCTGTATATGGTATTAGTCACCTATTTCCTGGAACCTGTACCCGCCAACCTGATTTCTTATTCCATTGCGGTAGTCGCCAATTTTCTGATGCAGAAGCGTTTTGTGTTCAAACTCCAGGGCTCGGCTTCGCGGGCATTTTTTTGGTCGGTTGCCGCTTCGGCAGTAGGGCTGCTCATCAGTACCGGGATCATCTATTGGCTCAATCTGTACCCCTTTTTTGCCGAAAGGCAATACCTGACCAAGATCATTGCCACCGGCCTGATCTTCTTTTACAATTTTTACACCAAGCGATTCATTTTCGAACGCCGACTGTTCGAAGTGGATTAAAATGCGTACCGCTATGACTGCGTACCGACTGATCATACTTTTGGCCTTTTGTGTGTGCACCTTGTCGTTACAAGGGCAACAACCCCTTTCCCTGTCCGACGCCATCCAGACCGGACTGGAAAACAGCTATCAGATCCGGATAGCCGAAACCAACCGCGAGATTGCCGGAAACAACAACGACTGGGCAGTCGCCGGTCGATACCCGACCATTGACCTGACGCTCAATAATCAGAATGGCTATCGAAATCAGAATAATCCGATCTCGTTCATCCCCGAACTCTATTCCTTCAGTACTGGTTTTACGCCGGGAGCCAATGCCAGCCTGACCCTGTTCGACGGATACCGGGTACGGTATAATAAGGAGCGACTGGAACAGGAATCACTGCAAAGCGAACAACAGATCGCATTGGCCGTAGAGTCGACCATTCAACAAGTAATCAATGCTTACTATCAGGCTCTGGTACAGCAAGAACAGGTTGAGGTGCTGGAAGAAGTACTCGAGCTCTCCCGCGACCGTATAGCCTATCAGGAAGCCCAGCAGGAATTTGGCCAGGCCGGAACTTTTGATTTTTTGCAAACCCAGGATGCCTACCTCAATGACTCCACCAATTATCTGCTGCAAAAAAACAGTCTTGACGTCGCCCTGCGCAACCTGAAACAAGCCATGGGGGTAGACGCACCTACCGTTTCTTTTCGGCTCACCGATGAATTGGATGTGCCGGCTGCCCGTTACGAATTAGGTGGCTTACGCCAAAAAATGCTCGCAGCCAATAAACAGCTGCAGGATGCCTTCATCACCCGCGAATTGGCTCAGACCAACCGGGATATTACCCAGGCCAATCGCTACCCACGGGTAGCCATGAATACAACTGCCAATTACGACTGGAGCATTTCCTCCGGTCAGGGTACCACCTCCAATGGTGAGATCCGCGAAATTCAGGCATTGGCTTCCAAGACGATCAATGTGGGTCTGAACTTCAGCGTTAATTATACCCTATTCGACTGGGGGGGTACGGAATATCAACGAGCAGAACGCCCGCCTGCAGGAAGTAAATGCCCAGTATCAGATCGAGGATCTGAAACGACAACTCAACACCCAACTCGAGAACACCTATGCCACTTATCTCAACCAACAACAGCTGGTAGCCGTCAACGAACAATTACTGGCCAATGCCGCACGCAACATTGAAATTGCCGAAGAGCGGTTCCGCGGTGGTTTGATCAATTCGTTCGATTACCGGACCATTCAGGTGGCCTACCTGAACGCGGCCTTCGCCCGGTTGAATGCCATCTTCAATCTGAAACAAACGGAAACGGAATTATTGCGGATTACCGGAGGTCTGGTAAGGTAATTGACGTGAGGTTGAGCCTATCTTGTCTGATAAAAAACTGAATACCTAAACCTCACGTCGTTTTTAGTAGATAGTACCAGGTAGTAGGAAGTGCTTAAATCCCAATACCTCATACCTACTACTTAGTACCGGGAGGTTGGTCAGTGATAATTTTCATTTTGCGAAATACACTATGCCCAACCTCCCGATGTTACTTCTTACCGGTGAAGTGCTTGAGCATGATGATCTCCTGGCGCTTCAGCGGCCTGACGAATCCCCGGGGCAGGTCTTTCTTGGTTAATCCGCCCAGATATACACGGTCCAGTTTTTCAACCTGGTAACCAAAATGCTCGAAAGTGCGGCGTACGATGCGGTTGCGACCAATGTGGAGGGTAATGCCAACATCCTGATTACCGGGTTTATCCTCCAGGTAGTTGACTTCATCCACCGGCACGGGCCCATCATCCAGGGTAATTCCCTCCCGAATGGCTTTGATGTGCTCCGGATCGACCGGTTTATCGAGGTGTACGTGATAGATTTTTTTGATCACGTAGCTGGGGTGCATCATTTTCTGGGCCAGATCCCCGTCGTTGGTCAGCAATAACAAGCCGGTGGTGGCCCGGTCGAGGCGTCCTACTGGGAACACTCGTTCTTTCACCCGGCTTTTGATGATATCCATTACGGTCCTGCGTCCGCGATCGTCGCTCACCGTGGTGATGGTATTCTTGGGCTTGTTCATCAGGAAGTACACCTTGCGGATCTCGGGGCGGATCACCTCGTCCTTGAAGGCTACTATATCGCCGGGCTGGACCTGGTAAAAGGGCTCTTTGACCACTTCCCGGTTCACCGTGACCAGGCCATTTTTCACGTGATCGGCTGCCTGGCGGCGGGAACACACGCCGCAATGAGCCACGTATTTATTCAGGCGCATACCTTCTTCCTCACTGTTCTCTCGCACCCGGGCTGAACCGGTGCGCTTTGGCTTTCCCTTACCGGGGCCTTTGCGGTGATGATCGGGCTTGCCCGATCGCTTTTTATTATGTGGATTTGGCTTCTTGGCCATGATGTATTTTTTGTAAAAAACGCGTAATTGAATGGCGACGTGAAGTATTGCGTCTCCACCTCACACCCCAAACCTCACACCCCAAACCTCATACCTCATACCTCATACCTGTTAAAAAGGAATATCCTCATCCTCATTCATCTTGGAAGGGCGGGTGATCACATTGGAATAAGGATTGTCGAAGGTATCCTCCGGCAGGGCTCCGAAATCGGGATCATCCAGGTCGGAGAAACGGGCGAAATCGGCCGTAAATCGCATTTTGATGGTATCGAGGGCGCCGTGCCGGTTTTTGGCAATGATAAGTTCGGCAATTCCTTTGAGCGACTGCCCTTCTTCGTCTTCCAGGATCTGGTAGTATTCCGGACGGTAGATAAAGGACACCATATCGGCATCCTGCTCAATCGATCCCGATTCACGCAGATCCGACAGTTGGGGTCGTTTGGAACCACCGCGCACCTCTACCGCACGACTCAGCTGCGACAGGGCAATTACCGGCACGTTCAATTCCTTGGCGAGCATTTTAAGGGCCCGGGAGATCGCACTCACCTCCTGTTCGCGGTTGCCTTTGGCGTTTTCGCCGCCGCCGCTCATCAACTGCAGGTAATCGATGATTACCAGTGAAATATCGTGCTGCATCTTAAGCCGGCGACACTTGGCCCGGATCTCGAAGATGTTGATACCGGGCGTATCATCGATGTAGATCGGAGCCTCACTAATGCGCTCAATGGCGGATTGCAGTTGCTGCCATTCGTAGTCTTCGAGTTGGCCGTTGCGCAACTTCTGGGAGGATACTTCCGCCTCCATGGAGATGATACGCTGTGCCAACTGCAATGCCGACATCTCCAGGGAGAAGATGGCCACTCCCCTGCCGAAGTCGGCCGAGGCATTACGAGCCAGCGAAAGCACAAATGATGTCTTACCCATACCGGGGCGCGCAGCCAGGATGATCAGATCCGAAGGCTGCCAACCGGAGGTCAGGCGGTCGATATCGGTGAAACCGGTGGGTACGCCGGTGAGGCCGTCTTCCCGGTTCTTCAGTTCTTCGAGTTGTTTGAGTGCTTTGGAGGCCAGGGAACCCATGGTCTCGTAGGAGCGGCTCATATTCTTCTCCGCAATATCGAAGAGGCCCTGCTCGGCGGTGTCGAGCAGGTCGAAGACATCGGTAGTGTCTTCGTAGGCGTCGCGAATGATCTTGTTGGAGACGTTGATCAGTTCGCGCTGGATGTATTTCTGAGCGACGATACGAGCGTGGTACTCGATATTGGCGGAGGAAGCTACCTTCTCGGTCAGTTCCACAATGTATGCCGGTCCTCCCGCAGCTTCGAGTTCGCCGGTGGTGCGTAATTCCTGAGTTACAGTAAGCATATCCACCGGCTTGGACTGCTCAAACAAGCGCAGGATGGCCTTATAGATAAGTTTGTGGGCTTCGTGATAGAAGCTTTCGGCCTGGAGGATATCCAGTACATTGGACATGGCATCCCGGTCCAGCATCAAAGCGCCCAGTACGGCCTCTTCGAGGGCCAGCGCCTGGGGCGGCTTTTTGCCAAAGACAAAATTCGACAGATCCTCGGATCGCTGGCGGCGATTCGTGTAGGACCGTTTAGAATCTTTGGATTGTTTGGGATCTGCCATAGGATAACCGATGTAGAAAATGGTGCGTCTACAAACATAGGTGTTATTAGCCGGAATATCCAGACGACCTTATGTATTTACTTTTCCACAACATGTGGAAAGCAGCAACTACTCCGGGGCTTATCACCAACTGTCTTTACTTATTAACGGTCATCAATTGGCGTTTTACCTCCTGGACCACTTCCATCTGGCGGGCGATCTCTTCGGCGGCCGCAAGCTGAGCATCCTGGTTATCGATGATATTGGCCTCCATCTTTTCGATGCGTTTCTCGGCATAGTCGATCTCCCGGTTGTACCGATTGTTGGCCATTTCCAATTTACGCAGGTCGCGCTCCAGGCGGGTGAGGGTTCGTTCCTCCTCTTTCAGCCGCTCTTCGATCTTAACCCGGTCCAGCATGACCGAAAAGTCGTGCAGGATGTATTCCACTTCTTCCGCTTTTTTGGGGTGCATTTCGGAGGATAGGTAAGCTCCCCGCATATCTATCCACAGGGTGAACTGCACCCGGCTTCCGTAGTCATCGGCCGTTGCTACCAGGTTGACGGGAAAACCGGTAATATTTTTGACCTTTGCCGATTCCGACCAATACTCATTCGCTTTGCGATCGTAGTTAGTACCCGTCGAGAACTGGCTTCGTACGTAGTGTTTCCAGACCTTATGCACCATTTTAGGGTCGGCATCGGGCAGGGAGATCGTAAAGGCATTCTCCGCTCCGGCACTCATCGTACGCAATCCTTCCCGCACCACACCGGCGGGTTCCTGAGCGCCCAGTTGTATGCTTCCGCAAAAAACAAATAGCAAACAAGTGTAGATGATTTTTGGCATAATATCCGTGGTTTGTTAAACAGCTTCCTTTAAGACGAACTTTTTCCGGGAAGTCACATTTTCTACCTAAAATAAGGTACTTCGGTATTCTTTTGCCGAAAGGCACAGGCATTTAGCCGAAAAAAACCTGTTTTTCAACGGGGAATCCATACATTTCGCCCCTACAGACAGTACAAACAAAACGCTCATGCACCCAGTCCTACGCCTTGAACAAGTCGTCAAAACCTACGGTACGCACCGGGCCGTTGATGAAGTGAGTTTCGGGGTTCCTCCGGCTACGCTTTTCGGCCTGCTGGGACCTAACGGAGCCGGTAAGACGTCACTGATCCGGATTATTACGGCCATTACGCGGGCTGATTCCGGTCATGTATACCTGAACGGCGACCGCCTGGCGGGCCGGCACCCGCAATCGATCGGCTATATGCCCGAGGAACGCGGCCTCTACAAACGCATGAAGGTTTTCGAACACCTCATGTACCTGGCACGCCTGAAGGGGCTGAGTAAGTCGTTCGCTGAGGAACAGATCAATCATTGGATGGATAAGTTTGATATCCAGGACTGGTGCACCAAAAAGGTGGAGGAACTGAGTAAGGGAATGCAGCAAAAAATCCAGTTTATCGCTACGGTCATGCACAAACCCAAGTTGCTGATCCTCGATGAACCTTTCTCCGGGCTGGACCCGATCAACACCAACCTGATCAAAGACGAAATACACCAACTCAAAGAAGAGGGTACCAGCATTATCTTTTCCACCCACCGCATGGAGCAGGTGGAAGCTATCTGCGAACACATTGTACTGATCAATCAGGGCAGAAATATCCTGGAAGGAAGACTGAACGATATCAAAGACACCTTCAAAGACAACCTGTACGAGGTCATCTTCAAAGGATCTCTGCCGCCGGGACTTCGCGATCAATTCCGGGTTACTGAGCAAACCGATCACCGGGTAGTGGTCCAGCTACAAGACGAAAAACACAGTGGCAACTTGCTCCAGTTCCTGGTCAACAACCAGGTACAGGTACGGTCCTTTCAGGAGATCCTGCCCACACTGAACGACATATTTATCAAGCAGGTAGAAGCATCGAATACGACTCTGCCCGAAGAAATGAAAGTTTGATCCATTATGCAGACCTTACTTCTGATCATTCGTCGCGAATACCTGAGCCGTGTTACCCGTCGCTCCTTTATTTTGGGTACACTGCTTACTCCGCTTGCTTTTGCCGCCCTGATCGCTATTGTGGGCGTGATCTTTCAATACGAGAACGACCAAACGAAGCGCATTGCGATCCTCGATGAAGGTGATGTTTTGAAGGGTGCGATCAAAGACGAGAACAACCTCTATTTCTCCTTTGAGGAAGGACCACTTGATACTTTGCGTAAAAACCTGCCCGATACCGACTACGATGCCTTACTGTACTTGCCGGCCATCAAGGACCTGATGTCTAACCGACTGCGTGTCTATTACTATTCCGATGATCAGCCTACACCCGATGTAGAACTGATGCTGCGCGACCGCATTTCAGATGCCGTGCGCGATTATAAAATCGATGCCCTGGAAATTGAACGCCGGCAACTCGAAGCTCTCGACACCCGCATCGAACTGGAACCCGAACCACTGACCGATAAGGGTGCAGATGCGACCCGCTTTACCAGTGCCATTGCTGCGGCTCTTGGCCTGGGTATGGGTTTTATCATGTATATGACTGTATTCATTTACGGGGTGATGGTAATGCGGTCGGTGATGGAAGAAAAGACCAGCCGTATTGTCGAGGTTATGATCTCTTCGGTCAAGCCTTTCCAACTGATGCTGGGTAAGATTGTCGGTGTGGGTGCGGTAGGTCTAACTCAGGTGGCCGTCTGGGCCATCCTGATTCCGCTGCTGGCCGGGCTGGCGCAGTTGATCTTTGGTATTGATCCCAGTAATAATCCCATGCTCGACAGCCAGGCTGGTGATTTTAATCCCGATGACACCCAGGCAATGATCAGTATGGCCATGGCGGAGGTCGCCTCGGTCAACTGGTGGATGGTACTGCCTTTGTTTATTCTGTATTTCCTGGGAGGCTTTTTCATCTATTCTTCCCTCTTTGCAGCGGTAGGTTCTGCCATTGGTGATGATACCGGTGAGGGTCAGGCATTGACCATTCCGATCACCATTCCAGTCATATTGGCACTGTACATTATGATCGCGGTAATTCAGGCTCCCAATAGCAGCCTGGCGACCTGGTCGTCTATTTTCCCTTTATTCTCTCCGATTGTGATGCCGGCGCGCCTGGCTTTCGGGCCACCCACCTGGGAGATCATTGTTTCCCTGCTGGTGATGATCGGCTTCTCCCTTTTCCTGATCTGGTTTGCCGGACGCATTTACCGGGTAGGCATCCTGATGTACGGGAAACGGGCGAGCTTTAAAGAGATCGCTAAGTGGTTGTTTGTACGTGAATGATTGACAGGTGTGAGGTATGAGGTGTGAGGTTTGGGGTTTGAGGCCAGGTTATAGGTGCCCCAAACCTCACACCTCATACCTGAAATAAAAAGTGCTGCAGCATCATGACGGGGGGACCTGCCAGATCACTGCAGCGATGCGTGTTCCTAGTGTAACCATTTGGCACAACCGGTTGAAACGATAATAGAGAAAATGTATGGTTAGAAGTGGCTAGTAGAAAAGTGTACTATGGAATTGTAGCTAGATTGCTAACTTTAGTATGATAAAAGTATAAATATTTTGTGAGATTAAAAAGAGGCTTTCCATTTAACAATTCACTCCCGTACCCCTTTTTGGTTATGTTTTTAATTGTCATGGGGTGCGGCCCAGAGCAACCCAGTGGTCCTGAGTTGTTTGAGGAACATTTTTCCATTGATATCGTGGAAGTCAGAGCGCCCTCGGAAGGAGTGGCGGCCGGTACAATGGAGCAGCAAGCCTTTCGTTTACTTCAGCAGGCAAACTACCAGCAAGCTGCCATTCTGTTCGCCGAGCTCGCAGCCCGGCAGCGGGATCCCGGATATCAGGTGTACCGGGGTATGGCCCAAATTGCTGCCGGACAATACACTCAGGCTATCGAATCACTTTCCAATATACCCGCCGGGAACAAGGCTATTCCCGTGGCGCGTTGGTACCAGGGCATGGCTGCACTCGCTATGGATCAACCCGTTCAGGCACGTAGCTACCTGGAACAATGCATTGCTTCGAATGCCAGAGGCGACTATGCCGTTAGAGCCAAAAACATTCTGGATAAACTGCCTTAACGTGAGGCTGGGCATAGACTTATCTAAAGAGTGATGATTGTCGAAGCCCAACCTCCCGGTATAAAGTAGTAGGTATAGGGTATACCGACAACGAAGTGGTTTTGCTCCGCAGTACTTCGTGCTGGTGTCCCAAACCACTTCGGAAGCGGTATATCGGGATTAAAGCGTGTCCTATTACTCTGTATCCTACGGCAACTTCGCCAAAAACTCCTCCTCCGTCAGGATATCTACCGTACCCAACTCACGGGCTTTTTTGAGTTTGGAACCCGCCTTCTCCCCTACCACCAGCACATCCAGGTTACCGCTGACGGCACTGATGTTTTTGGCGCCAGCCGCTTCCGCCTTGGCTTGGGCCTCCTTGCGACTCATGGTCTGGAGCGAGCCGGTGAACAGAATGGTCTTTCCCACGAACGGACCTTCGGAAAGCGTCTGTTTTGGGCGATCGTCCTCCGTCTGACGCATATTTACCCCCAGTTCCTCCATCGTTTTCAGGAGTTCGATATTTTGCCCGGCGGCAAAAAAGCGCATCACATTCTCGGCAACCACCGGTCCTACATCCTTGATATTAGTGTAGTCTTCAAGTGACCACTCCGTGAGATCAAGTACGTGATCAATCTCGGCAGCGAGCAGTTTGGACACTTTCTTGCCCAGGTGGTGAATGCTCAGACTATGCAAAAGACGGTGGATGGGATTATTCTTAGCCTTATCGACGGAGTCTTTCAGATTCGCAACTGATTTGGCCCCGAAACCCTCCAGTTCACCGATGCGATCGTAATCGAGCCGGTATACATCGGCAATGTTGCGCAGTAGTCCCAATTCGTAGAAACGCTCCACGATCGATTTACCCAGGCCCTCAATATCCATAGCCGATTTGGACACGTGGAAAATGATCTTTTGCAGGTTCTGTGCTCCGCAAACGCAAACAGGGCAACGCCAGGCAGCCTCACCCTCCTCCCGCACCAGTTCCACCTCTTCCTCCGTATCGTTGATGGGGCAGGTACGGGGGAATACGATGGGTTGCTCACTGCCGTTGCGCAGGTCATCCATAGCCTTTACGATGTACGGGATCACATCACCGGCCCGCTCAACCAGGACGGTATCACCGAAGCGCAGGTCTTTTCCCGTAATGAAATCTTCGTTGTGCAGGGACACACTCGATACCGTCACCCCGGCCAATTGCACCGGCTCAAGCTTGGCAACCGGGGTGATGGATCCCACCTTCCCCACCTGATACTCTACATTTAACAGCTTGGTGGTGGCTTGCTTCGCCTTGAACTTGAAGGCCATCGCCCAGCGCGGGTGGTGGGCCGTATAGCCAGCGCGCTCCTGGAGTACCCGATCGTCTACTTTCACGACCATACCATCGACCTCATAGGGATAATCCTCCCGGCGCTTTTCCCAATTAGTACAGAAATCGATCACCTCTTCGATATTCTTACAGAGTTTGCGCTCATCTCCGTCGGCGGGTACTTTGAAGCCCAGTTTCTGCAGCATATCCAGGCTTTCGTAGTGGGTATCCACCTGGTCCATCGCGTCTTTACCATCTTTATCGGCAGCGTAGCCCACAGTATAGACAAATGCTTCCAGGCCGCGTTGTGAGACCTCCTTGGGATCCTTCATACGCAGTCCTCCCGTGGCCGTATTGCGGGCATTGGCGAAGAGGGTAAGGCCTTCTTCAGCGCGCTTCTGATTGATCTTTTCAAAGATATCTTTACGTATAAGCACCTCTCCCCTCAGCTCCACTTTTTCCAATCCATAATCTGAAAAACCCGCCCTGAGGGGAATGGACCGGATCACCCGTGCGTTATTGGTCATTTCCTCGCCCAGCGTACCGTTCCCACGGGTTGCTCCGCGCACCAATTGGTCACCTTCGTAAACAATGGCGATACCACCGCCGTCGAATTTAGGCTCTACCGCATAGACTATATCCTGGTCCTCGGGCATATTCCAGAGTCGCTTGAGTTGCGCATCCCAGTCTTTCAGATCCTCGGCGTTATAGGAGTTGGCCAGCGACAGCATGGGAGCCAGATGCTCCACCGATGGAAAATCGGAAGTCAGATCATCCGAGACCCGCTGGGTGGGTGAGTCGGGGGTCAGCAGGTCGGGATGGTCGGCTTCGAGCTGTTCCAGTTTTTTAAACAACTGGTCGTATTCGTAATCACTGACCAGCGGATCATTAAGGATGTAGTAGCGATATTCGTGAAACTCGATCAGCCGCCGCAAATCGTTGATCAGCACGTCGGGCGATTGCTCGTTGACCACCGACTGATCGGATAAGTATTCTTTGGTCAGATCGACCAGGGCTCTTTGCTCTTCAGGACTATACATAGGGTGTGTTTGATCCGTTATACCGTTGGCGGAATGGGATGGTTGCACCTGGGCCTTTTCTCGCCACGCCTGAACCAATCGCGAAATCCCGGTTTATCCGGCCTCCTGTACGATCGATTCTGAGCGTTCAAAGTTAGCACATTGTTTGCGGACAACAATTCCCGGGATTAACCAAATTAGAACTACTATTTAGTCCGTGCATTAAGTACATTTGACCGAACAAACTACCATCATGGGCAACTCCATCCGCGGCACCCTTACGCGTCTGATTCGTCAGTTCAAAGGCACTTACGTACTGAACAACCTGCTGCACGCTAACCAGTTGAAGCACAATCGGCGCTTGTACAAAAGGCACGAGGTGGGTAAAAGCATTTACGCGCCCATCGGCAGCCAGGATTTCAAAAATAAAGTCACGGAGCGGCCCTGGCTGGACCAGGAAAACGCTCTTGATACCTTGCGCACTAATCCGACTTTCGCCACTTTTTCTCCGGACATCCAGCGCGAACTCGAGCGTTTTGTCACCGATGGCTACATGATCCTGCGTGGTTTTTTCCCGAAAGGGGATGTTAAAGCTGCCAATAAAGAGATTGAGGAGCTATTGACGGAGAAAAGGGTGGGATTCCACTACACGGGCCGCAAGATCCTGCAATCGTATAAGGTCGCACCAACCATCAATGAGCGTTTCTTTCGTCGCCCGGAGCTTCTGGAACTGCTTACTTTCATCATGGGGAAACCGGTTATACCATTCCAGACCATCAACTTTATTCAGGGCAGTGAGCAACGGGCGCATTCCGATTCTATCCACATGACTACCCAGCCTCTGGGGTATCTGATCGCCTGTTGGGTGGCCCTGGAACCCATCCATTCCGGTAATGGCCCGCTGATCTATTACCCGGGCAGTCACCGACTACCTTACCTGCTTAGCACCGACTACCAATCGGGAAATACCGCATTCACGATCGGTGCCAACAGCAACAGTAAATACGAAGACGCCATCGAACAACTGGTTGAGGAACAGGGACTGACACCCGAAATCTTCACCGCCGACCCCGGCGATATGCTGATCTGGCACGCCAACCTGCTACACGGCGGTAGTGCCATTACCAAGGATGGTGCTACCCGTAAATCACTGGTAGCGCATTACTACACCGAGGATGTTATTTGCTACCACGATATGTCGCAACGACCGGCCTTGCTCGATCCCGAAGTGAGCGAGCGGCTGGCTCAGAAGTAAATGCTATTCTCCGGATTTTTACCCTTGACCCCGCGAAAATAATCGAGGATAAATGCCATATCCGCATCCGCATCCTCCGTTGGGTAAAAAGGCTCACTGATCTTCAGTATTCGGTCTTCGTAATTCAAAGAGGTCAGCATAAGCGGGATGCCTGCCCCCCGTGCGATCCAGTAAAAACCGGTTCGCAACCGATCCACCTTTTTACGGGTTCCCTCCGGGGCGATGCAAATAGCAAACCGCTCCCGCTCGTTAAAGACCTGAATAACCGCATCCACATAGTTGGTACTCCGGCTCCGGTCGACGGGTACGCCACCCATCCAGCGGAATAACCAGCCATACGGAAACCGGAAGAGGGATTTTTTACCCACAAATCCTACGGGTGAGCGCTCCATAATGCGGGTGGCAATACCCAGTGGCAAATCCCAGTTAGAGGTATGCGGTGCCGCTACCACGATGTATTTGGGAATGACATCCATGTCGGGAAAGTGGCCTTCAATGGTCCATCCCAACCAGTCAATGTATATCCACTTAGTCAGTTTGCGTAGCATAGGGATTTGAATAAGGAGAGCAAGATACGGGAAAATGGAAATCGGGAGTACAGATGTTGGATTGGATGGGTAATACATTCAAAATCCCACATCCAGAATTTTACCTCAATCCTTCCCTGCCTGCCGAAGCCCTTAGGGGCGTATGTCCTTTGCGAAGGCGGGAACTTCAACCTAAGCCTTAACCTCAAAATAAGCCTCATCACGTTTACTGCCCGGCACGACATGAGTAGGCTATGTCAACTATACCGACAACGAAGTGGTTTGGTGTCCCAGCACGAAGTACTGCGGAGCAAAACCACTTCGAGTCGAGTACATACTCGCGTGAAAAGGTTGGGCGAAGCCCAAACCTTTTCGGAAGCGGTATATTCTGCATCATTCTTTATCACTTACGTGAAAAAAACATACCGATAAAATTGAAAAACAGACGTTCTAGTCCGGAAAAAGCACAAATTTGAATACAAAACATACGTAAACACTTTACCTGAAACGAAATACTACGTATTTTAGCCCATTCAAGGAAACCACCAGTAAACGAATTCTCAAACAGCTTCTAGCTTACTGATATTGGTCCCGCATTCCCAAAGTGTTTTTGCCGAAAGGCGAAACAGATGAACGTATCAAAAACCGATCAGCACCTTGCGCGCATTGCCCTACATTGTTCTGACCATTTGTCTGCCGTTTTGTATTGCGGCACAACCCGCTCCCGATATCCACCCACCGGTTATCACTTTCTCCGTGGAAGGCGGCTTCCTGAACCAGCCTTTTGATCTTCGCCTGCTGGCCGCCGACGCCGAGATATTCTATACCACCAACGGGAATCAGCCTTCGCGGCACGCCACTAAATACGAAAGGCCCATACGCATTAAAGAAACCACCGTCGTGCGCGCCGTTGCCTACCAGAATGGGCAACGCAGTGATTTCGTTTCACAGACCTATTTCATCCAGGAACCACTAACCAATATGCCGGTGGTATCCATTGGCATATCACCCTACATTCTGTTCGACCCGGCCCAGGGCCTTTTCATGCAGGGGAGTCACGCTGATTCTTCCAGCACCCGTAAATCGGGAGCTAATTTTTGGTCGCGCCAGGAAGTAACTGCCAATATCGAATTGTACGAGAGTGATGGTCGTCAGGTCTATAATAGTCTCTCCGGTCTCCGCCTCTTCGGAGGTATGAGTCGGTTATTCCCCCAGAAGTCCATGGCGCTGGTAGCCCGTTCCAACTACGGCCAAAAGCGGATTAAGCACCCCATCTTCGGTCCCGATAAAGAGGATGAATTCAAGTTCCTGATACTGCGAAACTCCGGCTCCGATTTCGGACGATCTCATCTGAGGGATGCCCTGATCACCACCATCGTGGAAGACTGGGACCTGGATCTGCAAGCTTACCGTCCCGCACACGTATACATCAACGGAGCCTACTGGGGCATTTACAATATTCGCGAAAAGATCAACCGCTACTTCCTGGCGAACCATCACGATGTCGACAAAGACAGCCTCGACCTCCTGGAGCACTACATGACCCTGAAGCGGGGAAGTCGCCGCCCCTACCAGCGCTTATTGTCCTACATGCACGAGAATGACCTGAGCGACCCCGTTCACTATGCCTACGTGCGACGGCAAATTGATGTCGACAATTTCATGGATTACCACATTGCCCAAATTTTCTTCGACAACCGCGATGCCGGTGGTAACATCCGCTTCTGGCGCCCCCAGACGGATAACGGTCAGTGGCGTTGGATCCTGTACGACACCGACTGGGGGATGGGACTGCACCACAGTGATGCGGCCAGCTTTAACAGCCTTGCTTTCCATACCGAACCCGATGGTCCCAGTTGGCCCAACCCTCCCTGGTCGACGTTCCTGCTGCGATCCATGCTGCGGAGCGACGCCTTTCGGACCGGTTTCATTAATCGTTTTGCCGACTGGTTGAATACGGATTTGCAGACTCCGGAGATGGAATCCCAATTGGAGAAAATGTATCAACACCTACGTCCGGAAATGCCCCGTCACCTCGATCGTTGGCGTATTACCGAACAGCGGTGGCAATCGGATATTGAGCGTATTCGCACCTTCCTGCGGGAACGGCCTGAAAATATGTGGGCTCACCTGGCCGAAGCGTTTGATGCGGGTGCCCGCCGCACGGTCGAGCTGGAAGCTACCGTGGGCGGACGGATCGAGCTGAATAAAAACCTGGAGATCCGTCAGCATGGCTTCCGGGGCACATACTTCGAGGATATTCCCATCACTTTGCGTGCAGTACCCAACTACGGCTACCGCTTTTCACATTGGGAAGGACTGGCCTACCGGGGCGAAAGCCACGAATTATTTTTGCGCTTGGACAAGGAAGGCGGAATCCGCCTGAAGGCCGTCTTTGAGCCGTATAATCACCCGCTGGCCGGGTCACTACTCATCAACGAAATAGCCCCCAATAATAAAAAGGCCGACGACTGGATCGAGTTATATAATGCAACCGATCAGCGCCTGCCCCTGCGTGGATTCATTCTTCGCGATGCCAAAGGACACGAATTTTCCTTTCCGAATCAGGCGTATATCGCCCCCCGTGATTACCTGGTCATTTGCGAGGACAGAAAGGCCTTTAAAGCCGAATTCCCCCGCACCTATAATGTGATCGGGGATTTCGAATGGGGAGTCAATAAACACCGGGAAACGCTGGAGTTGTTCACGGCCGACGGTGCCATGATCGATAGTGTGGCCTACGTCATTCCTCCTACCGACAGCCTCTTCAGCTACGATCTGCTGCTGCCACGCCTCAACAATGCCGATCCGGAAAACTGGCGGGTACTGGCAGGACTGGGGTCCCCTAACGCCCCCAACCCGTATTATGTGGAGAGCAGCATCCGCCAGCGGCAAAACCTGTGGATGCAGATCGGGTTCGGGGCAGCAGTCATCCTGATCTGTATTATGTTGCTGATATGGCGGCCCTATTCTTAGTCCTTGGCCGTCGGTCCTTACAGCCCGTGCGGATTAAACCACTAAAGTGGCAGAGAATATAAGATGATTGAAGCCTTATCAACACAACTGAAGCTGTGGCTTGACCAAGTGGGCCTCCCCAGCATACACCCTCGATCGTTCCCGGCCGCCGAAGGCGGGGTCACCTATAGTCAAACGTCCCGATAAGCATTGATATCACTGGCCAGCAGGCGGTGAAAGTGGTGTACATTGGGCTCCATTTTTGGAGAAAAACGTCCGGTGCGGTAAAGTCGTGACTGTACGCCCAGCTGGACCTGTTCGACTACTGTTTCATCCTCCAGTTCTGTTTCGTCAATGGCATTGACCGATCGATCAAAACCGGTGCCCTTAAACGTGTACGTGCGGAACCGGACCAGACAGGTATCGATGCCCGTAGGTTCTACGATATTCAAGGATAAACCCCAGGGATAGAAATTGAACATGAGGTTAGGGTAAACCCAAAAATAGTAGGCATAAATCGCTCGTCCGGCATCGGGATGCCCCTCAGGCAGGCCGAAGGCAGGTTGACCGGGATCAGCAATGCCCACCTGCAGATTACAATACGGAAACTGGTGATACTCGTAGGCACTGAAATCAATGGCTTCGTTCAGTGCCGGATGGACGAAGGGAATATGCAAGCCCTCCAGGTAATTATCGCAATACAATGCCCAGTGGCTGTTGACTACAAAATCACGGGATTGGCGGGGATCGTAATCCAGCGTATCCAGAGGCAAAAAATCAACGTATTCCCGGATCGGTGCAATTACATCGGCAAAGGGTACTGCCGGATCCAGGGCAACGAAAAACAGCCCTAACCACTCTTCGAGGGGCAGGGTCGGCAGGTGATCTTCGGGGCGTGGGAAACCAAGAGCTTCTTTGAAGGCGGGCATGGACTTGAAGGCACCATCCAACCGGAAGCAGCGGCCGTGATAAGGGCAGGCTATCTGACGGTAGCGTCCCGGTTCTTGCACGAGGATGGTACCGCGGTGGGTACACACATTACTTAGAGCACGCCAATCATCATCGTTTGATTTTGTTAGCAAAAGCGGTTCATCGAGAAAGCCTGGTAAGAGGGTGAAAGGAAGCACATTATCGGTACTTGCCGCCCCGGGAACGTCACTCGCGTATTGCCACCAACGAGTGAAAATAGCTTCCCGGGCATCCTTGAACATAGTTTCATCCCGGTAAAAAGAAGCCGGAAGGGTTTCCGCCTGGCGAATATCCGGATCAATATATAAAGGTCGCATGCCGTAATCTTTTTATCTTTCGTTACCAGCTGATTGAATTTGTCCGATGCCTGTTACCAGCAAATTCAGTCCGGATCTTAAAGTACAAATTATGCGCGTTCCCGGGTACCGCTCAAAGTCTGATTCTCCAAACGAAGGAGCATCCCAGAACGAACAGGATGATCTGGGGTTCGGTAATAAGATCACGGCTGATTCCAGCCGATTGATCCGGCACGATGGTACGTTCAATATTGTGCGACGGGGACAGCGGGCCTGGACGCCCTACCAGGACCTGGTGGAAATGTCGTGGCGTAAATTTCTTTTCCTGGCGTTGGTTGCCTACTACCTGATCAATATGCTCTTTGCCCTGCTGTTTTATTTGTGCGGGAGTAATAGCTTTTCGGGGCTCAATACGACCGATGGTTTCCCCCTTTATTTCGAATTGCTTTTTTTCAGTATTCAAACCTTTACAACCGTCGGATACGGCACCATTAGCCCGTTGGGACCCATCGCCAATATTATTGCTACCCTAAATGCCTTTGCGGGCTTACTGGGATTTGCCCTGGCTACCGGACTGCTGTTTGCCCGCTTTGCCAAACCAAAAGCACAGATTCTGTTTAGCGAAAATGCATTGCTGGCTCCGTACCGGGAGGGAAAAAGCTTCCAGTTCCGGATCGTCAACCGGCGCGATAATAAGATCATCAACTTACGGGCGGAGGTCATTATGACCTGGATCGAATTACAGGCAGGGGGCAAGCGCACCCGGCGTTTCCGGGGCATGCCCCTGGAGCGTGCCGAGGTCTCCATGTTCCCGCTGAACTGGACGATCGTTCATCCCATCGACGATGCCTCCCCGCTAAAAGGATTGTCCATCGGAGATCTGAAGCGCATCCAGGCCGAGTTCATTGTGCTGATCGAAGGTTTTGATGAAACCTTTGCCCAAAATGTGCACGCCAACGGCTCCTACACAGCCCTTGACCTGGTGGACAACGTTCGGTTTTCGCCCATGTACTTTCCCAATGGAGCCCATACCCTCATCGATCTGGATAAGATCAATGCCTTTTATTCCGAAGAAGAAGAATAAATGGAACCGGGTAATTAAACCTTTGTGGCGATCGGCCGTCCAAGGGTCAGCGATATATAAAATCAGCACCGTTTTTATGGCGGTACCCATTCGAAAACCAAGCCCGCAAACTGTGCAGGAACCGGTCCACACGGAAGACGATCAAATCATTGCCTGGCTCAGGGAACCGGGCACCGTTGACCGTGGCTTCCGGGCTCTGTTGGCTAAATACCAAGAGCGCCTGTACTGGCACGTGCGGCGATTGGTGGTCGAACACGAGGACGCCAATGATGTAGTCCAGGAGTGCCTGGTCAAGGTGTACCGCAAGATCGGTTCCTTTCGTAAGGATTCAGGGTTGTATACCTGGCTGTACCGGATTGCAACCAATGAAGCACTATCTTTTTTGCGAAAGCAAAAAAGAAAGGCAACCCGCTCTATTGATGACGAGGAACTCCTGCTGGCCGAACGATTAAAGGCGGATGCCTACTTCGACGGAGATGCAGCGCAAATACAATTGCAACAAGCCGTACAGCAGTTGCCCGACAAGCAAAGGGCTGTTTTCAATTTACGCTACTTTGAAGAGATGAGTTACCAGGATATGTCGGAGGTCCTGAATACTTCGACCGGTGCTCTGAAAGCATCGTTTCATCATGCGGTAAAGAAAATTGAAAAGTCGATGGTGGCCATAATGCCGAAATAATTGAGGAACCATGGATTCAGAAAAACATACCCAACAGGAGCTGGAACAGCTCGCACCCAACCTGGCACGACTGCGTAAACAGCAGCCGGAGGACGGTTTTACCGTTCACCCCTCCTATTTCCGCGAGTTGGAACAAAACGTATTCCACCAAATCAGTCGGCGACCAACTCGAAAGAAAGGCGTTGACTGGCCGGGATTATTCAGTTGGCTGCTCACTCCGAGGCCGGCCATAGCACTGTCTGTCCTGGCATTGATCCTCGCAGCAGTTTGGTACTTTTCGGCGCCGGCATCACAATCCAATCTGTTTGCCGGTTCTGCGGAAGTGGATGCCGAAGACCTGCGTACCTACGTGCAGGAAAACCTGGACGACTTCAGCCCCGGTTTCATTCTGGAAGTGGCTGAGCAGGATGTGGCCTACGAAATGGATCTGTCGCTCGACGACCTTTCCGAAGAAGAGGTCGACGTATTACTGGATGAATACCTGGACGAACTGGACCAGGAAACACTGGAAGATATTTTATAACGTAAGGTTGGGACCCAGCAGTTCGGTAAATTACTGAAGGCTACAACCTTACGTTGTATAGAGTATTGGGTATCAGGACTTGCTTAAAGCCATATATCCAATACCAAGTACTTACTTCCGGGAGGTTGGCTTGGAAAATAGTCACATTGCGAAATAGTCGACGCCCAACCTCACGATATTTTATAAAACGGACGGAAACACATATCACCATGAAAAAGCTTTTATCCATACTGGCCTGCTGCACGTTGCTGGGATTGCCCGCAGCCCAGGCACAACTGGAGCCCGACCTGCCCCTGACCGACCGTATGAAATCTATGAAGGTAGCTTTCATCACCAATGAAATAGGCCTTACTCCTGAGCAAAGCCAGGACTTCTGGCCGGTGTACGAGGAATTCCAGAAAAAGCAACAAGAAATTCGCCGGGCCAGCCGTCCCGGTAAGAATATCAATCTAATGAGTGAGGCGGAACTCAAAGAACAACTGTATCAGAACCTGGACAACGAAGCTAAACTTCTCGAAATAAAGCGTACTTATCTGGAGCGCTTTCAGGAGGTTATCACTATCCGGCAGATTGCATTACTGCAAAAGGCCGAACGCGATTTCAACCGGCAGGTTGTGGAGCGCCTGCTGGATCTGCGCAAGCGACGAGGGCGCAATTGAGGTTAGTTTGACGCATTCCTTTGTCTCGCAACGCCAAACTTTACTTGGTAGAACGTACTTTTGCGGCATAAAACTGAATCCGTGCCGCAAAACCTACGAGCTCACCTGGCGCTCATTGCCGTCGCCTTTATCTACGGTGGAAACTACTCCATTGCCAAGATCGTTATGGACGATGGCTACCTGCATCCGTTTGCTTTTATCCTGTTGCGGGGAGCAGTTGGCATGCTCCTCTTTTGGTTTTTCCACGCGGTCTTTGTGCGGGAGCGGATCGACCGTCGAGATCTGCCATTGCTGGCGCTGTGCGGGCTATTTGGTATTGCGATGAATCAGCTTTTCTTTTTTGCCGGTTTGCGCCTCACCACCCCGATCAACGCCTCCCTGATCATGACCACCACCCCCATTCTGGTTTTGGTGGCTTCCGCTATTTTACTGGGGGAAGTTGTTAACGGACGCAAGGTAGCGGGCATCACCCTGGGTGCACTCGGCGCGATCTTTTTGATCGCCTACGGAGAACGGATACAATTGGCTACTAACGGTCTGTTGGGTGACCTTATGATCATTGTGAATGCATCGGCTTTTGGCATTTACCTGGTTCTTTCCAAGCCGCTTACGCGAAAATACCAACCCATCACCATTGTCAAATGGGCATTTACTTTTGGCTTTTTGGCGATTTTACCCTTTGGTTTCCAACCAATTCAAGACACCGATTGGGCCTCTTTCCCGCCCGAGGTCTGGGCGTCGATAGGGTACGTTTTGATCGGCACTACGTTCTTTGCCTACTTATTAAATGCGTACGCATTGAAACACGTGAATGCTTCCGTCGTAAGTATATACATCTACCTGCAACCACTAGTGGCATCCGTTATCGCTCTGAGTATCGGGAAAGACCAGCTCGACCTGATAAAAATCGGGTCGGGGTTATTGATATTCATTGGCGTATTCCTGGTGAGCAGGAATCCACAGCGTTCCCTGGCCACTACCCCACCACAGCCGGAAGCCAAGCGAATGTAACCCTTCTGCATTATTATATTCGCAAATTGCTAATACTTGGGCTACCCAAAACCAAGTAGGTTCAGCTATTCCTATTTAAAAACTTTTCATACAACAATTAACAAATAAATAGAACAGCTAAACTGTTAAAAAACAGCCACTTATGGCACAAATCGACCACTTACCGATAAAAAGCGACCGTTTCATAATGAATACATGGCAAAGGCAACACCTGGATTCCCTTTGTCGTACTTTGTGAATATATTGTACTAATACGCGTAAACAGCCGAAGGCTCCCCATGAGTTACGAACAGAGACCATCGATTATCGACCTTATCTTTGAATACGAAAGTGCACTGGCAAGCGATCACCTGACGTTTTTTGCCGAGGAAACGTACTGTCAACTAATTGATTACTACCTGGAAGATCAGCAGGTTGACCGCGCCATGGAAGCCGTGGAACGCGCACTTACGCACCATCCTTTTTCGGCCGATTTTTACCTGCGTAAGGCCGACCTCCTCATCCACCAGCACGATCACCAGGCGGCCCTGGACACCCTCCATATCGCCGAGAACTTTGCACCCGGCAATTTCGACATTCAACTCATGAAAGCCGAAGCTCTCAGCGATAATGGTCACCATCAGGAAGCCCTCGATCTCCTGGCCGGCCTGGGTTCCTGCGTTTCCGACGAAGAACTCACCGATCTGTACGTCACCCAGGCACACATTTACGATAATCTGGAATCCTATGAGCAAATGTTCTTCGTACTGAAGGCCGCTCTGGAAATGGATCCGGCCCACGAAGGAGCCCTGGAGGGCATGTGGATTTGCGTGGAGGCCACGAAGCGCTACGAGGAAAGCATCGAAGTACACAAGCACGTGATCGACGAGGTGCCTTACAGTTATCTGGCCTGGTATAATCTGGGTCACGCTTACTCCTACCTGGGGCAATACGAGGAAGCCATGGAAGCTTTCGAATACGCTTTCCTGGCCAACGAGGAATTCGAGTTTGCCTACCGCGAATTTGCTGATCTGGCTTACGAACTGAAACACCCTAAACGAGCCCTAGATGTATACCAGGATATCCTGTCGCGATTCACCCCCGATAGTGATTTACTCCTGCGCTGTGGGCAATGTTTTCTGCAACTCGATATGTACGACCCGGCAATTACCTACTTTCGGGAGTCTCTGAAATTCGACCCGATGAACGACGAGGCTTTCTTCCACCTGGGTGAGAGTTATACATTTAAGGAGAACTGGGCTACTGCGCTCACCTATTACGAGCGCGCTATCGAGATTGAGGAATTGCGGGAGGAGTATTTCGCCTCCATGGGTGAAGTATATTTTCGACTCGGGGAAGAAGAACAGGCCGAAGAATGCTTTGAAAAAGCAGTGGGTCTGGCACCCCAGGATAGTCAATACTGGGTACAATACGCCTCTTTCCTGATGACTACCGGACGGGAGAACGAAGCCTTAAACCTGTTGGACCGGGCCGATGAAGAGGCCCCCGATGTAGCATTGCTGTATGGCCGAATTGCCTGCCTGTTTGCACTCGGACGACGCCAGGAAGCACTTTATCGCTTAGGGGAAGCACTGGCGGAGGATTTCGACAAGCATCCGTTACTGTTTGATCTGATACCGGAGATCGAACTGGATCCCGATGTTTTAACCCTGATCCTTACTTATCGTTTGTAACGGCTATGGCTTCCATCTGCCGGGCGTACAGTGCGGCACCGACCGTACCCGCGTTATTGAGCAGTTTGGCGGGAACTACGGGAATGGGCAGATCGATACAAGGTTCGTATTTCTCGAACTTCTTACTTACCCCGCCACTCAGAATGATCAAATTCGGTGAAAGATAGAGGAATATCTGCTCGAGGTATTCATTGAATCGCTTTCCCCACTCACCCCACGAAAGATCCTCTTCCTTGCGGGTCCAGTTCGAGGCATAGCGTTCGGCGATCATTCCGTGCATTTTAAAGTGCCCGAATTCCGTGTTGGGGATCAGGACACCGTCCATAAACAAGCTGGACCCAAGTCCGGAGCCGATCGTGATCAATACGGTCAGGCCTTTACTACCCTTTCCTTCACCAAAGGTCATCTCCGCGATCCCGGCAGCATCCGCATCGTTTAGCAGGTATACCGGTTGCCCGGCAATGTTACTAAAGACGTCCTGTGCTTGTGTACCAATCCATTCATTATGGATATTCGAGGCCGTCATGGTGACACCATCACGCACAACGGCCGGGAACCCCACCCCGATGGGGCCTTCGTAATCGTGCTGCCTGACAACTTCAGCAAAGGTTTTAGCCACTGCCTTCACGGTTGCCGGCTGTGGGGTTTGCGCACGAATACGCTCCGTGACCAACAGACCATTTTTCACATCAACCAGCGCACCCTTGATGCCGGTTCCGCCAATATCCATTCCTAGTATATGTTCCTGCATCGGTTAGCTTAGATTAAGGATTCTTCATTTCGGCGGCCTTCTCCGGGAAATACCGCACAATACGCATCGTCATTTTTACATCTTCCTGTGGCCGGTCGCGCGGATCAGTCCGCACCGAGGAAATGCGATCAATCACACTCAGCCCGCTCACCACCCGGCCGAATACCGTATAGTTTTGATCGAGTGCCGGGGTCCCTCCCATTTTGAGGTATATCTCTTTATCATCCTGAGCGTAGCGAAAATCATTCCGTGCTTCAACGGATTGAAGCATCTGCTCCGAGACCTGACGTCCATCCACAATATAGAACTGCGATCCCGAGCTCCGGCGTTCGGGATTCACGGCGTCTCCGGTCCTTGCCGCTGCCAGAGCTCCCTTTATATGGACCAGTGTATCCACAAATTCGGCGGGAACGGTATATCCGGGACCTCCGGAACCCAGTGGTGCTCCTTTGGCAGCGCCCCGGGAATTCGGATCGCCACCCTGGATCATAAAGCCTTTAATTACCCGATGAAAAAGCAGGTCGTCGTAAAATCCTTCGCGCACTAATTTCAGAAAATTATCGCGGTGCAGCGGAGTAACATCGTATAACTCGATCAGCATAGTGCCAAATTCGGTAGACAACTCTACCATGCAGGTCTCCGGTCCGGTAATTTGCACCTGTTGGTAGCTCGCACTTACTTTTCCCTCGTCCTTATACGCTTTCAGGGTCACCAGGTAGGTTCCTGCTTCCGCAAAAAGGTGTTCGGGGTTCGAGGCCTGAGAAACGGTACCATCACCGAAGTCCCACTCGTAGTATTCCGCATTGGAGGAGGTGTTCTTGAAAGACACCTTGGCCGGGGCTCGCAGATCGTCCTGATCTGCTACCGAAAAGGTAGCTACCGGACGGGCACAGCCGGCCAAAGTCATGATGCAGCATCCAAAAACATATTTAGCAAGGGTTTGCATAGCTTTCATCTTTCCGCTTTCCATGGTTACTTTTTAATCACGCGCATGCTCATTCGCACATTCTGAAAGGGGCGATCGGCCCGGTCACGGGCCTCCTGAGCAATAGCATCCACAACATCCATTCCCTCGATCACTTCACCGAACACCGTATAGTCCTGGTCCAGCTGGGGGGTTCCGCCCATTTCCTTATACAATTGACGCTGAGCATCGTTATAAGTAATTCCTTTTTGTGCCTCCATCGCATCCAGATCCTGATCAGTGAGGGGGCGACCGGTCACTATATAGAATTGTGAACCGCTCGACCGCTTCTGAGGATTTCCATCGCGAGCTGCAGCCAGCGCTCCCCGAATGTGTGGGGCGCCGATCTCAGCATCTATTTTATATCCGGGTCCTCCCATACCCAAACGCTGGCCGGGGTTGGCGGTGCGGGAATCGGGATCACCCCCCTGTATCATAAATCCCGGAATGACCCGGTGAAAAAGGGTACTGTCGTAGAAGCCCTCTTCGGCGAGCTTCAGGAAATTTTCCTGGTGCTTGGGCGTTGAATCATATAGTACAACCTTGATGGTACCCAGGCGGGTTTCGATGGCCACGGTGGGCTCCGAAGGTGTATTGCAGGCGGTCAGTGTGGCTGCCGCCAAAAAAGTCCAGAGGATGCGTTTCATTCTTCTTCCGTATTGTTTTCCGGGCCGCCGTTTTCGGCTTCCAGGTCTGAAAAATATTGTATAACACGTTCTTTCAACCATTGTTCCTGTTCTTCCACCCCACGGACACTCACCTTTTTGACTTGCTCCCAGTGGGGCCAGCCATCCTGGTCGCGACCCGCAAATTCATAAATGCCATCGTAGCTCATCAGCCGACAAATGGCAATATGCATCAGGTCTTGCTTCTCCTCCTTAGTAAAGGTATTCTTCCAGCGACCGAGTTCCTGTACCCCTATCAGGAACAGGATTGCGTTCAGGTCGGGCAGCTTGTCCTTTCCAAACCGCTCCTTGACCAAGTGCCGTACCCGCAACCATTGAAAATCAAATTCCCACGTACTCATACCCTCGTTTTGTGACTGCAAATATACGGTACATAGCAGGAAATCCGATAATACTTCTTTTGCCGAAAGGCTATTCCTCCCGAATCAAAGCCGGGACCCGGACTGCCCGCAAGGCCGGCGGAATGGATGCCAGCAAACCAATGCCGATAACGGTTACCGCCACTACCAGCACATCACCCCACCGCAAACTGATCGGATAGGCATTTACCACGTACGATCCCGGTATCGAGACCAGGTCGAGTTGCTTCTGAGCCAGGTACAACAGAACAGCCAGGGTAAGGCCGATTCCGAAACCAAGCGCACTCAGCAATACGCCCTCTTTCAAAAAAATGTTACGTACTGTGCGGTTTGTAGCCCCCATAGATTTCAGGATAGCAATATCTTTTTTCTTTTCCAGCACAAACATCCACAGCGATCCTACCAGGTTAAAAGCGATCAGGAGCATCATCAGGCTGCCAATAGCAAAGCCCATCCACTTTTCCAGTTGCATCAACTTCATGAAGGCCTCCTCCTGTTGGTAGCGATCCTTCACCTCGAATTCAGGTCCCAGCTCCGCTTCCAGTGCCCGCTTGGCATCAATGATGCGGTACCCGTCGGATACCTTGACTTCCAGGGCGCTTACTTCGTCGCTGGTGGCCAGCATTTGACGGGCAAAATCGAGGGAACTGATCACGTATTGGTTATCAAAATCCTGTTGCACCAGGAAAGAACCCGATGGCTGCACCGTACGCCGACGGAAAGGTTCGCCAAATAAGCCACCACCTTCCTTTTTGGCCATGTACACATTGATACCGCGGAAGGGTGAGGTCACGTCTACGGCAAGTTTGGTGCGCATACCCATACCGAGTACCACTAATTGCTGATCTCCATTGGTGAGTTTGAAGCGGCCCTCCCGGACGGTGGAATCAATATTGGTAACCAGATCGTAGTATTCATCGACCCCCTTCAGCAGGCCAAAATCCTGTTTATCTTCGTATTCGAAAAAGGCGATCTCCTCCAGGGTTTGGGATACAAATTCCACGCCGGGTAAATTGCGGATACGGTTTAGTTGAGCCTCTTCCAGGACAAAGGTCTTACCCGTTTTGGGGGTTACCCGCAGATCGGGATTAAAATTGCCATACATGGCGCTGATCAGGTCATCAAAGCCATTAAAGACCGACAGCAACAGGATCAGGGCTGCCGTACCTACGGACAAGCCGAAGATGGAAATCCCGGATATTATGTTGATCGCATTGGTGGAGCGCTTGGCAAAAAGATAGCGACGCGCAATGCGAAACGAAAGATTCATGGTGCAAAATTTGCCCGTGAAGGTAGTTAATAACCAGCAGTCGAAGTACCCGTAACTGGTTTCACTGCACTAATGGCATCTGGCTGTTTGTCGGTAGATAACGCACGATACACCTGATCCTGTATACGAGGTCGGGTATCGAGCTTATTCAAGCGGTGATTCCCCATGGACGGGAAGGTCCGGTTCGATAAAAATACGTACAGGACCCTCTCATCGGGATCGGCCCACACGCAGGTGCCGGTAAAGCCCAGATGCCCGAAGGTATCTTCTGATGCCAGCTCCGACAAATTGGCCGGGTACCGATGGTCGAGTTGAGGCATATCGAACCCAATGCCCCGGCGGGTACTGTGGTTATACCGGTGCGTAAATTTTTGAATGGTTTCGGGTTGGAGGTATTGCTGCCCCCCGTATTTACCTTCATCCAAAAGCATTTGCATTAGGGCTGCCAGGTCTTTTGCATTACCAAACAGGCCCGCATGACCACTGACTCCTCCCATCATGGCTGCCCCCATATCGTGTACATAGCCCTGAAGCCGCCGGTAGCGGAAATATTGATCTTCCTCGGTGGGAACTACCCGATCGATCTTACCCTTCTGCCAGGGGTTAAAAGTCAGGCTTTCGAGCCCCATGGGCCGATAAAACTCCCGTGACACGAAATCATCCAGGTCCTGACCGGTACGCTCTTTCACTAACCGGGCGATCAAGTAGAAACCCAGGTCGCTGTAGCGGTAGTTTTTACTATTTCGGAGGTCCGATTCCACGATCTCCGTCCAGATGGTATCCACGTAATCATCCCGCATGTACAGGCCGGGCGAGACGGGAATGCTGTATCCGGGCTCTTCCCGGGTGCGATAATAACGCGGGTCCGGCTGAGGATGACCGCGATCCGGTGTCAATGTCCGTTTATAGAAGGGTATCCAGGCCTTCAAACCGGCCTGGTGAGCCATAATATCCCCAATGACCAGACTGGCCTTATTAGTGGCCCGCAGTTCACGAAGGTACTTGCTGATGGGCTGGTCCACATCGATCAGTCCCTCGTCTTGGAGGCGCATCATGGCCAGCGTAGAAGCGGCAACCTTAGTTATGGAGGCCATATCGAACTGGTCATTCACTTCGGTGGGTACCCGGCGGGTATAAGTGTGATGACCATAGGCTTTATGCCAAACGATCTGACGATCACGGGCCACCAGGACCACCCCACCGGGGGTTGCGTGCTTGCGGATGGCCTCGTCCATGTACTTATCGATGAGCACCAGGGAATCCCGGTCCAAACCGACCTCTTCAGGGATACCGTAACCCATACGGTAGAGTGGTCGCGTGTATACTCCCTGATTGTAACGGCTAAGAGGAGAAGCCGTCACCGGCAATCGGCCACGTAACCCAAAGACACCAAACAAGCTCTGGGCAGCCAGATCCTGAATTGCATCTTCTTCTGCGTAAGCCACAAGCACGTGATCGAAGCTATCAAAATCTTTCAAGCTATAGGGGTTCCCGAAAATAGTGAGCACAACGGTTGTTTGCTCATTCAATTTTTTGAGAAACTGAATAGTCGATGGGTCCAGGCCAAAATTAGCCCGTGCGTACTGACTCATGCCGTGCAGGCTCACCACTACCACTTCCCTGCGTCCCAGCAAACGCAGCAGGCGCTCGCTATCGGCTTCGGAAATATCTTTGGAAGACTGCAGGGCCATCATTTTTTTGTAATCGCCCAATCGCTTTTGGAATACGGTGGGGGATGAGGCGCCGATACTCAGCGAAGCCATATCGAGGGTATCCAGGCTCTGGAAGGGTACCATTTGCCGGCCGTTACGCACCAGGGTGAGGGATGCGCGGATCAGGCGACGGCGCAATACTTCCGCTTCGGGGCGATTAATCTCCTGGCGAACCGATTCTGCATCGAGGGCCTCGTAGCCGGTCAGGCCCAATTGGTATTTAGTTCGCAGAACGCGTCGAACACTCTGATCGACTTGCTTCTGACTGAGCCGGCCATCAGCCAGATAAGCTTTGATCTCGCGGATGGCCGCCCCAATGTCCTCGGGCAGGGTTAAAATGTCGTTGCCCGCTACGAGGGCTTCGGCTTCAACCTCTCCCGCTTCGAAATGCTTGGTGACCCCTTTCATTTCCAGGGCATCGGTAAACAACAACCCATCATACCCCATGTCCTCGCGGAGCAGGCCGGTGACCGTAGGCCGCGAAAGTGTGGTGGGACGGTTTTTCCGGTCATCGAGGGCCGGCACATTGAGGTGGGCGATCATCATGCTTCCCACTCCCTGGTCGGCCAGGACTTTGAAGGGATACAGTTCGAGACTATCGAGGCGGGACCGTGAATGATTAATCACCGGCAAGTCGAGATGTGAATCGACATCGGTATCACCGTGCCCGGGAAAATGCTTGGCACATCCCAGCAATCCGTTATCCTGCATGCCTTTCATGTACATATAGCTTTTCACGGCTACGTTGAAGCGGTCTTCCCCAAAGGATCGAAAGTTGATGACGGGATTATTAGGGTTATTATTGACGTCGACCACGGGAGCAAAATTGACGGTCACGCCCGTACGGCGAAACTGATAAGCAATCTCTTTTCCCATCTCGTAGATCAGGTCATTATCTTGTATCGCCCCCAGCATCAACTGGTAAGGAAAGCTGATGGTCGATTCTTTCATGCGCATCCCCAATCCCCATTCTCCATCGATGGCCACCATTAACGGAATGTCGGGGCTTAGTGCCTGATATTGATTGATTAATTCCACCTGCTTTTCCGGCGTGCCCTGAAAAAAACAGAGGCCTCCCACTTTGTATTTTTCGATCTGTTGTTCTACGGAGCGAATATGGTCGGCACCAAGATCAGAATGCGCCCGGATCATAAATAACTGTCCTAACCGCTCCTCGGGGGTGAGCGATTGGAATACGGAGTCTACCCAGGCCTCGGAAGGATCAGTAGCCTCGAAGGGATCAGATTGGGCAGTTAATGGTAGCCAGGCTATCCACAAAAAGAGCATCATCCAGGTCGTGCGTCGTTCATTCATCGTTCAGTGCATTTTCGATATGGGCGATATGGTGACGCCCATGCCAGACATAACTACCCAGCGCTTCGTCCAGAACGAAGGTCCGCTGGTGTTCGGGGTGAAAATAAGTTCGTTGCCAGTCGCTTTCTGACATGTGTTGCAAACATCGTACCCAACGCGCATGAATGCTTTTAAACATGTCCAGGGAATCATCGATGGGACCTTCGCGGCCATCCGGCAACTCGGCCCAGGCTTTCTCGGGGTATGGTAATATACTGGGATTATCCAGGGTAAGGCTCAATTTATAGCGAACGTAGGCATTCAGGTGACTATCGGGCAAATGGTGGACCACCTGCCGTATCGTCCAGCCACCCGGGCGATAGGCCCGGTTCAGGTCTGCTTCGGGTAAGGAACGTACCAACCGCTCCAGATCGAAGGGTTGGGCCGCCAGATCGTCGATCCAGGCAATACGTTGGGCTGCCGTAATCCGGGCAGGGGCTTCGTACAGCCCAATCGGGAACCGTAATGCGTCGTTCATCAATTCATTTTTTGCTGAATATCCGGATCGATTTCTTGTGCGCGGGCCAGCGCTTGTTGCGCACCGGCAACGTCACCAGCGTACTCGCGGCCCTGCGCCAGGTTAAACCAGGCGGTGGCGTTATCGGGTTGTTGCCGGACTGCCTGCTCAAAATAAGCAGCCGCCTGTTGGTGTTGTCCGCCCACGCCATGAGCTACGCCCAACAATCGCAGCACCTCGTAGTCGTCGGGTTGCAATCGCAATGCTTCCTTGAGGTATTGGATAGCCTGGTTGAGATCGCCCCGTTGCTCACCGTAATACTGACCGGCCTGCCGGTACGTAATTCCCAGATTTCGCTGGGCTTCGGCGTAACCAGGATCCAATTGCAGGGCTTTTTGGTAGCTGTCGATGGATGCCTCGTACTGGTTCAGGTAGTTGTACGCATTTCCCAGTAGCAGGTATGCATTTTTGTACAGCGGGTGAATATCGATGGCCTGTTGCAGATGTCCGACTGCTTCTTCCCGCATGGCTCGCTGCCGGGCGGGGTCGGACTCCCCGGCTGATTGGGCCAATAGCTCACCGCCAACGGCGTTGCGCAGTTTGGCTGAGCGTTGCGACACCTGAACATCGGTGGTAAACAGGGTATAGTTGCTTTTCCAGGCAGGATTGCGCAGAACTGTTTTGTAAGAAAACAAAATCCCCACTATTCCCACGATTGCCAGCGGTGTTTTAACCGACGCCCAGCTGACTTTTTTCTTTTTTTGCGAAAGCATAATCCCTAAACGAAACATCCCGATGCCAACGGCCAGGGCCCAGCCAACAGAGGGCATGAACAGCAGGCGCTCCGCCATATTCGTGCCGATGGGGAACAGCAGGTTGGATACAGGCAAGAAAGTCACCAGGAAAAAGGCCACTCCGAACGCCAGGTGATCGCGCTTCAACACACCCCGGACCGCATAGGCGATCAGGGCCAGGTACAGCACTGCGCTAATCAGTACCAGCGGATCGCCCCAGGTGTGGAGAGCGATGTGGCGCGGGTAATAGTCGTGTGTAAGCACCACGGGTGCAAAAAGGAGTTGCAGATAGCGCATCCAGGTGTAAAGGATGGTCGGTAGCTTTTCAGCGAAAGTGAGGGCTTCGTAGCTACCGTTAGTCCAGCGCAGGAAAGGGTTGTTCATCAATTCCTGAACGGGTCCCGAATCCGTATCGGGCAAGATGGCCGAACGGATTACGAGGAAAACCACGCCGGCCAAGGCATAAGGCAAGGCAGGGAGCCACAGCTCCCGAATGCGACGCTCGGTGAAAACAAACCAAGCGAGGGGCAGGATCCCGATGAAGGTAAAGGCATTTTCTTTGGACAACATACCCAGGAACAGCACCAGTGCTCCGGCCAGGTGATATATCCACCTGCCGGTCCGGAGCCCCCGCAGAGAGAACCACCAGGCGCCCAGGCCTCCCAGGAGGGCCATGATTTCGTCACGCCCTTTGATATTTGCTACGGCTTCGGTATGGATTGGGTGGGTAAGGAACAGCACGGTTACCAGCAGCGGAATGATGAACCGGTATCCTTTTTTGGCGGAAGCCAGGGAAGACCGCAACACCCAGAACAATAAAACCACACAACTACCGTAGAGCAGGACATTGATCAGATGACTGGCGAAAGCTGATTGCCCCCAGAGGCCTTGTTCGAGGGCAAAGGTAGCTACCGACAGCGGGCGATAACGCCCACCAGCTACCAGGCGGGCTTTGTTTTTATCCTGGAAGAACCCGAAAAAGGTATCGTTTTGGAAAATGCCGGGAATTCCCCGAAATCCTTCTTGCGTAAAGGCATTTTCGGTAATGACAATGGCGTCGTCCTGCACGTAGCCGTGGCCGAGGGTATTGGCATACAGAATGGTTCCCAGCAGGCCGAGGAAGAGGGCGTGCCATACCGGGCGCTGTAGCCAGGCGGGCAATGAAGACTTGGCAGAATTGGTTTTACGCTTTTTGGTCGCCATCCGAGGGAATAGTTTGTACGTCTCGTGGCCTGAAAATATTGAAATTCGGGCGTCTGCGGAATAATAGTCCGAACTAAATGCACCCCGACCCCAAATTATTTGTGTAAACGGGATGTTTGAAAAAAATCAGTATTGCGTACCTTTGGAGTAATTCGGGTCCGGATAGCTATTTTATCCGAGGCTCCTGCATAATCCCACCTGGTGAATCTGTCCAATAAAAAAGGCCTTTTCCTGGGCCTTTCAAAAATTCGTTTAGTCATTAAATAACCACAAATTTTTCGTATGAGAAAAATGCTTACTATGGTTTTAGCCTTCCTGGCTATGGGCCTGTCCTTACAGGCGCAAAGCGTGGAAGATGCCCTAAAACCAGTCACCCGTACTTATGCTTTTACGAATGCGACCATTATCCCCCAACCTGGACAACAGGTGGCAGGCGCTACGATCGTAGTGAAGGATGGTCTTATTCAGGCGATGGGTACCAACGTATCGGTACCTGCCGATGCTAAGGTGATTGATGCCGATTCCATGTTTATTTACGCCGGCTTCATTGATGGCTTGTCCAATGCTGGTGTTCCACGCCCCGAACGGGAAGAGAACGGCCCGAACCGCGGTCGTCGTTCCGACGGAGTGAACCCGGGTGATCCACCCCGCGAATTGGCCGGTGTAACTCCCGAGAAGCAAGTTCGTGGAGAACTCAAGCACGATGAGAAGTCGGTTTCCGATTTACGTGAGCTGGGCTTTACAGCAGCTCACGTAGTACCTCGCGGTCGTATGTTGCCTGGTAAAGGATCGATCATTCTGCTTGCCGGTGAAAGTGGTGAAGACATGCTCCTCGCGGAGGGCGTTTCCCAGTTTGCCCAATTCAGCAGTGCGCCCGGCGTTTTCCCCGCTACTGTTATCGGAGTGATGGCCAAATTCACAGAGCTTTACAAGCAAACGGAACAGATGCAGCGCCATATGGAGGCTTACGCCAAAAACCCAAAGGGCATGGATCGCCCCGAGCGCAACGAAGCGCTGGAGGCCCTGGTGCCCGTAGTGAATGGTGAACTGCCCGTATTCTTTATGGCGCCGGATGTAAAATCCATGTATCGCGTAATGCGGATGCAGGATGACCTGGGCTTCGACGTTGTCATGACCGGTGTCAAAGAGGCCTGGCACGTTGTGGACCAGCTGGATGGTAAAAACATTCCCGTTATCGTGAGTCTGGAATTGCCGGATCCGCCCAAAGAGAAGAAAAAGAAAGAGGGCGAGGAAGAAGCTATGGACGACGAAATGAAAATGCTGCAGAAGCGTGCCAGTGAGCGCATGACCGAATTTGAGTCACAGGCAGCAACGCTGGCCAAGGCTGGTATTGCGTTCGGCTTCAGTACTATGGAAGCTTCGGCCAACGATATCCGCGAGAATCTGCGCCGGATGATCAAGAATGGCCTTACCGAGGAACAGGCACTGGCTTCCCTGACCACCAATCCGGCGCTGATGCTGGGAGTCAGCAATCTGATGGGTACGCTGGAAGAAGGTAAGATGGGTAACCTGTTAGTAACGGATGGCAATTATTTCGAGGAGGGATCGAATGTGCGTTTCGTAATGGCCGATGGTCATCTCTTCGAATACGAAGCTAAGAAAGCTGCGGCCAAGGGTGACCCCAATGCTTCCGCAAAAGTGGGAGGCACCTGGGCGTACACGGTAGACGTTCCCGGTCAGACTGCCGAAGGAACCCTTACGCTGACCCAGGAAGGCGGAGAAATTACCGGCCAGTTATCCAATTCCCAGGCACCGGAGCCTACCGATATTGAGAACGCGGCTCTGGAAGGGAACACCCTCACCTTTGCGGCACCCATTGCAATGGGTGGCCAGTCGATCACTCTGCAGTTTACCATTGTCATCAACGGTGATGAAATGGAAGGCACCGTAAGTGTTGGCGAGTTTGGTACGTTCGACGTGGAAGGATACCGGGAAGGAAGTCCCGAATAATTCGAATCAAAAAAAGAAGATCATATTATGAAATATAGCATTCTATTTGCCTTGCTGTTGTTTTTTGGCGTAAGCCTGCGGGCTCAGACCCAAACCGGCAGCATGCTCATTAAAAACGGTACTGTCCATACGGTTACCAACGGAACCTTAGAAAACGCCGATGTACTGGTTGTCGACGGAAAGATCCAGGAGATCGGCACCAACCTTCGCGCTCCCCGCGGAGCGGAGGAGATTGATGCTACCGGCATGCACGTTATGCCGGGTATTATCGATGCCCACTCACACATTGCGATCGATGCCGTGAACGAAGCTACCAATCCCGTTACTGCTGAGGTTTGGGTTGGGGACGCTCTGGACCCGCTGGATGTATCTATCTATCGGGCACTTGCGGGAGGGGTTACGTCCAGCCACGCTATGCACGGATCAGCCAATGCGATCGGTGGGGAGTGTGAAACCATTAAGCACCGTTACGGTACGTACAACCCCAATGACCTGCGTATGGAGGGGGCGCCGCGCACCATCAAGTTTGCTCTGGGAGAAAACCCTATGCGCGTACACGGTGAAGGCCGCGGCATCCAGCCAGCTACCCGCATGGGTGTTGAGCAGGTGATCCGAAAAGCTTTTGCGGAAGCAGAGATGTACCTGAAAGCCAAGCAAAAGTACGAGACTGCCCGTCAAAATGGCGACAATACCGTAATGCCACCTACCTTCAATAAGCGAATGGAAACCCTGTCCGCTATTTTGGAAGGTGACATCATTATTCACTGCCACTCCTACCGGGCCGATGAGATCTACATGCTGATGCAGGTCTGTAAAGACTTCGGCGTCGAAAAACTGTGTTTCCAACACACCAACGAAGGATTCAAAGTGGCTCCGGAGCTGGCCGAGTTTGGTGCCGGTGCATCGGTATTTGCCGATTGGTGGGCCTATAAATTTGAGGTGTATTACTCAACGGCTTATAATGCGGCCATCCTTACGGAAAACGGCGTAACGACTTCGATCAACTCCGACTCCGGAGAGTTGATCCGCCACCTGTATCACGAAGCAGCCAAGACCCAGCGCTACGGTGGTCTGACCGACGAGCAGGCTCTGTCGCTGATCACCATTAACCCCGCCAAGCAGCTGGGTATTGACGACCGCGTGGGATCCCTGGAGAAAGGGAAGGACGCCGATATTGCCATCTTCAGTGCGCACCCGCTATCGATCTACGCAATTCCGATGAAGACAATCGTGGACGGCGTGGTGTACTTTGACCGAGAAGAAGATCCCGCTGACATGCGTCTGGACGTTGATCCCGAAGAAGTAATGCCCGCATTTTTCCAGGATATCGACGACCACGACCACGAAAACTGCATGCAGGGTACGTACATGACTTTTGAGGAGTTGTTCCGTGGGTAATCCGTAAATTTTAAAAAAATAATATATATGATACGTTCTATAATAGCCCTAATTGGCTGTCTCTTTGTGACGGTGGGACTGAGCGCCCAGGTCGAGAAGGCCCAGGAGGGAACTTTTGCACTTACCAACGCCACCATTGTGACGGTCACGAACGGTACGATCGAGGGAGGAACCCTTGTGATCCGTGACGGTCAGATTGCTGCATTGGGCAGCAACGTTACGGTACCGAGTGACGCAACGACGATCGATTGCACCGACCACTACATTTACCCCGGTATGATCGATGGAGGTACGCGGCTTGGATTGTCGGAAGTAGGATCTGTTTCACTAACAAATGACGATAACGAATTGGGTGAATTCACCCCACATATGCAGGCGCTGACGGCGGTAAACCCCAACTCGGCAGCTATACCCGTAACCCGGGTAAATGGCGTTACTTCGGTAATTACAGTACCTACGGGTGGTTTATTCCCCGGTACGGCGTCATTGATCAATCTGGTGGGGTATACTCCCGATCAGATGTTCGCTGGATTTAAGGGAGTGGTAATGAACTTCCCGAATTCCGGTAAGAGGGGATGGTGGGATCGCCGCTCCGAAGACGAGATTAAAAAAGCCTACGAAAAGAACCTGAAGGAGATCAACGACATCTGGGGGCAGGTAGAGTTGTACATGAAGGTCAAGGAGGGGGACGATGCGCCTTACCGACCCGAGATGGATGCCATGATCCCGGTCATGGAAGGCGATGCTGCTTTGATGATCGACGTTGACAAAGCGGCCGACATTAAGGCAGCTATCAAATGGGTCAAGGAGCGCGAGATTCCCAAGCCTATTTTCACGGGTGTTGCGGAAGGCTGGCGGGTTGCCGAGGAATTGGCTGAGGCTGGCATTCCGGTGATCACCGGACCGGTTCTGAGCACTCCGACTCGTCCGTCGGATCGTTACGATCGTCCATACGCCAATGCGGGTTTGATGCACGAGGCGGGCGTTAAGGTAGCTATCCGGACGAATGAAGCGGAGAATGTTCGTAATTTACCGTTCAACGCCGGTTTTGCGGCCACGTATGGTCTGGGCAAAGAAGAGGCGTTGAAGGCGGTGACGATCAACCCGGCCGAGATGTTTGGAGTGGATGACAAGCTGGGGTCGCTGGAAGTCGGCAAGACAGCCAATTTATTTGTCAGCACGGGCGATCCTTTTGAGATGAAGTCGAATATTGTATACCTGTTCATCGACGGGTATCAGGTACCGATTGACAGTCGCCACATTCAATTGTACGAGGAGTTCCTGGATCGTAGTCCGGGAGTACGTAAATAAATACGGATAGGACGAAAGTCCTATAATTTTGAGCCTGGCCTTGTAATGGGGTTGGGCTCTTTTTTTTTGCGATGGCATCGGGGATGCTATCCCCGATGCCATCGCAAAGTTTTCCACATTTTTATCCACAATTGGTCATCTTCCTGACTTTTCGTAGTTGCCTTTCTGCCTCAAAACCTTCTATTTACTACGAAATTTTATCCATGTTCGTACTACCCCATCTTCGTGAAAAATTATTTCACGCAACGCTCGAAGAAAATTTTGTCTTCCATATTTACAATAGAAGCAACAATAGCGAGGTGATTTTCCCTAATAATGCTAATTGCCTTTATTTCATGTCTAAGCTCAATTACTATTTAGGAGGCTTTTTGAACCTTTATGCATATTGCTTACTCCCAAATCATTTTCACCTATTGGTGCAAATCAAAAGCAAAGAAGAAATACTAATCAACCTGAAATCTAAAAAGCGTCATGACATTACGCTTTCAAAAAAAGAAAAAGACTTTTTATCTGATCCGCATTCCGATAACATCCCCTTACTCATCTCCAGCCAATTCCGACGGTTCTTCATCGCCTACTCCCAAATGTTCAATAAAATGTACGGTCGCCACGGATCCGTCTTCCAAAAACCCTTCAAACGGCTCCTCGTCGTTAACCCGGAATACATGAATTACCTCCTGTATTACATCCACACCAATCCGCAAAAGCACGGCCTGGTCGATGATTTTCGGGAATGGGCCTGGAACTCTTACCATGCGTACGAAGGATACTCACAACCCTGGCTAAACACCTTCGAACCTACCACCTGGTTCGAAAACAGAGAAGCCCTGCTGGCATATCACCAACAGGGCCCCTATGGCGTAAAACCTATTCCTGAATCATGGCTGGAGGGAGACACAGTCCATCCAACTACTTCAGATATTCCTGTACTAGACTAGCTTCAATCAGCTCTTCCCCCCTGCGGGCAGCCTTATACCGGCCCTTTCCAAATTTCTTGCCGTTAAATTCAATCTGATCTCGAAGTTCCGACTGCTTTTCTTCAGGTAATTTGAGAAAGTCCGAGCAAGTGGCCGAACAACAATCGTCGTATTTCTCCGCACACTCATCACACTGGATAAACAGAATATGACAGGCGTCGTTCGCACAATCCTTATGTGTATCACATGGCTTGCCGCACTGGTGGCATTCCGAAATGATCTCCTCACTGATGCGTTCGCCCAGGCGCTCGTCGAATACAAAGTTTTTTCCGCGAAAGCGGATCGGTAAACCCTGTTCCTTACACTGACGGGCATACTCAATAATCCCTCCGTCGATCATATATACCTTCTCAAAGCCTTTGTGCAGATAGTAGGCACTGGCCTTTTCACAACGGATACCTCCCGTGCAATACATGATCAGCGGCTTATCTTTCTTCGATTCAAGCATTTCTTCGACAATCGGAAGAGCCTCACGGAAAGTCTCCACATCCGGACAAATAGCGCCTTCGAAATGTCCGACCTCACTCTCGTAGTGGTTGCGCATATCGATGACCACCGTGTCGGGATTATCCATTAATTCATTAACCTCCCGGGCACTTAGGTGCTTCCCGCGCTTAGTCACATCGAAGGAAGCATCGTCCAGCCCGTCGGCCACGATCTTCTCACGCACCTTGATCTTGAGTTTGTAAAATGACTTTCCGTCGTCGTCGATGGCGATATTGAACCGCATACCTGCGGTCCAGGGGAAGGTCGCTTCCAGATATTCCCGGAGGTTGTTCAAATGGGCAGTAGGAATGGAAATCTGACCGTTGATGCCTTCTTTGGCTACGTAAATTCGGCCACAAACTCCCAACTCATCCAGTCCGGCGAATAATTGGTTCCGAAACTGACGCGGGTTTTCCAGATTTTGGTAGCGATAAAAAGAGAGCGTCGTGCGATCTTCGTCAGATTCGAGCATACGACGCTTGAGCTCCTCGCCATTGACGAGGTTGTACAAACGTTTGCGTTTCATAAGTTGATTGGTACGCGTTAACAAATGCCACCTATGTGGTGGTTGAGCAAGTTGCAGGCTTGCCGCCCGTACGGACAGAAAACTGCTAACTGTACCGAAGGGATCGTGACCCCTTCATTGAACTGGCAAATATACGCTCATTTTATCCCTTTACGCAAGCCCCCTTTAAATCCGGGCAGTTACCTCATTCTAGCTCCAACCGGATTTGCTCACAATAGGGAAAAAACAGAAATTACTTTGATTTTACTGTTTTTATAGGTAGCTTGTATTCAGCAATTTACAGCCTCTCACCACACTCTCTTCCCGTGATCATATGTAACTGACTCCCCCATGGACCTATCCGTTCCGGTTAGGAAATTTAGTTATTTACTTCTCTCTAAACGTGCTACAATATGAATCGCCGGGTACAACTCTATGACTCTTTCACCGGCCTCACTCCCCCCGAACGAGCCGCTGTGGTGCAGCTTTTAAGCCAGAACAGTGACTCCACGAATGGAGAAGAAATTGCAGAGGCCCTCGATTACGCACTGAAAAACCGTCCGTCCTTCGGAGGGTATATTTTTACCCTCTGGGAAAAGGATCAGGTCATCTCCTGTGTCGTAGTCAACCAAACCGGTATGGGGGCATACAACCCAAGCTACGTGCTGGTCTATGCCGTCCTCCACCCTGATTACCTCCAGGAAGAAGATATCCTGCAGGACCTCGTTCAACGTGCCGTTCGCCACGCTAAAGGGGAAATCGCTATGCACCTTCGTCCCAACAATCCGGGTATCGACCTCTTCAAGCGCCTCGGTTTTACCGAAAAATACGTGGAACTACGGCTCAATCCCAAAGTACGGGCTGCGGCCGGATAGCTGTAGGTAGGTCGCTGAAAACTATCGGTCATTCGCTGTAATACCAAAGTGTGTACGTTATCTTTAGCTGCATTAAGGTTAGGGACCTTCAATCCGTCCACCCTAATCCATTTTTCGTGTGCCATCTCCCGTAGGCCGTAAACCGTCCAAAAAATGCAGGCAATTCGTGACCATTTAGCAACCGACCCCATTCTTCGTCCCCTGGTGAATCAGTACGAGCTGCCCGATCGGTCCGGTCCCGCTGAAAAGGTATACCCCGCACTCGTCCGATCCATCATCTTCCAGCAGCTCTCGGTCAAGGCGGCAGGCACCATTTACAGTCGATTCCTCGCCCTTTTTCCCTCCGATCATCCCGCACCCGATCATTTATTGACTCTGTCTGTTGAAGAATTACGCAATGCTGGGCTGTCCCGGCAAAAAGCCGGTTACGTACAAAATGTAGCCCGATTTTTCCTGGACGAAGACCTGCTCGATGAGACGTGGCAGAACCAAGATCCCGAGGCTATTATCGGCCATCTTACAAAGATTAAGGGAGTTGGGGAATGGACGGTCCAAATGTTGCTCCTCGGTGCACTCCGCCACCCGGATGTTTTTCCACTGAGAGATCAGGGTATACGGGTCGGCATGTCCCAATTGTACCAAATACCAAAGCTTACCACTAAAAAGCTGGATGCGCGTTTACTGGCTATTTCGCAGGCCTGGCGCCCCTATCGATCCTACGCCTGCATGTACATCTGGCAGTGGAAAGATAACCCTCCGGTCTAGTATAATCTGCGATTGCCTTTCGGCAAAAAGCAATGCAGTGGTATGCAATTCGTCACAATAGATTTTTCTGCTCACTCGCAGTGGATTGACCAGTTCAATTGCATATCGTAAGCGGTATATTCGTATTTTTGTGGGTCATTGCCCCACCTTTGAATACACAAGCGACTATGACACAGGAACGAATCATTGGCGAGTACTCCGGTCCCGAACCAGGCCCTCTGCTCGTATGCTTTGGGGGCATGCACGGCAACGAGACTGCTGGCATCGAAGCCCTTTCTATCCTGTTCGAGCTCATCAAAAACGAACCTAACCTAAATCCAGATTTTCGCTTTTTCGGGCACATGATCGGGATCCGGGGCAATCTGCAGGCTATCAAGGCCGGGAGGCGATATCTGCAAAAAGACCTCAACCGGCAGTGGACTACGGAAAACGTCGACCGCATCCTGACCACCCCCCGTGATCTATTAGAAGCCGAAGACCTCGAAATCGCCGAAATACTATCTCTGATCAACCAACGGGTCGAAGCTATCCAGCCGGAGCGTGTCATCTTCCTCGACCTGCACACCACCACCGCCTACGGTGGTATTTTCTCCGTAGCTACCGATGATCCGGAAAGCATTCGACTGGGAGTCGAAATGCATGCCCCCGTCATCAAAGGACTATTGAAAGGCATCGCCGGCACCACGCTACACTATTTTTCTAAAGAGCACTTCCATCACGACACAGTCGCCATCACCTTCGAGTCGGGTCAGCACGAGGAACATCTCTCCGTTAACCGGGCCATCGCTGCCACTATCAATTGCATGCGGTCGGCCGGGCTCGTCCTTGCCGAAGATGTAGAGAACCGCCACGATAAATTGCTGATCGATTACTCAGATGGCCTGCCGAAAGTTGCGGAATTTATCATGCGACACACCATCGGACCGGAGGATAATTTCGAAATGCTGCCAGGATACAAAAACTTTCAGGAAGTGGAGGAAGGCGAAATTCTCGCCCACGACCGTACCGGGCCAATCCGCGCTATCTGCGACGGGCGCATTCTCATGCCTCTTTACCAGGAACAGGGGGAAGATGGTTTCTTCCTGGTGAGAGCCGTATCGGCAGCAAAAGCGGTAGCTGGCTAGCTATTCTTCTACTGCCTCCACAAACTGCATATCGTACAGCTGCCGGTAATGCCCGTCCTCCTTACGCAGAAGTTCTTCGTGTGAACCAATTTCCTGCACTTCACCGTGGTGGAGCACCATGATCTTATCAGCGTGCTGGATCGTTGAGAGACGGTGCGCAATAATAATGGACGTACGCTTGGTAATCAGCGTCTCAATGGCATGCTGAATGACCGACTCGGTTTCCGGATCCACCGAGGAGGTCGCCTCGTCGAGTACGAGTATATCGGGATTGAAGACAAGGGCCCGCACAAAAGAGATCAACTGACGCTGCCCCATGGAAAGCGTAGCTCCGCGTTCCATGACCTTGTAATCATAGCCACCCGGAAGTTTTTCAATAAACTCATGGGCGCCAATCATTTTTGCGGCGTCAATCACCTCTTCCCGGCTGATCTCTGAATCGCGGAGGGTTATGTTTTCCAATACTGAACCGCCAAACAGGAAAACATCCTGCAGTACGATGGCAATGCGACGGCGATAGGCAAAAAGCTCGTAATCGCGAATATCCTCGCCGTCGATCCGGATGGCCCCCTTCTGGATCTCATAAAAGCGATTCAGGATATTGATAATGGTCGTTTTACCGGACCCCGTACTACCAACAATAGCCATAGTCTCTCCCGGGTTCACCCGGAAGGATATATCCTTGAGTACCCAATCGCGTGCCGAATAGGCAAACCAAACCTGATCAAAGGAGATATCTCCTTGGAGCTTCTCGGGCTTCTGGGTACCTACGTTGTCGATCTTATCAGTGCGGTCCAATACGCCAAACACCCGGTCAGCCGCCACCAGTCCCATTTGCAGGGTATTGAACTTATCGGCCAGCATCCGCATCGGACGGAAGAGCATATTCAGATAGATAGGAAAGGCGACCAAGGCACCAAGAGTAACATCATCAGCGATCACGCCCCGCGCTCCCCACCAAACCATCAGGCCCAATGAAGCAGCCGCAATAATATCCACCACCGGAAAGAATACAGCGTAGTACAGAATGGAATCGAGATTGGCCTGGGTGTACTCCCGGTTGATGGTCCGAAAGCGCTGAGCCTCTTCCTCCTCAGAGTTAAAGATCTGAACGATCCGCATCCCTGAAATGCGCTCTTGCAAAAAAGCATTCATCCGCTGGATCTGGGTGCGCACGATTTGATACGCTTTCTTCACATTTTCCTTGAAAATATAGGTGGCGATCAACAGAAAAGGCATAGTGATCAGACAGATCAGAGTAAGCTTCCAACTCGTATAAAACATGATCCCCAGCACAGCGAACAAAGTCAGCAGATCCGCAACGATGGTGATCACTCCCTGCGAAAAAACGGTATTAATAGTCTCAATATCGTTGATCGTACGGGTCGTAGAAGTACCAATAGCCGTGCGGTCGAAATACGTCAGCTTCAGGCTGCTGATTTGTTTAAAGACATTTACCCGCAGATCACGGATCACGGATTGCCCCAATAAATTAGTGGTGAAAATGAAGAAGTACTGCAAAATAGCGTGTACAAATAATACACCCAGGAAGATCAGGGCCATGCGGGTCAGCCCCGGAATATCGTACTGGAAGATGTAGTCATCCACCATTACCTTCACCAGATAAGGACGCAGCGTAGCCAATGGTGCCAGCACAATGGCCAGTACGGCCGCACCAATAAAGATGTTACGATAGGGCTTTGCCAGAGACAAAACACGCCCAAGCAGTTGGTAGTCAAACCGTTTATTAGGTGTTGCCAATATGAGGTCCTTTGTAGGTGATCAAAGAAAGCATAGCTCCATCGCCTGATCGAAGATAGGCGATTCAAACGACTTAATGGGAACAGCACTCAGCCCGAATAGGTTTAGCGGATATACCGACAACCAAGTGGTTTGCTGTCTCCGCACGAAGTACAGCGAAGCTAAACCACCTCGAGTCGATTATATTCTCCCGTAAAAAGGGTTGGGCGAAGCCCAGTCCTTTTCGGAAGTGGTATGGCACAGCCTTTACATATCCCCTTCATCGGCAAAGCTGTAGTAGCTGGAATTCGTCACGATCAGGTGATCGAGTACGGCAACATCCAGGTGCTTCCCCGCCTGGACCAACTTGGCGGTGAGCTGCCGGTCGGCCGTACTCGGCGCCAGGTTTCCCGAGGGGTGATTATGCCCCAGAATGAGTGAACTTGCCTGGTATTCCAGGGCCTTCCTGAAGACTATTTTAGCATCCACCACTGTACCCGAAACACCACCCGTGCTGATACACTCCCGGCCAATAACCCGGTTGGCCCGGTTGAGCAGCAATATCCAAAACTCTTCGTGTGGCAAGTTTTCCAGATTAACCGATAGCAACTGATAAGCATCCTGGCTGCTCCGGATCTGCGGCTTGGTTGTCAGATCTACTGCTTTACGCCTGCGTGCCAGTTCGAGCGCCGCCAGAAGGGTGATGCTTTTGGCCTCACCGATACCCGGAAACTGTTGCAGTCGCTGCACACTGGCTCGGCCCAGCTCGTCCAGGTCGTTATTCATACCATTGAGGATCCGCCGCCCAAGATCGACGGCTGATTCATGTCGGTTGCCCGACCCGAGAAGTATGGCCAGTAATTCGGCATCGGACAAGTGCTGGCGACCACTGCGCATCCATTTTTCACGGGGTCGGTCTTCCACCGCCCAGGACTTTATAGTGAGGGAATCCTTCGGATAATCCATTCGTTGTGTGTTAGAGGTGACATAATGGATTCCGAGATTGGCAAGAGGAGTGCTAAGAATCCATAAATTAAGCCTTTCTTTGCTCCCACGAAACTGTACCCATGCCAAAATTAGGATTTAGGCCTTCCGAACGACTAAAAAGCCGGCGACTGATCCAGGCATTGTTCAAGCAGGGCCAATCGTTTAGTAAATACCCCATCCGACTGGTGTACCTACCGGTAACCGACCCTCCCCTTCCCAGTCCGGTACAGTGTACCGTATCGGTTCCCAAGCGACGTTTCCGGCGAGCAGTACATCGCAATCGCATCCGCCGCCAGGTCCGGGACGCCTGGCGTATCCACAAGCAAGCACTCTATCAAAAGCTGGAAGAGCACGAGACCACCTACGCCTTTATGTTACTCTACGTCGGTAAAGAAGCCATGTCCTATACCGACATAGAACGCAGTATGAAACGTGTCATCAAAACTTTTTGTGCCAGGCACGACTTGAATAAGCCAACCGATTGATGGTTTCCGATCTCTTTGGATCGAACGCCAATTAAATCAGCCACTTTCCGTAGCTTCCACCTTTGTTGCTGGTATGCTTACGCAAAAAATTGCCCTATGCGCATCTTTGTCCTGCTTCTTTTCCTCTCGGCCCTGACCGTGCCTGCCTCGGCCCAAAAATTCCTGCAAATTGAAAAGCGTGGCCGTGCTAAAACGAAAAAGATCCCGCTCAATACCGAGCTGACCTACCGTATCCTGAACGATGACTATTGGTACACCAATACTACCCGCGATTACCTGGTCGAGGAAAACCTCATCGCTTTTGAGGATCGCTTCGTCAACATCAACGACATTACGGCCTTTCAATACCAACGGGAGTGGCCCACGGTTGCCAAGAACCAAATGCGGAATTTCGGCCTTGCCTGGTCCGCACTGGCCCTCATCGGCACCCTTACAGATAACGACCCCGATACCAATTACGAATGGTCAGATGCTGTTATCACGGCCGGATGTTTTGGTTTATCATTTACTTTTGAGCCATTATTTCAAACCAAGACCGTAAAATTTGGTAAATCTAAACGCCTTCGTCTGGTCGACCTGCGTTTTAAGGACTATTAGCGTTTTCGGAAGCGGTATAACAGACTCTGCCAGAGGTTAGAGAAAAAACCTTTAGGCAGCTCCCTTTAGTCTTCTGCCAAAACATCAACCAGAGCACGTACAGCCAACTCGTACCCCTTCAGGCCAAAACCAATTATTATGCCCGCACAGTTGGGCGACAGATAGGAATGATGACGGAACGATTCCCGACGGTGTACATTAGAAATATGCACCTCAACCACCGGTGTTTCGATTGCTGCAATGGCATCCGCCAATGCTATGGACGTGTGCGTATAGGCCCCGGCATTAAAAACGATACCATCAAAGGAAAACCCTACATCGTGCAACTTGTCCACTAAAGCCCCTTCGTGGTTGGATTGAAAGTAAACGAGTGAATGATCGGTAAACGACATCTGGAGCTCCCGGAAGTAGTCTTCGAACGACTGACTACCGTAGACTCCGGGCTCGCGTTTGCCAAGCAGGTTAAGGTTCGGGCCGTTGAGGATGAGGATCTTTTTCACGAAAGTGAATTAATTCGCATTATCTGACAGAAACTTAACCCGCATGATCTGAATCTCCTCCATGGTAATATCTTCCTCCTGCAATTCCTGAAATGCCACTTCCAGTGAGTCCGTATCGGCTTCCATGAAGTAATCCTCAATATCTTCCCGGGCGTATTCGTCGAGATTGTCTTCTACGTAGTAATCGATGTTGAGTTTGGTCCCGGAAAGTACAATGGCGTACATTTCTTCCAACAGATCTTCCATACTCAGGCCATTGGCTTCCGCCAGATCTTCCAGAGGTACCTTTCGGTCCACTCCCTGGATGATGTTCACCTTCATTTTGGATTTATTGGCAACCTGTTTGACAATGATTTCTGTGGGGCGCTCTATGTCATTACTCTCCACGTATTCTTTGATGAGCGACAAGAATGGAGCTGCGTACCGCACGGCTTTCCCCTTGCTCACTCCGCTGATGTGGGTCATTTCGTCTAGCGTTACCGGATACTGCGTAGCCATGTCTTCCAGGGAAGGATCCTGAAAAATAACGAAGGGGGGCACTCCAAGCCGTTGTGACTCTTGCTTGCGCAGATCCTTGAGCATGCGCATCAGCGTTTCGTCCAGCACAGCCGTACGGGCATTTTCCGATTCAGTTGCCTCCTCGAGTTCGGCATCGAAATCGTGGTTCAGCGGTATCTCTACCTCAACCGGATGTTCCAGGAAAGAACGTCCTTTATCAGTCATCTTCAGCAAGCCGTAACTCTCAACATCCTTGCGCAGCAGATCGTGCAGTAGTGCATGACGAAAAACCGAAAACCAATATGTACTGGTCTCGCCCTCGCCTTTGCCAAACAACTCTTTTTTGCTGAAGCCGAAATCGACCATCTCCTTGGTCTTACGTCCCCGGACAAAATCGACCAATAGCTGTAGACCGTAATTCTCCTCCAGATCCAATACCGCTTGCAGGGCAAGCATCATATCGTTCTTTACGCTAGCCTTTTCCTTGGGGTGGCGGCAATTGTCGCACATTTTATCACACCGACTGTCGTCAAATGCTTCCCCGAAGTAGTGAAGCAGGAATTTGCGGCGGCAGGCGGTCGTTTCGGCGTAAGCCATCACTTCCTGCATCAATTGCTGCCCCATCTCCCGCTCGGCAACGGGCTTGTCGCGCAGGAATTTCTCCAGTTTCATCAGGTCTTTGTAGCTGAAGAAAGCTACGCAACGACCATCCAGGCCATCGCGGCCCGCCCGCCCGGTTTCCTGGTAGTAATTTTCGATACTTTTCGGCATATCGTAGTGGATGACAAACCGCACGTCGGGTTTGTCGATTCCCATTCCGAAAGCAATAGTTGCCACGATCACATCCACATTTTCCATCAGAAAATCATCCTGTGTGCGCGAACGGGTTTTAGCATCTAAGCCGGCATGATAGGGAGCAGCCTTAATATCATTGACCTGTAGCGTCTTGGCAATGGTTGCCGCCGATTTACGACTTTGCACGTAAATGATGCCCGATTGATTCGGAATGCCCTTAATGATCTGTATGATACTCTTGATAGTCTGGTCGGCTTTTCCCTTGGGCCGAACCTCGTAGTACAGGTTGGAACGATTAAAGGACGATACAAAAGTATTTTCGCCCTGCATGTTGAGGTTCTTCACGATATCCGCCTGCACCTTAGGCGTGGCGGTGGCGGTCAGAGCGATCACGGGAATATCTTCACCAATAGAATTAAGCATAACCCGGATCCGGCGGTATTCAGGTCTGAAATCATGCCCCCACTCGGAGATACAGTGTGCTTCATCCACGGCCACAAAAGAAATATTGGCCTGCTGGAAAAAGGCTATATTTTCTTCTTTGGTCAAGGTCTCGGGAGCGATGAACAACAACTTGGTCTTGCCATCCATAATGTCCTGCTTCACCAGCTTCATCTGAGCCTTGGTCAGGGAAGAATTTAGAAAATGAGCTATATCATCACTTTGGCTGTGTCCCCGAATGGAGTCCACCTGATTCTTCATCAGGGCAATGAGGGGTGAAATTACCAGAGCAGTACCCTCCATCATGAGGGCCGGTAATTGATAGCAGAGGGATTTTCCACCCCCGGTAGGCATGATAACGAACGTATCTTGTCCGTTTAGTACACTTTGTATAATGTCACTTTGCTGGCCCTTAAATTGGTCAAAGCCAAAGTATTGTTGCAGAGCTTTCTGCAGAGATTGATTGGTCACAGTCATTGTTCCTTTTGACTTTTTCATCCATCTGGCGAATCGTATCCTCGGGTGTCAGGACGACGGTTTATGGGAAAGGACGGAACTCGGATGATGGTAATTTCTTAGCGTCTGTTTTCTAACCCGTACCTATCAATTTAACGAAAAAAAACGGCCTGCCCCGTATTCCGGTGGGCTTTTTTGTCCGAGTTTGCCTACTTTTGAGGCTGGTTTTTGGGTCGATTTGACGGGTCTTTGCGAAAGGCGGACAAAAATAACGAATTAGTGCGTAAGACAGAAACACTTATCAGAGAAACAGCCCTCCGAACGATTGACATAGAGTATCAGGCGATTAACGCCCTAAAAAACAGCATAAACGACAGCTTTGTTGCCATCGTTGAGCGACTATTCGAATCTACCGGTCGCGTCGTTCTTACCGGTATCGGCAAAAGCGCACTGGTCGCCCAAAAAATTGTTGCCACCCTAAACTCCACCGGAACGCCCGCCCTCTTCCTGCACGCTGCCGATGCTATCCACGGCGATCTGGGCATGGTCCAGTCCGACGATCAGGTTATTTGCTTGTCCAAGAGCGGAGAAACGCCCGAAATCCGCGTTTTAGTGCCCCTACTGCGAAACCTGGGAAATACCGTAATCGGGATGGTCAGTCGGGCCGATTCTTTTCTCGCCCGCCAGGCCGATTATGTGCTGCATACACCGGTAGAACAGGAAGCCGATCCTAATAATCTGGCCCCTACCACCAGTACCACCTCCCAGATAGTGATGGGTGACGCCCTTGCTACCGCCCTTTTAGCACTTAGAGGATTTACCCCTCAGGATTTTGCCCAATTCCATCCCGGCGGTGCACTTGGCAAACAGCTTTACCTGCGGGTGTCTGACCTCTTTCCCCAGAATGAACAACCAGCCGTCAAAGCAGAGGATACACTACGAACCATCATCCTGGAAATGACGTCGAAACGATTGGGTGCCACGGCTGTCGTCGACCATAACAACCAGGTTCTGGGCATCATTACCGATGGTGACTTGCGCCGTATGCTCGAACAGGAAGAAGATCTCACCGGAGTGGATGCCCGGGCAATAATGTCGCCTTCACCTAAAGTGATCCCGGCAACCGCCCTGGCCGTAAAAGCCCTGCAAATGATGCGTACACACAGCATCACCCAACTCATCGTAGTCGATGAAACCGAAACCTATCAGGGCTTCATCCACCTGCATGATCTGATCCGGGAAGGGCTCATCTAAAACCACCAGATCTTCCTGGTAAATTCATCGCCTCTATCCGTGCGGATCCGCACCCAATAAATGCCGTACGAAACGTTGGGCAATGACCAGGCTCTTTCCAATAGCCCGCCGATGGCCGCTTCATTCTGAAAAAAAGCGATCCGCTGCCCCAATGCATTATACACTGCAACGTCTACCGATTCCGCATCCCCCGTATCAAACCTTGTTCGCAACTGACCACCCTGCTGCCAGAGTAACCATTCACCGGCCGGTTCTGGTTCCCAGGTGACAGCCAGCCGGTACGGTCGGGTACAACTACCGCGCCCGCTCGCCCGCACAAACAGCGACTGATCGGAATCAACCGACCGTTCCAGCACACTGGTGCCACCTCCCGATAAGGACTGCCCCAGCGAATCGACCACCGTCAGGTGCAATACCGGTCCGCTCTCCTGTTCCAGTCGCAACCGACCGGCCCGACGGGCATCTACCCGGTAATAATCCACCGAATCACCCTCCGGGCCAAAGAATCGTTCCAATTCTTGGGCATCCGGGCTTCCGCCAAAAGTCAGTACTTCACCTGCCCCCGGCTCGTTGTTTGGTTCACCGACCAGGCATTTTTCAGCCTCATAGAAATAAAGTGGTTGGGTATATATCTTACCGGCATAATCCGGATATCTGTTATCCGCATAACCAATTTGCAAAAATTGGTAGCGGTTCGCATCCGGTATAGGTATAACCGTAAATGGAATCGACCTCCGCTCTCCGGGTAGCATGGAAAACGTATCGGTAGTAGCTATGTCTATGCCAAGGCGCCCATCCTGATCTTCCGAAAACATCACGACCATCTTCCCCGAAACCTCCTGAGTATCCTGATTAACCAACACTATATCTCCATTTACCTCCCTGTCCTGCGGCCAAAAAGAACCAGGGCCCTCTACGGTCTCCACCAGCAACCGCTTTTCAGTTGCCTGGAATTGAAAATTAGCCGAAAAGGGTTCGGTCTTGTCAATGAACCGGTTGATCCTCAGATCATCAATTGCCCGTCGCCAGGCAGTTACTGTATCCAATGGATTGTAGAGTGGGTCACTTATATCGTAAATAGACTGGTAGAGAACAATGTGCAAATGACATCCGCCATTTCCCGTGTCCCCAATGAAGCCGATGGGATCGCCTACCTCAACAATTTCACCCAATGCGACCGAGGCTGACTGCAAATGGGCCATGCGCACCGCAAAGGTAGAGTCCTGTGTGGATTGCAACACAATCTGATTACCGTAGCCTGTATTGGAACCATACTCCACGTAAATGACCTTCCCGGCCATGGGAGCGTTCAGGCGCCACCCGCAACTGGGAGAGCGGTAGGTATGCCAGTCCAGAGCAAAACGGTCCACTCCCTGATGCAACCCACAGTAATGCCCGCATAACAATCGCCACGAATGAGACCCCGTCTGGTAATCGATAGGAAAACTATCTTCGAACGGCCACACTAACAGCGAAGTGGCATTAGGTTTTAACTCAGCTTGTTGGGGCTGACTAAAGACGGGATGCACTAACAACATCAATAAAAACAAACAGCTACCCGGCGACAAAAGCCACTCCGGACAGGCATTCCGTTGATTTTTTGCGAAAGCAATACGAAATTCCATACTATGAAACGATTTCTGTTTTTGCTCCTGATACCATGCCTCCTGGCGGCTTGCGAGCCTTCCGGCAAAACTACCCGAACTGCCTTCTATCACTGGAAGACGTCCGTGGAGCTGGATTCGTTGGAACTGGGGGTCCTCGATCACCTGGCATCCGATCGCCTCTATGTCAAATATTTTGACCTGGATTGGGATGAGCAGCGGGGTCAGGCAATACCACTGGCCAGTGTTCAGTGGGAGTATTCTCCTGCTGCCGATCTGGAAATTGTTCCCGTTATTTTCATTACTACACGGGTACTGGAGCAATTGAGCGATCGTGCTATCCCGGCTGTAGCTAAAAAGATGGCAGCGCACATTAAAAAGTTGCATCCGCAACTCTCTCAAATTACTCAAATCCAGGTCGATTGCGATTGGACACCCTCCACTAAAGAACGATTCTTCTCGCTGGTACGCTCCTTGCGCAAGGCCTTCCCACCATCAGTCATTTGGTCGGCTACTATACGTTTGCACCAGATTCGTGATTATCGACAGACAAAAGTTCCTCCCGTAGACCGGGGTATGCTCATGTTCTACAATATGGGGAGCCTGCGTACCTGGGAAGAAACCAATGCCATACTCAACCTCGAGGCTGCCCGAACCTACATGACAGGGGCTGTTGCGGCCTACCCCTTGCCGCTTGATGTGGCATTACCTCTGTACCATTGGGGAGCGATCTTTCGACGGGGCGCCCTGACTTACCTGATAAACGGCCTGGACGAGAATGCCCTGGACGATACTACCCGCTTCCGGTCTTTGTCGAATGGACGATACGAGGTCGTGAAAAATACATACCTTGAAACCTACTATTTGTACAGTGGAGATCGTATCAGGCTGGACCGGGCCACTCCAGCTGCTGTACAGCAGGCAGCCGACGCAGTCGCGGACTGGTTACCGCAGAAACCCCGGTATCTGGCCTTTTACCATCTCGATGAATCCGTTCTAGCATCCTGGACTTATGATGAGCTTTCGCAAATCTGTCGCCCTTTCGATTAGCCTGGTTATCGCATTCACCTCCGCCATGGCCCAGTCGCGCGTCTGCCTGCCCGATTACCGGTACGGACCACAGACCTACAGCTTTTTGCGGCCAACGCTGGTTAATCCCACCATTGCCTCCGCACCTTTTTTGTTGCCGTTCCAGGAGATCTATGAAACCTACGGCCGCCAGGAACGCCTACAGGTGCGCACCAACCTGCAGGAATGGCACGAACGCTTCTGTGAAGTCCCCGATATCAATGATATGGGGCGATTGATCTATCAGGCATCTATCCGTGACCTGCAGGCCCTGGAAAGTGCTGTTTTGAACTCGCGTCTGCCCGTCCCCATCTCCCTTCAGTCCAATAGCTTTGCCGCTTACATCAAACGTCACGAATGTAAGGAGACCGTGGAATACCTTATCTACGCCAAACGCTGTGAACCCTATGCAGTCCTGGAAGATCCCTGGGCCGATCGTCAAAAATATGTGCCGGACATGCGTGACCTCATTGACCAGGGACTACAGCAGTTTCGCCGTACCGAATCGCACTACTACCGGCTGCGCTACGCCTACCAGATCATCCGCCTCGCTCATTATGCCCGCGAATACCAGCGCGTACTCGACCTGCACGAATACCTAATGCCCAAGACGGATAATGACCCTAGTATCATTGAATACTGGATAATGGGGCACCGGGCCGGAGCGCTGAGGGCGCTGGGCCAGGAAGTCGAAGCCGCCTATTTGTTCTCCAGGGTCTTTGAAGAATGTGCCGGCAAGCGGGAATCAGCTTTCCGGTCGTTCCGGGTGCGCAACGATACCCAGTGGAGGGAACTCCTCGAACGCTGCACGTCCCCTGAAGAACAGGCTACCCTTTACGCCCTCCAGGCACAAGGAGATAATGCACGAGTCATTGATGAGATGGAAGCCATCTACGCCCTCGACCCCGACAACCATCATCTGGAGGTGCTCCTGGTAAAGGCCATGGCCGTGATGGAGGAGGATTTTCTGGGGACCTCCTTTAATCGCTTTCGCCGCGAGAATAAACGCTACCACAATGTGCCGAATATCAAGGCCGGGCAGGAACTGATCCGACTGCAAGACTTCGCCCGGCTGGTGGTACGCAACCAGGAACCCGCCAATCCCATGCTTTGGGAAATAGCTCAGGGCTACCTGGCGGTGCTGGCCGGAGACTTCTACGCTGCCACCGAACATTTCGAAGGACTAGAAGCCCGTACCCGCGACCCCAAACTAAAAAGTCAGCTGCGAGCTATGATGCTCGTGCTGGAAGTTGTCCGTATGGACGAACTCAACGACGCAGTGGAGAACAGGCTGGCCGAAATCCAATTTGATAATGCGACCTACCGCTCGTACCCGGATTTCCCAGATTTGGTATACGACAAGCTCGTTTCCCTGTACGCACAGAATAATCAAGCCGGAAAACTGTACTTACTGCGCTATTCTTTCAATGACCTCTGGGTAAACCCGGATATCGCCATCATCGACAGTCTGTTGATCCTCTCGGCCCAGAACGACCTCAACCGCATGGAACGCTCCCTTCTCCGGCAGGAGGCCAACCTCAATATGCGCAACGACCTGCACAACCTGAAGGGTATGTTACACCTGGCCCAGGGCAACCAGATACCGGCAATAGAAGCACTTAAGCAAATTGATAACGTTGCCAAAAATGACTACACGCGCCTGAATCCCTTCGAAGAGCGACTGATCGATTGTATCAATTGTGCCCGGCAGGATTCGTTCCGCCGCTACAATCGCGAGCAACTGATAAGCCGCTTTCAGGAACTGGAATACGAAGCCCTGGCCGACCAATCGGTGGGCGCCCGCAACTTTTACCTTATCGGCCTGGCCCTCTATAATATGACTTACTTCGGGTATGCCTGGGAAGGTATGGATAACTTCCGTTCGGGCATCAGTCTGAAAGTCCGCCCCATCGGTGATGATGCCAATGTAAGGCCACACCCCAACTATCCCGACGGGAACCGGGAGGCCTTCAATTGCCAGCCTGCCCTGCAGTACTTCGAAACGGCCCTGGGTCTGGCCAAAAGCCCCGAACTGGCAGCCAGAGCCGCCTTCATGGCCGCCAAATGTGAGCAAAATCTCTATTTTGCCTACGGCGGAGAGCGCACCTACAAATACTTTACACTCCTGCGTGACCAATACTCAGGTACCAGTTTTTACCAGGAAGCGATTGAAGAATGTGCGTACCTCGAGTACTTCGTGAATCGGTAACTTCTTTTTAATCAAGCGAATTCCCCTAAATTCGTATATCCGGCTATCTTTAGCCCCGAATTGCCCTGACCACCTATTGTTGAACCCTTAATTGACCCTCATGAGCACAAAAAAACGTCCCTCCGTTGCTTACTTCTGCATGGAATACGGCCTGGATACCAGTTTGAAAACGTATGCCGGTGGACTAGGTATCCTCGCCGGTGATTATATCAAAGGTGCAAAAGATCACGACTTTCCCATGGTGGCGATCGGCATCAAATGGAAGCAGGGCTATACTGATCAGTACATCGATGAAAACGGAAAACCCTACGATTCCTACCATAATTACGAATACGATTTCCTCGAAGATACCGGAATAACGGTAACCGTAGATATTCGCCGGGTTCCCGTCAAGTGCAAAGTCTGGAAACTGGAGCAATTCGGTCATGTGCCGCTGTACCTGCTCGACACGGATATCCCCGGCAATAACGATGCCTGGATCTGTGGTCAATTATACGGCTGGTTCGGGGAAGAACGCATCGCTCAGGAGATGGTCCTGGGTGTTGGTGGAGTCCGTGCCCTACGCGAACTGGGTATCGACATCGACATTTATCACTTCAACGAAGGGCACGCCCTCTTCGCCGGGTTCGAGTTGATGCGCGAACGCATGGAAGAGGAGGATATGTCGTTCGAAGAAGCCGTCGAAGCGACCAAAGCAGAGGTAGCCTTTACCACCCACACGCCGGTCCTGCAGGGGAACGAGTCGCACCCTATTGATCGCATCGTGTACATGGGAGCCAATATGGGCCTCACGGAAGAGCAACTGGAAACACTGGGCGGAAGCCCCTTTAATATGACCGTAGGCGCACTACGGCTATCTAAGATCACTAACGCGGTAGCACAGTTGCACGGCGAAACAGCCCAGGATATGTGGGCACACGTCGACAACCGGTCCGAAATCATCGCCATCACCAACTGTATACATCTCCCTACCTGGGTCGACTCCGAGATGATCGACCGCGCCGAAAACGGCGGCGACCTCTGGGAACGCCACCAGGAAAATAAACGCGAGACCATCGCCTTCATCAAGGACCGAACCGGTGCCGAGCTCGATCCCGACAAATTACTGATCGGTTTCTCCCGACGATTCGCCCCTTACAAACGAGCTAATCTGATCTTCCAGAAACCGGAGATCATCGAGCCTTATCTCAAAGACGGTCGCATCCAGATTGTATACTCCGGCAAAGCACACCCGCTCGACGATACGGGTAAAGGCCTGATCCGCAATGTGGTCGATATGGCCCGCAAGTATCCCAACTCCGTAGTATTTGTCGAAAATTACGACATGGATACCGGCAAGGCCCTTACCCGCGGCACCGACGTATGGCTCAACAACCCACGTCGACCCAAGGAGGCCAGTGGCACCTCCGGTATGAAAGCAGCCATGAACGGGGTACTGAACTGCAGTATCCTCGATGGCTGGTGGCCCGAAGCCTGCAACCACGGCAAGAACGGCTGGCAATTCGGCGACGCCTTCGAAAGTGAAAAAATCGCCGTTCAGGATGCCCACGACCTCGAGGCCCTCTATAAGGTCCTCTTCGAAGAGGTATTACCCACCTACTACGACAAACGCGACCAATGGATCGACATGATGCGCCAAAGCATCCTCGACACCCACGAACGATTCGCGGTGAAGCGTATGCTGGAGGAATATTATGAGAAGATGTACCAGGTGTGAGGTTTGAGGTGTGAGGTAAGGTCAAAGGTCACCCCAAACCTCAAACCTATTACCTGTTTACACCCTTTCCTTAAACATCCGTACCTGCACCCAATTGCCCGTGCGGGTGACGGATTTCCCGTCGATAGTCTGGGTGCGGAAACGACGGCCGAGCGATTGGAGGTGGACCCGTTCCGGATCTATCCCTTTTTTCTCGAGGTAGGCTCTGATCTGTTCCAGGCGCTGGTCAGTGAGGTCTTCTTCCCGGCCGTCATCACCGGATTCATTGCTGTTGGCGAAGAACTCGATATCTTTATCCGGATTCTCTTCCAGGAAGAGGGTAAGGCGATCCAATTCTTCGGTCTGCTCAGTATTGAGCTGAGTACGCCCGCGGCCGAAGGTCAGCTCCTGGAGGTCAGCGATATGCCCGTCGAGCAGGCGGCGTTTCACCGTGTATCCCAGCGTGGGCACATTGAAGGTCAGCTGTTCGAAACATACCTCCTGCAGGTTACTGTATTTGCCGGTAGCGGCCGAGATGCCCCAGTAGATCTTATTCCCGCCCCGGAATATATCATTGATCATATCCACCTTCTCGGCGATAAGCTGTTTGCCGTCCAGGTAAATGGTCAATAGTTCATCGGTGGGTTCCCAATTGATGCGAAAAACGTGCAGTTCACAGTCTTCTATATTGGGGATACGGACCGGTTCTTTCAGATTTTGGTAGTGACTCACGTTACCGTTAACCATCAGGGCTACGTGATCTTCGGCCGGATCGGCCAGGTGGTAGTTTTGCCAGGTATCGATCTCGATACCAAGGGATGGTCGCAATCCGCCAAAGCCCATTCCCTCGCCCTTATACCCGGTGGGTACTTTTCGGGGCAGGAAGATGAACACCATTCCGTCGGCCCCTTCCTCGTCCATACACCCCAGGCGCAGGTTCATTTCCATTTCGAAAGGTTCGGTCAGGTCAACGGCCTGCCGATACCAAACCGTACCTGATTCCCAATCGCGGGCCGTCGTCAGTCGAAAGCAGTTATTCCCCGTGCTGCGGGTATCCCCACCACCCTGCAGATCATTGGGATCTACTTGCAAATAGGTTTGACCGATAACAAGAGTACCAGGCAACAGGAGCAGACAGAAAAGGTTAAAAACACGCATACGGGGGCTTTTTTCGAATTCAGGTACGGGGATCAAACTAACAGGCTTTCGCCAAAAGCGTTCATCCCGATATAAAATACGAAAAAAGGATATCCCGTGCATGAGTGGCCGTCGGGACATTTGGGGGATTCATCGAGAGAATCCCGATGCAGCGTACATACGTTCGATGATATCCACTACTTTCAGTCCCTCCAGAGCATTGGTGGTTACCTGTTGACGGCCTTTCAACACGTCGACCACATTTTGAATCACGTAGTGATGATTGGCCGCAGATCCCTGGTACGGACCATAATCGTTGGGGGGATTGGCGGGTGGCAGAGCAGGCATTTCATAGCCGGGAATGTGGCAGTACTCGACATCATTCATGTACTGCCCCCCGATCTTTACGGTACCGTGCTCCCCGAGGATGGCGATCGTACTTTCGAAATTCTTATCTGCTGTTGCCGTGGAAAAGCAAAGATTTCCCAACCCTCCCGATGCAACCAAGCGAAACAAAACATTGCCGGAATCAGGGAATGGGACGGTATCGCGGTGTCCTATATTCCCGAGGTCAGCATGCAGCACCTCAACGTCACCTAACAGCCAGTACAGAATATCGATAAAGTGCGCAAACTGGGTATACAAAACGCCTCCGTCCAGCTCCGCATGTCCGTGCCAGGGGTGGGGCCCTCCGGCCGCATTTGTATAATACCGTTCGTCCCGATTCCAGAAGCAATTGATCTGAACCATGCGAACGGAGCCCAGTTTACCATCGTCGAGCACTGCTTTCAACCAGGCGATCGGCGGAGAATACCGGTTCTGCATCACGCAAAACACCTGACGGGACCGCTGCAGAGCCGTGTGCAAAATGCGCTCTCCCTCCGACCGGCGCAGGGCCATGGGCTTTTCGATCACGACGTGCTTACCGGCATCCAGCGCCTGAATAGCCTGGGGAGCGTGCCAGCCGTTGGGCGTACAAATGCATATCACATCTACCTCCACCCGGGAGGCAAGGAGATCTTCTAAACTCCGGAAATACGGGACCGGCCAATCATCAGCACCCGTATCCTGAGGCGGCCGCTCATCCGCCAGAGCTACCAGTTTCGCTTCGGGGTGCCTATCGATAATAGTAGCGTGCCTGCGCCCGATATGCCCAACTCCCAGTACCGCAAAACGAACATATTCCATAAGCTACTCTTCGGGGACAACTCGTTCGGCATCAACCAAACGATATACCTGCCGGCTCTCGGGGCAAATAGCTTTACCCGCGGCGTCAAATGTCAATCGGTGACCGTAGGCACTCATCCATCCCACCTGGCGGGCAGGATTACCGACGACCAAAGCGTAATCGGGTACATCGCGGGTTACCACCGCTCCTGCCCCCACGAAGCAGAAAGCACCCAACGTGCTTCCACAAACGATAGTGGCGTTGGCACCAATGGAAGCACCTCTGCGGACCAGCGTCTGTTCGTACTGTCCTTTTCTAATCACGGCGGATCGTGGATTTGTGATATTGGTAAACACCATGGATGGCCCCAGGAACACATCGTCTTCGCACACCACACCACTGTAAATGGATACATTGTTCTGGACCTTTACATTATTGCCCAGTACCACATCGTTGGCCACAAAAACGTTCTGTCCGAGATTACATCGCTCTCCTAGTCGGGCGCCGGGCATAATATGGCAAAAGTGCCAAATGCGGGTGCCTTTACCAATTACCGCTCCTTCATCAACTACCGCCGTTTCATGTACAAACATAGCGGTGTTGTTTAGGACCAAAATGACTTAACCGTATTCGTAATAAATTGCAGGGTGTCCTCGTCCAACTCCGAGTGCATGGGCAGAGAAATCACCTGTTCGCAAAGTTCGTGAGTAACGGGCAGATGAGTAACATCCGTGAATCCTTTAAAGGCTTCCTGCTCGTACAGTGGTACTGGATAATAGATCATGCTGGGAATACCCCGGTCGCTCAGGTAGCGTTGCAGATCATCGCGGCGGCCATCAGTCACTTTAAGGGTGTACTGGTGGAAAACGTGGTTGGATTTGGGTTCGCGGGCGGGTGTTACCAGAGCATTCACCCCGCTCAACGCTTTATCGTAGTAGTCGGCAGCCTGGTTACGGGCGGCAGCGTAGTTGTCGAGTTCGCGCAGCTTGATATTCAGGATGGCCGCCTGGATAGAGTCCAGCCTGGAATTAACTCCAACCATTCCGTGGTAGTACCGACGGGTCTGACCGTGGTTGGCAACCATACGCAGCTTCTGCCCTAACTCATCATCGTTGGTGGTAATGGCACCACCGTCGCCGTAGGCACCCAGATTTTTGGAAGGGTAAAAGGAAGTACAACCAATGTGCCCGATAGTTCCCGTTTTCTGTGTATGTCCGTCGGCAAAGGTATAATCAGCTCCGATGGCCTGGGCATTATCTTCCACAACATACAGATTGTGCTTCTTAGCGACCTCCATGATGGGTTCCAGGTCACAACTCTGGCCGAAGAGATTGACCGGCACGATAGCTTTTGTGTTCGGTGTGATGGCCGCTTCAATGAGTGCCGGCGTAATATTAAAGGTAGCAGGATCCACATCAACCATTACGGGTGTAAGGCGGAGCAAAGCGATGACTTCCGCCGTTGCCACGTAGGTGAAAGCAGGAACGATCACCTCATCGCCGGGTTGCAGATCCAGAGCCATCAGGGCAATTTGGAGGGCGTCGGTTCCATTGGCGCAGGGGATCACGTGTGCTACCTCATGGTAAGCTTCCATGGACGCCTGAAAATCGCGAACGGCCGGACCATTAATGTAGGCGCAGGACTCCAACACGTCCAGTACCGCCTGATCGATCTCAGGCTTCAATTTCAGGTATTGGGTCTTGAGATCGACCATCTGAATATTGCGTGTCTGCTCCATGGTATTTCTTTTTGCGCAAAGGTAGTAGAATCCAACATTACATTCGTAATACTAACGTAATCCTACCCAACTAAGTGTTTCGCTGCCACTGCCGCAATTGTTTTTCCGATCGCCAGCGATGCGGTGGCGGCCGGAGAGGGTGCATTGATGACATTCACTGCCCCCGGCCTCTCCAGGATCAGAAAATCATCAACCAGATTTCCCCGCGGATCACAAGCCATCGCCCGCACGCCGGCTCCGCCCCGAACCAGATCCTCCATGCCCACCCCGGGAATCAGATGCTGCAAGGCCTTAACAAACGCCCGCTTACTGAACGAACGCCGCAGCTCATCGAGGCCAAACCTCCACTGCCGGGCCGCCAGTTTACGAAAGCCGGGATGACGAATGGTTTCCCACAGCTCCGGCCAGTTCACCTCTTTGCGGTCGTACCCTTCCCGGGCGAAGGCCAACACCGCACTCGGCCCGGCCTCTATACCCCCTTTGATCATCCGTGTATAGTGCACGCCCAAAAAGGGAAAGTCCGGATTTGGCACCGGATAGATAAGGTTATTAACCAAATATTCTTTCTCCCTGCGCAGTTCGTAATACTCCCCCCGGAACGGCAGTATCTGGATCCCCTGCACATCCTGACCGGTCAGGGCGGCTATACGATCGGCGTATAGCCCGGCACAATTAACCAGGAGATGACCGGAAACCTCGTCTCCTTCTGACGAGCGTACCATCCACCCGTCCGGTGTCTCTTCTATGCCAGATACGGTAAAACCAAACCGGATCCGATGGCCTCGTTCACCGATCAACCGGGCGTAAGTCCGGGCGACCTCCCCGTAATCAATAATCCCGGTTTGGGGTACCCATATACCGTCAATGGCAGCTACGTGGGGTTCCCGTTCCTGAACCTCATCGGCAGATATTCGTCGCACACCCTCCAGACCATTCTGCCGGCCGTGGTCCATGATCTTGTCCAACTGTGGTCGTTCCCACTCGCGGGTCGCCACGATCACTTTACCGCACAGATCGTACTTGATGTCGTGCTTATCGCAAAAATCGATGAGTTCCAGATAGCCTTCCCGGCAATTGGTGGCCCGCAAACTTCCCGGCCGGTAGTAAATCCCCGAATGGATGACCCCGCTGTTGTGCCCCGTCTGGTGGGCTGCTACTTCACCTTCTTTTTCCAGCACGGTGATCGACACCTCCGGATGTGCTTCCGCAAGTCGCCACGCAGTCGCCAGGCCAACGATCCCCCCGCCAATAATGAGTATCTGTTGTTGCATATCGTACGTCTGATAATGAATATTCCGGCTTTGCCTTTTGCCGAAAGGCTAAGAAGTTGAAATAAGCAGCCGTTCCGTCCAAACCAGCTCGCCTTCACTGACCCGCAAGATATACATTCCCGACGGCCAATCGAAAACGGGAATTTCTCCGCCTTCCGGCAAAAATCCGTGGAACCAAATTCGTCCCTGAAGATCGGTGATCTGCAAATTTGGTCGACTGGATGGATCCCGCAGCCTGACGGAAAGATGAGTGGAGGCAGGTTGTGGAAATATAGAAAGAGGCTCATTTTCAACGCCCTGTACTATCAGCGTATCCGAATACGAGCGACTCCCATCGCGATCAACCTGCCCGATCCGGTACCGTACGAGCCCGCTTACAGGACCACGATCCAGATAGGTGTATTCGCGAAGATGGCCCGACCAACCCGCTGCGGGTATTTGCCCGACCGACCGAAAGGCACCTTCACCACCCGATCGCTCCACCACAAAGAAATCACTATTGTATTCAGCAGCTGTTGTCCAACGCAAAAGGACACCATCAGCTGTCCGGTCAGCCTTCGTCGACAGCCAGGTGACCGGCAACAGCGAAACCCCCGCAATGGCCACCTCGTCGATTCGCAGAGTGGCCGCCTGCGCTCCGGGGTCCTGCCCGTACGGGTAGAGGTAAACCCTTGCCCGTTCGCCCGGACCAACCGACTGGTTTACCGCAAAGGAATGTCCGCCACAGGAGGTGCTCACCTGTACGCTCGATGCTAACCTTGTGCGGTCGCCTTCCACCTCAAAGTAAATATCGAAACGATCAGCCGAAAACCCTGAACTCACACTGGCTCGCAGAGATACGTAAGCCACCTCCAAAGATCGGTCTGTAGTGCCATTCCGGATCCCGAACAGGAAATAATCCGAACTGGACCGACTGCTTGAGGTGGTCCAGAAATTAGTTGCCCACGATTCGTTACCACCACAGACATCGGGACTGCCAATGCTGGTGCCTCCATACAAACTCACGTAGGCGGTACTAACGGTCGCGGCTTTTTCACTGGCCAGAATGGGGGGACTGGGGCGGGTAGCCACGTTCTCAAAATCCCAATAAGCTAAGGTGGATTGGCTTTTTATCGGCACACAAAAGATGAGGAGACCAAAGACAGGAAGATACTTCATAACACACCGTTTTATTGGGCCGCTGTGGGCCCGCCATTAAACAGGGTGTTATTCCGATTATTCCATCACCAAATTGCCGGAATTGTCGACATATGGCAAGGAGGTAATGGTCACCAGCCTGACAAAGGGCGACTTAGAGCGTGTTTGGGATTTGTTTTTGATGGCGAAAATGTCTAGAATTTGGTTCTCACAAAGCCTTTTTTGAGCTTCGTAGCATGGCTACGGGGCGAAAAAAGGCTGCAGTGAGGTTCAAATGATAGACATTTGCAGTCCAAAGGATAAATCCCAAACACGCTCTTAATGGGGCAGCAACAGACTGCTATCTCCAAAACTCAGAAAGCGAAAGTCATTATCCAGGGCATATTGGTACACCTTTTTCCAGTCGGGACCGATCAAAGCAGCAATAAGCAAAAGGAGAGTGCTTTTAGGCTGGTGAAAATTGGTGATCAGTCCGTCGATCAGACCAAACGAATAACCAGGGGCAATCATCAGGCTGGTATGCCCCTCCAGAAAATCTTTTTTATGCTTCCGCAAAAAAGCTTCCACGGCTGCTAAGCTTTCCACCGCTGAAGGAAGGGGCTCCGGTAAGGTGTAGGGGGTCCATTGGCCGACCTCCAGGCCGGTGGAACTGACGGTGGGCTCATGGAGCAGCTGCGCCCCAAACCAATAGACACTCTCCAGTAGACGGGTGCTGGTAGTACCAATGGGGATCACGGGCTTACCGGCTTCTTTATGGGTCCGCAGATCAGCTATCAGTCCGGCATCGATCCGTACGGTTTCCTCGTGCATATGGTGATCACCGATGGTCTCGGTTTTGACGGGTAAAAAGGTGCCGGCTCCCACGTGCAGGGTAACAAAACGGCGTTGCACCCCCAGTTCGTCCAGTGCTTCGAACACCCGATCGGTAAAATGCAGTCCGGCGGTAGGTGCGGCTACTGATCCTTCCCACTGGGCGTATATAGTCTGGTAGCGTTCTATATCCGAATCTGTAGCATCCCGGTTCAGGTAGGGAGGTAAAGGAATGATGCCGGCAGCCGCCAGCAATTGCCCAAACGACACATCCGGATCAACCCAGGTAAAACCAACTTCAAAGGCATCCTCCAGACGACCAATGCGGTGTACGTGTACTTCGATCTGCCGGCCCCGCAGATTTACGGGCAGCACCAGCGGCCCCCGTTTCCAACGTTTGTTATTCCCGATCAGCGCCTTCCAGCGTACCTCACCCGTATTGGAAAAATTTAGTTGGTATTCCTGTGGATGCAGGGGCTCCAGACAAAGCACTTCAACTTTGGCTCCGGTCGGGGTCGTTAAATGTAAGCGCGCGTGGATCACCCGGGTGTTATTGAATACCAGCATAGCATCCGCCGGTAACTCCTCGGTGATACCACGAAAGGGTCGGTGATCCAAATTCCCTCCGCGGTAGACTAACAACTGCGCTTCGTCACGCACCGCCGCCGGAAATTTGGCAATGCGGTGGTCGGGCAATTCGTAATCGTAGTCCTCAATGTTTATTTTTTGTACGTCCTTCATCATTGGTATTGTGTACCGGGTATTAAGTATTGAGACGGGGTACATAGGTTGGGTACCTTCTACTAAATACCCAATACCTTCTACCAATTAAACATCATAGTTCAACACCGGTGAGAGCCAGCGTTCGGCTTCTTCGATCGACATATTTTTGCGGGAAGCATAATCCTCGACCTGGTCCTTACTCACCTCTCCCAAACCAAAGTATTTTGATTCGGGATGACTGAAGTACCAACCACTCACCGAAGCCGCCGGGTACATCGCATAGCTTTCGGTTAGTTTGATGCCGGTCTTAGCCTCCACATCGAGTAAATCCCAGAGCGTGCCTTTTTCGGTATGCTCCGGGCAGGCCGGGTACCCCGGTGCCGGACGAATTCCAGCGTACTGCTCGGCAATGAGGGCATCGTTATCGAGAGCCTCGTCTTCGGCGTAACCCCAGAACTCGGTGCGTACGCGTTGGTGCATACGTTCTGCCAGGGCCTCGGCCAGACGATCAGCCAGTGCTTTGAGCATAATGGCGTGGTAATCGTCGTGATCTTCTTCGAACCGGCGAACGTGCTCCTCGATGCCGATACCGGCCGTAACTGCGAACGCGCCAACGTAATCCTTCTTGCCGGAATCAACCGGCGCAATGAAGTCGGTCAGGGAGTGGTTCGACTGGCCGGGGGCCTTTTTCCGTTGCTGCCGCAAATTGCGGAGATGATTTCGAATGTCTTTCCTCGATTCATCGGTATAAATTTCAATATCATCCCCGGAAGCATTGGCCGGGAACAGGCCGATCACTGCTTTGGCTTGTAACCAGCCTTCATCAATGATCTGACGTAGCATGGAGCGAGCGTCATTGTAGAGCTTTTGTGCTTCTTGTCCTACGATCTCGTCTTCCAGAATAGCTGGGAATTTTCCTTTGAGCTGCCAACTGGTAAAGAAGGGCGTCCAGTCAATATACTCAGTCAACTCTTCCAGGGAATAATCATCGATCAGATGGACGCCCGGTTTTTTGGGTACTGGCGGCTCGTACTCCGACCAGTCGATCCGGAAGGCGTTTTCCCTGGCTTTACTCAGCGTAAGGTATTTTTTATTCGACTTGCGATTGCCACGGTGCTCGCGGACCTTTTCGTAATTCGAACGGACATCCAGAATGAAATTGGACCGGGTGCTTTCATCTTCGTGCAGCAAGCTGCTCGCCACGCCTACGGCCCTGGATGCATCCAGTACGTGCACGACCGGACCGGAGTAGGCCGGCTCGATCTTTACCGCCGTATGGGTTTTTGAGGTGGTTGCTCCCCCGATCAACAGAGGTACTTCAAAACCTAATCGCTCCATCTCTTTTGCCACGTGGACCATCTCGTCCAATGAAGGTGTGATCAACCCGCTCAACCCGATAATGTCCGCGTCAATCTCTTTAGCTTTTTTCAGGATCTTATCGGCCGGTACCATCACGCCCATATCTTCGATCTCGAAATTATTACAAGCCAATACGACCCCAACAATATTTTTGCCGATATCATGCACATCCCCTTTAACGGTAGCCAGCAGGATCTTTCCTTTTTCCTGGCCTCCCGATTCAGCTTTCTCTTCTTCAATATAAGGCGTGAGGTAAGCCACCGCCTTTTTCATTACCCGTGCACTTTTGACCACTTGCGGTAAGAACATCTTTCCGGAGCCAAACAAATCCCCGACTACATTCATACCATCCATCAACGGACCTTCGATCACTTCCAGCGGACGGTCCGCGGCCCGGCGGGCTTCCTCCGTATCTTCAATAATGAATTCGGTGATACCCCGCACCAGTGCGTGCTCCAGTCGTTTATTCAGCGGCTCTTCCCGCCAGCTCAGATCCTTTTTAATGGATCGTCCGCCCTCACCCTTGACACTTTCCGCAAACTCGGTGAGGCGCTCGGTAGCATCCTCCCGGCGATTGAACAATACATCCTCCACGCGTTCCAGCAGATCCTTGGGAATGTCCTCATAGACCTCGATCATCCCTGCGTTCACAATGCCCATGTCCATACCGGCCCGGATAGCGTGGTACAGGAAAGCGGAGTGCATGGCCTCCCGCACCACATTATTACCGCGGAAGGAGAAGGAAATATTACTCACCCCGCCGCTCACCATGGCGCCGGGGCAGGCTTCTTTGATCCGGCGGGTAGCATCGATATACGCCACCGCATAGCCATTGTGCTCCTCAATACCCGTTGCTACTGCAAAAATATTGGGATCGAAAATGATATCCTGAGGACGGAATCCGACCCGCTCGGTCAGGATCTTATAAGCCCGCTGGCATATCTCCACCTTGCGGTCGGCCGTGTCGGCCTGTCCTTCCTCGTCGAAAGCCATCACTACCACGGCCGCACCGTACCGGCGACAGACCTGAGCTTGTCGCAGAAACTCCTCTTCCCCCTCCTTGAGAGAAATGGAATTGACGACACATTTGCCCTGCACGCATTTCAGGCCGGCTTCGATCACGTGAAACTTGGAGGAATCGATCATTATCGGCAGCTTGGCAATATCCGGTTCGGCCATGACCAGGTTCAGGAACGTCTGCATAGCTTCCTCGGAATCGAGGAGACCTTCATCCATATTCACGTCGATGATCTGGGCACCGCCCTCCACTTGGTGCTGAGCTACGGAAAGAGCTTCGTCGTAAGCCCCCGACTTAATGAGCCGGGCAAACTTGCGGGATCCGGTTACATTAGTGCGCTCGCCTACGTTGACAAAGTTCGTTTCGGGACGGATCACCAGTGGTTCCAGTCCGCTCAACATGGCGTACCCGGGTCGTTGGTTGCGCTTGCGGGGTGGCAGCCCTTCTACCGCTTCGGCCATTAATTTGATATGGTCCGGGGTAGTACCGCAACATCCACCGATCATGTTCACCAGTCCGCTGCTGGCAAACTCCCGGATGTAGTTGCGCATTTCCTCCGGTTCCTGATCGTACTCCCCGAATTCGTTGGGCAAGCCCGCATTGGGGTACGCACTTACGAAGCAATCGGATATCCCGGACAGGTCTTCCAGGTGAGGCCTCATCTCTTCGGCTCCCAGAGCACAGTTAAGGCCTATACTCAGAATAGGCATATGACTTACACTTATGTAAAAGGCCTCCACCGTTTGTCCCGACAAGGTGCGGCCGGAAGCATCGGTAATCGTTCCCGAGATCATTACCGGCAGGGTGCGCCCCGTCTCTTCGAACAGCACATCGATCGCGAAAAGGGCGGCCTTGGCGTTCAGGGTATCGGTAATCGTTTCGATAAGGAGTAGATCGGCCCCACCATCCATTAACCCCCGGGCCTGATCGTAATACGCTTCCCGAAGCTGATCGAAGGTGACATTCCGGTAACCGGGGTTATTCACATCGGGCGAGAGGGACGCCACCCGGTTCGTGGGGCCCATAGCCCCGGCCACGTAGCGGGGTCGGGTCGGATCAGCTACGGTAGCAGCTTTGGCTGCTTCGGCAGCAATACGGGCCGAGGCTACATTCAACTCGTAGGCCAGTTCGGAAGTATCGTAATCGGCCTGGGCAATGGAGGTAGCAGAGAAGGTATTCGTCTCGATGATATCGGCTCCTGCCTCCAGATACGCATCGTGGATCGCACGGATAATCTTTGGTCGGGTCAATGACAAGAGTTCATTATTCCCTTTGAGGTCTTTCGTAGAATTCGTAAATCGATCACCTCGATAATCTTCCTCCTGCAATTGGTATTGCTGGATCATGGTACCCATGGCCCCGTCGATGACGAGGATACGTTTTTCCAGCTGTTCTTGGATGGATGGTTTCATGTTTACCTTGGGTTTATGGAATTCGGTCAACAGGTATTACTGTCTCTGTCGTTCGACAAATGTAGATAAATAACACATTACGTATGTAATACCCTTTAGGTTGTGACATAGAGATGTATAACCCGACCAGGGGTAGTTTTTTGCCGTAAGGCGGGTTCTCGCATATTCCCCATTCAGGCTTTCGCCAAAAAAAATGAAATAAGAACTGTAACCCCATTTCCAAAGCACCGTATCATTGCATATAGTTCCCCACATCGTCAGTCAACCCACCTTCACTACAGTACAGCAAATTATCCCATTAAACGGGATCAGCGTAGGACCTAGCCACAGCGTCCCTTTAACTGATTTTGACCGTAAACTACTTAGTGCTCCAAACAAATGACGACCACGACCCGCGCGCTTTTCGCCTTATTTCTGATCGCACTGGTGTACAGCTGTACCCAGGATGAGCTGATCAACCCACTCGATGCCCGTTTGAACCAACAACTTCGCAGCCTGGCTCCTAACGGCACGATCGAAGACTTTGTGTTACCCGCAGCCGATGACTACGCGGCCATTCCGGCCGGACGACAGAATCCCATTACCTCCGATAAAGTGGCCCTTGGCCAACAATTGTTTTACGAGACCGGGCTTGCCCGTGATGCACGTTATGCCGAGGGTATTGGTTCTTATTCCTGTTCCAGCTGCCACGTGCCTGCCGCCGGATTTACGCCGGGGCGTGCCCAGGGTATTGCCGATGGCGGTCGCGGATTTGGGTATACCGGAGAAGCCCGCACCCAACACTATGCTTACGCAGAAAATGAAATTGACGTTCAAGGTGCACGCCCCCTGAGTTTGCTCAACGTAGCCTACGTAACTAACACCACCTGGAGCGGTAAGTTTGGCGCTTACCACGCCAATGAGGGCACGGAAGAAGTTTGGGGGCACCCCGATAAAGACACCGAAATTAACCACCTGGGCCTCGATGGCCTGGAAAGTCAGAATATTGAAGGACTGATCATTCACCGCATGTCGGTCGATGAGTACGTCCTCGACACCCTGGGCTACCGCAGCATGTTCGATGCAGCTTTCGCCGACTGGGAAGTGGATGAGCGCTACACCAGAAAAGCCACCAGTTTTGCGATTTCCGCCTACCTGCGGACGTTACTGACCACTGAAGCACCCTGGCAGGAATACCTCAAAGGCAATCAGGCAGCACTGGACGACATAGAGAAACAAGGTGCCCTGCTCTTTTACGGAAAGGCCGGATGTTACCGCTGTCATCAGGGTCCGGCCATGAGTTCGGTTTCTTTCTACGCTCTGGGCGTGAATGACCTCGATCAACACCCGGCGTCACTGGCAACTGGTCCGGACGATATCCGCAATAAAGGCCGCGGTGGCTTTACGGGCCTTAACGAAGACCTGTACAAATTCAAAGTACCCGGCATATACAATATGGCAGATGCCGGTTTCTACTTCCACGGCAGCAGCAAGGAGACCCTGCGCGAAGTGGTAGAATATTTCAACGCCGCTGAGCCCGAGAACGACCGGGTTCCCCAAGAACAACTCGCCCCCCAATTCCACCCCCTACACTTAACCGAGGCAGAAGTGGATGCATTAACATATTTTTTAGAGCACAGCCTGCGCGATCCGAATCTGGAGCGTTATGTGCCCTCCCAAACCCGATCCGGCAACTGTTTCCCGAACAACGATTCTCAATCCAGGATCGAACTGGGATGTAACTAAGCAGCTATCTAACACATAGGTATTTGGAGATCGGACACGAGCGATAGCGACTGATGGGAATAAATCGGAAATCAGAAGTCGGCCTGCCTTCGGCGGGCTGGGACACCGAACGTGCAACCGGACAGCTACCTAACATTACATACTCGTTTTTATACCGGTTATTGAAAGAGCTTTGACAAATCAGGTTTGAGGTGTGAGGTGTGAGGCCAGGTTGTAGGTTAGGCTGTAGTTTTGAGGTATGCCCAAAGGCTGGGGCCACCCGTAACCTTACCTCATACCCCAACGCCCTGTGAAACAGCTTTAGCTCTTGCTTCGCAAGGTTTCACGGGGCAAGACCTAAAACCTAAAACCTGGTATAATCACGCTATGAAACATTGAAGGACCCTCCCGCTTTGTGCGGAGGGTTTTTTTAATCAAGTGTGAGGTGTCTCTCCTTCGTCCGTACGGACTTCGGCGGGCGGTGAAGGTGTGAGGCCAGGTTGTAGGATAGGCTGTAGTTTTGAGGTATGCCTAAAGGCTAGTACTCTGTAACCTGGCCTCTCACCTACCTCAAACCTCAAACCTGAATTACAGGTCAAATGTACCGAAACCAAAACATAAGGCGCGATCCGGAGGATCACGCACCACCTCAGACCTCAAACCTCAAACCTGAATAAATGAATGTATGTCAATGCGTTGGCACATGGAACCCCTTTGTTTTTTTCGCCGTAAAACCTCTATATTTGCTGCATTATTAGCGAGACCCCCCGAAAACGGGTCCCAAAAACAGGCATTGTGGCGGACAATATTCACCCCATTTTTGAGCAATTAGTGCAACGTGAAGAGCGTGAATCCCGGCTGAAGCAGCGGAGTAAAGTACTCTGGCTCACGGGCTTGTCGGGTAGTGGTAAAAGCACGATTGCCAAGACGCTGGAGCGCCGGTTGTTTCAGGAGGGCTTTTTCCCGCAGGTATTGGACGGCGATAATATCCGCTCCGGCATTAACAACAATCTTGGCTTTAGCGCCGAAGATCGCTCGGAAAATATCCGGCGGATTGCTGAGGTAGCGAAATTGTACCTCGAAAGCGGAATCATCTGTATCAACTCCTTTATCAGTCCGACCCGCGAAATGCGCGATCAGGCCCGTCAGATCATCGGCCCCGATGATTTCCTGGAAATATACGTCAATGCACCGCTGGAAGTATGTGAATCGCGTGACGTAAAAGGGCTGTACGCCAAAGCACGCCGGGGGGAGATCAAAGGCTTCACCGGTATTGATGCCCCCTACGAAGCACCCGAGAAACCTGCGCTGGAGATCCGTACCGACGAACTCTCACTGATGGAATCGGTGGGTCGCATCCTCGATTACCTCAACCCAATTATTGCACACAACTGATACCAAACATAGCACATGGAAGGATTTAACTACAATCTTAATCACCTGAAAGAACTGGAAGCCGAGTCTATCTTTGTGATGCGCGAAGTCGCCGCACAATTCGAAAAGCCGGTACTCATGTTTTCCGGTGGCAAGGATTCCATCTTAATGGTGCACCTTGCGGTAAAAGCGTTCCACCCCGCACGTATACCGTTCCCCCTGCTCCACATCGATACCGGACACAACTTTCCGGAAACTATTGAATTTCGTGACAACCTGGTCGATAAACTGGGCGTCCGCCTGATCGTTGGCTCCGTAGATGAAGCCATCAAATCGGGCCTCGTCGTCGAGGAAAAAGGCTTCGACGCCAGCCGGAATGGTCTGCAAACCGCCGTACTACTCGACGAGCTGGAGAAAGGCCAGTTCGACGCGGCCCTGGGTGGCGCGCGCCGGGATGAAGAAAAAGCCCGGGCCAAAGAGCGCTTCTTCAGCCACCGCGACGATTTTGGACAATGGGACCCCAAGAACCAGCGTCCGGAGCTGTGGAACCTCTTCAACGGCAAAAAGAACATGGGTGAGCACTTCCGGGTTTTCCCCATCAGTAACTGGACCGAGCTCGACGTATGGCAGTACCTCGCCATGGAAGAAGTGGAGCTACCCAGCCTGTACTTCGCTCACGAACGCCCCGTCTTCGAACGCCACGGTACGTTGCTGGCCGACAGTGATTTTATGAATAAACGCGATACGGAAGTACCCAAGATGATGCAGGTACGTTGCCGCACCATCGGCGACATGACCTGTACGGGCGTCTGGGAATCCAGTGCCACCAGTATCGAAGAGATCATTGAAGAGGTCGCCACGACCCGCATGACGGAACGCGGCGGTCGTACCGATGACAAGCGATCAGAAACGGCTATGGAAGACCGAAAAAAACACGGTTACTTCTAGTAGATCGCTTCAAAGTACTGTCTGGCATGGGATCGCCGGGGCGATCCCATGCCAGACAGTACTTTGAAGCAGGCCTTGCAGCTAAGTGCAGGGCCCTGCACTATAGCTATTTTTTTGGCGAAAGCCTGAATAACTTTTATATGACTACCACACCACTCAGGTGGTGCCTAAATACCAACGAATGGACGCGAAACACAGCGAATTATTGCGATTCACCACTGCCGGAAGTGTCGACGACGGAAAGAGTACCCTGATCGGCCGCCTGCTGTTCGATAGTAAATCCATCTTTGAAGACCAACTCGAAGCGGTACGCGAAACCAGCGAGCGCCGTGGTGAAGAAGGCGTAAACCTCGCTCTGCTTACCGACGGTCTGAAGTCGGAGCGCGAGCAAGGTATTACCATCGATGTGGCTTACCGCTACTTCGCCACCCCCAAGCGCAAATTCATTATTGCCGACACTCCGGGCCACATTCAGTATACCCGGAATATGGTAACGGGGGCCTCCACCGCCAACGTGGCCCTCATCCTGATCGACGCACGGAAAGGCGTACTGGAGCAGACCCGTCGGCACGCCTTCATTGCCTCTCTCCTGCAAATCCCGCACCTCGTAGTCTGTGTCAATAAAATGGACCTCGTTGACTACAGTCAGGAACGCTACGAAGAGATCAAGGAAGAATTTGAAAAATTCAGCTATAAGCTGGATGTGAAAGACGTCCACTTCATTCCGATCTCGGCCCTGAAGGGCGATAACGTCGTTGACCGTTCTCAAAATACACCGTGGTACGATGGGACCACGTTGCTATACTACCTGGAAAATGTCCACATCGGCAGCGACCACAACTTCATCGACGCCCGCTTTCCGGTACAATACGTGGTGCGTCCCAATACCGACGATTACCACGATTATCGGGGCTACGCCGGGCGCGTTGCCGGCGGTGTTTTCAAGCCCGGTGACGATGTGATGTTGTTACCCAGTGGATTCACCAGCAAGATTAAAAAGATCGATACCTTCGAAGGACCGATTGAAGAGGCCTACCCGCCCATGTCGGTAACCCTGCTGCTGGAAGATGACCTCGACCTGAGCCGCGGCGATATGATCGTGCGGGAAAACAACAAACCCGAAGTAGATCAGGATCTGGAAGTCATGATCTGCTGGTTCAATGACCGGCCCATGCAGCAACGCGGCAAGTACACCCTCATGCACACCACCCAGGAAGTACGCTGCGTGATCAAGGATATCCGCTACAAACTCGACATCAATACACTCCACCGCGATCAGGAAGACAAAACCATCGAAATGAACGACATTTGCCGGGTTGCCCTGCGCACAACTAAGCCACTGTTCTACGATCCTTACCGTAAAAACCGCATCACCGGCTCCATCATCCTGATCGACGAGGCAACGAATGAGACGGTTGGCGCGGGGATGATCATATGAATAGAGGTGTGAGGTGTGAGGTGTGAGGTGTGAGGTTAGGTTCGAGGTTACCTCAAACCTGTTTCGGGGAACTTTGACGGGCCTGGATGAGTGCGTATAACATGGCTCCGATTTCGTAGCATTCCTGAATTTCCGGTTCAGTGACCGTCTTTGGGGCTAATTCGAGGGCTTGGACAATAATCAATTGGGTTTTGAGTTCAGCGATGGAGCCTTTGGCGATGTAGAAGTAATGGATACTCTGCTTATTTGAACGTAACTCATCTCCCTCTGCAATATTAGATGGTGCCGAAACAGCAGCTCTCCTTAATTGATCGACCATACTTAAATCTCTGGCCAGGGCCGGATATTTATTAGTAATTTGATAAATCCGAACCGCCAATGTTTTGGCTCGTTGCCAGACGGATAAATTTTGAAAATTTCCCATAAATCATTTTTAGGGTAATTTCCCCTAAAACTGAACCCCCTTCCAGACAGTCCACTTTTTTTGTAGGTGAGCAGAAATACATTTTAAGGACTCCCAAAACCGGCAACCAATTGATAATCAACAGATTAAATATCGAAACTTCAGTCGCCCGATAAACGGCTTCAAGAATATACGTCTAAAAAAGGCCTATCTTACTCTCAAGAAAACGAACACTTCCCTCCAACACACAATTCTATAACCTAAAAACCTATAGCCTAACCTCAAACCCCATACCTCAAACCTCAAACCTGATCTATGTTTTTTCCCATCGGCGACGATAACATCAAGGGTGGCCACCGGCCCATTTTTAGCTACAGCCTGATCCTGATCAATGTGGTCATCTTTGGATATGAGATGCAACTGGGTGGAGGACTAAATGCCTTCGTGCGAACCTACGGAGCTATCCCGGCCGAGATCATGCAGGGGGAGGATCTGTTTACGCTCCTGACATCCACCTTTTTGCATGGGGGAATTATGCACCTGTTGGGAAATATGCTCTTCCTCTGGATCTTTGCTGATAATATTGAGGCTGTGGTTGGTAATATGCGATTCCTCACTTTCTACTTGCTGGGTGGATTTGTGGCCCACGCAGCGCATATTGCCTATGACCCCTCGAGTATCGTGCCCACGGTGGGCGCCAGCGGGGCTATTGCCGCAGTGATGGGGGCTTACCTGGTTATGTTCCCCAGATCGCGGGTACGGGTGCTGTTCCTGATCTTTCCTTTTCACATCCCGGCTTTCATCTTTTTGGGGCTCTGGATCTACTTTCAGTTGGAGAGTGGCATTGGTTCCCTGCAGATGCGGGGTGAACAGATCGGCGGTGTTGCCTACTGGGCCCATATTGGAGGCTTTGTTTTTGGCGTTTTGTACGGGGTATACTACCGCGCCGCACGGAGCATGCCGCCCTTCGGCAAACAACGACTGGATCACGAAATTGGGTAATAGTTTTTAATTGGTTTAGCACGTTCGGTTTACCGTATCGCGTGCAGCGTTTTTTTTGCAGATCAAGGATTTAACCCTACCCTTCGCCCGTGGCGTTGGGTGCAAAATCCTGATCCATGCGATGCTATGTCCTTTCTATTTTTAGCCTGTTTGCGCTTTTGCCGCAAGGCTCCTTTTCGCAAAACGCCATTGATTCATTCGGGAGTGCCTGGATCCGGGAAGGTCAAACCTACCTCCGGCTGGCTGTTGCTAATGATGGTCTTTACCGGATAGCATCGTCCAGTTTGGAGGAAGCGGGTGTGCCCGTTTCCGAAATTCCGGGACATGCCTATCAGTTGTTTCGTCACGGACAGGAAGAACCGCTCTGGATCAGTAGCGGAAAAAAGCCGCTGGGGCCGGGCGACTTCATCCAGTTTTTCGGACGGCGCCCGCGGGGTGAACTCGATTCGTTGCTTTTGCCAGAAGGTGGGACCAGCTTGAATCCCGAAGTAAATCTTTATAGCGATAGCACCCTGTACTTTCTGACGTGGTCAAGGACGAATTCTGCCCGTAGGCGCTACGTTAGGCCACCTGAAAAGAGAGGCTCCTGCAGTGAGGTGGTGACCGTTTCCGGGACCCGGGTATTCCGGGAATCTTTTATGCAGCCCAACTACCAGTCCTATCTGCACGACTCCCGTCTGGAGTCATCCGAAGGATTCGGCAGTAGGCATCAGTTTCGGCACCAATGGCAATTTCCTGTTCCGGGCTATGTGCCTGCTCAAGGTCCGGCGGAGATGACCATCCGCTACGCAACACAATCCGATGTACCCGGGCAGATATCTTTTGGTGCGGATGGGCAAAGGTTGGTAACCTCCTTCCCGAAGCAAGGGTGGAAAGTGCAGCAACTTACCATGCAGGTGTTACCAACTGGTAATCACCTTGCTCTTTTTGCGGAAGCAAAAGGAGGACGCGTGACCCTGGCTTTCGCCAAAATTCAGTACCGACGATCGGTAAGTAGCCTGAAAACAGCAACCAGTCCTACCCGGGTGGCTGGTGATTCCATATCCAGAACACTAGTTTCAGCCGCAGGTATCTGGGTTCAACCCGAACGGGGATGGCAGACAGAAGGGGATACCATTACACTGCCAGCCAGCAACGAGCCGTGGTTTTTCCAGCCCCTCACCGCCATCCGGTGGATTATCCCAACCGGTGTCGTTACGACTGCCCAAGCACCAGATCATCGTGCCAAATACCACCTGATCGGTCCCTCCAAATGGTTAGAACCCGGACAAGCCGGTGATGCCCTGGCCCAATACCGGCGCAGTCCTGCGGGTGGAGGATACCGGGTACAAACCTGGCCTCAGGAGGAACTCGCCTTCTGGTTCGGATACGGGTACGAGCACCATCCCCTCGCCTATTACCATTGGTATGAATGGATGCATTCGCACGGACAAAGCGACTTAACCATTGTTTTACTCGGCAAGACTCTGACTTACGCAAACCAACGGCTAACGAATGAGGTATTTCCCGGGCCGCCCACCTTTGGGCACCCAGGTAGTGACTACCTGCTGTTCCAAACAATGGAGAACCAGGCTTCTCCTTCCATCGGGCGAATAGCCGCGCGCAGGGAAAGGGAACTGGGCGCCTACCTCGAAAAAGTACAGCGATACGAGGCACTTCTCCGGGCGGCCTCCGTAACCGACCAGCACTACTGGCGCAAACGGGTGCTGCACATTTCGGGCGGGCGGGGTAGCGAGCGGGGGCGTTTTGCTACGCTGCTCGATCAACTCGAGCACACGCTTTCGCAAAACGACTACGGTGCGGAAGTCATCAATGCCAGTAAAGAATCAGATCAGCCCGTTGATATCTCTGTATCACAGAGAGCCATTGATGCTATCAATGAGGGGGTAGGAATTAAGACCTTCCTGGGACACGGCGCGGTGGTTAACACCGATATCGGGTTGGATGATCCAAGCCTGTTCGAACCGACCGATAAGACGGGCCTGTTTTTCTCGCTGGGGTGCAGTACCGGCAATCTGTTTACAGTCCAAAAAAGCATCAGCGAACGATTCGTTTTGGCCCCTGACCGGGGTGCCCTGGCCTATATTGCTACTGCGGGGGTCGGCAGCGACTACGATCAATTTGCCTATACCCGTTTATTTTACGCAGCACTGGGAGATACTTGCTTCACTTGTCCGCTCGGAACCATCATGCGGGGGGTACGACAGCAATTTCAAAAGGATACTTCGCGTACCCGTCAAATTCTGACCCGGCAACTGACCTTTCACGGCGATCCGGCACTCCGACTACAGATCTTTGACAAACCTGATTTCACGCTGGATACCGCTTCGGTACAATCGCTGGCTGATCGCATCATGATTACTCTGCCCATTAGGAACCTCGGCCGCAACCGGAGGGACAGGGTTCCTGTTCAGCTGTCTGTCACTTCGCCTTCCGGCAAAAGAAATACCTACGATACCGTCGTGGTAGTTCCAGGACACCTCAATCTGGATTGGACTATCCCCTATCCTGATCAACCAGCCAGCGGAATCTTTACCCTTTACGCTATGCTCGATCCCGATCAGACAATTCAGGAGGTTACGAACGAGAACAATGCCTTGCCCCACCCTATACAGGTGGAGTTCCGCGGTTCCGGTCCGGTGGCTTTATTCCCACCTGACGATTGGGTCGTCACGGATACCATCCCGGAGTTGTGGGCTTCCGTGGACGATCCGTTTGCCACCGGGATCGGTTATCAGTTTGAGGTAGATACGGTTCCTGATTTTAGTTCTCCCTTTCGGAAAAAAAAGACGGTGACGGGAGGTAGTGCAGTGCGATGGAGGTTTTTATCAAGTCAGGCTTTTAGCGGCCCAACTTTTTTCTGGAGAGTGTATTCCCCCGATGGTGCACCTCAGGATCAGCCCGTGCACCGCTTCACTTATCTGCCCGGTAACCAAGATCTTTGGCGACAAGCTCACTCTTGGGCCTTTCGGCAAAATGCTACGCATGGCCTCGTAGTAGATTCTGTTGCCTGGGAGCCGGCCAGTCGCCCGGTGGGTATTCTGGCCATGTCGGTAAGTCAGGCCCCGGTTACCAATGACCGTTCCCGTTTGTTTATCGACAATGACAGTGTGGACAAGGTACCCCACGGACAGGCTACTCTTACGTGCTATGTTTTCGATAAGAAGGCACCTGAAGCCTGGACCAGCAAGACCTATTCCGTTTTATCGTCCGATAGTCGACGGGCCTTAGTCAACGATTTGCGAGCTTACCCGGCAGGAACACCCGTATTGTTACTTGGGTATGTCCGAAAAGGGTTTTCCTACGAAGTTCCATCCTGGTCGGGCCTGCGAACGTATCTGGAGCACCAGGGAGCCACCCAACTGGCCCGGTTAGCAATAGCAGGCAGCGCCCCGTACGCTTTCGCATTTCGCAAAGATGAAGAAGTACTCGGCGAAATCCCCGTTGCCGACACACCAATGATCCGGGCCAATCTGTTTTTCACGCTTCCAGCCGAGGTGCACGAAAGCCAGATGACGAGTCCGCGTATCGGTCCGGCACGATCGTGGACATCAGTAACGGTAACAGTTGCCGACTCCATCCTCAGACACCAGGAAGTAACCCTGACTCTTTTGGCGAAAGCCAATTCAGGAGATACCCTGCACCGGGGATCCTGGCCACTTAGTAGTCAAAGAACCTGCATCGACCTCAGAAGCCTCGATGCCCGGAAGTGGCCCTACCTGATATTGAGTTACCACCTCAAAGACACGGTGCTTCCCATCATATCCTGGACCGTGGATTACGATCCGGCAACGGAGTTGGCACTGGCAGATCTTTCATTACCCGATACAATCTGGCCGGGGCAACCCGTCTCTTTAACCGGAAAAGTGTTAGCCTTTCCGCCGAACCGAAGAGCCATTCCGGTCCGACTTTCCCTCCAAACGCTGACAACGGGATTGCGGAGCACAGACACCCTGGAGGCACCCGCAGTGTTTAGCCTTCCTTTAGCCACCGAACTACGACCCGCCGAATGGCCGGTGCAGATCCGGCTATCACCCCTGAATCCGGCCTATCCGGAATGGATAAGCCGTAATAACCGGGCAGAGAAAACGATAATGGTCCGTCAGGATGATGAGGCGCCTACTATCCTGTCGACATTGGATGGACACACTCCCGTACCAAACCAGCCAGTAGGCCGTGAACCGATGATCCGAATCCGCATGATGGATGAGAATCCTTACGGCCTGATCAGCGATACGGCACTTATCCAACTTAAACTCGTTTTTCCCGACGGCATCACGTGGCTTATTCCACTCAACCATCCATTGGTCGAACTGACCCTGGTAAACGATCCGGGGGACACCCTGGCAATCACCTTAAAGCTTCCGCTGGCACAAAAGGGACAGTACGCCATGCAAATCACCGGGCGCGATCGTTTTGGCAATACCTCCCGATCCGTGTTCACCTTTTTGGTTGACGAGCAACGACCGGCTCTTTCCCTGAGGCCCTTCCCTAATCCTTTTTCCGATCACATTCGGTTTGCGTACACGTATCGCGCACTGGTCAAAGCTACCACCGTGCGGATGGTCATCGTAAATAAGCTGGGGCAAGTGGTCCGCCAGCTTACTGCGGGAGAATTCGGTTCCTTATTGCCGGGAGAACATGTGTCGGACTGGGTTTGGGATGGAAAGGACGAGGCCGGCAGAGAGGTACCCGATGGGACGTATGGGTATCGGCTTGAATGGGACCCGCGCCCTGCTTTTGGCAAGAACAAATCGGTGAACAGCACCAGCGGGGTATTGGTTAAAATGCATTAGATCCGGCCTCGTGATACAGCTTCTTCGCACGGATCACGCGACAAGGATTCCCCACCGCAACGGAATTGGGAGGAATGTTGTTAGTCACCACCGATCCGGCGCCGATGATCACGTTTTCTCCGATGGTTACACCGGGTAATACGACTGCATTTGCGCCGATCCAGACATGATTCCCGATCCGAACGGGCGGATGACGGGTTGACCGGCGGTAGTCGGTCTCTGCGTGGTTGGCGGTGACGATCACCACACCGGGGGCCATCCGGACATTTTCGCCCAGGATCAACCCATTGACGGCATTGATATACACACCGGGCGAATCGCCCGGATCGCAGCAAATGCCTTTCCGGATACGCCCGGGATAATGGATACGCGACGTAAAATGGACCGGCCAACCGGCAGCGCCATTGTACCGCAAGATCTTTTGCCAAAAGGCATACCGCCAGAGCAGGTAGCATAAAGGCTGATACCCTTGCCGTGGTCGCACGTATTGCGGGTAAAGCCAACGAACCAGTGGGGTCAGCAACCAATAATCGATCCTGTAAAGCTGAGTTTTATACCAATGCCTCATTTTTATGCTTTAGGTATTGGGTGAAACGATGGTATAACCAGAAATAACCAAGGCCAACTCCTAACGAATAAGCAAACAGGAAAACAGGAAAAGCCTGCCACACATAACCCACACCGAGACTTATTAAAGACCAAACGAACAAGAATCCATTGAACGAAAAAGTCCAGTTCGTTTTTCCAAGAAGCGGCGCCAATCCACTGACGGGTGAAAAACAAACTTTTCCAGCGTAGAGGGGCAGCATGAATAGAGTCACTACCACCAGGCCATGCCAATCCATGGGCAACCAGGCAGTTATGGTGTTAAATACCGCTATCAGCAGGAACCAAACTAGAGATACCCGTACCGACAAGTGCCGAATGACCCGGCTGACATCCCTGCGGATCGCCGACCAATCACCTGCTTGTAACCATTCTTTTGACCGGTTAAGAAACGGGCTACGAACCGCGGCGATCAAGGCTTGCAACGGTTTACCCAAGAGTTGTTGGGCCAGGAAAAATTGAGCCGCTTTTTTGGGTCCGAAGCACGGCACTAACAGTATGGGCTGGATATGCCGGGCCAACAAATGTATACCACGTCCTCCCAGATCGGGGCCGACGACCCGCCAATACGAACGAAATGGACCTGTCAAAAGGTGATCCACCCGAAAAGCATGACGAAATTGCCAGCAAAAACCGCCTCCAAGAATACCCAGCGCCAGGGCATAGCCCACCATTAATCCTGTTACCGGAAAAAGTACATAACCCATTCCCTGCAGGATAGCCATCAGCATATATTGATGTTGCCACAACCGGCCAAGTTTATTATAATCCGCCAGGCGGGTATACCATTCTTGCCGGACCACCAGGATGCCCTGTCCCCAAACGCTCAGTGCCAACCATCCAACCGGGAGGCTGACATTTCCGGGTAATCGAAATAGGTACAACAACCCTCCCACCAAGATCGTCGAACAGGTAACCAGCTGCAAGCATCCCGATAAAAGTCGCAGAACTTCGTCCTCATCGACAGGTAGCAAAAGAGCAACCTCAAATCCCAGACAAGCCAGCAATCCACAAACGTTAACCACACTCAAAAAAAGGGCAAATAAGCCATAAGCCTCAGCGCCGTACAGGTGAGCATAACCAATTGTAGCAATCCATAACACCAATTGTCCGGTCAAATGTCCACGGAATAGACCTCTTTGCCAGTCAACCCCTTTACCGATCCCAGGCAGCCTTTTCATTGAGCCACCAGTTGAGAAGTAGGTACCGGCCACACAGGATCTCGCATACACGCCAACTCACGGTAACTAAAGGGTGATTTTTCGTGGCCAGTCAGCCAGCGCTGATAAGCCTTACTGAGTTGAGCTGCGATACGCAGGGGAGTATCATTCATGCGGCACCAGTAAATCCCATCGCGATTCCCCAGCAATTCGAACAATTCCTCATCCCAGCCGCGAATCAGCACCAGCACCGGGCGGCGGGCAGCCAGGTATTCAAACAGCTTACTCGTAAGGATGCCGCCAACCACCGGTGAAGCCCAGGTAATCAGGATATTGACTGCGGCCCTACGTTGCATGTGTAACGCATCGTTGTGCGGAACCATTTCGTAACTGTCGGACCAATCCTCTAATCTGTACCTGACAATTCCTTTTTGCCAAAAGGCCGTATCCTTACCAGCATACTGCAGATGCAGGTGATGAAATGGCAGGAGATCGTAGTCCAGCGCATACCGAATGCCCGCCAGCAAGGGCTGCGGATTCTGAAGTTGAGGATGAAGGGAGCCGGTATAGGACAACGAGAATAATGATGATTGACCGCTCTGGTGATCCCGGGTGGGAACACGAACGCCGTTGCGAATCACACGGATGGGACGGCTGTAACGCACCAGCTCCGCCTGCAGGCCCCGGGAAACGGTGGTCAGCTCGTCCGCATGCCGTAAAATCCGACGATTGACGGCATGCTGAAAACCGGGCCACCAGACCGATCGCCGGATGGGGTCCACGTGCAGGTCCCGGTAATCAGCCGTCCAGTGCAAATGGGGAAAGCGTTGTTTCAACAGACAGGCAATGACATGATCGGCCAGCGGGCGGTAGGTCGACAAAAGGTGGGTTATTTTCTGCGCCCGGACCAACCGGCAACCCCGCAAGTATCCCTGCAGAATATACAACATGCCGCCATCGCCCAGCAGGAAACACCAGGGGAAGCTATTGGATAGTCGTTGCAGCCAGCGACCAGCGGATTGGCGGGTCCAGCGTGACGGCACATAATTCGTTTCTCCGGAGCGATACCGTGCCCGTAAACCCCGCCAATCCATTGTAGGAAGTTCGATCAGGTTCGAACAATGTGTATCCAGGGACGCATCGGTATCCAGGTATTGCCGATTGTTGGAGGTGAACACCCAAACCTGGTCAAAACGCTTACGGGCTTCCTCGTAAAAATACTTCATCCGGTGAGCTCCGGGCACCTGTACGGGCGGGAACTGGTAGTAGATAAATAATAATCGATCAGACATGGATGGGCTGGGTTTGGAGTGAACATAAATCATTTATGGCCCGCAGGTAGTAGTCTGTAACCTGGTCGTCGCGGAAGCGCCGGGTCACCCGTTTGCGGGCCGCCTGGCCCATCCGGGTAAGCATTTCCGGTGAGGCACTAGCTTGCCGGATAACCTGAGCCAGACGAACGGATGATTGCGGAGGTACCCTCCACCCGCACGCCAGGTCAATCGATTCGGCACATCCAGGAGCAGTAGTGGTCAGGATGGGGCGGCCAATTGCCATAGCTTCCAAAACGGCACGCGGCATCCCCTCGGAGTGAGAAGGCAATACAAATAAGTGACAGGCACGCAAATAAGGACGCACATCGAGCTGGTGCCCGTGGTAGGTCACAAGTTTTTCTTTTTCCCAATATTGAATGTCTTCCACCGGAATAGCTTGCGGGTGGCCGGGCACCAGCGGCCCTACCAGCATACAATCGACCGAAACACCTTCTTTTCGCAGCATCCGAAGAGCTGATATCAAATCCCTGATCCCTTTAGTTTTGATCATCCGTGCTATACAGGTAATCCGGAATGGACCATCTTCCGGTAAGGGTGCTTGCGAAAAATACGTTACATCAACCCCGGAACCAGGGATTACGACCGACTGCCTAAAATCTACGATTCCTGATTGATGAAAATACCGGCGATCGTCCTGGTTGTGGAAAAGGACTCTGGTTTTTTGCCGAAAGGCCAAATAGTAACCCACACGCATTACCCAGCGCAACCAGGCTCCCTGCATAAACCCGTGTCCCAACCCGGTCACCGTAGGGATGGCGGGAATACCCGCCAAGTTGGCTGCCAGACCACCGAAGATATTCGGCTTGGCCGTAAAGGAAAGGATTACATCGGGACGCGATCGACGGTAGTGTGAATACAATTCTCCAAAAAACAAGGCATCCCGGTAAGGGAACCGGGCATACGGCTGGAAATTCCTCAATGGAATAAACTGATCGTACAGATCGTCGGGGAGACGCCCCACCCATTCATCCTCCGGCGCCAGCAGCAGGATGCGGCAACCACGATGTCGCAAGGCCCGGATCAGGGGTTGCCGGAAGAGGTACAGATTCCAGCCGCCGTTCGTAACGAGGGCAACGGTCAGCGGCTTAAAAGGTGTCAGATAGCGGGTCATGACGCAGGTGTTTAAACAGGTAAAAAAGGAGGCAAACCAGAGCAGGTTTTACCGAATTACTGCGTCAAAGTACTGGGTTTCGGGCAATGCTTTTTTGGCGAAAGCCTGGGAAAGGGGCTGCATTAACACATCATAGAACACTGAATATCAACACATAAAGCAGTTTTTAGCGTCTTACCCCTCTCCAACTACACACCTACAAATCGCGTAAACTGTCCGCTCGTCAGCACCAGAATGCTAATACCTTGTGAGCATGCTACCGGGTATTCCCGGTTTATTTCTTAACTACAACACATTTTTTATGCGATTACGAATAGCCATAGGAATTCTTGGCACCCTTCTGCTTACTCTGTTGACGTGGAGTTGCGAAAAGGAGGTCTTCCAGGTCCAGGAGTCCAATAATATATTTTTCCAAAAGAAATGGTCCGTTGAAGACTTGGTTGAAGAGCTTTCTTCAATTATGGATTATGCGGTTGAAAACGAGATTAATATTGAGCGGTTGGATGAAATGGCCCAGAGTGATCAGGTTTTGCTTCCGGTCGCCCCACAAGACGAAGCTGCATGGACCATTGCCCGCCGGTTGAAGCTCCTTAATACCCAAATGGAGAAGGTCCTGGATTCATCGAACCGGAAAGAGTTTACCGAACGAGCACAGCGAATGAGTCACCAAAAGGCCCGACAAATTACTACCCGATATCGGTCTTTACTCCGTCATGATCGCCGGATTGCATGCCTGAAAGCCCACGACAAACGCGGTGAAATAGCTACCCATGGTTTTGCACTTTGTGTAGGTAAGTCCGGGGGATCTGGATGGCAGGGTTGCTATTACGTGTATACAACGGCCGTTATCGGGTCCTTTAACACCTTGTATGATTGTATTAATGATATCGAAAAATAACCATCATGAAAAAGTATCTTTTTTTTCTGTTTATCGTCGGAGCAATAGTCTCCTGTACACAAGACGAAAGTCACGGCCAATCACTCACGGATAGTTTACTCATTCAGGTAGCGAATAGCCCTGAGTACTATCAATATGAGCTCGCGTTGAACGGAATTAAACCATTTATTGTGGCTGAATTCCGTGACATCAACATGGATAGCTTACAACAGAAGGCGGTCAAATACGGTCTCCAAATGGATGAAGACTGCTATGTGAATGATCCTACCTATCTGACAGATCGAGAGGAACGATACCTGCATTTAAGCTGTCAAGTGGATCGGAGAATAACCGCCCTGGACGAAGCATTTCCGGCGCTTCGGAAGCTACCGAAAGAGAAATTTAAAGAAGTACGTGAGCTGTTCCTTTCGGATCATCCCGCCTTTGATGTAGAAACCAATTTGATCATTGATGACCTAAAAAAGAACTAAGCTATGAAAAAGATCATGCTATCGCTCTTGCTGATCGGAGCCTTATCGACGGCCCTTCAGGCAAGTTGCTATGAGCAGTGGCTCAAGGACTATAAAACAGCAAGTGACCAACTTTCGTCTGATGTTTTATACTGCCGCTACGAACGACCAGTGATTGAAATTTTCCGACTCACAGGAACCTGTAATCGCTGGGCATATATGGACTTTAATGACTCCATTGAAGTTGCCTCTGATAATTACGCCAGATGTATTCGTAGATAAGCAGAGCCACTTTTGACCTAAAATCGTGCACCAAACAGCGTTTGAATGATTCTCCGGATGGAGATTATTGGCTTCTCATTTGAGAGGCCATTTTTTTTTGGCCTTCCACTTTACCGACCGAACAACAAACAACTTAAAACACTGATAACCAAATAATAAGCACGCAAAAAACTCCTTAAACCACTAAATCAGCCACCCTACTAATAGGCAATTGTGTCATTTATTCAAAGACAAAGTCCTTTTACCTTGTCCATGTAAGATTTAAGAACAACACCAAATGATCATCCCTATGAACAGTTCTTACTAATGCTGTCTGCTTACTGATGCTCCCAACGGGTGGGAAGTGCGTGTTCCGGTGATGTTTATCCTTCCTTTTTTCTCATCTCGACACTTTGCCACCTGAGCTTTGAGAGGGCCCCTTTTGAGAGTGAGGGGTCCTCTTTTAACCACTTAGGCGACTTCATTCCCTGATCGTTTCCCCCGCTGGCGGGGGTTAGGGGGTGCCATAGCAAGAACCCAATATTACATTATGATTCCAGCAGGTCCGGGAAACAACTACCACTACAATAAAGAATTGCGTCCCTACGCAAATAGACTAAGGAAGCGCATGACAAAAGCGGAAGCTTGTTTGTGGAAGTACGTATTAAAGGCTCGTAAAATGAAAGGGTATTCATTCCGTCGACAACGCCCAATCCTGAACTATATAGCTGATTTTGCTTGCTTAAAATTGCTATTAGTAATTGAAGTCGACGGAAGCTATCATTTACGAGAGTATATGCAAAAAAAAGACAAATTAAGGGAAATAGCTTTGGAAAACATTGGATTCACCGTCTTGCGATTTACCAATTTGGAGGTGCTTCACCACATTCACGAAGTAAAACGTGATATTGAGGAGTGGATTGAATTACAGGAAAAACCCGTGTGGAAGGTTGTTTGGCTTCCACCCCCTCCCCCCCTCCAAAGGGGGAAAAGTGCTTCGGTCAAATGACCCTCCTTTTTTGTTATCAGAATATTTTTTCCTTGCCATAGAAGTTTATTGCCCTCCTTCACTGCTTTGCAACTTTCGCCACTATCCCCTTAATCTCCTGTTCCCTGCTCTTCGGATGAATCAATAATACATCGCCCTCATCGACGATGATGTAATCACTTAATCCGGTGATTACCACTTGCTTGCCGGCAGGAGTGCGTACCAGGGAGTCTTTCGTTTCCGAGAGATGAACGCGGTCACCGGTGACGGCATTTCCATTCTCATCCTTAGGCAGCTCAGCGTGCAATGACGCCCAGGTTCCCAGGTCAGACCAACCGAAGTCACTGGGCAGAGTGTACACATTATCCGCTTTTTCCAGGATAGCGTAATCAATACTGATATTGGGCGTGGTGGGATACGCTTTGTTTATAAACTCGGTTTCCTTTTCGGTGTTGTAGGTGTCGGATCCGGCTTGGAGAATGCGATGAATCTCCGGGGCATGTTTAGCGAAGGCAGCTATAAGATGATCGACTTTCCAGATGAAAATACCGGCGTTCCAGAGGTATTTTCCGGAGTCCAGGTATTCCAGAGCGGTAGGCAGGTCTGGTTTTTCCCGAAAGGAGGCCACTTTTCGAATAGCACCGTCAGCTACAGTACCGACTTCGATGTATCCGTAGCCCGTATCCGGACGGGAGGGTTGGATGCCCAGGGTAAGCAGGGCATCATTTTTGGCCGTAAAGGCAAGCCCTTTTTTGACCGTCTCCAGAAAATCCATTTCCTGCAAAATGATGTGATCCGAAGGTGCAACGATCAGGTTGGCTTCGGGGTCAAGAGCTTGCAACTTAAAAGCAGTATAAGCCACACAGGGTGCCGTATTATTGCGGGAAGGTTCGCCCAGAATTTGCTCGTCGGTGAGTTCAGGTAAATGGGCTTTTACCAGATCCCGGTAACGTTCATTCGTTACGATGAATATTCGCTCTGCCGGCGTAATGTGCAAGAACCGCTCAAAGGTCATTCGTATCAGCGACTTGCCGGTACCAAGAATATCCAGGAATTGTTTGGGACGTTCCGTTCGGCTGGCTGGCCAAAATCGAGAACCGATACCGCCCGCCATAATGGCTACGTAAGGAGTGGACATAATTTAGGGATTCGATTTATACAATTGTACGGAAAAAACAAATTCAGGTTTGAGGTTTGGGGTTTCCCTCCTTCGTCCGTACGGACTCCGGCGGGCGGCGTACTTTTACGGCGAAGGTACCGGGGACACTAAAAATCATAATAATGGTTCTGCAATGCGGTACGCAGGCCTACGAAGAAATAGGTGGTATTCGTAGCGGTGAGGGTGCTTGTTTCGGGTGCGAAATCGCGCAGGCGAAGGCCGGCCTCAAAGCGCAGGTTATAACCGGGATTAACGATCCAACCGACCCGCAAATCCGTGTACAGGGTGGTGGTGCGAACCCCTTGCAGCGTTTCGTTGCCGTATTCCTGTTCGCGGGATTCGTAACCCAGTAGCACCTGGCTACCCCAATTCTCTCCGGGCGGGTCGAGGCCGCGCCAACTGTACTGAAGGTGCGTTTCCGCAAAAAAGCGACCACGGTAGTAATTGGCGATAATAATGAGCTCCCGGAAATTAGCTCCCAGGGGGTGGGCGAGCGCCTGGTTGTAGTGTGCATAAGCCATATCGCCTCCTTCGTGGGTAAAAGTATACGGGCGGGCAAAGTTGAACTCCCCCTGCAGGAATAGTCCGGGAATCGGCTCCAACAGTTTGGCACCTAGTTGCACCGTGTATTTATTCGCCCACCAGCCATCGCCGGCGGTGACTTCCGAGAATTTAAATTCGTCGAGCCCGATCTGCCCGTAGAGGCGAATGCGATCGTTGAGTTTGTAATGGACATTCATCCCCAGAAGCACGTTCCCCGCTTCGGAACCCAGGGCGAATTCGACCGGCCGGTAGAAGATCACGGGGATCAGGTAATCCCATTCCAAACCGCGGGTGCCGGCGCTATCGGCATAGACCACCGTTTCGTACAGGCCTACCCGCCAGCGGTCACCGATGTTGACCGAGAGGTGATGAGCTACCATGTACTTGCGGCGGTAGCTATTGTCGGGGTTTTGGTAGCGTACATCGCGTAGCTGCGTATAGAGATTGGTGTACTGGATGCGCCAGAAATTAGACTGGATGCGGAAATAGGGGTAATTAAAGGCATTATCTGATAGCAAAAAAGACCGGTAGCCATCCCCAATAAAGTGTTTACCATAGCCTAACTGAAAGTTAAAGAAGCGCCCCGGCTGGAAGCTGACCGCCCCGCTGGCGTAGGCAAAGTCACGGCCGCCCGGTTGATTAGCGATGCCTTTGAAATCACCCTGTCCGGGCGTAACTCCAGGACCTCCGTAGCGATTCTGATTTGTCCATTCGTTGACGTATTGCGGCAGACGTGCCTGGTTCTCGTAGAAGTCAGAGAAGAAAGCCACCTTCTCCCCAATGCGCCCCTGCACAAAGAAACCACGGGTATTGACGTAGGGCGTGTTATCCGGTGTGCGTGAATCACTACCCACCTGTAGATTCAGGGTCGGGTGGAGCTGAAAGTCAAAATCGGTGGTTTGCAGGTCGATCAGCATTTCGTTGAAGACCTTGCGTCCCAACCAGGTAGAATCGGCAAAGCGACCACCGAGGCGTTGGTTTTTGGCGAAAGCCGAACGAATACCCGCGTACCGGAAGGGATTCAGCGGGTACATTCCCTGATGGTGGCTGCTATCGGACTGCGCCTCGATCTCGGTCTGCAGGCGCAGACGAAAATCGTAGTTGACCGGAAGGAAATCGGCCCGTTGTGCAGTTACCTGACCGATGGCCAATAGTAATAGGGGGAGTAGGATACGATGCATGCCTGAAAGATAGAACATTAATGCTAAGTGATGAATGATAAATGCTCAATGCAAGTAGCTTGGTGTCTCCTACCGGCTTTATTGTTCATCACCAAAGAACCTCCTCAAATCCGCTTTCCTTCGGCGGGGTCGGTTTTCGTCGTATTCGTAGATCAGGCGTCCCAATCGCTTCAGAAAGGGGAAGCCGATCTCATCGTATTCGTAGACACCGTCGTTAAAGATCTCATTCTCATTGACGTGGATGTTCACCGCTACGATGAATTCGGTGCCCGTTTCGGGATTGGCGACATATGCGACATCGGTGAGAAAACCATAGGCATCGCCTACTTTATTCAGCAGGCGGATTGGCTCCTTGATAGCTCCTTTTTCGGAACCGTAATACAGAAACTTGACGTACGCATCCCAGTCGGTCAGGTCCGGGTACGCCGGATATTCACTTTCACGGGGTAGCATCCGCAGGTAGCGGTACAGGAATTGGTAGTCATCATCTGTCAGGTCAAAACGTTGCCGGGCCGGTACGGCCTCCGGGAAGAGCAACACCTTCAGCATATCGTGGAGATCGGGCAGGGACACGTAATTTTTGTATCGGAAATCAAAGGGCTCTTCAATCAGCTGGCCTTCGCTGTCGGTATAACCCTGCCCCCGAATCTGATTGCGCAAATTCCAATTTGGATACCATTTGCTGTACACCTCGTTTTGAAAGTAGGCCAGCTCGTCGTCGTCGTACAGGCTGACCGGATTCGTCAGGCGGTTGCCGAGGGTGTCGTAGCCGCTTACCGACAGGCGATGAATAATCCGGGTGTGGGTGAACCCTTTGCGGTGCAATTGCTCGTTTAGGTACCCCTGCCCCAGAAACTCATACAGTCGGTTATAGGCATCATTATCGCTAACCAGAAAGATCTTTTTGATGTAGTGCTCGATGGAAGGGTCCCTATTTTCAGAGCTGCTATCTTTCTCAACCGGTGTCTGCGGAGAGGTGGCGGCACCGGTGACCATCCGATCTCCCCGGTCCAGGCCGCGTATACGCAGGTGGTTCAGCTTCTCCAGGGCCAGGGCTGCCGCCGGCATCTTTACCGTGCTGGCCGGATAGAAGTACAGGTTGGTGTCCAGGCCGTAGGTATAGGTCTTAAAACCCGGCACATTTTTACTGTCCCGGTCGATGCGGGTGTAGATCACCTGCACCTGATGCGCGGGATTGGAGGCCACCACTCGCAGACTATCGTCTTCCAAAATGATGCGTTCCAGGGGATTCTCCTGGCTTACGCCAAAAAAAGGAAGCAGCAGCAGTAGCAGTTGTAACCAGCATTTTTCTTTCATACTCGAAGCAATCTTTTTCAGGGCCTTAGCCTTAACCTCAATCTTAACCTCAATCTTAACCTCAATCTCAGCCTCAATCTCAACCTCAATCTCAGCCTCAACCTCAGCCTCAACCTCAGCCTCAGCCTCAGCCTCAACCTCAACCTCAATCTCAGCCTCAATCTCAGCCTCAACCTCAGCCTCAACCTCAACCTCAGCCTCAGCCTGACCGTTTTCCCATCCTTCCCACCAAAAGGTACTTAAAAGAAAAATTACTGCCTATTTTTGGCAATCTTATGGCCGAATCCTATCCAATTGCTATTTCAAGGGGTACCTTCCAGATACATGAGTGGGGCCGGGGTACCTCCGTGGTGGTTGCTTTACATGGCTTTCGCCAAAATGGGCAGGCTTTCGCCAAAATGGCCACTGCCCTGCCGGCGGGGACGACCCTTTTTGCACCGGACCTTCCCTACCACGGGGCCACTCAGTGGTCGGGCCCCGAATACCGTCCGGAAGATATGGAGTTGCTGATCAGAGCGCTGCTTCAACGCAAAGGAGCGCATTCCCTCCATTTAATTGGATTTAGTTACGGTGGGCTTCTAGCTGCCAGCCTGGCAATTCGCGGTGAACTGCCGATCGATCAGCTGACACTACTGGCGCCGGATTCCCCAAAAACGAAATGGGGGGGATTTACCTTCGGGGTGCCTTATCGCTGGCGGCTATCCATTGAGCGGCTGTTCGACCGGGTAGGTGGTCGTATGTGGTGGGCCGATCGCCTTTTTCGCTATAAGATCATCGACCGCTTCACGCTCACCTTCCTGAACCGAAACCTGGCGGATGCCCGCCGCCGCCGACAACTGTTCGGAACCTGGCGGGCGCGGGCGCATTTTCCTTTTTCGTTCCGGAAGGTTCGGGATCTACCTATGCCCGTGCGAATCATCCTGGGAGAAAAAGACTCGCTCATCCCCGCTAAAAAACTGATAAAGAAATTTCGCGGGTTAGGCGTGGAGGTGGTGGAAGGGGGGCATGATCTCTTAAGGCCTACGATTGACGGGGTGTTTTAAAGTGGCGTACCTACGCCCATCCGCGCTTCGGCAGCAAGGAAAATCGGAGGTTTGAGGTCAGAGATCAGAAGTTAGAAGTCAGAAGTTCAGCCCTCCTTCGTTCGTACGGACTTCGGCGGGCAGGAACGGACAAGTATTTCTTTCCGATTCGCCAAGCTAAATTATAGAGTCAGAACCTTGTTTACATTTTTGAGCAAATCCAGTGCAATCAAGTATTGCAGCAGAAAAACCATGAGCCGTAAATCATTTACCGTCGACCGTATTTATAGTCAAAAATCACTCTAGTATCTCTCCCTGTTTCACTTTCAACACGATGGCCTCATTGATCGCCCTGATATCCTCTGCTAACGGATTAATATCCAGCACCAGAAAGCTGGCTTCGTACCCTTCCTTAAGCAGGCCAATTTTTCGGTCAGGGAGGGTGGTCATGGCGGCGTTTTCACACCACATTTTCAGTAGCTCCAGATTGCTGAAGATCCCCAGGCCGTACAGCAATTGAAACTCCTCGACTGAATTGTCATTGTACATGTCGGACCCGATGGCCATCGGTACGCCTTCCTCTTTGAGTAATTGCAAGTTTGCGCGAATATCCTGTACTAGATCGTTAAAGTTTGACTCCTCTCTTTTTTTGGTAACCAATGAAACAGTAGTGGTCACCACGGTCCCCTTCTCCCTTGCTACCCGGGCATCCTTGCGGGATATTAATTCCCCATTATCAATTTCCGGCAAGTGGGCGATCTCGTCTACCCCGGATTCGACAGCTATACGAAAGTCATGGGCCGTTTCCACGTGGGCACTGACCCGTAAATCATGTTGGTGTGCTTTCTGCACGATGTCCGGTACCAATTCCGGAGCCAGGCCCTTGTTCCCGAAGTAAGTCGTATCGTCTTTCCGTTTCTCGTATTCCCCGGAATACAGCAGCATTATTTTGATAAAATCCGGCTCAAAGGATAGGATCTCCGTCCACTTACTCTCCAGATCTTCCTGGTCATCAATGATGAAATAACCATGTGATTCAATGTCTTCCAGGGTATTAAAAAGACCGTTGAAATAGCCCGACTGGAGGAATCTCATCCGTAACGCCATCGGATGCCCACCACTGCCGGTAAGCGGGGCGTGAGCCATCCTCACCTCTAATCCATCCGGTTTATTATAGTAGTGCATTAAGGGGTCGATCCGCTTCTTGATGGATGAAAGGAGTTTCACGTAGAACACGCCGTTATCCAGGTAGGAATTAATCCGCTCTTCTATTTGGTAATCACTTTCCAGATTGTGGTTATGTGCTTCCGCAAAAGGAGGTATCACGTATTTGCCTTGGAGGTCGATTATGGTGTCCGGCTCCGTGTCAACCACATCGAAATGCAGGATCCCGTTGCTAACCCATACGGTCCGTTGGTCAAAGGTGGTTCCATTAAACCAATGTCCGTTAGTTAATTTGATGGACAAGCTTTCCGGGTTCTCGTGTGCCGTTTTTGTTGATTCCGCTCCATTAGATAGACAGGAAGTCAACATAAGCAATAGCAGGAACAGAGAAGGAATGGTATTTTTCATTTTGATTTGGTTGATGCGGAGATTCTGTACGTATACCGACAATGAAGTGGTTTAGTGTCCCAGCACGAGTTACTGCGCAGCAAAACCACTTCGAGTCGAATAAATACTCGCATGAAAAGCTTGGGCGAAGCCCAAACGTTTTCGGAAGCGGTATAAATGGGCTCATCGTTTTTTCTTCCTTCTAAATTTGATTTGGTCTGCGCGATCCAGAGGATCAGCGATCCTTTTTACCGGGTTGCCATAGCCCATAATGCGTACAGCGTTCTACCGTATCGATCCGCGTGCTTCCCGCTGTCCCAGTTTCATGCCCTTCTGTATACGATAGTTCAGCGTAAGCCCGTAGCGGCGGGTATTCCAGGCCGTACCGCCTTCCTGGACGAAATTGGCCGTGGCGATCCGGCTCCCGAAGAATTGGGAATCAAAGGCATTGCGCACGTTCAGAGTCACGGTAAGGCGATCATCGAATAGCTTTTTTGCGAAAGCAAAATCCGCAAACACTACTGCCTTGCTAAGCTGCTGCGCATTCCTTATCGCAGCCCGGTAATCCACACTTCCCTGGAAGGACCAGCCCCCGCCGGGGGTCACCTGAACCCGGCTTCCCGCCTGCCAATTGTCGCCGGAAAAAGCAAAATCGCGATCCCCGAAGATGCCTTCCTGCTCAAATTCGAAGTAATTGAACTCTCCGTAGATGTTTAACCAGTCCGTTGGGCGGTAATTGACCGTGAGTTCCAGCCCCAGACTCTGCTCCCGGTCCAGATTGATCGGGCTGGTGACCACCAGGCCGTCTGCTTCCTGTGTAATGTAAAACTCAAAGTAATCGCGGGTCGATGAATAGTAAATACTCGGATTGAGGGTCAGTTTCTCCCAGTTACGCAGATAGGTCAGTTCCAGACGGTCGGTGTAGGCCGGATCCATATCGGGGTTCCCGCGGAAAATTTCATTGGGATCCTGGATCCCCCGGAAAGGATTCAACTGCCAGAAAGATGGGCGACGAATACGTCGGCTATAACTCAATTGGGCGCTGGCATTATCGGGCAGGGAATACGAAAAATTGGCCGTGGGGAAGAAGCGGGTATAGGTTTTATCGATCACATTATCGGGATCCACCTCATTTTCGGCGCGAACGTGGGTATACTCACTCCGCAGGCCCAACAGATACTTCAGTTTACCAAACTGATTCCCGTATTGGAGGTACGCTCCGCCGATCCGCTCGAAGTAATCCAGGCGATTATCAAGGCCCAGATACACTTGCCAGGTATCACCTTCCCGGGTTTCAGCGATGTAGTCGCTAACGATGACCCGGGTTTCTCCCCGGATCCCCATTTCGAGTTGGCCGGTTTCCCCCAGTGGAAGCTGATAATCCGTTTGCAGCAGATAATCCTTACTGCTTTCATCGGTGATCGTACGGAGTTGATAGATTTCCAGTGGTTGCGGCACTACCTGGTCCAATTGGGTATTCTCCGTCTCCAGGTTAAACCAGAAGTCGTGCTGGAAAGTAACCACCCACTTTTTCCCCGTTTCCTGGTTGTCGTTGGTGAAGGTAACATCCAGTTGATTGTAGGATTCCGGTTCGTCGTAGTCCAGCACCTGCTGCCACTGTTGATCAATATGTCGATCCTCATCAAAGTATTCCAGATTCGTCCGGGTCTGGTCGGTATTGTTAATTCCGAAGTAGGAGTAGGATGCGGTCAGGGTCTTATTTTCATTCAGATAATACTCCAAACCCGCGAAACCCCAGGCCGCTTTATCGTTGCGGTTACTTTTAAAATCCTGTTCAATGAAGGGCGGCAATCCCTCGGTAAAGTTTTCCCGCAGGGAATTACCACGACCCTCAAAATCGGAATAGCGGGCGCCTACATTTCCGAATACGTTCCATTTGTCTTTGCGCAGGTTAAAGTTGAAGCCCGCCTGGTGATCGGCCGGCGATCCCGTAGCCAGCATGGCACTACCGTTGAATCCGAAATCCCGATCTCTTTTCAGGACAATATTGATTATTCCGGCATTGCCGGCTGCCTCGTAACGCGCCGAGGGGTTGGTGATGACCTCGACCCGTTCAATACTCGAAGCCGGAATGGCCGAAAGCGCATTATTATCAGCAAGAGCGGAAGGGCGACCATTGATCAGCACCCGTACGCCGGTATTTCCGCGCAAACTGATGGTTCCATCGGCTCCAACCGAAACCGACGGTACATTTTCCAGTACCTGATTGGCCGAGCCGCCCCGTGATGCCAGGTCCTGACCGACATTAAAAACCTTCTTATCGAGTTGAAGATTGAGTTGGCTTTTATCGGCCGTCACTTCAACGGCGTCGAGGGCAACTACGTCTTCTCCCAGGTTGATCGTTCCCAGGTCGAGGTTACCGGTAACGTCCAGCTCCTGCTCCTGAGCAACAAAGCCAATGAATTCCACGCGGAAACGGTAGGTGCCTTTTTCCAGTTGGAGTTGGAACCGGCCTTCTGCATCCGTAATGGTCCCATCCACCAGGGTGCTATCGGGATCGAAGGCGGAGATGGTAGCGTATTCGAGCGGAGCCTTGGTAACGGCATGAACAATTTGCCCACGCACTTCGTGGGCTTCAAGCATAGGTGTGGCTGTAAGCGCACTAGCATAGGCCAGCACGACCAGCATGAAAATAGATCGCATGTCGGGTGATTTTTTTACGGAGGTAAATTAACCTCTTGGGTGTCGGTTATTGATAGTGATTGTATAAGACGGCCAGGATCTTATTATTTTCGGACCATCATTCTGGTTGTTGATTACTTCGGTGACCACTAGCTCCAGTAAAAGAGAGTAAAAGCCTACCTGGCTTCTTCCAAAATGTTAACTAATCGGTTTAGCCCCAATTCACGGGCCAGGGTCAGTGCCGTCATACCCGTATTGGTAGCGGCATCCACCTTAGCACCTGCGTTAAGCAACAGATGAACGATTCGCTCTTCGTTACTTTCCACGGCTTCCATGAGCGGGGTCCAGCCCCGTACATCGTAGGCAGGTTCATAGGTACCTCGCGCTTCCGACAGGGATATCTGGTAAAGCTCCTGCCAACTTCGGTCACCTCCGATATCTACAAAGCGGGTTTTAGCCGAAGTTCCATTCGGATCAGCTCCAGCCTTTAACAGGGCTTCCACACACTCGGGATGCTCTTCCTCGACCGCTGTCATTAAGGCATCTGCTCCGCGGAAGAAGGTAAGTACCGGTCTGTCACCCGAACGATTGGAGTTAAAAGGGTTACCTGGCAGGTCATCGAGATTCTTAAAATCATGGGTTACGGATAGATCCGCTCCCTGCGCAATCAGGTAGGAAACTATTTCCTCGTGTCCTTCGTCTGCCGCGTAGATCAGGGCAGTTGGCCCATTTGCAGATTGTCGCTGATCCACATCAGCCCCCTGTTCTACCAAATAGGTAGCCACATTCAGGTGGCCCTCATCCGCGGCTGCCATCAAAGGGGTAATCCCTTCGCCATTAGCACGATTGACATCGGCTCCCGAATTAACCATGTCTTCCACGATCTCCAGGTGACCTTCGTCGGCAGCTTCAATGAGGATGCTGGTTTTATCCATACCTGCCGGATTGGCATCCTTCATCAGGCGCCTTAAACTTTGCGCGTCCCCTTCGTTGGCCGCGTAACTAGCGGCATTTCGCCCGTCTTTATCGGTACGGTCGGGATCCGCTCCCCGTTTCAACAGCAGATCGACTACCCGATCGTGGCGCTCACCGGCAGCGACCATCAGGGGTGTCCGGTCGTGGTTATCTAATTGGTCTGGTTCCACCCCATTGTCCAATAGCATGGCGACTACCCCATAGTGGCCCTCATCAGCGGCCAGGTGCAGAGGGGTTCGCCCTGCCTTATCTTTGGAGTTAGGATCGGCACCCGCATCAAGCAGAGTTTTAACAACATCCTCGTGCCCGTCGGAGGCAGCGTAATGCAGAGGTGTTGCATTTTCATGGTCTGTTGAATTGGGAGAGATCCCGAGATCCAACATGGATTTAACCACCTCCGCGTGTCCATCCCCGGCAGCCAGGTGCAAAGCGTTATGGCCACGATCAGAACCGTGCATTTTGGGGTCCGCTCCATTTTCTATCAGGATCCGGATCGCTTCGTCCGCGCCTTCCTCGGCCGCGTACATCAGAGCAGTACGTCCTTCGGAATTTAGGTAATTCACATCGGCCCCCCGTTCGATGAGCAAGCGAACGATCTGCGGCTGATGCTCGCCGGCAGCGATCATCAGGGGAGTCTCTTCCCGATCGTTAGTACCGTTTACGTCTATCCCGCGGTCCAGGAAATATTCTACCAGTCGCCAGTTCCCGTCATCGATGGCCTCCATAAACAGGTAGAGCATGTTCTCTTTGGAGGTATCCTGCATGGATACAGGTGGCACCGCAGAAATCGGGCCTCGGGATTCGTCCGGGCTCCGTACATCCGCATCCATATCGAAATCCATATCAAAGTCGGGATCTTCATCGAAGATCTGAATGTCCTCCGTAGCCGGCTCTTCTTTTTGCGAAAGCGGATCCGTATTAGCTATCTGATCAAAGGACTGGCCGGTGGTCGCGAAAGCCAGGAGAAACACGGTTACCAGTATAAAGGCCGTAGTGAGGCCTTCCCCGAAGGTTCCGGAGCCGAGGGAGTCCGAAAGCAGCCGGTTAATTCGTTGGCGAAAGCCGGTTCCACCACCTTTTTCCCTGCCTTTCAGTGCCATGGCAACGGCGGGAGAGTGAAACTGACTTTCTTCGAGCTGGATCAGTGTTTTGGCGTATCCTACCGGATGGCGGGTCATTTGGATGGCCAGATCGTCGCAGCTGTGCTCGCGCTCCTCTTCGATGCGCGCCGACATCCACCAGACGCCGGGATGATAAAAGAAGAGAGTTGCCATGATCTGTTGCAGCAAATTGACCAAAAAGTCGTTGCGTTTGATATGCGCCAGTTCGTGGGCCACGATGGCATAGATCTGATTGTCCTGGAGCGATTGAAATACCCTGGCCGGCATCAGCAGTACCGGTCGCAGCCAACCGTAGGTCAGTGGTGATTGCACGCGGGCGGACAGCAGGCTTTTCACCGGTCTGACGATCCCCATGCGCAATTGCAATTCATGGATACGCTCTTGCCAAACGTCGGGGAAGGCGGCCGTAGCGTAGGAGCCCAGTCGTTGCACGTAAGCCAACTGACCGATCAGGCGCAGCAGTAATACGAAAACGCCCATCATCCAGATGGTTACGATCAGGGGTAAGTGTTCGTTGTAATAAGCGATGCTGCGCTCCCGTAAAGTAGGCTGAGTAGTCGCTAAAGGTGTTTTTTCGGATTTTTCTGCTTCCGCAAAAGGAGGTGTAAAAGTTACTTCCGGACCCTGAGGTGCGGATGATTGCTCTACTTGCATGGCAATCGGTTGGTCCGGCGTCTGAGTTGCATTAGCGTACAGCCGCGCAAACGTAAAAACGGCGGTCAGAAAAAATCCGGCAAACAGTCCGGTAGCCACCAGGTAGCGTGCCTGTGCACTGTAGCGGCGCAGTAAGATCAGCGTGCCCCCAAGGAGCAAGGCAAACAGTGCGCCTTGCCAAAGGGCGTGGACCAGTGTCCAGCCCAGGGCGTGGGTAATGTCGGGTGTAAACAGTCGGGTGATCATTCTTCGTCGGGTTTGTTGTTTTCCAATTGATCGATCAGGGCTTTCAACTCGGCAATATCCTGTTCGGTGGTTTTATAATTGCCAAGAGCCCTCATCACGAGTCGTTTGGCGGAGCCACCAAAGGTGCGCTGCAAAAAGGTATCGAGCAGTTTGTTTTGGGTCGATTCCTGGCTGATGGCCGCGCGGTAAATGTGTTTGCGTCCTACGGATTCCCGTTCCAGCATACCCCGGTCGAGCATGACCTGCATGGTCTTGAGTACGGTGGTGTATACGATGTCCTTTTCTTCGGAAAGAGCAGCGTGTACCTCTTTGACGGGCAGTGGTCCCCGCTCCCAGAGCAACTGCAAAACGGCCAGTTCGGAAGCCGTCGGTTGTGGTGTATTCTTTGGTGACATAGCTTTACTACGATTGTTCTCGTAGCAATACTACGACTCTAATCGTAGTAAAGCAAGTTTTTACTACGATTTTTATCGTAATTGACGGCTGACGGCTGACGGCTGACGGCTGACGGCTGACGGCTGACGGCTGACGG